>NZ_JBVILX010000006.1:79761-91883 GCF_055580145.1 Kitasatospora sp. NPDC032121 | reverse complement strand
ATTGGTGGGGGGGCGATGGGGGGTGGGAGGTGGGGGGGGGGTGTTTTGGGGTGTCATGCGGGGCCTTGGAGGACAAGGGTGATGGGGGGGGGGGCCCCCCCCCCCCCCCCCCCCCCCCCCCAGGACGCGGGGCGTCACTCGCCCGCGAACTGCTCCCGCAGGTCCGCCAGGATCTCCGCGGCCTCCGACAGACCGGCCGCCTCGCAGCGCGCGATGCCGGCCGTCAGCCGGGCCACCGCCGCGTCCGTGCGGCCGAGGTCACTGCCCTCGATCAGCGCGGCCAGCCGGACGGCCTCCGCCCGCGGCGACTCGGCCTGCCCGCCGCCCGCCTCGTACTCCGGGATGGCCCGCTCGACCTCGGCCAGCGCCTCCTCGTGCCGCCCGGCGACGGCCAGCGCGCGTGCCCGCTCGTAGTGCGAACCACCGCGCAGGTACCAGGAGTTGTACTCCATGCCGGCCCGCTCGGCGGCCTCGCCGAGCGCGTCCGCCTCGGCCAGCAGGGCAAGCGCGGCCTGCAACCCCTCCGCGCCCTTCGCCCGCGTCGTCAGACGAACCAACTCCCGTAGGGTGGCGGCCAGTTGGTCCACCTGGGGGGCCTTGCCGTGAGCCTCGCGGGCCCGGGCCAGTGCCGCGTCGGCGGCGTCCCAGCGCTCGGCCCGGGCGAGCGCCACGGTGGCCTCGCAGGCGACCATGGTGTGGGTCTCCTGCTCCTCCCAGCCGGCCACCTGGTCGGCCAGCCGCAGGTACTCCTCGGCGGCGTCCCGGTACTCCTCCAGCTCGGACAGGCCCCGGGCGAGGTCCAGCCGGGCCTGGGCGAGCATCCGGCCGTCCAGCCGGGCCGCCGACGCGTCCAGCAGCACCGACTCCAGCACGGCCACCGCGTCCGCCGCCCGGCCGGTGTCGCGCAGCACGTCGGCCAGCTGCAGGCGCACCTGGGCGGCCTCCTCGACCGCCTCGGCGCCCTTGCGGTCGTAGCGTGCGGCCGCCTCCGACAGCGCGCGGACCGCGCCGCCGAGGTCGCCCACCCGGAGGCACGAGTGACCGAGCATCATGTACGTCGGCGCGAACGGGTAGGAGTCGTCGCCCCAGCGGACGGCCTCGGCCAGCGCCCGGTGGAACACCTCGACCGCCTGGCCGGGCTCGTCGCCCTGCAGCAGCACCTGGCCCAACAGGCCGAGCACCCGCGGGGTGTGCCAGGGCAGCTCGGCGGCGTCCAACTGGGCGAGCACCTCCCGCAGTTCGGTCTCCGCCTCGGCCAGCCGGCCCGCCCGGGCGGCGGCGTCCGCGGTGTACTGCCGGGAGGTGGCGGCCCGCCGCTCGGAGCCGAGCTCCACGGCCGCCCGCCGGTACGCCCCGACGGCCGCCTCGAAGCGCTCGGCCACCTCGGCGGCGGGCTCGGGCAGCGTCTCGACCAGGTCGTGGTGGGCGGCGTAGGCGCGGGTCTGCAGCACGATCAGGTAGTCGTCGTCGGTCAGTTCGCCGTGGGCGCGCAGCTCCTCGGCCCGGACGAGCGCCGCGTCGAGCGCCGCCCAGTCGGGCCTCCGGGCGCCGCTGCCCTCGCCGTCGCCGCCCCCGTCACCCTTGACGTCGCCGTCGCCGTCACCCTTGACGTCGCCGTCGCCGTCGCTCTCGTCCAGGTCCGCGATCAGGGTCCGGGTGCGGCACATCAGCGCCGGCCCGGCCAGCCCCGCCTCCTCGAACAGGTCGGCGGCGGCCAGCAGTCCGGCCTTGCCCTCGGCGTACGCGTCGCGCTGGAGCGCCTCGTGGGCGCGCTGCTCGGCGAGTTCGGCGCGCAGTCGCTCGGGGCCGCCCAGCTCGGCGCTCTCCGGATGGACGAAGTCCGCGGCCTCGACGCGCTCGGCGACCCGCTTCCACAGCCGGTCGGAGTCCGGGTGGCCGAGCACCTCCAGCTCGCGGGCGCGCAGCACCAGGGCGGTGAAGTCCTCCGGCTCCGGCTCGACCGCCCGGCGCGGCGCGGGGGCGACGGCCGGGGCGGCGGACAGCCCGGGCGCCGCGGCGGCCCGCACGCCCAGCGCCAGCGGCTCGGCGAGCAGCGGCTCGGCGGCCAGCCGGGCGCGCCGCCCGGCGCCGACCGCGTCGGTGCCGTTGCGGGCGTCGAAGCGGGCGGCCAGGGCGCCGGCCTCGGTGCGCACGTGGGCGAGCAGGGAGTCCACCGTCCAGGTGGTGCCGGCCGGGCCGCTGACCGCCAGGTCGCCGTGGCCGGTCCGGGCGAGCCGGCCGAGCAGCACCTCGACGCCGGTCAGGAAGTCCAGCAGGGCCGCCGGGTCCCCCGTGACGGCGAACAGGCCGCGGTTCTCGGCGAGCAGCTCCAGGCCGCGCGGCTCGTTGCCGGACAGCGCGCAGAACTCGATGTGCAGGCCGAGGGCGCTCAGCATCGAGGCCTTGCCGCGGGAGTTGCGGTAGCCGGCGAGGTGGCCGGAGACGGCCTCGTCCAGCCGGCCCTGGCGCAGCTGGGCGAGCAGCGCGGTGGCCTGGCTGAGGTGGGGCTCCTGCTCGCAGCCGCTGCGGCCGTCCAGCACCGGGGCGAGCACCTCCAGCGCCCGGGCGTCGTCCCCGGCGGCGATGAAGTGCCGGGCGCGGGCGCGGGTCTCGCAGGCGTGGCAGTCGCTCAGCTCGGAGCGCCGGCGCGCCGCCCACAGCTCGTAGGCGTCCTGCACCCCGATGCCGGTCTGCACGGCCAGGTGGTAGCGCTGGGCGTAGTAGGGCTGGAGGTCGTGGCCGGCCGCGCGGTAGCGGTCGCGCAGCTCGGTGTGCCAGCGCCGGATCGCCGTGAGCGGGACGTCCGGGGTGTCCTTGAGCGCGTCGGCGACCCACTTGAAGCGCCAGAGCACCTGGTGCCGGGCCCATTCGCCGAAGCCGTCCGGGTCGGTGTCCCAGAGCTTGAGGATGCGGGCGAAGACGACCGGGCTCTTGCTGCGCTCGCCGTCGTACTCGTAGGCCTCCATCAGTTCCAGCAGGGCCATCGAGCGGACCCCGGTGTCCTCGAACTGCTCGGCGGCGTCGACGAGTTCCTCGGCGGTGACGGTCCTGGTGCGGCCGTACGGGCGGGCGTCGTTCTCGCGCAGCGCGGCCATCACCGCGTCGGGGGTGTCCAGCATCACGCCTCCTTCTCGCCGTCGGACTTCTCGCCACCGGACTTCTCGCCACCGGGGGAGCCCGCCGCGCCGGCCGCCTCGTGGCCGAGCATCGCGTGGTCGAGCAGGCTGATGAACGAGCGGTTGAGCAGGGCGGACTCGCTGGCCTTGAGCGGACGGCGGGTCATCAGCACGGCCTGCCCGTACAGCGCCTCGACGGCGGTGACGGCCAGCTCGCGGCTGGTGACGGTGGCGGCGCGGCGCACCAGCGGATTGAGGTGGTTGAGCACCAGCTGGGCGCGGGGCGCCTCGGCGCGCAGCGAGCCGAGGATGTCGGCCCACAACCCGTCGGCCTCGTCGGCGAGTTCGGCGCGGGTGCGCTCGTGCCTGGCCTCCCGGTTGTCGAGCAGCAGGGCCGGCGCGTTGGTCGGGTGGAAGCTGCGCAGCGCGACGTCGCAGTCGAACCGGCCGACCACCTCGCGGGCGATCGCCAGGAAGGCGTTGGCGGCCAGTTCGGCGGCCGGGTCGACGGTGTCCAGGTGCGCGGTGACGGTGCCCGGGTCGAGGTCGGAGACGGAGACCCCGGGGCGGATCTCGGGCAGCCGGTGCACCAGGTCGTGGTCGTAGGTGTAGCCGCCGTTGACCACGCCGAGTCCGGCCGCGCCGGCGATCGGGGCGACCTGCCGGAACTCCTCGACCGTGCGGGTCACCAGCACCACCGGGTGGCTGCGGGTGAACTCGTCCAGGGTGACGTTGCCGTCGGTGGTCTCGAACGGCAGCCAGGGCAGCATCATCCGCAGCAACTCGTCGTCGTAGCGGGCGAGTTCCTTGACGGCCAGGTGGTGGACGGACAGGAAGCGGTGCAGCAGGGCGGGGTCGCTCGCGGACAGGCCGGTCAGCCAGTCGCGGATCCGGGCGCCGAGCGCGTCACGGACGGCGGCCAGCGTCTCGTCGGCGTACAGGCCCTCGCGGGACGCGGTGGGGCGCAGCCCGTCGGTGTCGACGACGCAGCGGACGAAGAACGCCCAGTCCGGCAGCAGTTCGTCGGCCTGGTCGGAGAGCAGCATGCCCTTGAGGTGCACCCGGTGGCCGTTGCGGCGCGAGGGCGGGGCGGCGTCCGGCAGGACGTACGCGACGCCGCGCAGGCCGACCAGCGGCAGGTCCAGCTCGATGGTGTCGAGCGGGGTGAAGTCGAAGGCCGCGCGGCAGTACTCGGTGAGGGCGTCGCGCCGGGCGATCGGCGAGGCGTGGCGCTCGGCCCACGGCGGGGTGCGGTTGATCCGGTGCTCGGTGCCGTTGCCGTCGATCACGGTGACGTCGTGGCGCAGCAGGCTGCCGAAGTCCCGGGCGAGGCTGACGACCCGGCCGGGGCGGGTCCACTCGGCGGCGTCGGCGCGCGGGGCCAGCGTGACGGTGGTGCCGGGCTCGGGCTTGGCCGAGGCGGGCAGGGTGCGGATGGTGTAGCTGCCGTCGGAGCTGCCGCGCCACTCGATCGCCGGGGCGTCGGGGGTGGCGGCGGAGCGGGTGACCACGGTGATCTCGTCGGCGACCACGAAGCAGGCGAGCAGGCCGATGCCGAACTGGCCGATGAAGTCGCCGCGGGCCCGGGCCAGCCCGGCGCCGTCGAGCCGGCCGTCGGCGTCGCGCTTGGAGCTGCGGCCGATGGTGGCGAGGAAGGTGTGGACGTCCTGCTCGGTCAGGCCGATGCCGGTGTCGGTGACGGACAGCTCGTCGTCGGCGCGGACGGTGATCCTGGCCGGCGCCCCGGGGTCGAGGGCGCGGCGGGCGGAGATCGCGTCCACGGCGTTCTGCAGCAGCTCGCGCAGGTAGACCCGCGGGCTGGAGTAGAGGTGGTGGGAGAGCAGGTCCACCAGGCCGCGCAGGTCCACCTGGAAGGTGTGCGCACTCGTCGGGTTGTCGGTAGGGGACACCGGAGGCTCTTTCGATCGCGGGGTGGATGACGGTGGTGACGGTGGATGACGTGGTCGACGGGTGACGGCCGGGCGCCGTGACGGCCGGGCGCCGTGACGGGCGGGTGGCGCTGACGGGGGTACGGCTCAGCGCCAGTACGACGTGCAGCGGTCCCGGTGGGCGCGGAAGGCCTTGACCGGATCGCGCGACAGGTAGTGCCACGGCGCCTCGGTCACGAAGCCGTCCAGCGCCTCGAACAGCAGGCGTGCCGTCTTGGGCTGGTCGGCGAGGGAGAAGGCCATCGCGAAGGCGTTGAAGCTCGTCTGCCAGCCGCGCACCGGCGTGAAGTCGGGGTGCAGGACGGACCGGAAGGCCGCCTCCTGCAGCTCGCCGACCACGGCGGGGCTGGTCAGGTACGCGCGGTCCTCGCCGTCCGGGAGGGCCAGCCAGTGCTCCAGGTGCGCGAGCGCCACCAGCTCGCCGAGCTGGCTGCCCTCGGGCGCGGCGAGCATCGCGGTGCGGGCGAACTCGTGCATCTCCTCGTGCGAGCCGCCCCACTTGGCGCTCAGCTGCTGCAGCCGGGCGCGGTGCGAGCCGGCGTTCCCGGGCGCCCGGCGCACGGCGGCCTCGAAGCGGACGGTGGCGACGTCCGCGCCGAGCGAGGCCCCCATGGCGCTCGTCTGCAGGAAGCTCCAGGGGGCGTGCCAGGACGGCTCGCGCTCGGCGGCCTCCAGCAGCTGCTCCTCGGCGGTGTCCAGCCGCTCGTGGAACACCTTCCAGCGCTCCTCGGTGACGTCCTTGGCCCGGGCGCTCGTCCTGGCCTCCCAGGCCCAGACGACGTGCCGGGCGCCGGACAGCACCAGCAGCAGCGCGTCGTCCGGGGTGTCGGCCAGCGCGCGGGCCGTCCACTGCTCGACCCTGGGCACGTCGGATATCGCCCCGACCAGGAAGGACAGGTCGGCGCCGTCGGCGGCGGCCAGCACGGGGCGCAGCGCGGGCCAGTCCCCGGCGGCGGCCTGGCGGAGCGCCAGGCGGGCCGTCTCGTTCCCGTACGTCGGGTCGAGCCGCGGCTCGCCGCCACCGGCCGCCACGGGCGATCCGGTGCCCCGGCGGCCGAAGCCGAACCCGCGCCGCCCGGCTCTGTCCTGCGCGCCCTCCCCACCGGAGCGGCGTCGGAACAGCGGCATGTCTGGCCCCCTCGAACGTCATCGGCATCTTTCGCATGGCCGCACTGTGACCACGAGATAGGTACATATCACGGCCGACTGACATCCGTTTGCCCAGCCCAGCGCCCTGCGCGTGCGGGGAGGGGGTCGCTCAGCCCGCGGCGAGCCCGGCGTCCGGTGTCCTCCCGGCCTGCGCCTGTTCGATCCGCTGCACCAGCATCACCGCGAACCGCCGGGTGGCGGCCACGTCCACCGGACCGCCCTCGCTGGTCACGCTCGCCACCACGGTGCCCGAGCGCACCACGATCCCGACGCCCTCGCCCTCGGCCAGCGGCCCCTGGAAGGCCTGGCTCTCGCTGCCCAGCGCCGGGGTGTCGACCTTCCTGAACGGCCCGGCGGCGTACGAGGCGTAGTTCTCCTTCAGCCGCTGCGCCGCCGCGTCCCGGCTGGGCAGGGTGTCCACCAGGAAGCGCACGACGACGTCCCCCGAGGAGTACCGGACCGACCCGCTCAGCGGCTTCCCGGCGCAGGAGGCGGCCGCGGCGCCGGTGCAGGTGACCTTGTGGTCGGCGGTGTCGACCCTGCGCTTCTCCTCCTCCCACCCGGGCATCGCCTTGCCGTCCGGCAGCACCTGTCCGACCACCTTGTCGTCCAGCAGCGGCGCCTCCAGGTCCCCGTGCGGCGCCTCGGCGGCCGGGGCGGGTGCGGGGGCCGACGCGGAGGCGGCCGCCGGGGTCGCCCCGGGGGCGTCGGCGGCGGCCGGGGCGGACCCGGGGGCGGCCACGGCCGAGGCGGCCGTGGGCGCCGCCGACAGCGCCGCCGCCGGACCGGACGCGGCCGAAGCCGCCGTCCCGCCAGGGCTGTTCGACCCCCCGGAGGAGCACCCGGCCAGCACACCCGTCAGCACCCCGGCCGCCGCCACCGCGGCGAGCACCCTCCGACCACCCATCCCCGTCGCCTCCCCAGTCCTGTCAGTGACTGCTCAAGATAGCCGCAGCCCCGCCGCCCCCGAACGCCGGTGGGGGGGGGGGGGGGGGGGTGGCCCCCCCCCCCCCCCCCCTCTCTTTCCTCCCCCCCCACTGGTGGTACCCCCCAAGACCAGGAGGGCGGGGACTTCGCCCCCACAACACACTTTCCCACCCCCCCCACCCCCAACTCCCCCTCCCCCCGCGCCTGTCACGCCGGCCTTCCCCCCCCCCCCCCCCCCCCACCGCACTGCCGTGTCGTCCTGCCCTACCGGTGGATCAGACCGCCGGAGCCGGGAAGGTCGGGTACTCGACACCCGAGATGTACTGCACGACCCGGACGACCTGGCACGAGTAACCGAACTCGTTGTCGTACCACAGGTACAGGATCGCGTTGTCACCCTCGACCTTGGTCGCGCCGGCGTCCACGATCGAGGCGTGGCGCGAGCCGATGAAGTCGCTGGAGACGGCGTCGGGCGAGTCGGTGAAGTCGATCTGGCGCTTCAGCGGCGAGGTCAGCGAGATCTCCCGCAGGTAGTCGAGGACCTCCTCGCGGTTGGTCTCGCGCTTCAGCTGCAGGTTCAGGATCGCGATGGAGACGTCCGGCACCGGCACGCGGATCGAGCTGCCGGTGATCTTCGCCTTGAGGTCCGGCAGGGCCTTGGCGACGGCCGAGGCGGCACCGGTCTCGGTGATCACCATGTTCAGCGGCGCCGAGCGGCCACGACGGTCGGCCTTGTGGTAGTTGTCCAGCAGGTTCTGGTCGTTGGTGAACGAGTGGACGGTCTCCACGTGGCCGCGGACCACGCCGTACTCGTCCTCCATCGCCTTCAGCGGCGGGACGATGGCGTTGGTGGTGCAGGAGGCACAGGAGATGATCTGCTCGTCCGGCTTGATCATGTCGTGGTTGACGCCGTGCACGATGTTCGGCACGTCGCCCTTGCCGGGGGCGGTCAGCACGACCTTGGCGATGCCGGGGCGCAGGTGCTTGGACAGGCCCTCGCGGTCACGCCACTTGCCGGTGTTGTCGATCAGGATCGCGTCCTTGATCCCGTACTCCGTGTAGTCGACCTCGCTCGGGTCGTTGGAGTAGATCACCGTGATCTCGTTGCCGTTGACGACGATCTTGTTGTTCGCCTCGTCGACGGTGATCGTGCCCTGGAACTGGCCGTGGATGGAGTCACGGCGCAGCAGCGAGGCGCGCTTGACCAGGTCGTCGCCGCCGCCGTTGCGCACGACGATGGCCTTCAGCCGCAGACCGTTGCCGGACGCCTTCTCGATCAGCAGGCGGGCGACCAGGCGGCCGATGCGACCGAACCCGTACAGCACGACGTCCTGCGCGGACCGGCGCTCCAGCTTGTTCTCACCGGTGGCACCGACGACGGCCTGGGCGGTGAACTCCGCCACCGACAGGCCCCGGTCGTCCGCCTTGTACGTCGCGGCGAGCATGCCGAGGTCGATCTGCGAGGGGCCGAGGTCCAGGGCGGTCAGCGCCTCCAGGAACGGCATCGTCTCGGTGACCGAGAGCTCCTCGCCGGCTATCTGCCGGGCGAAGCGGTGCGTCTTGAGGATGCTGACCACCGACTTGTTCACCAGGGAACGGCTGTGGAGCAGGACGGTGACGTCCTTCTCCCGGTGCAGCCGCCCGATGATCGGGATCATCGACTCCGCGATCTCCTCGCGGTTCTTCCAGTCCGTGAACACGTCGTCGTTGACAGTCACAAGTCCATCTTTCGAGCTGAGGGTGTTGCCCACATGGTAGCTTCGCCCGCCCGCGCCCCGACCGCCGGTCCCCGCCCAGCCCTCTCCGCCCACGCCCCCGACCTGCGCTTTCGCCCCCCGCCCCATGCCGAAGGTGATCACCGCCACCCCGCAGGGGCTCCCGCCGGGCGGCCCGCCGCGAGTGATCACCGGGGCCAGTACAGTGAGGCGCACTGCCCGGCCGCGCGGACGGGCCGGGAGCGCGAGGGGGGCCGGGGTGGCGACGCTGGGCATGCACCGGGACTTCCTGATGGAGTTCGCGGCGCTGGAGAAGCCGGTGCAGCGGCGGGTCTTCGAGACCTTCGAGAAGTTCACCGAGGCCACCCACACCGGCGTGCACCTGGAGAAGCTCACCAACCAGCGGGACCCCCGGATCCGGACCATCCGGATCACCGACTTCTGGCGCGGGGTCGTCCTCAAGGCCGACCGGGGCGACGGCTACCTCCTGCTGAAGGTCCTTCCGCACGACAAGGCCAACGACTGGGCCGCCAAGCACCGGGCCTCGGTCAACGCCGCCACCCAGGGCGTCGAGATCCGCAACGACGTCGCGCTGGAACGGGCCTCCCGGTCGCTGAGGGTGCTGGCCGCCGACGAACCCCGGAGGCTCTTCGCCGACCGCTCCGACAAGGTCCTGCGCAGCCTGGGCGTCGACGAGGAGATCCTGCCGATCATCCGGCTGCTCCCCGACGAGGCCCACCTGGAGGCGCTCCACCGCGTGCTGCCGGAGCAGCAGTTCGACGTCCTGATCGGCCTCGCGAGCGGGATGGAGCCGGCCGAGATCGACCGTGAGATCGTCCAGGCGTACGCCCGGGCGGCCGCCCCCACGGGCGTCGAACAGCCCGCCGACGGTCTGGTCTCGGCCATGGCCCGCGCGCGCGGCCGGGTCGCCCTGGTGTCCGGGCCCGAGGAGCTGCTGGAGATCCTGGAACGCCCCTTCGACGCCTGGCGGATCTTCCTGCACCCGGCCCAGTACCGGGTCGCCTACCGGGAGTCGTACAACGGGCCGGCCCGGGTGACGGGTGGCCCCGGGACCGGGAAGACGGTGGTGGCCCTGCACCGGGCGTACCACCTGGCACGCCGGTTGCCGCAGGACGCACCTGACGGATCGATTCTGCTGACCACCTTCTCCGAGGACCTCGCCGCGGAGTTGGAGCGCTGCCTCGCACTGCTCGTCACGAACGAGCGGATCCTGGCGAAGGTCCGGGTGGTCACCGTCGACGCGCTGGCCGAGGAGGTCCTGCGGCGGTCCCCCCGCGGCGCCCCGACGAAGGTCCTCTTCCAGCAGTCCGCGGCCCTCGCCCGCTGGGGACGGGTCGCCCGTCGGCTCGGCGCCGAGTTCACCGACGTGTTCCTCGACCAGGAGTGGCGACAGGTCGTCCTGGCCCAGGCGATCGAGAGCCACGAGCAGTACCTGCGGGCACCGCGCTCCGGACGCGGCAAGGCCCTCGGGGCCACGGAGCGGACCCGGCTCTGGCGGGTGGTGGCCGCGTTCGAGCAGGAGCTGCGCCAGGCCGGGGAGTTGACGTACCTCCAGGTCTGCGCGCAGGCCGCGCGGGCCCTCGACGACCAGGACGCCCGCCCGTTCCGGCACGTGGTGATCGACGAGGCGCAGGACCTGCACCCCGTCCAGTGGCGGTTCCTGCGGGCGCTCGTGGCCGTCGGGCCGGACGACCTGTTCCTCTCCGGCGATCCGCACCAGCGGATCTACGGGAACAAGGTCTCGCTGCGCTCGCTCGGCATCCAGGTGGTCGGCCGTTCCTTCCGCCTGCGGATCAACTACCGGACGACGCAGGAGATCCTCAGCTGGTCCGCGTCCCTGCTCACCGGCGAACGCCCGGACGACATGGACGGCGGGCAGGACTCGCTGGCCGGCTACCACTCGACCCTGCACGGCGCGCACCCCGAGGTGGTCGGCCACCCCGACCAGGCCGAGGAGATCCGGGCCCTGGTCGCGCGCGTCGAGGAGTGGACCGCCTCGGGCGTGAGCCCGGCGGACATCGGTGTCGCCGTGCGCACCGCCCGACTCGGCCGCGACATCGCCCGGGCGCTGGAGCGGAGCGGGACGCCGGCCCACCTGCTCGGCGACGTGCCCTCCCCCGGTGTCCGGGTCGGGACCATGCACCGGATGAAGGGGCTGGAGTTCCGCTGCGTCGCCGTGGCGGGTGTGAGCGACGGGATGCTGCCCATGCCCAGCGCGGTCACCCCGCAGGACACGGACCCGCTGCAGCACCGCGAGGACCTGGACAGCGAACTGAGCCTGCTCTTCGTGGCGTGCACGCGCGCACGGGAAGCCCTCTTCGTCTCCTGGCACGGGGCACCCAGCGACTTCCTCGAACCGGTCGTCCCGGCGCACTCGCCCGCCCGGTGACCCGCGCGGCCGCGGGACTGCGGGACTGCGGGTGACGCTCGGTGAGGGGCCGAAGGTGGTCGATTCGCCCGGAAGTTGCCCTGGTCTCCGTGGGGTGGGGTAATGGGAGGCGGCCGGTGTTCGAGCGTTGACGAGCAGCCCCGGGAGCTTGGGATGAGCGGTGGGCCGGAACCGATCAGTGCCGAGGGTCTGCGTGCGGTGCGGGAGGAGTTGGCGCAGCTGCGGGCGGACCGGGGGAAGGTGGCGGCGACGCTGCGCGGGGTGGAGCCGACGGGGGACCGGGCGGACGCGGCGGACGAGTTGCAGCGGGCGTCGGAGGTGACCCGCCTGGACCGGCGGATCGCCGAGCTGGAGACACGTCTGCGGGAGGCCGAGGTGGCCGGGGAGCCGTCCACGCGTGTGGTCGGGGTGGGGTCGACGGTGACCGTGCGGTTCGGCGACGGCACGGAGGAGACCGTCGAGATCTCGGAGTTGGCGGAGGAACGGGACATCACCCTGGTCACCTTCGACAGCCCGCTCGGGAAGGCGCTGCTGGGCCGCCACGCCGGGGAGACGGTGCACTACGAGACTCCGGGCGGCGCGGCCAGCGCGATGGTGTTGTCGGTGGGCGACGCGGCGTAGCCCGGGCGGAATCGCGGAATTCCCGATCGCACTTCCGGGACATTCGTGGAAGGGCGTTCGGGAATTCACCGATAGGTGTCGCCTATCAGCTCACAGGAACTGCTTCTTTGACGCTCCGGAACGATGGACCACACAGCGGAATTCCCGATCGCACTTCCGGGACATTCGTGGAAGGGCGTTCGGGAATTCACCGATAGGTGTCGCCTATCAGCTCACAGGAACTGCTTCTTTGGCG
>NZ_JBVILX010000006.1:0-79666 GCF_055580145.1 Kitasatospora sp. NPDC032121 | reverse complement strand
TTGACGCTCCGGAACGATGGACCACACACTGGACCTGCGGAAATCCAGGAATGGCCGGAAAGTCGGGAACGGGGCAGAACAGCGCATGGGCGGTACCGATGGAATGCGTACCGATGGAATGCGTACCGGTGGAATGCGTACCGGTGGAATGCCCGTGCCGCACCCCACCAGCGCTTGGCTCCCGGCGGCGGCCGCCGTAGCCGTCGCCGCCTGGGGCGCCAATCAGTTCACCGCACTGGCCTCCGTGTACCGGGCGCGCACCGACTGGTCGGCGCTCTCGCTCGCCGCGATGTTCTCGGTCTACCTGCTCGGCCTGGTGCCCGGTCTGCTGCTGGGCGGACCGGCCGCCGACCGGTACGGACGGCGGCGGACGGTGCGCGGTGCGCTGGGCCTGTCCGCCGCCGCCAGCGTGGTGCTGGCCCTGCCGGACGAGCCGTCGGTGTACGCCGCCCGGCTGGCCACCGGCTTCGCGGCCGGGCTGGTGTTCCTCGCCGGGACGGCCTGGCTGCGCGAGCTGTCCGGGCCCGGCGTCCCGGCCGAGCGGAGCGCCCGCCGGGCGATGTACGCCACCGGTACGGGCTTCGCGGCGGGTGCGCTGGCCTCCGGGGTGATCGCCGAGTGGCTGCCCGCCCCGACGGTGCTGCCCGCCCTCGCCCAGGCGCTGGGCTGCCTGCTGGTGCTGCGGGCCACCCGCGGGCTCCCGGAGACCGCCCGCGGCCGCGGCGACGGCGACGGCGACGGCAACGGCGACGGACCCGGCGCGGGACCCGGCAAACGCGACCGCACCGGACCGGTGCACGGCACACCGCCGCCGCCCCGCACGGCCGCCGTCCGCCACCCCCGGTTCCGCTACGTCGTCCTGCCCGCCAGCCCGGCCGTGCTCGGCGCCGCCACCGTGGCGTACGTGGTGCTGCCGCCACTGGTCGCCGACCGGGTGCCCGGCTACGCGCCGCTGTTCAGCGGTCTGGTCGCGGCGCTGACCCTGGCCACGGGCGTGGTCGCCCAGCCCTTCGCCGCCCGGCTGGACGACGCGGACAGCGCCCGGGCCACCCTCACCGCGATGGCCACCGTGATCGTCGGACTGCTGCTCGGCGCGCTCGCCGCCGCCCGGGACTCGGTGGGCCTGGTGGTGGCCGCCGCCGTCGTCCTCGGCACCGGGTACGGGCTGACGCTCGGCGCGGGGCTGCACGAGGTGGAGCGGCTGACCCCGCCCGCCTCCGGGCCGACCTCCGCCTCGCTCTACCAGAGCACCACCTCCAGCGGATTCCTCACCCCGCTGCTGCTCGCCGGCACCGCAGGCCACGCCTCCTACCCGGCGCTGCTGGCGGGCATGGCGGCCGTCGGCCTGCTCTGCCTGGCGGTCACCGCGACACACAGCCGCCGCCACCTGCCGGACCCGCCACAGCCGCGCACCGCCGTCAGGAGGGAGGATTCATCCGTACAGACCTGACGGAGAGCACCGAGGAGCCGACGAGCATGGGCCGAGTGACCGTACCCCGCAGAGTGCTGCGCCTGCGCCAGGGCATGCCCTCGTACCGTCCCGACACCCTGGCGGCCGAGGAGCCGATGGAGATCCGGGTCGGCGGGCGTCCGCTGACGGTGACCATGCGGACCCCCGGCAGCGACTTCGACCTGGCGGCCGGCTTCCTGGTCAGCGAGGGCGCGGTGCACGCCGCCGAGCAGGTGGCCGGCATCCGCTACTGCGCCGGCGCCACCGCCGACGGCGGCAACACCTACAACGTGGTGGACGTCCTGCTCGCCCCCGGCGTGCCCGCCCCCGACGCCTCGCTGGAGCGCAACTTCTACACCACCTCCTCCTGCGGCCTGTGCGGCAAGGCCAGCCTGGACGCGGTGCGCACCACCGCGCCGTGGAGCGTCGCCGAGGACGGGCTGCGGGTGACCCCCGAACTGCTCTCCGCGCTGCCCGACCGGCTGCGCGCCGCCCAGAAGGTCTTCGACAGCACCGGCGGCCTGCACGCGGCCGGGCTGTTCGACGCCGACGGGCGGCTGCTCTGCCTGCGCGAGGACGTGGGCCGGCACAACGCGGTGGACAAGGTGGTCGGCCACGCCCTGCGCGAGGGCCTGCTGCCGGCCCGCGGCACGGTGCTGATGGTCAGCGGCCGGGCCTCCTTCGAACTGGTGCAGAAGGCCGTGATGGCGGGCATCCCGGTGCTCGCGGCGGTCTCCGCGCCGTCCTCGCTGGCCGTGGACCTCGCCGAGGAGAGCGGGCTGACCCTGGTCGGCTTCCTGCGCGGCGACTCGATGAACGTCTACACCCGCACCGACCGCGTCGACACCGACGGCCCCACGACCGACGGCCCCACGACCGCCGCCACCCGCACCGACGGCCACGGCACCGCCGCCACCGGCACCGCCGTCCCCGGGATCGAGTAGGCGATGCTGTTCCGCCAGCTCGAGTACCTCGTGGCGCTCTCCCGGGAGCGCCACTTCGCGCGCGCCGCCCAGGCCTGCCACGTCTCCCAGCCGGCCCTGTCCGAGGCGCTGCGCAAGCTGGAGGACGAGCTCGGGGTGCTGTTGGTGCGGCGCGGCCGCGCCTACGAGGGCCTGACCCCCGAGGGCGAGCGGATCGTGCTGCGGGCGCAGCGCATCCTGGCCGACCGGGACGCCCTGCGGGACGAGGTGGACGCGCTGCGCACCGGTCTGAGCGGACGGCTGCGGATCGGCTCGGTGCCGACCGCCTCGGGCGCCGTGTCGCTGCTCACCGGGCCGTTCTGCACCGCTCACCCGCTGGCCGCCGTGGAGCTGTCCACCGATCTGCGCTCCGAGGAACTCCTGCGCCTGGTACGGAACTTCGAGATCGACGCGGGCGTCACCTACCTGCCCGGGCCGGGCCACGAGGACCTGCGCGCGCTCCCGCTGTACGAGGAGCGGTACGTCCTGCTGACCGGCGCGGCCGACGAGCCGGCCCAGCACCCGCGGGTGACGTGGGCGCAGGCCGCCCGGCTGCCGCTGTGCCTGCTGCACCCGGGCATGCAGGGCCGCCGGGTGCTGGACGCGGTGTTCGCCGGCCTCGGGCTGGAGCCGACGCCGCGGGTCGAGACCGATTCGGTGGCCTCGCTCTTCGCCCACGTCCGCACCGGGCACTGGGCGAGCGTGGTGCCGTACGCGTGGCTGCACGTGTTCGGCGTGCCGCGCGGGATGCGGGCCGTCCCGCTCGCCGAGCCGGCGCACAGCGCGCCGATCGGGCTGGTGATCGCCGCCCGGGAGCCCGGCTCGGTGATGGCCCGCGCGCTGCTGGAGGTCGCCCGGCGCACGGAGGTGGCCGCCGTGCTCGGCAGCCTGCCGACGGCGTGACCGCTCGACGCGCGGGGCCCGACCGCCGGACCGGGGTCGTGATGCGGATGAACCACGAGAACGGCGGCTTCGACTGCCCCGGTTGCGCGGCCGGGTACGTGCCGGAGCTGAACGTGCTGTGCGCGATCGGCGACTACAGCACCCAGAGCGACCAGCCGATCATGAAGCACCTGAAGGTGACCGTGACGAGGACGGCCTGAAGGTAAAGATTTAACCAAGTGCGCAAGTATCGCCTCCGGGCAGGGCTAAGCTCGGACGAGTTGGGGTGAACCGGCGGTCGCGTTCCGCGGGCCGGTGAACTCCTTGCCGCGTCGATGACACGCACCACGGGGTGCGCCGGCCGGGAGGAGGCGAGAGACATGGATTGCAGTAGTCCGGGCCACAGTTGCCCCTACCCCCGCTTGCCCTCGTACACCTCCGGCATGCGGTAACACCTTTCCCTGCACGATGCCCTGACGATCAGTCAGCCACGACGACACGTCGTTTCCACACGCGGTTCCGCCGTGCCCGCACGCCTGCGTACGGGCCGCGCCACCGCGTGTCGATGCGCCGTGCCCGCTTGCAGGGAGCGCTGCCGCCTGCCTCCGACCCGCCCCGCCTGCCCGGGGCCCAGGGAGGAAACGTCATGACCATCCACGCCACTCTCAACTCCACGGTCCCCGAGCCGCGTTCGGCCGTCCTCGACGACGCGCACGTCGGCGACATCAAGGGTGCGCTCGGCACCATCAGGCTCGACGACGACACCCCGCGCCACGGCCTGTCGGCGCGGCTGAAGACCCTGCTCGCGATCGTCGGCCCCGGCCTGATCGTGATGGTCGGCGACAACGACGCCGGCGCCTTCTCCACCTACGGCCAGGCCGGGCAGAACTACGGCACCAAGCTGCTGTGGACGCTACTGATGCTCGTCCCGGTGCTCTACGTCAACCAGGAGATGGTGCTGCGCCTGGGCGCCGTCACCGGCGTCGGCCACGCCCGGCTGATCCTGGAGCGCTTCGGCAAGTTCTGGGGCGCGTTCAGCGTCATCGACCTGTTCCTGCTGAACGCCCTGACGCTGGTCACCGAGTTCATCGGGGTGACGCTCGCGGCCGGGTACCTGGGCCTGCCGAAGGTCGCCTCGGTGGTGCTGGCGGCCGGGATCATCATCGCCTCGGCCTTCACCGGCTCCTTCCAGCGCTTCGAGCGGGTCGCCGTCACCCTGTGCATAGGCTCGCTGCTGCTGGTCCCGATCTACTTCATGATCCACCCCAAGACCTCGCAGATGGCCCACGACTTCGTCGTGCCCAGCATGCCCGGAGGCGCCGGCGAACTCGCCGCCGTGATGCTGGTCATCGTCTCCATCGTCGGCACCACCGTCGCCCCGTGGCAGCTGTTCTTCCAGCAGTCCTACGTCATCGACAAGCGGATCACCCCCCGCTTCATGAAGTACGAGAAGGCCGACCTCTGGATCGGCATCGTGATCGTCATCGTCGGCGCCGCCGCCATGATGGGCCTCACCGCCGCCGCCTTCACGGGCACCGACGGCTTCGGCCAGTTCTCCGACGCGGCCGCCGTCGCCCGGGGCATCGAGGACAAGGCCGGACACCTGGCCGGCGTGCTGTTCGCCGTCGCACTGCTGGACGCCTCGATCATCGGCGCCTTCGCGGTCTCCCTGTCCACCGCGTACGCGATCGGCGACGTCTTCGGCATCAGGCACTCGCTGCACCGCGGGGTGAAGGGCGCCAAGGGCTTCTACGGGATCTACGCGGGCCTGGTCGTCGCGGCGGCGGCGATCACGCTGCTCTCCACCGACTACACCCAGGGCCTGATGACCCAGTTCGTCCAGGTGCTGGCCGGGGTGCTGCTGCCGTCCGCGACCGTCTTCCTGCTGTTGCTCTGCAACGACCGGGCCGTGCTCGGCCCCTGGGTGAACGGCCCCAGGACCAACGCCTTCACCTCGGCGGTGGTCGGCGTCCTGGTGATGCTCTCGCTGATCCTCACCGCCGCCGTGGTCTGGCCGGACATCAGCTCCGGGGCCATCCTGTGGATCATGGCGGGCTGCGGCGTCGCCGGGGTGCTCGTCGCCGGGTACTCCTTCACCGCCGGGCGCCGCGGCACCAAGGAGGACCCCGTCGACCGCACCGGCCGGGAGAACTGGCGGATGCCCCCGCTGGAGACCCTCGACAAGCCGGTGATGTCCACCGCCCGCAAGGTCGGCATGGGCGCGCTGCGCGCCTACCTGCTGCTCGCGATGGCGATGGTCGTCATCAAGATCGTCCAGACCGCGCTCGACCACTGAGCCGCGGGCCGGGCCGGCGGACCGGCGCCCCCGCCCCCCGTCCGCCCCGACGTCCACCCCGTTCGCCCCGACCCCGAAGGAGTCCGACCACCATGGCCCTGCGCTACCCCAGGCTCGACGCCCTCTTCTCGGACCACCCCGCACCCGCCTCGAACCGGCGCCCGGCCCCGCGCCCCTTCCCCGCGCCCGGCCTGGTGGTGGACACCGAGCAGCGCACCGTCACCGTCGAGGGCCGCCAGGTCACCATGCCGTACCTGGAGTTCGAACTGCTCGCCCACCTGGTCGGCAACCCGCTGCGGGTGCACTCCCGGCGCCAGCTGATGGAGAACGTCTGGGGCCGCACCGACACCGGCGACTCCCGCACCGTCGCCACCCACATCGCCCGGATCCGACGCAAGCTCGGCCCCGGGCACCGGGAGGCGATCGCCACCGTCCGGCAGATCGGCTACAAGTACGACCCCCGGCTGGCCCGGACGGCCTGACCGCCCGACCACCCGACCGCCCGACCACCCGACCGTCCCGCCGAGGGACACGACACCCGTCGAAGGAGGGCCCCGCGATGACCCGAACCGTCCTGTTCCCCCGGACCGGCAGAGGCACCGCGCTGTGCGGCGTCCTGCTCCTGATCACCACCGAGGGCCTCGCCGTCGGCCTCGCGCCCCACCCGCTGCGGCTGTTCCTGTCCGGCGCGCTCGTCGGCGCCTCGGTCGCCGGGCTACTGCTCGCCCTGCTGCTGGCCGGCAGCGGGCGGCGGCAGTCGTCGGGCAGGCCCTAGCCGGACGGGCCCCGGGGCGGTACGTCATGCGGGACGACATGCGGGACGGGTTTGCATACGGACGTACCGAGGGAGCAGACTGCCCGGGTTTGCGCCGGAGGTACCGCCATGACCCTGCTGAAGCCCGCCCCGGGCCGTTCCCGGAGCCCGCTGCCGGGCGGCCGCTCCCGGAGCCCGCTGCCCGGCGGCCGGTCCGCGGGCCTGTTGCCCGTCCGGACGGCGGGCCTCCTCGGCGGACGGGTGTGGGTGGACCTGGTCGTCGCGGCCGCCGTCCTGGTGCTGCTCTACCTGGTGCTGCGGCTCGGCCAGGGCGGCTCCGTCCGGTTCTCCGCCGTCCGGGACGCGGCCGTCGACACCGACCCGGCCCGGCTGCCGTACGACGCGGTGCGCTCGCTGCTGCGGATGTTCGCCGCGCTCGCCGTCTCGGTCGTCTTCACCTTCTGCTACGCCTACGCCGCCGCCCGCAGCCGCCGGCTGGAGCGGGTGCTGATCCCGGCCCTGGACATCCTCCAGTCGGTGCCGGTGCTCGCCTTCCTGAGCGTCGCGGTCGCCGGCTTCCTCGCGCTCTTCCCCGGCTCGGTGCTCGGCCTCGAGTGCGCCGCCGTGTTCGCCATCTTCACCTCCCAGGCCTGGAACATGACCTTCGCCTTCTACCAGGCGCTGGTCTCGATGCCGCGCGAACTCGACGAGCTGTCCCGCTCGTTCGGGTTCAGCCGGTGGACGCGGTTCTGGAAGGTCGAGCTGCCCTCGGGGATGATCGGCCTGGTCTGGAACGGCATGCTCGGCTTCGGTGGCGGCTGGTTCTTCCTGGTCGCCTCCGAGGCGATCACCGTGGACGGTCGGCGGTACGCGCTGCCCGGGGTCGGCTCGTACGCGGGCGCGGCCATCGCCGCCGGGGACCTCGGCCGGGTCGGCTGGGCGATCGCCACCATGGTGGTGCTGGTGATCGGCGTCAACTTCCTGTTCTGGCGGCCACTCACCGCCTGGGCCGAGCGCTTCAAGAACGAGCAGTCCGAGGCCACCGAGGTGCAGCGCTCGGTCGTACTGGACCTGCTGCGCCGCTCCCGGCTGCCCGCCGCGCTCGGCGGGGCGCTGCGCCCGGCCGGACGGGTGCTGAACCGGGTCGGGCGGGTCTTCGGCACCGCCGCCCGTCCGCCGGCGGCCCGCCCCGGCCGACGGCGGGCCGGGGACGTGGCCTTCGCCCTGGTCGCGGGCGGCATCGTGCTGTGGGGCGTCCTCGATCTGGGCCGCTACCTCGCCGACCGCACCGGCCTCGGCGTCTTCGGCGAGCCGCTGCTGCTGGGCCTGGCCACCCTCGCCCGGGTGCTCGTGCTGGTCGCGGTGGCCACCGTGGTCTGGGTGCCGATCGGTGTGAAGATCGGCTTCTCGCCCCGGCTGACCAGGATCGCCCAGCCCGTCGTCCAGGTGCTGGCCGGCTTCCCGGCCAACTTCCTCTTCCCCCTGGTGGTCTGGCTGCTGCTGCGCACCGGGGTGTCGATCGACCTCGGCGGCATCCTGCTGATGGCCCTCGGCTCCCAGTGGTACATCCTGTTCAACGCCATCGCCGGTGCCATGGCCGTGCCCACCGACCTGCGCGAGGCGATGGACGACCTCGGCGTGCGCGGCTGGCAGCGCTGGCGGCGGCTGATCATCCCGGCGGTCTTCCCGGCGTACGTCACCGGCGGCATCACCGCCTCGGGCGGCGCCTGGAACGCGTCCATCGTCGCCGAGGTGGTCACCTTCGGCTCCACCACGCTGACCGCGACCGGCCTCGGCGCGTACATCGCCCGGGCTGCCGAGCACGGTGACCACCCGCGCCTGCTCGCCGGAGTCGCGGTGATGAGCCTGTACGTCGTCGTCCTCAACCGTCTGCTCTGGCGCCGGCTGTACCGGCTGGCCGAGCGCCGCTACTCGCTGTAGTCCGGAGTCCGCCGATGCGCTTCCCGTTCCGCCTCCGCGCCACCACCGCCGTTCCCACCGCTCCCGTTCCCGTTCCCGGCCCCGCTCCTGGCCCCGCGCTGGCTCCCGAGGGGGGCGAGGAGGTGCTGCTGGAGGCCGCCGGCCTGACCAAGGCCTACGCCGGGGCGGCCGGCGAACTGCCGGTGCTCTCCGGCATCGACCTCACCGTGCGGGCCGGCGAGATCGTCGCCGTGCTCGGGCGCTCGGGTTCCGGCAAGTCCACCCTGCTGCGCTGCCTGGCCGGGCTCATCCCGCCCAGCTCCGGCACCGTCCGCTACCGCGGCACCCCGCTCACCGGCGCCAACCCCGGCACCGCACTGGTCTTCCAGACCTTCGCGCTGCTGCCCTGGCTGACCGTCCGGCAGAACGTCGAGCTCGGCCTGGAGGCCCGCGGGGTGCCGCCCCGGGAGCGTGCCCGGGCCGCCGCCCAGGCCATCGACCTGATCGGCCTGACCGGCTTCGCGTCCGCCTACCCCAAGGAGCTCTCCGGCGGGATGCGCCAGCGGGTCGGCTTCGCCCGGGCGCTGGTCGTCGAACCGGACGTGCTGATGATGGACGAGCCGTTCTCCGCCCTCGACGTGCTCACCGCCGAGAACCTGCGCGGCGAGCTGATGGAGCTGTGGGACTCCGGCCAGTTCCCCACCCGGGCCGTCGTCCTGGTCACCCACAACATCGAGGAGGCGGTGCTGATGGCCGACCGCGTCGTGGTCCTCGGCGCCCGCCCGTACGGGACCATCCGCGAGACCGTCGAGGTCGCCCTGGAGCGGCCGCGGGACCGCGAATCGGCGGCCTTCGACGAACTGGTGGACCGGGTGTACCGGATCATGACCGGCCGGCCCATGGACACCCGACCGGCCGGCCGCACCGGCCACGACCCCGACCCCGATCGGCGCACCGTCGCCAGCACCCCGCTACCCCCGGCGAGCGTCGACGGCCTCTCCGGTCTCGCCGAGACGGTCGCCCACCGCGGCGGGAGCTGCGACCTGGCCGGGCTCGCCGACGAACTCGGCCTGGACATCGACGACCTGCTCCCCCAGGTCGACGCCCTCGACCTGCTCGGGCTCGCCGAGGTCCACGGCGACGACCTGCTGCTCACCGAGACCGGCGCCGCCTACGCCGGGGCCGACGCCCAGGACTCCCGCGCGGTTTTCGCCGCCGCGGCCCTGGAGGTCCCGCTGGTCAAGCTGATCGCCAACAGCCTCGGCGGCCGGCCCGGCGCCACCGTCCGCACCGGCTTCCTGCGCGACCTGCTCGGCCGCCACTACACCGTCGAACAGACCGACCGGCAACTGGAGACCGCCACCGACTGGGGCCGCTACGCGGGGCTCTTCGCGTACGACGCCGACCGGCAGGAGTACCGGCTGCAGTAGCGGCTGCCGGACCGGGGGCGGACGGACCGGCGGACGGACAGGCGGACGGCGGTACCGGCGAACCCCGGCGCCCCCGCCCCCGCCCCCGCCCCGTGCCCCTGCCGCCCCTGCGCAGAATGCCGTCGGGGCCGGCGCACCCGTCGTGCCGACACGTCGACCGGACGGAGAGCACAGGGACGTCGGACAGACGCTCCGTCCTCGGAACCGCCGCCTTCCGGTTACCCGGTTACCCGGTCGCCGGGCGGCGGCGCACCGCGCGGGCCGCGCGGGCGAAGGGCTGCGGGGCGGTCGCACCGGCCGGAGCGGCTCCGTCGTCGCCGCCGTCGCGACGGTCGGGCAGGTCCTGGGCGATCAGCGCGGCCTCGGTGAGCAGCCCGCGCACCTCGGTGGCCCGGTAGAAGATCCGCGTGCCCTCCCGCCGGGCCACCACCAGTCCGGCCGCCCGCAGCTTCGCCAGGTGCTGCGAGGTCGCCGCCACGTGCGCCCCCAACAGCTCGGCCAGCTCGCTCACCGGCAGCTCCCGGCCGCTCAGCGCCCACAGCAGCCGGTAGCGCGACGGGTCCGCCACCGCCTTCAGCACCGCCACCGCCCGCTCCGCCGCCTCGGCGTCCCAGGCCTCATCCCGCGCACCACCCATACAGGGATCGTACCGAGGTGCGCCCGCGCGCCCGGGGCCGGGAAGATCCGACGGCAGCCCCGGGGCGTGCGCCGGGCGTTCGCGCCAGGCGTTCGCGCCGGGGTCAGCGCGCCGGGTACGCCTCCGGCTCCAGGGTCGAGCTGGTCCGGAGCACGTCGGTGACGCTCAATTCGTAGAACGAGTACCACTTGTCCCGCCCCTGCTGCTGGGCGTTCCGGTGCTCCAGGTCGGCGCGCCACTGCGCCAGCGTCTCCGGGTTGCGCCACCACACCAGGGTCAGGCGTTCGCCGTCCGCGGCCTCGTAGCTCTTGACCCGGACGAGGTCGTCACCGTAGACCGCCCGCGCCTTCTCGGCGAGGTGGTCGTCCGTCATCCGGTAGTCGCCGTCGACCTGCTCCGAGAAGCGCGACCTGAACACGACCAGAATCATCTCTGTCTCCCATCAGTTCCGGCTGATGACATCTGACGACACAGCAGTTCCCCCGGTTCACACGGTTCACCCGGTCCCCGGTGGTTCCGTTCCCGCCCCGGCCCCCGCGAAGGGCCTGCGGAACGTTCCGGAAGTCCGTTCCAGGCGGGCACGAAACCGCAGGTCAGAGGGCGTGAAACCGTTCCAGTGTCCCGGCCTGGCCGGGAAGCCTGGCGGACCGGGCGGACGGCGGACCAGAGTTCTGCCCAGCGGCCGGTGCCGATGGCCCGCCGCCCCGTCCACTCCTTCATCCGCGGCTCCGTCCGCGATCCGTTACGGGGGAACCTCCATGTCCGCTCGCCGTGCCGTGTCCGCCCGCCGTGCCCTGTTCGTCCCGGCCGTCCTCGCCCTGGGCGCCGCCCTCACCCTGACCGCCTGTGGGCCCGACGGCGGCGGCGACGCGGCGAAGCCCGCCCGGTCCGCCTCGGCCACCGCGCCCGGCACCGCCGCCCCCGCTCCCGGGGCCCCGGCTCCGGCGGCCCCCGCCGCCCAGCCGACGGCCGCTGCTCCCGCCCCGGCGGCTCCCGCCGGAGCCGGCACGGCCCGCCCCAAGACCCCCGTGGTCCCCGCCACGGGCGGCGCGGCCGCGGCCGGTGGCGATGAGGCCTACGCCTACACCCACTCCTGCAAGGCCGACAAGCTGACGGTCAAGGTGACCACCAGGACCGGGTCGCCCGACCAGCGGGTGATCGAGGTGCACAACCAGGGCGGCACCTACTGCGGTCTGAGCTACTACCCGCTCGTCAACCTCGGGAGCTCGAAGGCCCCCGACCACGGCGACGACCTCACTCCGCTGGTTCCGGGCGGGCTGGGCGGCCCGCCGGCCCACGCGCTGGCCCCCGGCAAGAGCACCTACGCGGTGGTGGACCTCAACCCCGGCAGCGGCAGCGTGGCCGACGTGGACCAGCTGAACGTCTTGGCCGACGACCAGATGCCCAACTCCGACACCCGGACCTTCCCGCTCGGCGCCGGCGCGAAGGTCGGCAAGCAGCCCAAGGTCGGCCTGTACCGGGACGACGTCGCCGACGCGGCCTCCTCCACCGAGACGGCCGGCCGGAGCTGACCTGCTGCGTCGCGCTCCCCCCGCTCCCGGTACGGTGACCGGTACGGTGATCCGCGGATCGACGGCATCCCGGGCCGGCCCGGGGTGGGGGAAGGGCAGCAGATGAGTGTGGAGACCGAGGAGTTCGCGGCGGTGCTGCGCGAACTCAAGGAGCGTTCGGGCCGCAGCTACGGGGCCCTGGCCACTCGGCTGCACGTCAGCACCTCCACCCTGCACCGCTACTGCAACGGCGCCGCCGTACCGACCGAGTACGCGCCGGTGGAACGGCTGGCCCGGGTCTGCGGGGCCGGCGCCGAGGAACTGGTCGAGTTGCACCGCCGCTGGATCCTGGCCGACGCGGCCCGCCGCCGGGAGTCCTCCGCCGCGGGCACCCCGGCCGGCACCGGACCGGCGCCCGCACCGCGGCCGGAGGCCCAGCCGGAACCCGAGCCTGATCCGACGCCCGGCCAGGAACCCGATCCGAAGCCCGGCCAGGAACCCGGCCAGAAGCCGGAGCCTCGGCCGGCCGCCGGGCCCGACCGGCCGTCAGCCGCCCTACCGGAGGAGGGAGCGGAGGTGACGAGCGCGACCCCCTCGGCCCGGCCCGCCGGGCCGCGCCGCCGCACCCGCACCCGGGTGCTGCTGAGCGCGACCGCCGTGGCCGTGCTGGCCGCCGTGGTCTCCGGCCTCGTCCTGCGCGAAGCCGGCGGCACCCCGCGCACCTCCGCCCCCGCGGCCGCCCCCTCGGCTGCCGCACCGCCCGTCGCCGCCGGTGCGGCGGCCGGCGCCGCGCCCACCGACGCCCCGGCTCCGCCCGCCCCCTCGGACCCCGCCGCCTCGGACCCCGCCGCCGCGGACACCCCGTCCGCGACCGCCTCGGCGATCCCCGAGGAGCTCCCCCCGCCGTTCCACGTCAGTGTCCTCAACAACAACTGGGGCAGCCTCTGCAGCCAGTGGTTCCTCTCCGCCCGTTCCCCCGCCCAGGTGACCCCGCCCCCGTCGTCCTCCGGCCGGATCGACAGCTGGGCGGCCTCCCAGCGCATGGTGCCCGCCGGACACCTGCGCATCGAGCTGACCGCCCTGGGCGCCGACTCGGACACCGTCGTGCTGAACGCCATGTACGTGCAGGTGGTCAGCACCCGGCCCGCACCCAAGTGGAACGCCTACACGCCCGGGTCCGGCTGCGGCGGCGGGCTCGAACCGGCGGCCTTCGCGGTGGACCTCGACGCGGCCACGCCGCGCGCCGTCCCCGTCCCGGGCAAGGAGGGCGAACGGAAGACCGCCACGACGGACTTCCCGTACCGGATCTCGGCCAACGACCCGCAGGTGATCGACGTGGACGCCTCCACCCGGTCCCAGGACGTCAGCTGGTTCCTCGAACTGGTGTGGACCGGCAAGGACGGCCGCAGCGGCACCATGCGGGTGGGCCTCGGCGACCAGCAGCCGTTCCGGACCGTGGGCAGGCACGGCGCGCCGACCTACTTCCACAACGGCACCGCCTGGGCCCCGGACAACGACGAGGGCTGAGCCCGACCGCCGGCCGGGGGCGGAAGGCGCCCGCCCTCCGGCCCGCGCCATCCGCCCTCTGGCCTATGTCAACGGTGTTGGCATAACCTCGGTGGATGACCGACCGCGTAGTGCCCGAACCGCAGCGACGCCGGCGCCGCCCCACCAAGCAGGGCGTGGTGCTGTCCGCCGAACTGATCGTCGACACGGCGATCCGGCTGATCGGCGGACACGGCGCCGAGGCGCTCACGGTGCGGCGGCTCGGCGCGGCCCTCGGCGCCGACCCGAGCGCGGTCTACCGCTACTTCCACAGCACCGACGACCTGCTGCTCGCCATCGCCGACGAACTGATCGGCCGCGCCCAGCGCGGCTGGCGGCCCACCGGCGACTGGCGCGCCGACCTGCGCGCCATCGGCCTGCGCATCCACGCCAGCTATCAGGCCCACCCGCAGGCCGCCATCCTCGCCGCCCACCGCACCACCGGCCGCACCCACGAGATCGCCGCCGTCGAGGCGATCCTCGGCGTCCTGCGCACGGCGGGCTTCCCCGACCCCGAGGCCGTCCGGATCTACCACGCCTTCGTCGACCAGAGCCTCGGCTTCGCCGCCCTGGACGCCGCCGCGCTCGCCCTCCCGGCCGCCGCCCAGAACGCCGACCTCCGCGTCTGGCAGGGCTCCTACGCCCGGCTCGACGCCGCCGACCACCCGCACATCGCGGCCACCGCCCACCTGCTCACCACCGACATGCGCCACAGCGGGTACCCGTACGCCCTGGACCTGCTGCTGGAGGCCGCCGAGGCCCGGCTGCGGGCGGCGGGCGACTGAGGACGAGGGCGCGCGGGCGGTTGAGGACGAGGGCGCGCGGGAACGCGGCCGGCCGTCGGTGGTGGGCCCCCGGGCTCACCACCGACGGCCGTTCCGGCCCCGGGCCGGCTCACTGCGCCGCGTGCACCAGTTCCCCGCCGACGTACGTCCGCAGCACCCGGGCGTGGGCGATCTCCTCCGGCGGCCCGGTGAGGATGTCGCGGTCGAGCACGACGAGGTCGGCCAGGTTCCCGGCCGCCAGCACCCCGGCGTCGTCGTGCCCGTTCAGGTGGGCGCTGCCGGCCGTGTAGGCGGCGATCGCGGAGGACAGGTCGAGCCGCTGTTCGGGCAGGAAGACCCGCCCGTCGGTGGCCCCCGGCTCCATCCGGTTGACCGCGACGTGCAGCCCCGCCAGCGGGTCCGGGCTGCTCACCGGCCAGTCGCTGCCCGCCGCCAGGGTGGCGCCGGCCCGCTGGAGGGCGCCGAACGGGTACTGCCAGGCGGCGCGTTCGGGGCCGAGGAAGGGGATGGTGAGCTCGTCCATCTGCGGCTCGTGGGCGGCCCAGAGCGGCTGGATGTTGGCGACGGCGCCGAGCCGGGCGAAGCGCGGGAGGTCGTCCGGGTGGACCACCTGGAGGTGGGCGAGGTGGTGGCGGGTGTCGCGCCGGCCGTTGGCGGTGCGGGCGGCCTCGACGGCGTCCAGGGCCTCGCGCACGGCCCGGTCGCCGAGCGCGTGGAAGTGCACCTGGAAGTCGAGCGCGTCCAGTTCGGTGACGTACCCGCGCAGCGCCGCCGGGTCGACGAAGCTGAGGCCGGTGTTGGCGGTGGCGCAGCCGCAGCCGTCCAGGTAGGGGCTGGTCATCGCGGCGGTGAAGTTCTCCGCGATGCCGTCCTGCATGATCTTCACCGAGCCGGCCCGGAACCGTCCGTGGCTCAACTCGGCGCGGCGCCTGACGAGTTCGGGGATCTGCTCGGCGCCGCGGTCGCGCTGCCACCAGAGCGCGCCGGTCACCCGGGCGGTCAGAGCGCCGGAGCGGGCGGCGGCCAGGTAGGCGTCGGAGGGATCGGGCATGCCGTTGAACTCGCCGAGCAGGGCGTCCTGCCAGCCGGTGATGCCGAGCGAGTGCAGCAGGCGCTGGGCGCGCAGCAGTCCGTCGAGCCGGTCGGCGGCGGTCGAGGGCGGGATCAGTCGGGCGACCAGGGCGGTGGCGCCCTCCTGGAGGGTGCCGCCGGGGGTGCCGTCGGCCTCGCGCTCGATCCGGCCGTCGGCCGGGTCGGGGGTGTCGGCGGTGAGGCCGGCGAGTTCCAGCGCCCGGGTGTTGGCCCAGGCGCCGTGGTGGTCGCGGTTGGTGAGGTAGACCGGGCGGTCGGGGACGACGGAGTCGAGCAGGTGCCGGGTGGGCAGGCCGCCCTCGAAGCTCTCCATCGACCAGCCGCTGCCGGTGATCCACTCCTGCTCCGGGTTCGCCTCGGCGTACGCCCGGATGCGCGCCAGGTAGTCGTCGACGCCGACGGTGCCGGTGAGGTCGCAGGACGCCAACTCCGCGCCGCCGCCCACCGCGTGGATGTGGGCGTCCTGGAAGCCGGGCAGCAGCAGCTTGCCGGTGAGGTCGACGACCTCGGTCCTCGGCCCGATCAGCTCCCGGACCTCGTCGTGCCCGACGGCGGTGATCCGTTCGCCGGTCACGGCCAGGGCGCTCGCCCGGGTGCGGGCGGCGTCGCCGGTGTGGACGGGGCCGTGGGTGAAGACCAGATCGGCCTCGGTCATGGGTGGTGCTCCGTTCTCGGGTGGTCGTGCTCGGTCGTGCTTCGTGCTTCACGCATCATGCGCCGTACGGGTCCTACCCGGAGGTCTCCCCCAGGAAGTACGGCGAGCGCCGCCGCCAGCGGGCCCAGGCCGCCGCCGGCAGCCCGCTGACGATCATCAGGATCACCACGGACAGCTCGAACCACCCGTTGTCGGCGGCGAGTTCGAAGTGGTCCGCGGAGTCGTAGAAGGTCCAGGCGAGGTAGCCGCCGACGGCGAGCAGCGCCGCCGCGCCCAGCAGCGGTCCGACCACCGCGCGCAGCCCCTCCAGCGGGGCGGTGCGCAGCAGGCCGCGGAACCGGACGGCGGCGGCGACGGCGGTCAGCGCGTAGTAGAGCGCGACGACGATGCCGATGGCGTTGACGGCGGCAGAGATGAGGTCGTTGACGGTCGGGATGGCGACCGAGCAGAGTGCCAGCAGGACGGCGATCCCCGTGATCAGCAGGGTTCCGGCGGCGGGGGTGGCGTGGCGGGGGTGCAGCCGGGTCCAGACCGGGCCGAGCACCCGGTCACGTCCCATCGCGTACATCCCGCGCGCGGTCGGGATCACCGAGGACTGCAGCGAGGCCACCGCGGAGAACATCAGCGCGATCAACGGCAGTGCGGCCAGCGGCTGTTGGGCGAGCTTGGTGCCGAAGTAGGTCAGCCCGTGGGCGCCGTTGTCGGCCAACTCGTCCAAGGGCAGCACCCGTTGGAACGCGGTGCCGGCGAGCAGGAAGAGCAGCAGCATCACCACCAGGGCGATCAGGCCGCCCCGGGAGGCGTCCCGCGGGTCGCGGACCTCCTCGCCGACGCTGAACACCGACTCGAAGCCCCAGTAGCAGAAGACCGCGAGCACCATGCCCTGCGCGACCGCGCCGAAGGAGGGGATGTCGAAGGGGTTGTACCACTGGAGCGAGAACGGCTGGTCCCCGGCGAACAGCCCGTAGCCGCAGAAGCCGAGCAGCACGGCGTACTCGAAGACCAGCAGTGCCTTCTGCAGCCGGGCCGCCAGGTCCAGCCCGCGCACCGCGACCAGTGCGGCGGCCACCAGCACCACCAGGCCGAGCAGGGTGCACTGGACGGTCGAGTCGGCGTCGAGCCGCAGCCCGGCGACGCTGCGCAGATGGGCCTGGTCGAGCAGTTGGATGATCGAGGAGCCGGTGACGGTCGTGGTGTACGCCATGAAGACCACGGTCCCCACGGTGTTCACCCAGCCGGTCAGGAAGCCCAGCCAGGGGCTGAGGGTGCGGCCGACCCAGCGGTAGCTGCTGCCCGCGTCCGGATCGACGGCGTTCAGCCGCCCGTAGCCGCCGGCGATGGCGAGCACCGGCAGGAAGGCCAGCAGCATGATCGCCGGCAGGTGCAGGCCGACCACCCCGGCCATCAGGCCCAGGCCGATCCCGATGCTGCTCGTGGCGGCCGTGCTGGAGGCGGCGATCGCCGCTCCGTCCAGCAGGCCGAGCGACTGTCGCATCGCGACGTGGGAGGCTCGTGCGTCCGCTCTCGGACTGCCGCCCGTGTCCTTCACCGTCGATGCCAACGGATCACCGCCTTGGTCGTGGGGTGCGCGTGTGGGGGAGCTCCCGCACCGGTCGGAGGGGGTGACGCGGGCGGGAAGTGCGAGCCATGAAACCGGCGGCGCCCGCACACGTCAATGCCGTTGTCATAAGAACGGGCACCCGGGCGCCGGCCGTCGCGCCCCGCGCCGACCTCCCGGTCAACCAAAGCCTGGAACGGCGAGGACGGCCAGTCCGCCAACGGCAGCGCCGGCGTCTCCGCCCAGATCAAGCAGGTCAAGAACTCCGTCGGCTACGCGGAGCTGTCCTATGCCCAGGTCGACAACCTGAAGAGCGCCAGGATCTCCACCGGCGCCGCCAAGCCCGTCGAAGCCACCACCGCCTCCTCCACCGCGGCCGACACCGACGGCGACCTCACGCTCTCCCTCGACTACGGCACCAAGGCCGGCGACGCCTACCCGATCGTCCTCGTCACCTACGAGATGGCGGCGGCGTTTCCAGGCCCCGGGCCGACTGCCCCCTCGTCAGAGTTCGTCGAGGGGCTCGTCGAGGACGCCCTGGCGGGCGATGATGTAGCCGAGGTGGCCGCGGCTGCGGCTGCCGAGGAGTTCGCTGGCCTTCTGGATGTGGCTGGAGACGGTGCGGGTGCTCATGCCGAGGCGGGAGGCGATGGCCTCGTCGGTGTAGCCGTTGACCATCAGGCGCAGGACGTTCTGCCGGGTGCGGGCGGTCAGCAGCCGGGGGCGGTGGTGGCCCTGCTGGTAGGTGACGGGTTCGGCGCGCTCCCACATCAGCTCGAAGATCTTGAGCAGGTACTCGACGAGCGGCGGGAGTTCGATGAGCATGGCCGCGGCCTCGCGGTCGGCGCCGGCCGGGATGAAGGCGGTGGTGCGGTCGCAGATGATCACCCGGTCGAAGACCTCGTTCAGGGTCCGCACCTGGGCGCCCTGGGCGGTGACCTGCTCGATGTAGGCCAGCGTCGGGCCGTGCGAGCGCACGGTGTGCTGGTAGAGGGTGCGCTGGCGCACGCCCCGGCCGGCCAGGGCGAGGTCGCGCGGGAGCGCGTCGGCGAGCAGCTCGGGCCTGCGGCCGCCGCCCGGCTGGGCGGTGAGCAGTTCCTCGGAGCAGGCGGCGACGGCCTTCTCCAGCGCGGGGTTGATCTCCTCGCCCGCCAGCAGCCGGATCGGCAGCTTGGCCCGCCGCATGACGTCGCGGTAGGCGTGCTCGGCGGCGTGGAAGGAGGTGTGCAGCGCGGCGAGCCGTTCCTGGTGCTCCAGTACGGCGAGTTCGAGCGGCCGCGCCAACCCGGTGACGGCGATGTCGGGCGGGACGGGGGCCAGCCGGTCACCGGAACCGGGCAGCGGGCGCAGCAGCCCCATGGCGAGCAGGCATTCGGGGGCTTCGCCGGTCGCCTCCCCCTCGGCCAGCGCCGTGCGGTAGAACTCGATGCCCCGGTCGCAGAGCTGGGGTGTTCCCCTTTCCGCGCAGTTGTCCTGGCTTGGGCACATCTGGGCATCCTTCCGGCTTCGGCATTGCGGTTTCACGAATGCCCGTACCGGCTACCGCCAGGCATCAGAACCGGCAAGATGGAGGTGACTGCCGTTCGGACGCCGCCCCCCGGGCTCCGACAGCCGTGAGTGTACGCCCAATGGGCGCGGAAATCATCGGCTGACAGTAGTCGGGTGAGCACGCAGGAGGGGGAGCCGACGGTGGCGGTCACGATCACGGCCGCGCCCGGCAGCGGTGACCCGGGGGATTGCCGGCGCATCGCACCTGGCGTCCCCGTGGGGCGCCCGGAGCGGGCGGTCGGCGCGTGGAACGGCCTACAGACGGAAGGCACCCCCAGTTGCGAGCTGATTCCGACCCAGCGACACCGCCCGCCGCCCTCGCCGGCCTGGTGGACCAGCGCCTGGTACGACAGTTCGCGGAGGCCGCCGCCGCGCAGGTCGGCTCCGGCGCGGTCCGGCTGCTGGGCGACGGCGGGATCCTCCAGGCCTTCGCCAAGCAGCTGATCGAGGGTGCTCTGGAGCTCGAACTCCAGGAGCACCTGCGCGGCTCCGGCTCGGACTCCGGCTCCGGGTCCGGGTCCGGTCCCGGCACCAACGGCCGCAACGGCGCCCGGGCCAGACGGCTGCTCACCGAGATCGGCCCGGTCGAGGTGCGGGTGCCCCGGGACCGCGAGGGCAGCTTCACCCCCAAGGCCGTCCTCCCCCGGGCCCGGCGGCTGCCCGGGCTCGACCGGCTGGTGATCTCGTTGACCGCGCGGGGCCTCAGTTCGGGCGAGCTGGTGGCGCACCTGGCCGAGGTGTACGGGGTGGAGTTGAGCAGGGAGACCGTCTCGGCCATCACCGACCAGGTGCTCGACGAGCTCGCCGAGCGGCGCGGTCGGCGGCTCGACCCGGTCTACCCGGTGGTCTTCGTCGACTCGGTGCGCAGCGGCCGCTCGGGCGGGCCGCTGGTGCACCTGGCGCTCGGGGTCTCCGTCGAGGGCCGGCGCGAGGTGCTGGGCCTGTGGCCGGCCGCGGACGGGGAGCAGTGGCCGCAGGTGCTGGCCGGGCTCGCCGAGCGCGGGGTGCGCGAGGTCTGGGTGCTGGTCGGCGGCACCGGTGCGGCGCTGGCCGAGGCGGCCGCCGAGCAGTGGCCGAGCACCGTGGTGCACGGCTCGGTGGCCCACCTGCTGCACGCGGCGCTGCGGCACGCGCCCGGCGAGGACTGGGCGGCGCTGTCGCGGGCGCTGCGCGGGACCTGTACGGCGGCGACCGAGGCGGCCGCGCTGGAGCGGCTGGCCGAGGCCGAGCGGGAGTGGGGGCCGAGCCACCGCGAGGTGTTCCGGGTGTGGCGCTCGGGCTGGCCGCTGCTGGCGCCCGGTTTCCGCTTCGGCCCGCAGGCGCGGCGGCTGCTGACGGGCGGGGGCGCGCTGGAGCGGCTGCACGCCCGGCTGCGCCGGATCGAGCAGTCCGCGGGCCGGGTGCAGGACGAACGGGCCGCGCTCAAGCGCGCCTACCTGGCGACGCTCGCCCTGGAGTCGCCGGCCGGGGCGGGGCGGCCGGGGGTCGAGGACTGGCCCGCCGTCCGGGGGGAGCTGCGCCGGGGCTCGCTGCGGCGCGCCGGAGTGCCCGTCTCCGCACGGCGCCCACCACTGATCTGACAGAGCCAGGCGGGGGTTGGATCATGTCTGTCTGTTTTTGACACGATCTGCCCGGGCTTCCGGTTCCCGCATTGCGTGTTCACGATCACAAAGAGAGCTTCCAAGCACGTTTGGGCCTTCGGCAGGATGCGTTTCAGAGCGAAGAGGGCAGACCGCCCTCCTCAGGAAGAGGAATTCGCGATGCCAAGCCTTGCCGTTCGCGTCCACAAGATGCCCGGGATGCGCACCGTTCGACCGGCCGCCGTGGTGGGCCTGCGACTCCACGACCGGCCGCGCCTGTCCGTGGTTTCCCTCACCGCCCACAACTCCCTCTGCGGGGACTCCGGCTGGGGTCCGTGAGCCTCGGCTCCGTCGACCACCCGATCCTCACCTTCTCGCACTGCTCCGAACAGACCTGATCAGAGAGGAACCGACGATGGCGAACCCGTTCGAGGACCCCGAGGCCAGCTACCTCGTCCTGGTCAACGACGAGGGCCAGCAATCGCTCTGGCCGGCCTTCAGCCCGGTGCCCGCCGGCTGGCAGCAGGTGTTCGGTGCCGCCGGACGGCAGGACTGCCTCGACTACGTCGAGCAGAACTGGCAGGACCTGCGGCCGAAGAGCCTGATCGCGCAGCTGTCCGAGCACTGACCTCGGCCACCGCCCACCGACCGTCGGAGGGCTGAACACCCGGCTTCCGTACGGGGATCCCCGCCGAGCGGCCGCTCACCCGGCCACACCGCCTCGGCGCCGACCGCGGAGAAGACCGCGGAGAAGAAACGCGGAGCAGCCCGCCGCTCACCCGGCGGAGCACCGCGCCCGAGCCGCCGCTCACCCGGCCGCTCCCCGGCCCTCCCCCGGCCGCCGGCAGCACCCGCGGCACGGACCGCACCGCACCGCACCACTGCGGCACGCACCGCACCGCCGCGAGCCTTGGCACCACCGCGAGCCGTCTCATCCTCGCGAGCCACCGCAGCACCCCACCACCGCCGTACGGCCCCGGCATGCCGTCGGCGCGGTCCCGTGTCCGACATCTACGCGCGTGCATCGAACAGCGCCGGCGCGCCGGCACCCTCCGCACCGCCACAACGCGCCGCACCGCCACAACGCGCCGCACCGCCACACCGCGCCGCACGGCCGCACCACCGCACCGCGCCACACCACCGCACGCGCCACACCGCCACAACGCGCCGCACGGCCGTCACCCGAAGCACACCCCCAGCACCGCAAGACGACCGCAACATCGCTCCGCCGACCGCCGGGCCGACCGCCCCGAGGTCAACCCAGCTCGCCGCTCCCGCCACCGCGGGGGCCAGCCGCACGAGGGAGAGAGTCACATGTCCGGGGTCCAGCAGACGCACAGATCCGAGCAGCGGCCGGAATCGGCCGAGGTCCTGTGCCGCGCCCGTCCCGACGCCCGTCCGACCCTCACCGAGCTGGTCGACGCCCAGGTCGCCCGCACCCCCGACGCCCCCGCGCTGTACGCCGAGGGCACCACCCTCACGTACGCCGAGCTGGACGCCCTCGCCAACCGGCTGGCCCGGGTGCTGGCCGCCCGCGGCCTGGGCGCCGAGGACGTCGTCGCGCTGGCCCTGCCGAAGTCCCCCGAGGCGATCGCCGCGATCCTCGCCGTCGCCAAGACCGGCGCCGCCTGGCTGCCCGCCGACCCGGCCTACCCGGCCGAGCGGCTGCGCCACATGCTGACCGACTCCCGCGCCGCCCTGGTGCTCACCACCGCCGAGGCCGCCGGGCAGCTGCCCGGGACCGGCGCCCCGCTCCTGCTGCTCGACTCCCCCGAGCACCGGGCCGAACTCGACGCCCAGCCGGACACCCCGTTCACCGCCGCCGAGCGGGTGCGGCCGCTGAGCGCGCTGAACACCGCGTACGTCATCTACACCTCCGGCTCCACCGGCGTGCCCAAGGGTGTGGCCGTCACCCACACCGGGCTGCCCAGCATGATCGGCACCCAGGTCGCCGCCACCGGGGTCGGCCCCGGCAGCCGGGTGCTCCAGGCCTCCTCGCTCAGCTTCGACGTCTCCGTCTCCGACCTGTCCGTGGCGCTCACCACCGGCGCCGCGCTCGTCCTGCCGCGCGAGCAGAGCCAGTTGGTCGGCGAGCCGCTGGCCGCCCTGATCGACCGGTTCGGCGTCACCCACGCCGACATCGCCACCGCGATGATCTCCACCCTGCCCGACCTGCCGATGCCCTCGCTGCGCACCCTGATCGGCGGCGGCGAGGCCGTCTCCCGCGAGCTGGCCGCCCGCTGCGGCCGCGGCCGGCTGATGCTCAACAGCTACGGGCCGACCGAGGCCACCGTCATCGTCTCCATGAGCGAGCCGCTCACCGGCGAGGAGCAGCCGCCGATCGGCCGGCCCTGCCAGGACGTGCGCGTCCACGTGCTGGACGAGCGGCTGCGCCGGGTCGAGCCGGGCACCGTGGGCGAGCTGTACCTGGCCGGCCCGCACCTGGCCCGCGGCTACCTCAACCGCCCCGGTCTGACCGCCGAGCGCTTCGTGGCCGACCCGTACGGCGAGCCCGGGAGCCGGATGTACCGCACCGGCGACCTCGGCAGCTACCGCCCGGACGGCCAGCTGGACTTCCTCGGCCGGGCCGACGACCAGGTGAAGATCCGCGGCTTCCGGGTGGAGCTCGGCGAGATCGAGCAGACCCTCTCCGCCCACCCCGAGGTGCGCCAGGCGGTGGTGCTGGTCCGCGAGGACCGCCCCGGCGAGCGCCGCCTGGTCGGCTACACCGCCGGCGCCGCCGACCCGGCCGAGCTGCGGGCGTACTGCGCCGAGCGGCTGCCCGACCACATGGTGCCCACCGTCGTGGTGCTCGACCGGCTGCCGCTGACGCCCAACGGCAAGGTGGACAAGCGCGCCCTGCCCGCGCCGGTGTTCGGCGCCGGCGAGGAGGACGGCCGCGCCCCCGTCGGGGAGCTGGAGCACACCCTGGTCCGGCTGTTCGGCGAGGTGCTGGGCCTGCCCCGGGTGGGCGTCACGGAGTCCTTCTTCGAGCTCGGCGGGGACTCCATCGTCGCCATCCAGCTGGTCTCCCGGGCGCGGCACGCGGGCCTCCAGCTCACCCCGCGCGACGTGTTCCTCGCCCCGACCGTCGAGGCGCTGGCGCTGATCGCCCGTCCGCTGGAGGGCCCGGTCGTCGTCGAACCCGCCGGGGCCGGCCTCGGCGAGGTGCCGCCGACGCCCATCGTGCACTGGCTGGCCGCGCAGCACGGCGCGGTCGAGAGCTTCTACCAGTCGACCCTGCTCACCCTGCCCGCCGGCACCACCCGGGAGCACCTGGCCGCCGCCGTCCAGGCCCTGCTCGACCACCACGACCTGTTCCGCGCCCGCACCTCCCCGCTCGCCGAGCGCCCCTGGACGCTGCACGTGCCGGAGCCCGGCACCGTCGCCGCGGCCGACGTGCTGAGCCTGGTCGAGGGCCCGGCCACCGCCGGGGCGCTGCGCGCCGCGACCGAGGCCGCCCGCGAGCGGCTGTCGCCCGAGGACGGCCGGATGGTGCGGGCCGTGCGCTTCGACGCCGGCCCGGAGCTGCCCTCGCAGCTGCTGCTGGTGATCCACCACCTGGTGGTGGACGGCGTCACCTGGCGCATCGTCGAGGAGGACCTGCTGGGCGCGCTCGACGCGCTCCGCGAGGGCCGGGCCGTCGAGCTCGCGCCGGTGCCCACCTCCTTCCGCCGCTGGGCCCAGCGCCTCACCGCCGAGGCCAACACCGACCGCCGTGCCGCTGAACTCCCGCTCTGGGAGGCCGCGTTGGCCACCCCGGACCCGCTGCTCGGCGACCGCCCGCTGGACCCGGCGCGGGACACCTACGCCACCGAGGGCCTGCTGCGGCTGGTGCTGCCCGCCGAGACCACCCAGGCGCTGCTCACCAAGGTCACCGCCGCCTACCACGCCCAGGTCAACGACGTGCTGCTGACGGCGCTGGCGCTGGCCCTCGGCCACTGGCGCGGCCGGGAGACCACCGGGCCCGACGGCGCGGTGCTGGTCACCGTGGAGGGACACGGCCGCGAGGAGATCGTGGAGGGCGTCGACCTCCACCGCACCGCCGGCTGGTTCACCTCCGTCTACCCCGTCCGGCTCGCCCCCGGGGCTCTGGAGTGGTCCGAGGTCATCGCGGCCGGCCCCGCGCTCGGCCGGGCCCTCGGCCGGGTGAAGGAGCAGCTGCGGGCCGTCCCGGACAACGGCATCGGCTTCGGCCTGCTGCGCCACCTCAACCCGGAGACCGCCGCCGTCCTCGCCGACCGCGCCGACCCGCAGATCGAGTTCAACTACCTGGGCCGCTTCGCGCCCGAGGGCGTCACCGCCGAGGACGTGCTGGCCGGCACCGAGGCGATGTCCGAGGGCGCCGCGACGGGCCTCGCGCTCGGCCGGGTGCTCGGCCTGGACGCCACCACCGTGGACACCCCGCAGGGCCCGCTGCTGGTCGCCCAGTGGTCGTACGCCTCCGGGCTGCTCTCCGAGGAGCGGGTGCGCGCCTTCGCCGAGGCCTGGTTCGCCGCGCTGGGCGCGCTCGCCGAGCACGCCGAGCGGCCGGACGCGGGCGGGCACACCCCCTCCGACTTCCCGCTGGTCGAGCTGACCCAGGACGAGGTGGACGCGCTCGCCGCCCACCACGCCCCGGCCCGCCTGGTGGACGTCTGGCCCACCTCGCCGCTCCAGCAGGGCATGGCCTTCCACTCGGCGTACGACGCCGAGGGCGCGGACGTCTACACCTCGGTGGTGACCTTCGACCTGACCGGCCCGGTGGACGCCGACCGGCTGCGCGCCGCCGCCGAGGCGCTGCTGGTCCGCCAGCCGAACCTCAGGGCCGCGTTCCACCAGCGGCACGACGGCCCGCCGGTGCAGGTCGTCCCGGACGGCGTCGAACTGCCCTTCACCGTCCTCGACCTGAGCGGGCACGCCGACCCGGGGGCGGAGGCCGCCCGGATCGCCGCCGCCGAGTACGGCCGCCGCTTCGACCTGGACCGCCCGCCGCTGCTGCGCTACACCCTGCTCAGGCTCGCCCCCGGGCGCCACCAGCTGATCGCCTCCGCGCACCACATCCTGCTGGACGGCTGGTCCACCCCGCTGTTCGCCGAGGAGCTGTGGGGCCTGTACTTCGAGCAGCCGATGGCCCCGGCCGCCCCGTACCGCGAGTACCTGCGCTGGATCACCCGGCGCGACGGCGTGGCCGCCCGCGCCGCCTGGGCCCAGGCGCTGGCCGGCGCCGACGAGCCCACCCTGCTCGCGCCCGGCCGCTCGGCCGCCACCCCGCAGCTGCCGCTGCGCCTGCGCACCGGGCTCACCCCGGAGCGCACCGAGGCCCTCGCCCGTACCGCCCGCCGCTACGGCGTCACCCTCAACACCCTGGTCCAGGCGGCCTGGGGCGTGCTGCTGGCCCGGCTCACCGGCCGCGAGGACGTGCTGTTCGGCACCACCGTCTCCGGCCGCCCGCACGACCTGCCGGGCGTGGAGCGGATGATGGGCCTGCTCATCAACACCGTGCCGGTGCGGGTGCGGCTGGACCAGGCGGAGAGCTGGGGCCAGCTGCTGCTGCGCCTGCAGCACGAGCAGTCCGCACTACTGGACCACCAGCACCTCAGCCTCACCGAGATCCAGCAACTCGCCGGAATGGGAAGCCTGTTCGACACCGTCACGGTGTACGGCAACTACCCGGACCCGTCCGCCCTGGACGGCGCCGACCCGAGCGGCGCGACCGGCGTCACCCTCGTCGAGGACGTCGACAGCGCCCACTACCCGCTGGTGCTGGCCCTCACCCCCGGCGACGGCCTCCAGCTGCGCCTGGACCACCAGCCGGACGCCTTCACCGCCGACGAGGCCCGGGCCCTGCTGGACCGCTTCCTCGCCCTGCTCGACCGGATCGTCGCCGACCCGGCCGAACTCGTCGGCACCGTCGAGGTGTTGACGGCGGCCGAGCGCGCCGAGCTGGTCACCGGGTGGAGCGGCACCGACACCCCGCTGCCGGAGGGCTCGCTGCCCGAGCTGTTCGAGGCGCGGGCCGCCGCCGCCCCGGACGCGATCGCGCTCACCGCCGACGACGCCGAGCTGACCTACGCCCAGCTCAACGCCCGGGCCAACGGCCTGGCGCTGCGGCTGGTCGAGGCCGGGGTCGTCCGGGAGACGCCGGTCGCGCTGATGATCGACCGCTCGGCCGCCCAGGTGGTGGCGATCCTGGCGGTGCTCAAGGCCGGCGGCCTCTACGTGCCGCTGGACGACGCCCAGCCGACGGACCGGCTGCGGACCGTCCTCGCGGACGCCGGGGCCGAGCTGGTGCTGGCCGACGACGCGCACCGCGAGCACCCCGCGCTGGCCGGCCTGACGGTGCTCGACCCGCACGCCGAGGAGCACCCGGAGAACCTCGGACTGCCGCAGCGCGCCGACCAGTTGGTGTACGTGATGCACACCTCGGGCTCGACCGGCGTACCCAAGGGCATCGCCGTCACCCACCGCGGCGTGGTGGACCTCGCCCTCGGCGGGCAGTTCACCGGCGGCGGCCACGAGCGGCTGCCGGTGCACGCGCCCTCCGCCTTCGACGCCTCCACCTACGAGATCTGGACCCCGCTGCTCTCCGGCGGCCAGCTGGTGATCGCCCCGGCCGGCCGGCTCGGCATCGCCGAACTGGCGGCGGTGATCGGCCACGAGCGGACCACCTCCGCCTGGATCAGCGTCGGCCTGTTCAACGTGCTGGCCGCCGAGGCCCCGGAGACCTTCGCCGGGCTGCACGAGGTGTGGACGGGCGGGGACATCGCCTCGCCGGTCGCCATGCGGCGGGTCCTGGACAGCTGCCCCGGACTGCGGCTGGTCAACGTCTACGGGCCCACCGAGACGACCACCTTCGCGACGCACTTCCCGATGACCTCGGCCGCCGAGGTACCCGCCGTCGTGCCGATCGGCCGGCCGCTGCCCAACAACCGGCTGTACGTGCTGGACGCCGGGCTGCGCCCGGTGCCGGTCGGGGTGGCCGGCGAGCTGTACATCGGCGGCAACGGCCTGGCCCGCGGCTACGTCCGTCGCCCCGGCCTGACCTCCGAGCGCTTCGTGGCCTGCCCGTTCGGCGAGCCCGGCGGCCGGATGTACCGCACCGGCGACGTGGTCCGCTGGACCCCTTCGGGTGACTTGGAGTTCGTCGGTCGAGCGGACGACCAGGTCAAGCTGCGCGGCTTCCGGATCGAACTCGGCGAGGTCGAGGCGGCGTTCACCGCCCACCCGGCGGTCGGCCAGGTCTGCGTGGCGGTCCGCCAGGACCAGCCGGGCGACAAGCGCCTGGTCGCGTACGTCACCGGCGAGGTGCGGGCCGAGGAGCTGCGCGACTTCGTCACCGACCGGCTGCCCGGCTACATGCTGCCGGCCGCGATCGTCGTCCTCGACGAGCTGCCGGTGAACCCCAACGGCAAGGTGGACCGCAAGGCCCTGCCCGCGCCCGACTACAACGGCGCCGACGGCGGACGCGAGCCGCGCAACGCCACCGAGCGGGCCCTGTGCGAGCTGTTCGCCGAGGTCCTCGGGCTCACCCGGATCAGCATCGACGACAACTTCTTCGAGCGCGGCGGGCACTCGCTGCTCGCCACCAAGCTGGTCAGCCGCGTCCGCGCCGGGCTCGGCGCCGAGCTGCCGATCCGCGCGCTCTTCGACAATCCGACGGTGGCCCTGCTGGCCGCCGCGCTGCCCGACTCCGCCGCAGCCCGCCCGGCCCTGCGGCCGGCCGGGCGGCCGGAGCGCGTGCCGCTCTCCTCCGCCCAGCAACGCCTGTGGTTCATCGAGCAGTTCGAGGGTCCGAGCGCGCTCTACAACACCCCGGTCGCGGTCCGGCTCACCGGTGCCGTCGACGCCGCCGCCCTGGAGCGGGCCGTCCGGGACGTGGTGGAGCGGCACGAGGTGATGCGCACCGTCTTCCCGACCGTCGACGGACAGCCGTACCAACTGGTCACCGGTGCGGACGACTTGGCCCTGCACCGGGTGCGGGTCGCCGACGAGGCCGAGCTGCGGACCGCGCTGGTCACCGCCGGCGAGGAGGTCTTCGACCTCGCCCGCGACCTGCCGGTGCGCGCCACCCTGCTGTCGCTGCCGCACGACGAGCACGTCCTGCTCGTGCTGATGCACCACATCGCCAGCGACGGCTGGTCGGTCGAGCCGCTCTTCCGCGACCTCGCCGAGGCCTACCGGGCCCGCTGCGCCGGCGCCGAGCCGCAGTGGCGGCCGCTGCCCGTGCAGTACGCCGACTACACCCTCTGGCAGCGCGAACTGCTCGGCACCGACGAGCGGCCCAGCGCCCTGCTGAACGCCCAACTCGCCTACTGGCAGCAGGCCCTGGCCGACGCACCGGAGGAGCTGGCGCTGCCCTACGACCGGCCGCGCCCGGCCGTGCCGGGGCACCGGGGCGGCCTGGTCGAGGTCGCCGTCGACGCCGAACTGCACGAAAAGCTCGGCGAGTTGGCGGCGGCGCAGAACGCCAGCCTGTTCATGGCGCTGCAGGCCGCGGTGGCCACCCTCTACACCCGCCTCGGCGCCGGCACCGACCTCCCGCTCGGCACCCCCGTCGCCGGCCGCACCGACGAAGCGCTCGACGACCTGGTCGGCTTCTTCGTCAACACCCTGCTGCTGCGCACCGACACCTCCGGCGACCCGAGCTTCCGGGAGCTGCTCGACCGGGTCCGCCGCACCGACCTGGACGCCTACGACCACCAGGACATCCCCTTCGAGCGCCTGGTCGAGCACCTCAACCCGACCCGCACCCCCGCCCGCCACCCGCTCTTCCAGACCCTGGTGGCCCTGGAGAGCCGGGTCCCGGTGCCGGCCGCCTTCGGCGACCTGGGCTGCGCGGAGCACCCCTTCGAGCTGGACGTGGCCAAGTTCGACCTGTCCTTCCGCTTCACCGAGCAGGGCCCCCAGGCGGGCCTGACGGTGGCGGTCGAGTACGCCGTCGACCTCTTCGACCACGCCACCGTCGCCGCCCTCGGCGAGCGGCTGCTGCGGGTGCTGCGCGCCGCCGTCGCCACCCCGGACGCGCCGATCGGCGGCATCGAGATCCTCGACCCGGCCGAGCGCGAGCGGCTGCTCACCGGCTGGAACGACACCGCGGCGCCCGTCCCGGACGCGACCCTGCCGGAGCTGTTCGAGGCCCAGGCCGCCGCCACCCCCGACGCGCCGGCCGTGGTCACCGCGGACGCCACCCTCAGCTACGCCGAACTGGACTCCCGCGCCGAGCACCTGGCGACCCACCTGGCCGCCGCCGGGGTCGGCGCCGAGACGCCGGTGGTGCTGCTGATGGACCGCTCCGCCGACCTGCTGACGGCGATCCTCGCGGTGGCCAAGGCGGGCGGCGTGTACGTCCCGCTGGACGACCGGCACCCGGCCCAGCGGCTGCGGCGGATCACCGCCGAGACGGCTGCGGCGCTCGTCCTGGTCGACCCGGCGCACCGGGACCACCCGCTGGCCGCCGACGCCCCCTGCCCCGTCCTGCCGCTCACCGAGGGCTGGTTCGACGGTCCGCGCGAGCGGCTCGCCCACCGGGCCGCGCCCCACCCGGAGCAGCTCGCGTACGTGATGTTCACCTCCGGCTCCACCGGGGAGCCCAAGGGCATCGCGATCACCCACCGGGACGTGGTGCAGCTCGCCACCGACCCGTGCTGGCGGCACGACGAGGGCCTGCGGGTGCTGTTCCACGCGCCGCACGCCTTCGACGCCTCGACCTACGAGATCTGGGTGCCGCTGCTGTCCGGCGGCCGGGTGGTCGTCGCGCCGCAGGGCGACCTGGACGCGGCCGCCATCCGCGACCTGGTCCGGGTCCACGCGCTCACCCACGTGCACGTCACCGCCGGCCTGTTCCGGGTCATCGCGGAGGAGGACCCGGCCATCTTCGCCGGTGTGCGCGAGGTGCTGACCGGCGGCGACGTGGTCTCCGCCCCGGCCGTGCGCCGGGTGTTGGAGGCCGTCCCCGGCATCGCGGTGCGGGCGCTCTACGGACCGACCGAGACCACCCTGTGCGCCACCCAGTACCCGATGCCGGACGCCACGGCGGTACCGGGCACGGTGCCGATCGGGCGCCCGCTGGCCAACACCCGGCTGTACGTGCTGGACGCCGGGCTGCGCCCGGTGCCGGCCGGGGTGGCGGGCGAGCTGTACATCGCCGGGGCCGGCCTGGCCCGCGGCTACGTCGGCCGCCCGGCGCTCAGCGCCGAACGCTTCGTCGCCTGCCCGTTCGACGAGGCGGGCGGCCGGATGTACCGCACCGGTGACCTCGCCCGCTGGACGGCATGGGGGTCCCCCGGGCCGGAGAGTGGGGGAGGCGTCCTGGAGTTCCTCGGCCGGGCCGACGACCAGGTGAAGATCCGCGGCTTCCGGATCGAACTCGGCGAGGTCGAGGCCGCGTTCACCGCCCACGAGAACGTCGGCCAGGCGCTCGCGGTGGTCCGCGAGGACCAGCCGGGCGACAAGCGCCTGGTGGTGTACGCCACCGGCAAGGCCACCGACGGCGAGCTGCGCGCCTTCGTCGCGGACCGCCTCGCCGGCTACATGCTCCCGGCCGCCGTCGTCGTCCTGGACAGCCTGCCGGTCACCGCCAACGGCAAGGTCGACCGCCGGGCCCTGCCCGCGCCCGAGTACGCCGGGGCGGCCGAGGGCCGCGCCCCGCGCACCGAGCGCGAGCGGGAACTCTGCGCCCTGTTCGCCGAGGTGCTGGGCGTGCCGACGGTCAGCATCGACGACCGCTTCTTCGACCTCGGCGGCCACTCCCTGCTCGCCACCCGGCTGGTCAGCCGCATCCGCGCCACCCTCGGCGCGGAGCTGCCGATCCGCACGCTGTTCGACGCGCCCACGGTCGCCGCCCTCGCCGCCGTCCTGCCCGGCGGCGAGCAGGCGCCCGCACCGAAGAAGGCCCGCCCGGCCCTGCGGCCGATGCGCCGCCCGCAGGCCTGACCGGCGGCGGGACGCGGGCCGCCCACCGGCGGCGGCCCGCCCCGCCCCTCGACCGCCGCGCCCCACCGGGCGGAGCGGCCCCACCAGCCACAGCAGCCGTACGTCGCCAGTCGGAGGCAGACCTTGATCCCGTTGTCGTTCGCCCAGCAGCGGCTCTGGTTCATCGAACAGTTCGAGGGCCCGAGCTCCCTCTACAACACTCCGTTCGCCCTCCGGCTGACCGGTGAGCTCGACGCCGCCGCCCTCGAGGGCGCGCTCGGGGACGTGGTGGACCGGCACGAGGTGCTGCGCACCGTCTTCCCCACCACCGACGGCCAGCCCCACCAGCACATCCTCGCCGAGGGGCGCCCGCCGCTGCACCGGGTGCCGGTGGCCGGCGAGGCCGAGCTGCACGAGCTGATGCGCGAGGCCGCCGGGCAGGTCTTCGACCTCGCCTCGGACCTCCCGGTCCGGGCCTGGCTGTACACCCTGCCCGCGCCGGACGAGCACGTCCTGCTGCTGCTCACCCACCACATCGCCAGCGACGGCTGGTCGGTGGCCCCGCTCTTCCGCGACCTCGCCGAGGCCTACCGGGCCCGCCTCGCCGGCACCGAGCCGCAGTGGGAGCCGCTGCCGGTGCAGTACGCCGACTACACCCTCTGGCAGCGCGAGCTGCTCGGCGAGGAGGACGACCCGGAGAGCGTCGTCTCCCTGCAACTCGCCTACTGGCAGCAGGAGTTGTCCGGCCTGCCGGAGGAGCTGGCACTCCCCTACGACCGGCCGCGCCCGGCCCTGCCGAGCCGCCGCGGCGGCGCCGCCGACTTCGAGCTGGACGCCGAACTGCACACCGCCCTCACCGAGTTGGCCTCCGGACGGCACGCCAGCCTGTTCATGGCGCTGCAGGCCGCGGTGGCCGCCCTCTACACCCGCCTCGGCGCCGGCACCGACCTCCCGCTCGGCACCCCCGTCGCCGGCCGCACCGACGAAGCGCTCGACGACCTGGTCGGCTTCTTCGTCAACACCCTGCTGCTGCGCACCGACACCTCCGGCGACCCCAGCTTCCACGAGCTGCTCGACCGGGTCCGCCGGGCCAACCTGGACGCCTACGACCACCAGGACATCCCCTTCGAGCGCCTGGTCGAGCACCTCAACCCGACCCGCACCCCCGCCCGCCACCCGCTCTTCCAGACCGTCGTCACGCTGAACGCGGAACGGGCCGGCGACCTCGCCTTCGGCGCCGCCGTGGGCACCCCCGTCGAGGTCGGCGAGGCGCAGGCCCAGTTCGACCTCAACTTCAACTTCGTCGAGCGGCTCGCGCCCGACGGCACCTGCCTGGGCGTGCGCGCCGCCGTCGACTACGCCGCCGACCTCTTCGACCACTCCACCGCCGTCTCCCTCGCCGAGCGGCTGGTACGCGTGCTGCGCGCCGCCGTCGCCGCCCCCGAGGCGCCGATCGGCACCGTCGAGATCCTCGACCCGGCCGAGCGCGAGCGGCTCCTCACCGGCTGGAACGGGCCGGCCGCGCCCGTCGACGAGCAGAGCCTGCCCAGGCTGTTCGAGGCCCAGGCCGCCGCCACCCCCGAGGCCCTCGCCCTGGTCTCCGACACCGAGCGGCTCGACTACGCCGAGCTGAACGACCGCGCCAACCGGCTCGCCGCCCTGCTGCTGGAGCGCGGGCTGAGCACCGAACAGCCGGTCGCGGTCCTGATGGAGCGCTCCGCCGGGCTGCTCACCGCCGTCCTCGCGATCGCCAAGGCGGGCGGCACGTACGTCCCGCTGGACGACCGCTACCCGCTGGACCGGCTCCAGCACATCCTCGCCGACACCCGCACCGGCCTGCTGCTCGTCGACCCGGCCCACCGGGGCCACCCGGTGCTCGCCACCGGCGGCTTCGCCACCGTCGAGGTCACCGGGGAGCTGCTCGACGAGGCCCCCGCGGCGGACAACCCGGCCGTGCCGGTGCTGCCCGGCCAGCTGGTCTACGTGATGTACACCTCCGGCTCGACCGGGGTGCCCAAGGGCGTCGCCGTCACCCACCGCAACGTGGTCGACCTGCTCGGCAACCCGCACTTCCGGGCCGGCCACCACGAGCGGGTGCTGCTGCACTCGCCCACCGCCTTCGACGCCTCCACCACCGAGATCTGGGCGCCGCTGGTCACCGGCGGGGCGATCGTCCTCGCCGAGCCCGGCGAGCTGGACATCCGCCGCCTCGCCGAGACCGTCACCACCCACCGGGTGACCCTGGTCCAGGCCCCGTCCGGCCTGCTGCGGCTGATGGCCGACGAGAACCCGGCCGCCTTCCGCGACGTACGCCAGGTGTGGACCGGCGGCGACGTCGTCCCGCCGGAGTCCGTCCGCCGGATCCACCGGGCCTGCCCTGACACCGACGTGCTCGCGGTGTACGCGCCCACCGAGACCACCGCCATCAAGACCGTCTTCACCATGCGCCCGGCCGAGCCCGTCCCCGCCGTGGTGCCGATCGGCAGCCCGCTGAACAACACCCGGCCGTACGTGCTGGACACCGCGCTGCGGCCGGTGCCGGCCGGTGTGGCCGGGGAGCTGTACATCGCCGGCGAGGGCCTGGCCCGCGGCTACGTCGGCCGTCCCGCGCTGACCTCCGAGCGCTTCGTGGCCTGCCCGTTCGGCGAGCCGGGCAGCCGGATGTACCGCACCGGCGACCTGGTCCGCTGGACCGCCGACGGCGTGCTGGAGTTCCTCGGCCGGGCCGACGACCAGGTGAAGATCCGCGGCTTCCGGATCGAACTCGGCGAGGTCGAGGGCGCGTTCACCGCCCTCCCGGCCGTCGGCCAGGCCTTCGCCGTGGTCCGCGAGGACCGGCCCGGCGACAAGCGCCTGGTGGTCTACGCCACCGGCGGGGCCACCCCCGCCGAGCTGCGCGCCGCCGTCGCCGACAGCCTGCCCAGCTACATGCTCCCGGCCGCCGTGGTCGTCCTCGACGCCCTCCCGGTGACCGCCAACGGCAAGGTCGACCGGCGCGCCCTGCCCGCCCCCGACTACACCGGGGCTGCCGAGGGCCGCGCCCCGCGCACCGACACCGAGCGCGCGCTGTGCGAACTCTTCACCGACGTCCTCGGGTTGGACCGGATCGGGATCGACGACAGCTTCTTCGACCTGGGCGGCCACTCGCTGCTCGCCACCAAGCTGGTCAGCCGCATCCGCACCGCGCTCGGCACCGAACTGCCCGTCCGGGCACTGTTCGACGCCCCCAGCGTGGCCGCGCTGGCCGCCGCCCTGCCCACCCCGGGCACCGAGGAGCCGGCCGCCCGTCCGGCCCTCGGGCCCGCCGCGCGGCCCGAGCGCGTCCCGCTCTCCCCCGCGCAGCAACGCCTGTGGTTCATCGACCAGTTCGAGGGCCCGAGCACGCTCTACAACACCCCGTGCGCCCTCCGGCTGACCGGCCCGGTCGACGCCGCCGCCCTCCACGCGGCCCTGGCGGACGTGCTCGACCGCCACGAGGTGCTGCGCACCGTCTACCCGACCACCGACGGACAGCCGCACCAGCTGATCCTGGAACGCCCCGAACTCCCGCTGCGCACCGCGGCGGTGGCCGACGAGGAGGAGCTCCACCGGGCCCTCGCCGAGGCCGGCGCGGAGGTCTTCGACCTCGCCCGCGACCTGCCGGTGCGCACCACCCTGTTCTCGCTGCCCGGCGAGGAGCACGTCCTGCTGGTGCTGATGCACCACATCGCCACCGACGGCTGGTCCGTGGTCCCGCTGCTGCGCGACCTCGCCGAGGCCTACCGGGCCCGCCTCGCCGGCACCGCGCCGCAGTGGCGGCCGCTGCCCGTGCAGTACGCCGACTACACCCTCTGGCAGCACGAGCTGCTCGGCACCGACGAGCGGCCCAGCGACCTGCTGAACGCCCAACTCGCGTACTGGCAGCAGACCCTGGCCGACCTGCCGGAGGAACTCACGCTCCCCTTCGACCGCCGGCGCCCCGCCGCCCCGAGCCGCCGCGGCGCCGCCGTGGAGCTCCGGATGGACGCCGGACTCCACGCCGCCCTGGTCGAGTTGGCGCAGCAGAGCCGGGCCAGCGTGTTCATGGTGATGCAGGCCGCGCTGGCCACCACGCTGGGCCGGATCGGCGCGGGCGCCGACCTGCCGATCGGCACCGTGGTGGCCGGCCGCACCGACGAGGCGCTGGAGGACCTGGTCGGCTTCTTCGTCAACACCCTGGTGCTGCGCACCGACCTGAGCGGCGACCCGAGCTTCCGCGAGCTGGTGGAGCGCGTCCGGGTCGCCACCCTGGACGCCTTCGAGCACCAGGACGTGCCCTTCGAGCGGCTGGTCGAGCTGCTCAACCCGGTGCGCTCGACCGCCCGCCACCCGCTCTGCCAGGTGATGCTCACCTCCGGCGGCGAGGCCGGGGAGATCAGCCTCGGCGGCCTGCCCGGCCGGGTCGAGCAACTGGACTCGGACCTCGCCAAGTTCGACCTGACCTTCGCCTTCAGCGAGAGCTTCGACGCGGATGGCGGGCCGGCCGGGCTGGGCCTGACGCTGGAGTACGCCGTCGACCTGTTCGACCGGGCCACCGCCGAGGCGACGGCCGCCCGCCTCGAGCGCGCCCTGCGCGCCGTGCTGGCCGACCCGGACCAGCCCGTGGGCCGGGTCGAGGTGCTGGCGCCCGAGGAGCGCGAGCAGCTGCTCACCGGCTGGAACGACACCCGGGAGGACCTCCCGCTCGGCACCTTCCCGGCGCTGTTCGAGGCGCGGGCCGCCGCCCGGCCGGAGGCCGTCGCGCTGTCCTTCGGCACCGAGCGGGTCACCTACGGCGAGCTGAACGAGCGCGCCAACCGCCTCGCCCGGCTGCTGACCGAGCACGGCGCGGGCCCCGAGCGGTTCGTCGCGATCGCCCTGGAGCGCTCGGTCGAACTGATCGTCGCCCAGCTCGCGGTGCTCAAGGCCGGCGCCGTCTTCCAGCCGCTGGACCCGCGCTACCCGGCCGACCGGATCGCCTACATGCTGGACGACGCCTCGCCCGCGCTCGTCCTCACCAGCAAGGCGCTGGCCGACGGCGTGCTCGGCGACAGCACCGTCCCCCGGCTGCTGCTGGAGGACCTGGACGCCTGCGGCCACCCGTCGCACGACCTCACCGGCACCGGGATCACCCCGCACTCCGCCGCGTACGTCATCTACACCTCGGGCTCCACCGGCCGCCCCAAGGGCGTGGTGGTCACCCACAGCGGCCTCGCCGCCATGGTGGAGAGCCAGCGGCGTAACCTGGCCGTCACTTCGGACAGCCGGGTGCTGCTGTTCGCCTCGCCGTCCTTCGACGCGGCCGTCTGGGAGCTGGGCATGGCCCTGCTCACCGGCGCCCGGGCCGTCCTCGGCGACGCCGACCAGCTGCTGCCCGGCCCCTCGCTGACGGCGCTGATCGCCGAACAGGGCGTCACCCACCTGACCCTGCCGCCGACCGCGCTGGCCGTGCTCGCCCCGGACGCGCTGCCCCCGGGCACCACCCTGGTGGTCGCCGGCGAGGCCTGCCCGCCCGACCTGGTCGAGCACTGGTCGGCCCGGCTGCGGATGGTCAACGCCTACGGCCCGACCGAGTCCACCGTCTGCGCCAGCATGAGCAGCCCGCTCAGCGGCCGGATCGCCCCGCCGATGGGCCGGCCCGTGCTGGACACCCGGCTCTACGTCCTGGACGCGGCGCTGCAGCCCGTCCCGGCCGGGGTCGAGGGCGAGCTGTACATCGCCGGCGCGGGCCTGGCCCGCGGCTACCTCAACCGGCCGGGCCAGAGCGCCGAGCGCTTCGTCGCCGACCCGTACGGCGCCCCCGGCAGCCGGATGTACCGCTCGGGCGACCTGGTCCGCCGCCAGGCCGACGGCACCCTGGAGTACCTGGGCCGCACCGACCACCAGGTCAAGATCCGCGGCTTCCGGATCGAGCCCGGTGAGATCGAGGCCGTGCTCGCCCGGCACCCCTCGGTGGCCCAGGCGTTCGTGCTGGTCCGGGAGGACCGCCCGGGCGACCGCCGGCTGGTCGGCTACGCCGTCGCCCACCCCGGGCAGAGCGTCGACCAGGCCGCGCTGCGGGCCCACGTCGGCGCGTCCCTGCCCGACTACATGGTGCCCTCGGCGGTCGTCGCCCTGGACGCCCTGCCGCTGACCGCCAACGGCAAGGTCGACCGCAAGGCCCTCCCGGCCCCCGACACCACCTGGCTCGGCTCCGGGCGGGCGCCCGCGACGCCGCGGGAGGAACTGCTCTGCGGCCTGTTCGCCGACCTGCTCGGGCTGGAGAAGGTCGGCGTCGACGACAACTTCTTCGAGCTGGGCGGGCACTCGCTGCTGGCCAGCCGGCTGGTCGCGGACCTGCGCGAACTGGTCGGCGAGGACGAGGAGATCGGCGTCCGCGCGGTGTTCGAGGCGCCGACCGTCGCCCGGCTGGCCGAGCGGCTCACCCTGGGCCCGGCCGCCGAGAGCTTCCCCGTCCTGCTGCCGATCCGCACCCGCGGCTCGCGCCCGCCGCTGTTCTGCGTCCACCCGGCCGCCGGCATCAGCTGGGTCTACACCGGCCTGCTGCGCCACCTCGACGCCGAGCAGCCGATCTACGGCCTCCAGGCCCCCGGCCTGGCCGACCCGAGCGCCCACCCGGCCACCGTCGAGGAACTGGCCCGCACCTACCTCGCGCAGATCCGCGCCGTCCGCGCCGAGGGCCCGTACGCCCTGCTCGGCTGGTCCTTCGGCGGGGCCGTCGCCCACGCGATCGCCGCGCTGCTGCGCGAACAGGGCGAGGAGGTCCGGCTGCTGGCCCTGCTGGACGCCTACCCGGGCACCGGCGAGCCGGGGCCCGAGCAGTGGCGGGACGACCCGGCGCAGCTCGAACTGATCCTCGACTCGCTCGGCCACCCGGTCGGGGAGGTCACCGCCTGGCCCGCGGACGAGGACGGCTACGCCGCGCTCGTCCGGGGCGGCGAGGGCCCGCTCGCCGGCCTCAGCGGCGCCGGGGTGGCCCGGGTGGTCTCGGTCTTCCAGGCCAACGCCGAGCTGTCCCACGCGCTCCCGCTGCCCGGTTACGACGGCGACGCGGTGTTCTTCACCGCCGCCAAGGACCGGCCCACCGACGCCCCCGACCCGGAGAGCTGGCGCCCGTACCTGGGCGGTCGGCTCGACGTCCACGAGGTGCCGAGCACCCACGGCGCGATGACGAGCTCCGAAGCGCTCGCCGTCATCGGCCCGGTGCTCGCCGCCCACCTGACTCCCTGACCAGTCCGCCCCACCGACTCAGCACCCCTACCGACCGCAGGCAACCGACCTGCGCACACCACGCGGACCGCACCCGGCCCGCCCACGGAGAAACGGACACCACCATGACCACTGCGGCCATCCCCGACACCTGGCGTGGCATCACCCCGTCGCCGATCACCTCGACCGACGCCTACAACGGCTTCATCGCCGCCAACGTGATCTTCGCGCTGGACCGGATCGGCCTGCTGGAGACGATCGGGCGCGGCGAGCCGCTCTCGGCCGCCGAGGCCACCGCCCAGGCCGGCGACACCGCCCGCACCGAGGCCGTGCTGCGCGCCGCCGCCGACTACGGCTACCTCAAGGCCGACGGCGACGCCTACCTGCCCACCGAGGCGGGCCTGGAGATCGCCGCCGCGCGCGGCTACTTCACCTGGGCCGTCGGCGGCTACCACGACGTGTTCGGCCGCGCCGGCCACCTGAGCGCCGGCACCCACCGCTACAACGAGGACGTCTTCCGCGACGAGGCGATGGTCGCCCTCGGCTCCGCCCAGTGCGACCAGTCGATGTTCGCCGCCCAGCTGACCGACGTGCTGAACGGCATCGACTTCCGCACCATCGCCGACCTGGGCTCCGGCACCTCCGCCCGGGTGCGCCGCGTGGTCTCGCAGCGCGAGGGCACCCGGGGCCTGGGCATCGACATCAGCCGCCCGGCCACCGACATCGCCCGCCGCGACATCGTCGAGGCCGGCATGCAGGACCGGGTCACCGCCGTCCGCGCGGACGTGCTGGGCCTGCTCGGCACCCAGATCGACAACGACGCCGAGGCCGCCGAGGTGGCCGAGGTCGACACCGTGATGAGCTTCTTCCTGCTGCACGACCTGCTGGCCGACCCGACCACCCGCTCCTCGATCTTCACCCGGATGCGGGAGGCCTTCCCGAAGGCCCGCACCTTCGTCCTCGGCGACACCATGCTGCGCGACCCGGGCACCTCCGAGGGCGCCCAGCCGGTCTTCTCGGTCGGCTTCGAGCTGGCGCACGCGATGATGGGCGTGCCGCTGCACACCAAGGCCACCTACGAGCAGCTGTTCACCGACGCCGGCCTGCGGATCGACCGCGTCGAGGCGCTGGCCACCCCGCACTCCTGGCTCTACGTCCTCCAGGCCGACTGATGGCCGCCCCGTCGGGCGCCAGATACCTGCTGGCGCAGAACGAGCACCCGTACCCGCCGCTGCCGTCGGTGCGGGCCGCGCTCGCCGAGGCCAGTGCCGACGTGCACCGCTACCCGGACTTCCGTCCGGAGCGGATCGCCGGGATCGTCGCCGACTGGCAGGGCGTCCCGGCCGGCCAGGTCGTGGTCGGCCACGGCTCGGCGGGCGTGGCACTGGACCTCTTCCACGCCGTCGTCGAGCCCGGCGACAACGTGGTGCACTCGGACCCCTGCTTCGACGCGTACCCGCTGTTCTGCGAGATCGCCCGGGCCGAGGCCCGGCCGGTCCCGCTCGGCCCCGACGCCCGGCACGACCTGGCGGCGATGGCCGAGCGGATGGACGGGCGCACCCGGATCGTCGTGCTGTGCAACCCGCACAACCCGACCGGCACGGTCTACTCCTGGGCCGAGCTGACGGAGTTCTTCCGCCGGGTGCCGTCCACCGCGCTGATCCTGCTCGACGAGGCGTACGTCGACTTCGCCCAGGGCTGGCAGGCCCCGGACGTGCCGGCCCGGATCGCCGAGTGGCCGAACCTGGTGGTGCTGCGCACGCTGTCCAAGTCGCACGGCATCGCGGCGCTGCGGATCGGCTACGCGCTGGCGGAGGAGTCCGTGGCCCAGCGGGTGCGGGACCACCAGGTGCCGTACGCGGTGAACCGGCTCCAGGAGGCGGGCCTGCTCGCCTCCGTCGCCGCCGGGGACGAGATGGCGCACCGGATCGCCGAGATCGCCGCGGAGCGGGAGCGCACCGGGGCCGAACTGCTGCGGCTCGGCTGGACGGTGGCGCCCAGCGTCACCAACTTCCTGTGGGTCGACGCCCCCGGGGACCAGCTGCCGCTGCGCGCGGAGCTGGAGCGCCTGGGCGTGGCCGTCCGCTACTACCCGGGCCTCGGCATCCGGGTCGCCATCGGCGAGAAGGACGCCAACGACGCGGTGATCGAGGGTTTCGCCGCCGTCGCCCCGCTCGCCCCGGCCCACCCCGTCGCACCCTGACGCCCGGCGCCCTGAGCACCCCGGGTGCGTCAGGGCGCACCCCGGGCACTGCCCGCACCTGCGGAACCGCCCGCACCTCCCGCACGCCGCACCATCGCACACCCACGCACACCCCGAAGCGCCGCCGTCGGCGCAGCGAAGGAACCGCCATGCACCCGCTGTTGGCCCGCCCGGAGTTCCGGCGCTACCTCGTCGGGCAGACCCTGTCCGTCCTCGGTGACAGCGCCCTCTCCATCGCCCTCGGCATCTGGGCCAAGGTGCTGACCGGCAGCAACTCCGCCGCCGGTCTGGTGCTGTTCTGCTTCTCCGCACCGCTGCTGCTGCTGCCGCTCGGCGGCCTGCTCGCCGACCGGGTCCGCCGCAGGCCGCTGCTGGTCGGCGTCAACCTGGCGGTGGCGGTGTCGCTGCTGCCGCTGCTGCTGGTCGACGGCCGGGACACGGTCTGGATCATCTACTGCACCGCCACGGTCTGCGGTCTGGCCGGGGCCGTCCTGGCTCCGGCGCAGAGCGCGCTGCTGCGCAGCATCCTGACGGAGCGTCAGGACTTTGGCGCGGCGGCCGGGCTGACCCAGAGCGCCCGGGCCGGCACCACCCTGGTGGCGCCGCTGGTCGGCTCGGGGCTCTACGGCTGGTTCGGCGGGCACGCGGTGGCCGTGGCCGACCTCCTCGTGCTGCTGCTGGCGGCGCTGAGCTTCCTCACCCTGCGGGTGGAGGAGGTCAAGCCGGAACCCTCGGGCCTGCGGTGGCGCCGCGAGGTGCTGGCCGGCTTCGTCCACCTGCGCGCCTCGGTCGGGCTACGGTCGCTGGTGGCGGCCACCGCCGTCTCCGGCTTCGTACTGAGCCTGCTCCAGCCGGTGCTGTTCGCGCTGACCCAGCACGGGCTGCACCGCTCGCCGCAGTTCCTCGGCGTGCTGGAGACCACCGAGGCGGTCGGCGCGCTGGGCGGCTCCGTGGTCGGCGGTCTGCTGATCGGCCGGCTCGGACCGCGCCGGACGGTCATGGCGGGGTCGGCGGTGTTCGGCCTCGGGACCGTCCTGCTGCTCGCCCCGTCGCTGTACGTGGTGGAGGTCGGCCTGGTGATCGCGGGCGCGGGCATCCCGGCCGCCATGGTCGGGCTGGCCACCGCCGCCCAGGCGTCCACCCCGCCGCAGCTGATGGGGCGCGCCCAGGCGGCCGTCAACCTCTCGCTCACCGCACCGCAGGCGCTGGCCGTCGGCGTCGGCTCCGGCCTGGTGGCCGCCCTGGACTTCCGGGTGGTGCTGGGCGTGATGGTGGTCGGCGCGCTGCTCGCGGCCGCCCACCTGATCGGCAAGCCGGAGGCCCCGACGGAGCCGCCGGGCGCCGAGTCCGAGGACAAGGACAAGGACGAGGACGAGGACGAGCCCCGGACCGAACCCCAGCCCGAGCCCCGGTCCGAACCCCTGACCCGGCCCGAATCCGCATCCGAGCCCCGGCCCGAGGGCGCGCCCGCGCCCGAGGGCCCGGCCGAGCGGCAGGACGCCAAGGACCTCCAGGCCGGCTGACCGGCCCCGGCGTACCCGCCCCGCCCCACCCCACATACCTGCACGACCCCGCACGTCCGATCACCCGATCACCCCTCAGCACCTCCCGTCCTCCTCACGAGAGAGCTCCTCCGATGACCGACCGTTCTTCTCCCGCCGCCACCCCGATCCCCGTCGCGCTGGACCACGTCGAGTTCTACGTGGCCGACCTGGGCGCCGAGACCACCCGGCTGACCGCGGAGTACGGCTTCGAGCTGCTCGTCCCGCCGACCGAGCGCGGCGACGCCGCCGAGCGCTGCCTCTCCGCGCTGTTCGGCCAGGCCGACATCCGCCTGCTGGTCACCCAGCCGCTGGCCGCCGGCCACCCGGCCACCGACTACCTGGAGCGCCACGGCGACGGCGTGGGCGCCCTCGGCCTGCGGGTGTCGGACGCCGCCGACGCCTTCCACGTCCTGACCGCGCGCGGCGCCGCCGCCCTGCGCGAGCCGCAGGCCGCCGACGGCTGCGTCACCGCGGTGGTCGACGCCTTCGGCGACGTGGTGCACACCCTGATCGAGCGCGGCCCCGAGGTCCCGGCCGGCCGCATCCCCGGCCTGCCCGACCCGGCCCCGCTGACCGGCGAGGGCCAGGTCGGCCTGCGCTCCGTCGACCACTTCGCCGTCCTGGTCCCGTTCGGCGAGCTGCGCAAGACCGAGCACCGCTACCGCGAGGTCTTCGGCTTCCGGACGATCTTCGAGGAGCGGGTCGAGGTCGGCGCGCTCGGCATGGACTCGGCCGTCGTGCAGAGCGCCGACCGCAGCGTCACCCTCACCCTGATCGAGCCGCTCACCGCCGACGCGGGCGGCCAGATCGCCTCCTTCCTGGCCGGCCACGGCGGCGCCGGGGTGCAGCACGTCGCCTTCGCCGCCGATGACGCGGTGCACTCCGTCTCCGTCATGGCCGAGCGCGGTGTGCCGTTCCTGCGCACCCCGCAGACCTACTACGACGCGCTGCCAGACCGCCTGACGCCGCTGCGGCACTCCTTCGAGCAGCTGCGCGAGCTGAACCTGCTGGTCGACCAGGACCACGACGGCCAGCTGTTCCAGATCTTCACCCGCTCCCAGCACCCGCGGAACACCTTCTTCTTCGAGGTGATCGAGCGCATCCGGGCCCGCAACTTCGGCAGCAACAACATCCGCGCCCTCTACGAGGCCGTGGAACTCCAGCGCAACGCCGGCGAAGTGGCCGGATGAGCGCGTCCGTCCGCAGCGAACCCCCGGCCGACGTGCGCCCGGCACTGTCCGTCGCGGAGTACGCCGACCGGGCCCGGGCCGTGCTCGCGCCCGAGGTCTGGGAGTGGCTGGAGGGCGGCGCCGAGCGCGAGTTGACCCTCGCCGCCAACCGGGCCGCCTTCGACCGGGTGGGCCTGGTGCCCCGGGTGCTGACCGACGTCGGCACCCGGGACACCGCCGCCACCCTGGTGCGCAGCAGGGCGGCGCTGCCGGTGGCGGTGGCACCCGTCGCCTACCACCGGCTGTTCCACCCCGAGGGCGAGCTCGCCTCGGCCCGCGCCTCGGCCGCCGCCGGCGTGCCGTTCACCGTCGGCACGCTCAGCAGCGTCGGCTTCGAGGAGCTGGCGAAGACCGGTGCCACGCTCTGGTTCCAGCTGTACTGGCTGCGCGACCGCGGCCGGCTGCTCGACCTGGTCAGGGCGGCCGAGGAGGCCGGCAGCGAGGCCCTGGTGGTCACCGCCGACGTGCCGTACATGGGTCGCCGGCTGCGTGACGCCAGGAACGCCTTCGCGCTGCCCGACGGCGTCCGCGCGGCGCTGCTGGAGGGCGGCGCCGCCGGGCGGGCGCACCGGTCCACCACCGCCGTCTCGGCGGTGGCCGCGCACACCGCCGAGCTGCTCTCCCCCGGCGTCACCTGGGCCGATCTCGAGTGGCTGCGCGGGGAGACCGAACTGCCACTGGTGGTCAAGGGCGTGCTCGACCCGGCCGACGCGCGGCGGGCCGCCGGCATCGGCGCCGCGGCCGTGGTGGTCTCCAACCACGGCGGCCGCCAGCTCGACCGGGCCGTGCCCGCGCTGACGGTCCTGCCCGCCGTCGCCGAGGCGCTGGCCGGCGAGGACTGCCAGGTGCTGATGGACAGCGGGGTGCGCGGCGGCTCGGACGTGCTCACCGCGCTGGCCCTCGGCGCCACCGGGGTGCTGCTGGGACGCCCGCTGATCTGGGGCCTGGCGGCCGGCGGCGAGGCGGGCTGCACCGAGGTCCTCGACCTGCTCGCCGCCGAACTGCGGCACGCGCTCGGCCTCGCGGGCTGCGCCGACCTCCGGGCCGCCGCCGAGCTGCGCACCACCACCCTGCCCTGCACCACCTGGAGCACCCCGTGACCACCACCTCCGCACCGCACGACCTGCTGCTGGCGGGCCTGCACACCTCGCTCGCCGACCCGGCGATGACCTCGATGAACCTGCTCAACGAGATCTCCATCCGCTACCCGGAGGCGGTCTCCTTCGCGGCCGGCCGCCCGGCCGAGCGGTTCTTCGAGACGGACGCCGTCCACCGCCACCTGGACCGCTACCTCGACCACCTGCGCACCGAGCGCGGGCTGACCGAGGAGCAGGCCCGCCGCCAGGTGCTCCAGTACGGGCGGACCAAGGGGATCATCCACGACCTGATCGCCACCCACCTCGCGACGGACGAGGGCATCGAGGTGCCCGCCGAGTCGATCGTGGTGACGGTGGGCTGCCAGGAGGCGATGTTCCTGGTGCTGCGGGCGCTGCGCCGCGGCCCCGAGGACGTGGTGCTGGCCGTCTCCCCCACCTACGTGGGGCTGACCGGCGCGGCGCTGCTGGCCGACCTGCCGGTGCGGGCCGTCGCCGACGGCCCGGACGGCGTGGACCTCGCCGACCTGCGCCGGCAGCTGGCCGCCGCCCGGGCCGAGGGACTGCGCCCGCGGGCGCTGTACCTGGTGCCGGACGTGGCCAACCCGAGCGGGGCCAGCCTGCCGCTGGAGCTGCGCCGGGAGCTGCTGGCGCTGGCCGGCGAGGAGGACTTCCTGCTGCTGGAGGACAACCCGTACTGCGTCTTCGCCGGTGAGGAGCGGCTGCCCTCGCTCAAGGCGCTGGACACCGGGCGGCGGGTGGTCCACCTCGGCTCCTTCGCCAAGACGGCCCTGCCGGGTGCCCGGGTCGGGTACGTGGTGGCGGACCAGCTGGTGGCGGACGGGCAGGGCGGCACCGCGCTGTTCGCCGACCTGCTCGGCATGATCAAGAGCATGACCACGGTGAACACCTCGCCGATCGCCCAGGCGGTGATCGGCGGGGCGCTGCTGGAGCACGGCCACAGCCTGCGGGCCGCCAACACCGAGGTGGCCGCGCTCTACCGGCGCAACCTCGCGCTGGTGCTGGAGGGCCTGGCCCGGCGCTTCCCGCCCGGCAGCGGGGTGACCTGGAACGAGCCGCGCGGCGGGTTCTTCCTGGTGCTCACGGTGCCGTGCGTGGTGGACGACGCGCTGCTGGAGCGCTCGGCCTCGGAGTACGGGGTGATCTGGACGCCGATGTCGCACTTCTACCCGGGGGCGGGCGGGGAGCACCAACTGCGGCTCTCCGTCAGCCAGGTCGACCCGGCCACCGTCGACCGGGGGCTGGACGGGCTGGCCGCGCTGCTCACCGCGCACTCCTGACCCGCGGGGCCCCGGCCCACCCGGAAGGGGCGTCCGTCGAGGGCGCCCCTTCCGGCGTACGCGCCGACTCCGGACGGTGACGGTGCGCTTCGGCGCGGCCACGCTGGGGCAGCCTCCCGGCGCAAGCACCGCAGCCCACCGAGGAGGACCCATGCCGCACGGCGAGAACCGGCCCGCCGGACACCAGCCCACCGAGGAGGCCCTGCGCCGCTCGTCCGCCTTCCTCGTCGACGAGGCGCTCGGCTTCGTCTTCCCCGCGGCCCTGCGCGCCGCCGCCGACACCGGGGTGGCCGACGCCCTCGCGGACGGCCCGGCCACCGCCGCCGAACTCGCCGCCGCCACCGGCACGGACGCCCGCAACCTGTACCGGGTGCTGCGCCTGCTCGCCACCCGCGATGTGGTGGCCGAGGACGAGCAGGGCCGCTTCACGCTGACCGAGGCCGGGCAGGCGCTGCGCGGCGACGTCCCGTACTCGGCACGCAGCGCGGTGCGGATGCTCACCGACCGGACCTTCTGGCGGCCGGCCGAGCGGATGGCGCACTGTCTCACCGAGGGCACCACGGCCTTCGACTCCGTCTTCGGGATGCCGTTCTTCGACCACTTCGCCCGGGACGAGGAGACCGCCGCCGTCTTCCACGTCGGCATGGCGGCGATGTCCGACCCGGAGAACGCCCCCGTCGCGGCCGCCTGCGACTTCCCCGACACCGGCACGGTGGTGGACGTCGGCGGCGGTCACGGCGGGCTGCTGCTGGAGGTGCTGCGCCGCAACCCCGGCCTGGAGGGCGTGCTGTACGACCGCGCCCACGTGCTGGCCGGCCACCGGCTGGACGGCGACAAGGAGGTCGCGGGCCGCTGGAGCACCGCGGAGGGCGACTTCTTCACCGGGGTGCCCGCCGGGGACGTCCTGCTGCTCAAGCGGATCACCCACGACTGGGACGACGACCGGTGCGTCACCCTGCTGGGCCACTGCCGGCGCGCCCTGCGCCCCGGCGGCCGGGTGCTGGTCCTGGACGCCGCGGTCCCCCGGGACAACGCGCCCCACCAGGCCAAAACCCTGGACCTGATGATGATGGCCTCGCTCACCGGCCGCGAGCGCACCGAGGCGGACTTCGCGGAGCTGTTCGACCGGGCCGGCCTGCGGCTGTCCCGGGTCCTGCCCACGGGGACGGTGCTGTCCGTGGTGGAGGCGGTCGCCGCCGACTGACCGACCACCGCGTCCGACGGCCACCCGCGCGCGGATCTCCCGACGCACCGACCGCGGCCGCTTTCCCCCGTCCGGACGGTGCCGACACGAAGGATTGCCGCCAGAATGGTCTGGTCGCGAACCGTCGTGACCGGAACGGCCGTTGGGGGCGATCATGGACGAGGCTCGGAACCTCCAGGGCGGCGGCGGGTGGTCGCTCGCCCCGGTCGCGATGCTGCGCCACGCGGGCTACCCGCTCTCCCTGCTGGACCGCGTCGTCGACTCCCCGACCGCCCGGGCCGCCGACACCGTGCTCGCCCTGCGCGACGAAGCCGTCGAGCTGGGGCGGCGGTTGAAGGCCGCCCTGCGTGCGGAGCGGGCCGGCACCCGGGGCGACCTCGCCTCCGGTGTCGGCATGCTCCGCCCTTTCCCGCCCGCCGACCTCGCCCGGCTCGAGGCCGAACTCGGCCCGGCCGCCCTGGACTCGGCCAAGCGCTACCAGGACGCGGTGCGGGCCCTGGACGCCCACTGGGCGGCGTTCGAGCGGCAGCACGGCGCAGCCCTCGCCGCCGCCCGCGGGGCGGTCCTGGACCTCTTCCGCGAGCCCTCCCTCCAGCAGGTCCTGCTGCTGTCCAACGACGCCCGCTTCGGGGAGTTCGCCGCCTGGATCGCCTCCGGCGGCGCCGGCTCGGACGGGCACGTCAGGCGGATGACCGACCTGCTCGCCATGTACCTCCAGCGGGTCACCACCAAGAACGAGACCCACGCGCACTTCGGTCCGCTCGCCGTCGCCCGGACGTCCCCGCGGGGCCCCGCCGGCGTCACCTGGTCCACCGGCCCGCTGCGCCGGGTCGCCCGGCTCAGCCACTGGGCGGGCGAGGCGATGGCCGCGGTCTTCAGCGCCCGGCCGGAGGCCTTCGAGACGGTGCGCCCCCGCCGGCGCCCGCTCGCCTTCGCCGAGGGCCCGGTGGTGCGGCTGTACGCGTTCGAGGCCACCACCGGCATGCCGGACGGCTGGCGCTTCGTCGCGGTGAGGACCGACACCTTCGACGCCCACCGGCGCTGGCTCTGGGAGCGCTGCGACGGCGAGCGCACGGTGGCGCGGCTGCGCGCCGACTGGGCCGGACGGCCGGACCGCCCGGCCGACCGCACCTTCGACCGGGTGCTCGCCGAACTCGTCGACCAGGACTGGCTGGTCGGGCGCTGGGAGATCCCGATCGGGTCCACCGACGTGCTGCGCTCGCTCGCCGGGCACCTCCCCGACGGCTCCCCCGACCTCGCCGTGGTGCGCCGCTTCGAGGACGGGCTGCGCCGCTTCGCCGAGGGCCCGACGGCGGGCCGCGCGGCCCTGCTCGGCGAACTCAAGGAAGCCTTCGAGGAGGTCGCCGGGACGCCGGCCCACCGCTCCGGCGGCCGGCACTACGCCGACCGCGGCATCCTCCACGAGGAGGCCTACAGCCCGGTGCGGGACGTCGTCCTCGGCCCGGACATCGCCGAACTGGTCAGCCGCGCGCTCTCCCCCGTCTACGACCTGACGCTGCTCGTCCCCCGGCTGCGCGTCCGCCGCGAACTGGCGATCCTGCACCACTGGACGGCGCGGCGCTTCGGCCTCGGCACGCCCGTACCGCTGGCGGACTTCTACGCCGCCTTCTTCGCCGACCGGCCGCTGCTCGCCGCCCGGTGCGAGGAGGTGGACCAGGAGATCGCGGCGCTCGACCGGGAGGTCGTCGCCCTGCTGCTGGACGGCGCCGAGGACGGCCGACCGGAGAGCGTCGTCGAGCGGGCCGGGCTGGAGGAGCTGCTCGCCCGCCACCCGGCCGCCCCGCCCGCGCTGTGCAACCCGGACGTCATGCTCGCCGCGCCCAACGCCGCGGCGATCGGGCGCGGCGAGTTCCTCGCCGTCGTCGGCGACTGCCACGCCGTTCGCGAGGCGCTCACCCACTCGAGCTTCGCCCCGCTGCTCCAGGCCGAGGCGCCGGAACTGCTCGACGGGATCCACGCCCGGTACCGGGGGCTGCTCGACGAGGACGAGGTGCTGGTCGACCTCTCCCGCTCGCACCCCGACAAGACCGCCGCCCAACTCACCTACCCCTGCCCGGACCTGGAGGTGTACGGGCGCTCCCCGAAAGCCCGCGGCGACGTCCTGCGGCCCGACCGGCTGTACCTGGTGGCCACCGCCGACCGGGTGGAGCTGCGCGCCCACGGCCTGACGGGCCGGTTGAAGCTGCTCGCCCCGCCGGCCGGCGGCCCCGGCATCCGCCAGGACCCGCTCTCCCCGTTCGCCTTCCCCCGGCACTTCGGCGGCGTCGGAGTCCGGGACCGGGACCGCGACCACCTGCCCCGCATCCGCTGCGGCCGGGTCGTGCTGCACCGGGAGCGCTGGCGCATCCCCGCCGGGGCGCTGCGCGGCTGGAGCCCGGGCGTCCACCGGTCCAGGGGCGACGCCGCCGAGTTCGCCGCCGCCCGCGGGCTGCGCCGCGAACTCGGCCTGCCGCGCCGCGGCTTCCTGAAGATCCCCGGCGAGCCGAAACCGGTCTACGTCGACTGGGACTCGCCCCTCGTCGTCCGGCAGGTCTTCCGGCTCGCCCGGAGGACGGCCGCCGCCCTGGAGTTCACCGAGATGCTCCCCGCCCCGGAACACCTCTGGCTCGACATCGACGGCGAACGCCACACCAGCGAGCTGCGCTGTGCGGTCTTCTCACGCCGCTCCCCCTGAGCGCTCCACGCCGAGCGCTCCGTCTCCCGTGCTCCACCCCCGTGCTCCACCACCAGTGCTCCACCCCCGTGCTCCGCCCCCCGTGCTCCACGTCGAGGACGCCACGCCCTCACCGACCGAAGGCACCGTCATGACCAAGAGCTGCATCGTCCAGTTGCCCTTCCCCTCGAGCCACGACCCCGACCCGAAGCTGGCGCGCTACTACGACGACTACGACCGGCGCTTCCGGGCGATGCTGCCCGAGTACTTCATCCCGACCGACGGCCTGTGGGAGATGCCGCTGTGGGTCGCCCACCTGACCGCCCTGCTGGACACCGCGGGCCTGGACTCCGTCTTCCGCGACCTGTCCCGGACCCCGGCCGAGCCGGAGCGGTGCGCCGAGCCGCTGCTGGACGCGACCGCCGCCGGAGACCTCGTGCTGATGTCCCCGCTCGCCCAGAACCTGCGCCTCGCGCTGGAGGTGGCCGAGCGGCTGGAACGAGCCCGCCGGCGCGTCGTCCTCGGCGGCAACATGGCCCCGCTGGCCCCGGACGGTGCCGTGCACGCCGTCCACCGCGGCCAGCTCGACGCCGCCTTCGTACACCGGCTGGTCGAACTCGCCTCCGGCTCCGGCGGCAGCCTGGAGAAGCCCCTGCTGCCCGGGCTGGTGTCCGACCGGATCACCTGGGCGCCGGACTACCGCCACCTCGCCGGCTACCAGGGCCGAGTGCCGCTGCTGCGGCTCAACGCCAGCCACGGCTGCCTGTACCAGTGCTCGTTCTGCGGCGACGCCTGGAGCAGGCAGCTGACGCTGGTCGCCAGGGACGCGCTCGCCCGGGAGGTGGACGAGCTGACCGCCCGGTTCCCGGACACCCGGCTCTTCTACATCGGCGACAAGACCTTCGGCCAGTCCCGCGAGGCCGTCGGCAACCTGCTGGACGTCTTCCGCGACCGCCCCGGCCACCGGTTCATCGTGCAGACCCACGTGATGCAGGTGAAGGAGTGGATCGTCGACGCCATGCTCGAACTCGGCGTCGTCGCCGTCGAACTCGGCTTCGAGTCGGCCGACTCGCAGATGCTGAAGCGGCTCGACAAGCTCTCCCGAGGCCTGGACGACTACACTTCGAAGATCCGTCAACTCAGCGACGCCGGGCTGAAGGTCGTCCTCAACATGATGGGCGGCCTCGACGAGGAGACGGAGGCCTCGCACGGCCAGACCGTCACCTGGATGCGGGAGAACGAATCGGCGCTGTGGCTCTTCAACCTGTACAACTTCGTGCCGTACCCGCTGACCCCGGACTTCCCCAGGCTGCGCGAGCGCATCTTCAACTGGGACTTCGCCGACTGGCGGGAGGACGCCCCGGTCGTCTACCGGCCGCGGCACCTGTCCCCGCAGGACAGCTGGGACCTGTTCCAGGAGAAGATCGCCACCGCCCACGACGTCATCCGCGGCCCCCGGCCCGCACCCGTCCCCGTGCCCGCCGTACGGAAGGACTGACATGACCGAACTCCCCGACTTCGAGGCCCTGCAGCACAGCGTCTCGCCCGAGGACTTCGAGCAGGACCCGCTGCCGGGCTGGGCCGGCGTCGGCACCCTGTTCGGCGCCCCGACCACCACCGCCGACCGGGTGGACGTCGGCGGGGCGGGCTGGGTGGTGTCCGGCGTTCCGTTCGACGCCACCGCCAGCTCCCGGCCGGGCGCCGCGGAGGGGCCGCGCGCCGTCCGCCAGGCCAGCCTGGTCTTCTCCAGCTACCTCACCAGCCTCGGCCAGTGGCGGATGCTGGACACCCGCACCGGCCGGACCTTCCGCTACCGCGCGCCCCGCGTCGCGGACGCCGGCGACCTGCACGTCTACCCGACCGACACGGTGAAGACCTTCCAGGCCGTGGCCGCCGAGAGCCGCCGCCTGAGCCGCGACGCCCCGCGCCTGGTCTTCCTCAACGGCGACCACTCCTGCACCTTCCCCACCTTCGCCGGCTTCCGCGCCGGACGCCTCGACCGCGGCGCCGGCCGGGTCGGGTTCGTCAACATCGACCACCACTTCGACTTCGGCAACTGGAGCACCCTGCACGGGCCGCTCTACCACGGCTCCAACTCCCGCCGGATCAGCGAGATCCCGCGGATGCGCCCGGAGGACATCGCCTTCGTCGGTGTCGGGGACGTGACGAAGTACGACCAGTTCCGCGGCCTGCTCGAACGCGGCTTCCACGTCGTGCCCGGCTCCGCGATCACCCGGGACGGCGCCGCCGCGGCGCTGCGCCCGGTGATCGAGGAGCTCGGCTCGCGCTGCGACACCGTCTACGTCTCCCTCGACATCGACGTGCTCGACAGCGCCGCCGCGACCGGCACCGGGCACGTCACCATGGGCGGCATCACCATCGGCGACCTCCTCGACGTCTACGAGGAGCTGCGGGCGCTGCCCGTCGGCGCCCTCGACGTCGCCGAGGTCGCGCCCCGCTACGACCCGTCCGGCGGCACCGCGCAGATCGCCGCCCGGCTGCTCTTCGAGTTCCTGTTCCGCACCGAGGTGGCCCCGGCCGAACTCGCGCCCTGGGCCACCGGCGGCACCCCCTCCGCACCCCGGGAGCACCGGTGAGATTCACGCCCCACGAAGCGCAGTTCGACTGCACCCCGCTGGTCTCCGGCGCCCCCGCCGAGCGCGAGCGGGCGCTGGACGCCCTCGCCGCCGAGGCCGTCGAGGTCGTCCACCGGGTCGGGTACGCGGTGTTCCGGATCGGCCGGCTGCGGCTCGGGGTCGAGGACAGCCGCCGGCTGTCCACCGGCATCGTCGAGCGCGTGCGCACCGCGCTGATCGCCCGCGGAGCCCCCGGGCGGATGCGGCTGGAGGTCGACCGGGCGCAGCGGACCCACGTGCCGGAGGGGCACGCCACCCGGACCCTGCTGCCCCACCACGACGGCCAGCACTGCTCGTACCTGACGCCCAGCCTCCGGGACGCCCCCGACTGGGACCCGGCCCGGCGCACCTACGGTGACTCCGGGTACACCACCACCCCCGCGCACAAGATGTACCAGGGCATCTTCCTGCCCGAGGTCGGCGAGGGGCTGAGCGTCACCACGTACTACGACTGGCTCGGCGTGATCGACGAGGTGCTGGAGCGGCGCGGCGTCGACCGGGGCGCGGACCCGGCGGCGGCCGCCGCGCGCTGGCTCGGCGACAACCTGAACCGCGGCCTGGAGCGCCAGCCCGAGCACGGCTGCGCCTACCCCTCGGTGGGCGCCATGCTCGGGCTGGAGGAGCCGCTCTGGCACGGCCTGTCCTTCCACCACGGCGAGGCGGTGCTGACGAAGGAGGAGCGCCGTCGCTACCCGGCCGCCGCGCCACTGGCCCGCGACTGCCCCTGCGGCGAGTGCCGGGGCGAGGCCGCCCGGCTCTTCTGCCACCTGGTGCTGATGGCCACCGGCCTGACCTGGGCGCGGTTCCGCCGCCGCTGGGAGGTGCTCGTCCCGGGCGAGCAGTGCGACCTGCTGCTCGGCCACAACCTGACCATGCTGCACGGCGGCCTGGCCGGCGGCGCGGGGCGGATCATCGAGCCGCTCTGCCTGGTCGTGGACGAGCCGTCCGGCCCCGCGTACGAGCGCTGGCTGGCCGCGTCCTGGCGGCGCACCCTGCCCGGAGCCCGCTGATGGCCGGGAGCCCGCCGACGCGGGGGGCGCCCGCCACCCTCGCCACCCCGGTCGACCTGCACCTGCACACCCGGCACTCGGACGGGGACGAGGCGCCGGCCGACCTGGCCCGGCGGTGCGTGGAGGCCGGGCTGCGGGTCGCCGCCGTGACGGACCACAACACCCTCGCGGGCGTCGCCGCCTTCGAGCGGGCCGCCGACGGGCGCCTCACCGTGGTGCCGGCCTGCGAGATCACCACCGTCTGGCGCGGCGGCGAGGCCCACTGCCTGGCCTACTTCGTCGACCCCGGCGACGGGCCGTTCCGGCGGCGGATCGGGCGCGTCCACGACGCCGAGCTGGCGTGGTGGCGCGGCTGGGCCGAACGGGTGCGGGCCCTGGGCGTGCCGCTGGACCGGGCCGGGGTCGAACGGCGGATCGGCGGCGACCGGGTGGCCCACGTCGACGACTACCTGGCCCTGCTGCTGGACGCCGCGCGGGGCGACCCCAGGTTCGCCCCGTACACCGAGGGCGGCGACCGGTTCGCCCGCCTCGCCGCCGACTGGTGCCGGCCCGGCCGGCCGCTGCACGTCGAACACCCCTGCTACCCCGAGCTGGTGGACGTGCTGCGCTGGATCGAGCAGGCGGGCGGGGTCGCCGTGCTCGCCCACCCCGGCCCGCTCACCGCCGGTCTGAACGCCCCGGAGTGCGCCGCGCTGCTGGAGCCGCTGCGCGCCGCCGGGCTGGCCGGCCTGGAGGTGTGGACCAGCTGGCACACCCCGGCCGACAGCGCCCGGCTCACCGAGGCGGCCGGGCGGCTCGGCCTGGTCGCCACCGCCGGGTCCGACTACCACGGGGCGCGGGTCAAGCCGTGGGCGCCGCGCCCGGGCCTGCTGCCCGCGCTCCCCGCCGATCCGTTCGCCGTCCTGGACGCCCTGCACGACCGCCGTCCGCCCGTCCACTCCACTCCCAGGTGAGGCTGTGACCACCGTCAACGACCCCCAGACCGGCACCGGGCACGCCGCCTGGCAGCTCGCGCCGGTCGTCGTGCTCCGCCAGGCCGGCTTCCCGATGGAGCTGCTCGCGCCCCTGGCGGACCCGGCCGCCGCCGAGGAGGCCCACGCACTCGTCGCCCGCGGCCGTCGACTGCGGGAGCTGGCCGAGGAGTTGAAGGCCGTCCTGCGCCGGCACCCGGTGCCCGGCGCCGCCCGGCTGTCCTCCACGGCCGGCTTCCTGCTGCCCGTCCCCGGGCCCGCACTGGCCGCCGCGGCCGCCGCCGTACCCGCCGACGCCGCCACCGTCCTGCACGCCTACCAGGACGCCGCCCGGCACTTCGCCGAGGAACAGGAGCGCTTCTCCGCCCGGCACCGGGACCGCCTCGACCGGGCCGGGGCCGCCGTGGTCGAGGCCTTCGCCGACGAGCGGCTGCGGCAGGTCCTGCTGCTCTCCAACGACTCCGCCTACCCCACCTTCTCGACCTGGCTCGACGGCCACGACGGCGGGACGGGCCGGCGCACCCGCAAGATGACCGACCTGCTGACCATGTACCTCCAGCGGGTCACCACCAAGAACGAGACCCACTCGCACTTCGGCCCCTTCACCCCCGGCCGCCTGGGCACCGCCCCCGGCATCGCCTGGTCCGGTGAACGGGAGCTGGACCGGCGGGCGCTGTTCAGCCACTGGGCCGCCGAGCGGCTCGCCCGGAGCGCCGCCGCCGTTCCCGGCCTGCTCGACCACGCCCGGCCCCGGCGCCGCCCGCTGTCCTTCCTGCGCGACGGGAGGATCGACCTCTACGCCTTCACCACCCGCGACGGCCTGGACACCGACTGGGACTTCCGGCACCTCGGCGGGCGGCCGGTGGAACCGTACGAGGCCTGGCTGTGGCGGCACTGCGACGGCGAACGCACCCTGCGCGAACTGCGGCAGGCCTGGCAGGACGAGCTGCGCTGCCCCGCCCCGTTCGACCGGGTGCTCGCCGCACTCGCCGACCACGAATGGGTGGTCGTCGAGTTCGAGATCCCGATCGGCGACCACCGCCCGCTGGCCGCCCTGCGCGAGCAACTGCTCGCCGCCCCCGCCGACCTGGCCGCCCCGCTGCTCACCGCGATCGACGGCTTCGAGGCGGACCTGACCCGCTTCGCCCGGCTGCCGCTGCCCGAACGCGCGGCCGCGCTCGCCGCCACCAAGGCCCGGTTCGAGCAGCTGACCGGCGGCCCCGCGAACCGCAACAGCGGCCTGCACTACGCCGACCGCAGCATCCTGTTCGAGGAGGCGCGCGGCCGGCCGGCCGACCTGACCGTCGGCCCGGACCTCGCCCGCTTCATCACCGACGAGCTGGCCGTCGTGTACGAGACCGTGCTGGCCGGCCCGCGCCTGCGGATGCGGCGCGAACTGGTCGTCCTCACCCGGTGGGTGGCCGAACGGTTCGGCCCCGGGGTGGAGATCCCGCTCGACCTGCTCTACGCCGAGTTCTTCCGCGACCGGGACGCCATCGCCCGGGAGTGCCTCGCCGTCGAGGCCGAACTCGCCGAACTCGACCGGGCGATCGGCGCGGCCCTGCTCGGCGAGGCCGCGACGGACCCGGACCGCTCCGAGGTCGTGGTGGACCGGGAGCGGGTGGCGGCCGTCCTCGCCGCGCGGCCCGGCGGCCCGCCGGCGCTCTGCGACCCGGACATCCTGTTCGCCGCGCGGAGCCGGGAGGACCTGGCCGAGGGCCGGTTCACCGCCGTCATCGGCGACTGCCACGCGGTGCGCGAGGTCATCACCCACACCAGCTTCGGCCCGCTGGTCCAGGAGCACGTCCCCGAGCTGCTCCCCGAGGTGTACCGCGGCTACCGGTCCCTGCTCGCGGACGACGAGGTGCTCGCCAACCTGTCCCGCGGCCACCCCGACAAGTCCTCCACCCAACTCGTCTACCCCTGCCACGACCTGGAGGTCTACGGCCGCTCCGGGCAGTCCCGCGACCGGGTGCTGCAGCCCTCCCAGCTGTACCTGGTGCTGCGCGGCGACCGGCTGGAACTGCGCGCCCACGGCGTCGCCGGCCGGCTGCGCCTGATGGCGCCCCCGGCCGGCGGTCCGAGCATCCGGCAGGACCCGCTCTCCCCGTTCGCCTTTCCCCGGCACTTCGGCGGCGCCGGGCTGGACGCGCCCGAGCTGGCGCACATCCCGCGGATCCGCTGCGGCCGGGTCGTGCTGCAGCGCGAGACCTGGCGGATCCCCGCCGACCGGCTGCGCGACACCGGCGCCCTCGGCCGGCAGAAGGGCCGGGACGACGCCGCCCGGTTCGTCGCCGCCTGCCGGCTGCGCGCCGAGCACCGGCTGCCCCGGCACGTCTTCGTCAAGGTCCCCGGCGAGCCCAAGCCGGTCTACGTCGACTGGGACTCCCCGCTGCTGGTACGGCAGTTGGTCCGGCTGGCCGGCGGGACCGACGGCACCCTGGAGGTCTCCGAGATGCTGCCCGCCCCCGACCAGCGCTGGCTGGAGGTGGACGGCCACCGGTACACCAGCGAACTGCGCTGCGCCGTCTTCTCACCGGGGGACGGCCTCGCGACGGCGGACGGCCCCGCGACGGCGGACGGCCCCGAGGCCGGGGACGGTCGGCGGTCGGAGCCGCGCGGGTGAGCACCGACACCGCCGTCCGTCCGAACTCCGGCTACCGCCGCGTCCTCGGCGCCGCCGCCTCCTCCGCCGTCGGCGACGGCATGCGCTTCGCCGCGCTGCCGCTGCTGTCCGCCGCGGTGCTGCACGACGCCTTCCGGGTGTCCGCGGTCACCGCGGCGACCACGCTGCCCTGGCTGTTCTTCGCGCTGCCCGCCGGGGCGTACGCCGACCGCTTCGAGCGCCGGCGGCTGATGGTCCTCGCCGACCTGCTGCGCGCCGTGGTGCTGGTCCTCACCACCGTGCTGCTCGCCGCCGGCCGGCTGGGCTTCTGGCCGCTGGTCACCGCCGCGTTCCTGCTGGGCGTCGGCGAGGTGCTGTTCGACTGCGCGTCCTTCGCGCTGCTGCCGGGCGTCGTGCCCAAGGAGCGGCTGGAGTCGGCGAACGGCCGGCTCTTCGCCGTCCAGACGGCCGGGCGCGACCTGCTCGGGCAGGTGGTCGGCGGCGTGCTGTTCACGGTGGGCCGGGCCGTGCCGCTGCTGCTGGACGCGCTCTCCTTCCTCGTCTCCGCGGTGCTGCTGCGCGGCGTACGCGCGCCCGAGCCCGAACCCGGCCCCGCCCCGGCCGCCGGTGGGCCGCGCCTGCCGGCCGACATCCGCGAGGGCGTCGCGTTCGTCCTCCGCGACCGCCTGCTGCGCGCCCTGACCGTCTGCGCCGGCGTCGTCAACGCCGTCTACCTGGGCCAGATCGCCGTCCTCGTCATCCTGGTGCGCGACGTGCTGGAGCTCCCGGACTCCGCGTACGGGGCGCTGCTGGCCGCCGGGGCGGTCGGCGGCGTGGCCGGCGGCGCCGTCGCGAGTCGGCTGACCAGGGCGATCGGCCGGGCCCCGGCGCTGGTCGGCAACCTGGTCCTGACGGGCGCCGCCGGCCTGGCGGTGGCCGCCACCGACCGGGTCGCCGTCGTCGCCGTCGCCTACTGCCTGGCCGGTTTCGCCCTGATGGTCTGGAACGTCGTCGCCGTCTCGCTGCGCCAGACGATCATCCCGGACCGGATGCTCGGCCGGGCCACCGGCGTCTACCGGCTGTTCGCCTGGGGCACGATGCCCCTCGGCGCGCTGGTCTTCGGCCGGGTGAGCGCCTCGGCGGGACCGCGCGCCGCCTTCGCCCTCGGCGGCGCCGTCACCCTGCTGACCTGCCTGCCGATCGCCTGCACCCTGCTGCGGGACGGCAGGATGAGCGACCGTCACGAGACACCGGAGGACGCCCCATGAGCGAACGCTTCGCCGCGCTGGACCGACTGGCCGAACAGTGGGGCCTCAGCGGCCTCGAACTCGTCGGCAAGGGACTGGAGTTCACCGTGTTCCGGGCCCGGGCGCGGGACGGCGCACCAGTCGCCGTCCGGCTCGCGCACCGCCGCTTCGACTCCAACGCCAACGACCCGCACGTGGACACCCGCGCCCTGCTCGTCCAGGAGCACGCCATCGCCCGGCACCTGGCCGAGCACGGCCTGCCCGTCGCCCGGGTCCGGGAGCTGGTCCTCGCCGACGACCCGAACTCCCCCGACGTGCTGCTCTCCGACTACGTCCCCGACGACGGCTCCCCGCTCGACTCCCACGCCCTCGGGGAGCTCCTCGCCCGGCTCCACCGGGTGCCCCCGCCGCCGCTGCGCCCCGTCGCCGCCGAGGGCGGCACCACCGCCGAGGCCCTCGCAGCCCGGATAGGCCGCCGCTGGGCCGAACTCGCCCGCCGCGTCGACGACTGGCCCGCGCCCCCGGCCCCCGGGCTCCTCGCCCGCCACCTCTCCCCGCTCACCGGGAACAGCCTCCTCCACCTCGACGTCCGCAGCTCCAACATCCGCCGCCACCAGGGCCGCACCACCGCCCTCCTCGACTGGTCGAACGCCCTGCTCGGCACCCCCGCCCTGGAGTTCGGCCGCCTCGCCGAATACGCCCGCTACCCGGAGAACGACCTCGACCTCACCGCCCTGCGCGCCGGCTACGCCACCCTCGCCCCCGTCCCCGCCGAGGACGACCCCTGCCTCCTCGCCTGCCGCCTGGACGCCGCCCTGATGCTCGCCCTGGTCTTCCTCTCCGAAGCCCCCGACCCCGCCCTCGCCCCCGCCGCCACCGCCCACGCCCGCGACCTGGCCCTGCGCCTCAGCCGCTCCTGACCGCGGTCCACGCGAAACGCCCGGCCGGGAGGCCCCGGCCGGGCGTTCGCGCCACACTCCCCGGGCGGATGCGCCCACGGCAAGTCGTCGGCGGGCGGGAAAACCGGCGGTGCAGCTTGCTGCCACCGTGACGGGCTGTCCTCGGGCGCGCCGCGGGGTCATGCTGACCCTGGGCCCGTCGACACCGCGGCCGCCGAGCAGCCGGGTGAGGGAACCGCCATGACCATCGAGAGCACCGCGATCGTCGCCCCGGCACCCGCCGCGGCGCCGGTCCGCCGGGGCGTGCGGCACCTGGTGCACTGCCCTCCCTCGTGGGACCGCTACCTGCTCGCGGCCCCCGCCACCGGCGAGGACCGCTTCCTGCTCACCGGCGACATGCCCGGCGACCACCCGCTGTTCAACGACGGGCCCGGCCAGTTCCACGACCCGCTGGTGGTCGCCGAAGCCCTCCAGGAGACCGGCGAGTTCATCGGCCGCCAGTACTTCGGCATCGCCGCCGACCGGCCCGGACTCTACCAGCGGTTCGGCCTGCGGCTCACCGACCTCGCCGCCTGGCGCACCGGCCCCGACCCGGCCCGGATGACCGTCGAACTGTGGGCCGCCCCCACCGGCACCGCGTCCGGGGCGCCGTCCGGGCTGGACCTGCGGCTGGACGTCTCACTGGACGACGTGCCGTGCGCGACCGGCGCCGCGGCCCTCGCCTTCGCCCCGGCCACCCGCGGCGGCCCCGGCTGGCCGCTGCGGGCCGCCTGGCCGGCCCCTGCCGTGCGGCCGGTCACCCCGGCCGAGGTCGGCCGGCTCGACCCGGCCAACGTGGTCGTCGCCGAACCGACCCCGGCGCCCAGCGGCCGGCTCAGCACCTGGGTGCTGCCCAGCCGGCAGAACCCGGCGCTCGGCGCCGCCGCCGGCGGACGGCTGTCCGGCACGCTGCTGCTGGAGGCCGTACGGCAGTGCGCGGTGCTGACCGCCGGACGGGCCGTCGGGCTGGTGCCCGAGCGGTCCGTGCCGGCCGGCTGCGAGATCCGCTTCCACGGCCGGCCCAGATCCGCCTCGCCGCTGCGCTGCGCGGCCGTCCCCGGGGCCCTCGACCGGGACGCGGCCGGCCGGCCCGCCGTCCCGGTCACCGTCACCCTGGTCCAGGACCGGGTGACCGTCGGGGAGGCCCGGACGCTCGTCGTCCAGGACTTCTGAGGGGGACGGACTCCACGGGGGACGGACGAGGTGGCAGACGGGGGCGTCGCCGCGGGGAGCGGGTGACGGGCGGAGCAGACAGGGGGCAGGGGTGAGGTTCCGGATCCTGGGACCGATGGAGATCGAGGGGGACGGGGGACCTGCGGTACCGCTCACCCCGGGGCCCCCGAAGGTGCGGACCGTCCTGGGCACCCTGCTGGTGCAGGCCAACCAGGTCGTGACGGTCGACACCCTGGTGGCCGAGCTGTGGCGGGACGCGCCGCCGCGCACCGTCAGCACCACGCTCCAGGTCTACATCTCCCAGCTGCGCAAGCTGCTGGACGCCGCCGACCCCGGGCGCGGACGCGACCTCCTGCTCACCCACGCCCGCGGCTACCGGCTCGCCGTCGAGGACGACGGGCTCGACCTGGCCGCCCTGGAGGACCTGCACCGCCGCGGCCGGGAGGCCCTGGCCGCGGGCGACCACCGCGACGCCGCCGACCTCTACCGCAGGGCCGCGGCCCTGCGGCGCGGCCCGCTGCTCTCCGACACCCCGCACGGCCCGCTGCTGGAGTCCGTCGCCACCCAGCTCGCCGAGGCCGAGAGCACCGCCCTCGCCCACCGGATCCACGCCGACCTGCAACTCGGCCGGCACCACGAACTGATCGGCGAACTGCGCACGCTCACCGCGCGGTACCCGCTGCGCGAGGAGCTGCACGAGCACCTGCTGCTCGCCCTCTACCGAGCCGGCCGGCAGGCCGAGGCCCTTCAGGCCTTCGCCGCGCTGCGCACCCACCTGGTCGCCGAACTCGGCGTCGAACCCGGCCCGTCGGTGCAGCGGCTGCACGGGCGGATCCTCACCGGCGACCCCGGGCTGCTGCGCACCCCGGAGCCGGCGGCGGGCGGCCCCGCCACACCGCGCGGGCCGGCCGCCGAGCCGCCCGACGTCCGGGCCGGCACCGCGCTGCCCGCCGCCGACCCGGCCTTCACCGGCCGTGGGCCCGCCCTGGCCCTGGTCGAGGAGTTCCTGCGGAACGCACCCGCCGGCACGTTCGTCGCGATCGCCGGCCAGCCCGGGGTGGGCAAGACCGCCCTCGCCCTGGAAGCCGCCCACCGCAGCGGGCCCGCCTTCCCCGACGGCCGGCTCTTCCTCGACCTCCAGCCCGAGCCCGGCCGGCCGCTGGGCGCGGTCGAGGCGGTCACCGCCCTGCTGCGCCGGCTCGGGGTCCGGCCGGCCGCCGGCGCCGGCGCCGGCGAGCTCCTGGACACCTGGCAGCAGGAACTGACCGGGCGCCGGCTGCTGCTGGTGCTGGACAACGTCGACTCCGAGGCGCAGCTGCGCCCGCTGCTGCCCGGCACCCCGGGCAGCGCCGCGATCGTCACCGGCCGCCGGCTGCCGGTGGGGCTCGGCGGGATCCGGCCGGTGGTGCTGGACGTGCCCGATCCGGCCGAGTCCCGGCGGCTGTTCGCCGCGGTGGCGGGCCACGGGCGGGAGGCGGCCGAGCCGGAGGCCGTCACCGAGTTGCTGGAGCTGTGCGGCCACCTGCCGCTCGCCGTCCGGATCGCCGGGGCCCAGCTGACGGCCCGTCCGCACTGGAGCGCGGCCACGCTGGTGGAGCGGCTGCGCGAGGAGCGGACCCGGCTCGGCGAGCTGCGGATCGGCGGGCTCGACGCGCGGGCCGCGCTGGTACGCGCGTACCGCGACGCCGGGCCGGTGCTGCGGTGGGCGTTCCGGCTGCTCGGGCTGCTGCCGGCCGGGCCGTTCGGGCCGGCCGCGGCGGACGCCGTGCTGGGGCTGCCGCGCTCGGAGACCACCCGGCTGCTGGACGAACTGGTCGACGACCGGCTGCTGGTGGCGGGCCCCGAACAGGGGCGCTACCGGCTGCCGGAGCTGCTGCGGGTGCTGGCCGTGGAACGGCTGGCGGACGAGGAGGGGCCCGCCGAGGCCGCGGCCGCCGTGGAGCGGCTCTGCACGGAGTACGCCCGGGCCGCCACCCAGGTCACCGCCGTGCTGACGCACGGCCTGTCGGCCGACGGCGCCCGGTGGGACACCGCCCAGCTGCGGCCCTCCGACTGGTTCACCCGGGAACGTGACGCGCTGGTCCGGGCCGTCCGGCAGGCCCACGGGTACGGCCGCTGGGCCGCGGTGGTACGGCTCGCGGGCGCGCTGCGCGGCCACCTCGAGGCGCACGCCGACTGGGCTGCCTGGGCGCGGACGCACACCCTCGCCCTCGACGCGGCCCGCCGCTGTGGCGACCGCGCCGCCGAGGGTCGCATGCTCCGCTCGCTCGGTGACCTCGCCTGGGAGCAGCGGCGCCCGGCCCAGGCCGAGGAGCACTACGAGCTGGCCCGGCGGATCACGGAGGAGACCGGCGACCGCGCCGAACTCGCCCTCACTCTGGTGGGGCTGGCCGAACTCCGTTGCGACAGCGGCGAGTTCGGTGCGGCGGCGGAGCTGCTCGCGGCCGCCCCCGACGTCGCCGAGCCGCGCCCCCGGTTCGAGGTGCGGCGCGCGCTGGCCCTGCTGGCCCTGGCGGGCGAGGACCACCTCGGCGCCCTCGCCCACTTCACCGCCTGCCGCGACCTCGCCCTCGCCCTGCACGACCGGCGCCTGGAGTCCTTCGCCCAGCGCGCGATCCACGCGCTGCACGGCGACCGGCCGGCCGCGGCCCGGCCCGTCGAGTTCCGCCCCGGCGTCTGGCGCCTTCCCCGGCCGGCCCCGTACGTCCTGCGCTGACCGGCCGGGGCAGGGACCGGGGCAGGACGACGCGGCCGGGCCGGACGACGGTGGTCGTCCGGCCCGGCCGCGCACAGGGGTCAGAACAGCCGGGGCCCGGGAGTCACACCCGGCCGCCGGAGCCGAGCAGGTGCATCTCGGCGGCCAGTTCCTGACGGCGGGTGATGTTGAGCTTCCGGTAGATCCGGGTCAGGTGCTGCTCGACGGTGCTGACGGTGATGTAGAGCTTGGCCGCGATCTCCCGGTTGGTGTGGCCGTACACCGCGAGCATGGCCACCCGCTTCTCGGAGTCGCTGAGCCTGGCCTCCACCTCGACCTGGCCGCCGGCGCAGCGGCCGTTGTCCTCGGCGTCGCCGCCGGGCGGCAGGTCGAGGCCGGGGGCGATCTGCTCGCGCAGGGCGTCCGCGCCGCACTCCTTGGCGAGCTGCCAGGCGCGCCGGTTGACCATGTTGGCCCGGCCGGAGTCGCCGTTCTCCTTCAGCACCCACGCGAAGTCGACCAGGGTGCGGGCGAGTTCGTAGCGGTCCTCGGAGTCCCGCAGCTCGTCGACCGCGCGGGCGAGCAGGGCGTGCCGCTCGCGGGGGTCGCTGAGGGCGGCCCGGACCCGCAGGGTGAGGCCGGAGATCCACGGGTGGGCGGCGTCGCGGAAGGCGAGCTGGTCGGTGATCAGTCGGGCGGCCTGCTGGGGCTCGCCGAGCTGGATCAGCGCCTCCGCCGCACCGGTGCGCCAGGGGGCGAGCAGCGGCCGGTCGAGCCCCCACCGCTTGAGGGTGCGGCCGATCTCCAGGAAGTCGCCGAGCGCCGCGTGGAAGCGGTGGGTCGCGAGGTGGTACTGGCCGCGGGCCCGCAGGTAGCGGATGCCGTGGATGCTGGTGCCGAGCCCTTCGGGCAGCGGCCGGCTGAGTTCGCGGGCGGCCGTGTCGTGGCGGCCGGCGGCGGTGGCCGCGCGGATCAGGACGGAGGCCACTCCCCCGGCGAACACGCTGCCGCCGCGTTCGGGCAGCAGGTCCAGGGCCGCCTCGGCGTGCTCCCTGGCACCGGCGAGGTCGCCCTGGCGGAGCAGGGCGTCGGCGTACAGGGCGGTGAAGGTGGACTGCCACCCGGGGGCGCCGCGCCGGACGGCCTCCTCCATGAAGACCTGGCACCAGGGCAGCGCGCGGGCCGGTCCGTCGACGCACAGCAGGGCCCGGATGGCCTGCACGATGGGGGCCGCGGTGCCGCCGCCGAGGGTGGCGCCGCGCAGGAACATCTCGGCCGCGGCGACGGTCGCGCCGCCCGCCGAGTACTCGGGGACGGCCCACAGCCCGGCGGGGGCGCAGGGCCTGACCAGCAGGGGTGCGCCGGGGGCGGCCGGCTCGGCCGCGGCCCCGCTCTCGGCCGGGGTCGGGCCGCCGCCCCACCACGGGAAGGCGGAGAGGCCGTCCAGCGGGTCGCCGCCGCGGCCGAAGCGGACGGGGTGGGCGGGCGGGACGGCCTGCTCGGCGTCCCGGTCGGTGGTGAAGCGGTCCAGCACCTCGGCCGCCTCGTCGATGCGGCCCTGCTCGGTGAGCAGCCGGGCGAGCGGCCCGAGCCTGGCCTGGCCGAGCCGGCCGGCCCGCAGGGTCTCCAGCGGCCCGGCGAGGTCGCGCTCGGCGGCGCTGGGGTTGGTGCGCCAGGTGATCCCGGCGAGCATGGTGCGGAAGTGGTTGCGCTGCTCCTCGTCGACCCGGCCCCGGTGGGCGAGTTCGAGGCAGGCGGCGGCCCGGTCGGTGTCGCCGTCGGCGAGCAGCTGCTCGGCGGCGGTGGAGAGCACCGCGACCGCCCAGGGCAGGTCGGTGGAGCCGACGCACAGGAGCTGGGCGGCGACGGCGGCGGTGGGGGCGCCGTCCCGGTAGAGGAGTTCGGCGGCCCGCCGGTGCAGGTCGGCGCGGTCCCGCGGGTCCATCCGGTCCAGCACCGCCTGGCGGGCGACCGGGTGGTGGAAGCGGTGGCCGTCGAGGATGCCGGCGGCGGTGAGCGCGGCGGTGTCGCGGCCGACCGTGCCGGCGGTGCTGTCGAGCATCCGGACGGCGAGGTCGTCCGAGGCGTGCTCGCCGAGGACCGCGGTCACCTCGGCGAGCCGGCGGGCGGCCGGTCCGCAGCGGCGCAGGCAGGCCAGGACGGCCTGGGTGAAGGCGCGGCCGGGCTCGGGGGCCCGTCCGCCGACGCGGTACTCCTCGACCAGGGCGCGGAGCAGCAGCGGGTTGCCGCCGGCCACCTCGGCGGGCGGCCGGCCGCCGGCCGGGGCGTCGCGGAGTTCGGCGGCGACCAGCCGGGCCACCGCGTCGGGGCGCAGCCGCTCGGCCCTGATCCGGACGAAGTTGCGGGTGCGCAGCAGCTCGGTGCCGTAGCGGTCTTCCCCGGACTTGTGCAGCGACTCGGTGCAGGCCAGCAGGACCCGGGCGGAGCGGGTGCGGCGGACCAGGTGGAGCAGGTAGCGGCAGGACAGCTCGTCGATGTGGTGCAGGTCGTCGACGCAGATCACCACCGGCGCGGCCTCGGCGAGGCGGTGCACCGCGGCGCACAGCGCCTGCATCACGTCGGTCCGGTCCGGGTCCGCGGCGTGCGCCGGATCGGGCAGGGCCCCGGCCGGGGCGGCCGCCAGCAGCTGGCCGACGACGCCGAGCTCGAGGTCGCGCTCCACCGCGGTGCCGATGGCGCGCAGCACCACCGCCCCGGCGGTGGCGGCCCGCTCGGCGAGGGTTTCCAGGAGTTCGCTCTTTCCGCAGCCGACGGCTCCCTCGATCAGTACGATCCCGGGAATTCCCCGTACGCATTCGTCGAGGGCCGAATCCAACAGATCCAGTTCTCGCTCACGATCGATCAACACTCTTGTCATCCCCCGGTTTCTTCGGTACCGCAGAACCAATCCCGTATGGCGGCGGGGAAAAGCACGGCCCCGTGCTGGGAAGCCCTGGAAAACCGTGCCGGCGGAGTGTCGGCCGACCGGTCTTCACCCCGATCCGCCCGGTGTCGGCTCAGACGGCCCGAATTCTCACCGGGGCGGCCTGGGCGGCGTCCCCGGGGCCGGTGTGGTGGCGGCCGACGCCCCAGCGGTCGTCCATCGCGAGGACGTCGTGGCGGCCGGCGCCCCAGCGGTCGTCCATCTGCCCGATGTGGGAGAACCTGGCCAGACCCCAGCGGTCGTCCGCGGTGAGCTCGGCGCCGAGGCCCGGGGTGTGCCCGTGAGTGAGCAGGGGGGCGATCACGGCCGCCAGGAGGACGGTGGGGGCGAGAACCCTGGCCCGGATCGTTGAAATCTTCACGGCTTTCCCCTTGAGCAGTATTGAGCGGGCGTCAGTACGCCCCGATCCCGCGACCGCCCCGCAGCCTGGCGTCGCTCGGGCCCTACTCTGCCGCTTCCCGAGGCCCCCGTCCGAGTGGATCTCGATGGCGTAAAGTTGCATGGCAGGAACTTCGCAAACACCGACGGGGGGACACCGGGTGTTCGGACACCAACCTGTCCAGTCCGGCTTCGCAGAGCTGGACGATCTCAGCGCCCTGGCCTACGGCCACGCCGTCGAGTCCGGCCGGTTCGACCGGGCCGCCATCGCTGCGCGGCTGGAGCTCGAGGACGAGGCCGAGGTCGACCGCATCGAGCAGGTCCTGAAGGTGATGCGCCTGCTCCAGCCCCGGCCGGGCGATCCGAGCGTGCTCGTCCCGGTCAGCCCGGACGTCGCCGCCGCCGACCTGGTCGGGCCCGCCGAGCACCACATCCGGGACCTCAAGCAGGCGGTCACCGACGTGCGCAGCAAGCTGCTGTCGCTGACGCCGCTGTACTACGAGGGCCGGCGGCTGCGGAACCGGGTCGAGGCCTTCGACGTGGTCAACGACGTCGACACGATCCAGAACATGCTCGACCAGCTCGGCCAGACCTGCCGCAAGGAGGTGCTGACCGTCCAGCCCGGCGGCGGCCGCCCCGCCACCCTGCTGCCCGCCGCCCGCCGGTCGGCGGAGGGGATGCTGGGGCGCGGGGTGCGGATGCGCACCATCTATCAGCACACCGCCCGCTGCGACCTGGCGACCAAGTCGTACGTCCGGGACGTCACCGCGCTCGGCGCCGAGGTCCGCACCGCGGACCAGGTGATCGACCGGATGCTCGTCTACGACCGGGAGACGGTCTTCCTGCCCGCGCGCGTCGCGGGCGAGGCGACCATGGGCGCGGCGATCGTCCGCGAGCCGACCCTGGTGGCCTTCGTGTGCGCGGTCTTCGAGCACCTGTGGGAGAGCGCCAGCCCGTTCGTGGCGGACACCCCGAAGGCCGTCCCGAGCACCGACGAGCTCAAGCTGTCGATCATCCGGCTGATGGCCCGCGGCCACAAGGACGAGATGGTGGCCCGCCGGCTCGGCATGTCGGTGCGCACCTGCCGGCGTCACATCTCGGAGATCACCGAGGAACTGGACGCGGCCAGCCGGTTCCAGGCGGGTTACAACGTGGCGCTGGCACGGTTGTTGGAGAGCGAGTCCGCGCTCGTCGCGCCGCAGGACGGCGAGCCGGTCTAGGTCGAGGGTCGTGGGGCGGGTTCCGGGGCGGGTTCCGGGGAGCATCGTCCCTCACCCCCGGCCCGGACGGGGCTCGTAGAGCGCGGCGCTGACGTAGTGTCCGCTGTCCAGCTCGAAGGTGCGGAAGGCCCACTCGCGGTGGCTCCCGGCGCTGCCGTCGGGGCGTTCGACCCGCACCGGGCTGTCGTCCGGGCCGAAGCCGAACTCGGTGAAGTCGAAGGACCGGCCCGGCCCGAGGGCCTTGCGGTAGGCCTCCTTGCGGTTCCACAGCCGTACCAGGGCCGGGTTGCGCTGCTCCTCGGGCCGGGCGGCGAGGGCGACCAGCTCGTACGGGGTGCACAGGTGGCGGTCCAGGCCCTGCGGGTACAGCTGGCGCTCGGCGCTCTCGACGTCCACGCCGATCAGGCCGCGGGTGGTCAGGCCGACCAGCAGCAGGTCCTCGGACAGGCTCAGACCGACGTCGAGCCGGTCGTGGCCGCGCAGGTAGGGACGGCCGGTGGGGCCGTAGACGAGTTCCGCGCCGTCCGGGTCGCCGTCGAACAGGGTGCCCGCCGCGCGCCGCAGCAACTCCCGCGAGGCGGCGTAGCGGTGGACCACGTCGGGGCCGGCCAGGCCCAGGTAGCGCGACCAGTCCCGGCCGAGTGAGCAGGTCGACGCCCCGTCGGCCGAGGGGCGCGTCCCCAGTCGGGCGAGCCGGGTGTAGATCAGCACGGTGCCGTGGTCGGACAGGTCCGCCCTCGCCCGGTTCCACGCGTCGCCGCCGGAGTCCACCTCGATCGGGTCGCCGACCGGCGGGTCGAGCGTGGAGGTCCCCGGCTGTGTCATGCCTTCTCACTCCAGAACTGTGGGGATTTCCCCGGAGGTCGCCCACTCCGGGGTCGTACGCGGAACAAGCCGGAAGTCGATCGTCCCATCCGGCACCGCGAGCTCCTGTGCGGGGCTTGCGAGTTCGGGCGGCGCGCCCGAACTATCCGGTTCAACGGATAGGCAACCCACGGTCGTTCACGGATCGAGACGGAAATGGCCACGTCTTTGCCTACATCACACCAGGCTTTTACCTTGTGCGAAACCCCTCGCCTGTGACACCTCGGCGGCCCGCCCCCCGGACACCCCTCCAGCATGACCGACGCCGCTAAAGCACCGCTAGGGCCCGGGCCTAGGGCCTGGTCCCGTCGAGGTAGGCCAGGACGGCCAGCACCCGGCGGTTCTCGCCCTCGGAGACGCCGAGGTTGAGCTTGGCGAAGATGTTCGAGGTGTGCTTGCTGACGGCCCCCTCGCTGAAGTGCAGGCGCTGGGCGATCGCGGCGTTCGACAGGCCCTCGGCCATCAGCGCCAGCACGTCCCGCTCGCGCGGGGTGAGCAGGGCCAGCGGCTGGTCGTAGGCGTTGCGGGCGAGCAGCCGGGAGATCACCTGCGGGTCCATCACGGTGCCGCCGGCCGCCACGGTGTGCACCGCGTCGACGAACTGGTCGGCCTTGGACACCCGGTCCTTGAGCAGGTAGCCGACACCGCCGACGCCGTCCGCGATCAGCTCGCGCGCGTACAGCTGCTCGACGTGCTGGGAGAGCACCAGCACGGGCAGTCCGGGCTGCTCCCGGCGAGCGGCCAGCACCACCTGGAGCCCCTCGTCGGTGAAGGTGGGCGGCAGCCGGACGTCCACCACCGCGATGTCGGGCCGGTGCTCCGCGAGGGCCGCGGCCAGCTCCGGGCCGCTCTCCACCGCCGCGACGATGTCGTGCCCGTGGGCACGCAGCAGCAGGGCCAGTCCATCCCTCAGGAGGACGAGGTCCTCGGCGAGGACAACACGCACGGTAGCTCCATGATCAGCCGGGTCGGCCCCCCTGGGGGGCTGCTCAGCGTGAGCGTACCGTCGAAGGCCGCCAGCCTGCGCTGGATGCCCCGCAGGCCGCTGCCCTGGCCCGGGTCCGCCCCGCCCTGCCCGTCGTCGGTCACCTCGGCCCGCAACAGCCCGGCGGCGTGCGACAGTTCGACGGTCGCGGCGCGGGCCCCGCCGTGCTTGACGGCGTTGGTCAGCGCCTCGCTGACGGCGAAGTAGACCGCGGACTCGACCGGCGACTCGGCCCGGCCCGGCAGGTCGGCCAGGACCTCGACCCGCAGCGGCACGTCCAGCGCCAGCGCGCGCACCCCCTCGACCAGTCCGCGCTCGGCGAGCACCGGCGGGTGGATGCCGCGGACCAGGTCACGCAGCTCCTGCAGGGCCTGGGTGACGTTCTCCTGCGCCTCCGTCACCACCTGCCTGGCACAGGCGGGATCGCGGTCGATCAGCGCCGCGACCGCGCCCAGCCGCAGGCTCACCGCGACCAGCCGGGCCTGGGCCCCGTCGTGCAGGTCGCGTTCGATCCGGCGCAGCTCGGCGGCCTGGGCCTCGGTGGCGTCCAGGCGGATCTCGGTCAGCTGCTCGACCCGCCGGGCGAGCCGGGAGCGTTCGGTGGGGCCGAGCAGGGCGCGCGTCCAGTGGCCGTACAGCCACAGCGACGGCTCCGCGAGGGCCAGGCCGGCGAGGGTCAGCGCGAGACCGAGCACGGGCGCCAGCGCGCCGCCCAGCGGCAGCAGTTCGTAGCCGGGGCCGGGCGGCAGCAGCGGCTGGGCGAGCCCGTACAGGCCGTAGCCGGTCAGCAGCGGAGCGGCGAGCGCGATCACGCCGCCGACCAGCGGGTTGAGCAGCACCCACAGCGCGTCCCGCCAGGTCGCCGGGTCGTTCCACAGCCAGCGGACGGTGCGCGAGATGCCCGCGAACCAGCGGCTCTTGTGGTAGTCGTGGCCGGTCCAGAACCAGCCGTGCAGGGTGCGCTCCAGCGCCGGGCGCGGCGAGTACGGCGACGGGACGGGCACCTGCGACCAGTGGCCGGCCACCCAGCGGGCGCGCTCGGCGGCCGCCCGGACCAGCCTGGTCGCGGCCGGGAAGAGCGGGAAGACGCCCAGGCAGCACCAGAGCAGGAAGCCGACCAGGGACACCGCCAGCAGCAGCGCCGCCACCGGGGTCAGGAGGGTCAGGACGACGAGGCGGCCGAGCGCACGCGCGGCCCGGCGCAGGGCCCGCGCCGCGTCGGTCGGCGCGGCCTCACTCGGCTCCACGGCCGCTCGGGACTGCGTGCTGGTCACGGCACCTCCGGTGCGGGGTCGGGCGGGGCCGCCGGGCGGGCGGCCGTGCTGGTCATGATCCCAGCCCGGCGCGGCGGGCACGGGACGCGGCACGGCCCGCCCTGACGGGGGTCCAGGGCGGGCCGGGCCGGGCGGTCGGTCCTGATCAGCGGACCGCCGCCCGCTCTCGCGGCGCCTCGGTGGGCCGGGGCGCCTCGTGGTCGGGGGTGCCGGGCCGGTTGGCCCGCACCAGCAGGTAGACGGTCCAGAAGCAGACCAGGCCGAGCACCATGAAGGCCGCCGCCACCGGGATCTGCAGGGCCGACGGGGCGTACAGGGCGACGAACCAGGACCGGGTCGGCACGCCGAAGGCCGACAGGCAGAGCGCCACCGCCCCCTGCGGGGCGAAGCTCAGGATGCCGAGCGTGATCAGGGTGCCGACGGCCGCGGCACGGCCACCGGAGAGGTCGCCCAGACCGCCGGCCTCGGAGGCCGAGCCGTCCTCGGCCTCGGACTTCGCCGCCTCGGGCGCCCGGCGGACGCCCTTGCGCATCACGTCGAGCAGCTCGGGCCCGCGGTTCTCCAGCCGGCGCTGGGCCGCCCGGCCCAGGCCCCAGGCGTACAGCAGGCCGGTGGCCACGCCGGCCACCACGCCGGCCCAGCGCAGCGGCGCGCTGTCCAGCACCGTGCCTGCCACCACCACGCCCACGGCGGGCAGGGCGCAGAACAGCTGGAACAGCAGCACCACCAGGGTCTGCAGGCGGACCTGGTCGCCGCTCTCGTCGTTGAAGCCGTCCAGCGGGTTGCCGCCCGGCCGGTCGGGGAACGGCGCGGCGCCGAGCACCGACATCAGCGGGATGAGGCCGGCCGCGCCGCCGAGCACGGCGGGCAGGACGGCGAGCACCCACGGCCACGCCCAGCCGGCCGAGGAGACCGCGGTCAGGGCCAGGGTCAGCACCAGGGTGACCGGGGCGACGATCAGCAGCCAGGTCACCTGCCGGGCCCGGACGTCGACCCGCTCGGCGCCCGGGACGACCAGGGTCAGCCAGATCGCCCCGGCGTCCAGGCCGTACAGGTTGGCGCACAGCGCGCCGGCGAACAGCGCGGCGACCACGCCCGTCCACGGCAGCATCACCTGGAAGCCGCTGAGCAGCGGCAGCAGGCCGGTGAACACGCCCGTCCACAGGGCGATCCGCAGGAAGCGGGCCCGGCGCGGGTCACGCGCCCACAGCCGCAGTTCCTTGCCCATCACGGCGCCGCCGACGGAGTCCGGCAGCAGCCCGCCGGTGGCGCGGGCGGAGCCCTGCTGGGCCTTGCCGCCGGTGGTGCCCCGCACCAGCTGCCGGGACAGCATGGCCGCCCAGACCGCGAACAGCAGCAGGCACAGCACCGCCAGTCCGCCCAGGGCGGCGGCGACCGTCGCCCAGTCCGAGCGCCGGGCGGCGTCGACCGCGACCACGGACCAGCCCGAGGGCAGCAGCCGCACCACGGTGCCGGCGTTCGCCGCCCACTCGCCGGTGAACAGCTTGATGAAGAAGCCGATCGCGAACCAGCCGGTGTTCAGGAAGGCCACCACGAAGCCGACCACCAGCGAGGAGACCTCCCAGCCGAGGCGCGAGCGCACCACGCTGCCCAGGCCCTGCATGGTGAACTTCGCGAGCACCACCACGAACAGCAGCTGCAGCAGGGTGGCGGGGACCGCGACCAGCAGGGGCAGCAGCCCCAGGCAGGCGCCGCGGACGATCAGCACGCTGAACGCGACCAGGCCGAGCAGCGGGGTGATGCCGATGAAGCCGGCGCCCAGCAGCCCGAGGGCCAGGGTGCGCGGGCGCAGCGGCACCAGGGTGAAGTAGTCGAGCCGCAGTGTCGCGTCACCGCCGGTCAGCATCGGCCCGAGGGCCCAGCCGAGGGTCCACAGCAGCATCACCACGGCCAGCACGCCGACCCCGGCCTCCGGGGTGTCGTAGTCCACCAGGCCCAGCAGCGCGGTGCCCACCGCGACCAGGCCGCCGAACACCGCCCCGAGGATCAGGCTCGCCGCCCGGGGCCCGGACATCGACCGCCGCAGGACGGTCAGTTTCATCCCGCTCAGGACGCCAACCACGACAGCCCCTCCGCTCCTCCGGTACGGGCGCCGACCAGCTCGACGAAGACGTCCTCCAGGGTGCGGCCGGCCCGGACCTCGGGCACCGTGCCGGCGGCCACCACGCGGCCCTTGGCGATCACGCCGACGTGGTCGCAGAGCTGCTCGACCAGGGCCATCACGTGGCTGGAGAAGACCACCGAGCCGCCGGAGGCGACGAAGCGCTGGAGGATGACGCGGATGGTCGCGGCGGACACCGGGTCGACGGCCTCGAAGGGCTCGTCGAGCACCAGCAGCCGGGGGGCGTGCAGGAGGGCGGTGGCCAGGCCGATCTTCTTGCGCATGCCGGTGGAGTAGTCGATCACCAGCGTCCGCTCGGCCTCGGTCAGCTCCAGGACGGTCAGCAGCTCCTCGGCCCGGGCGTCCACCGTGCGGGCGTCCATGCCGCGCAGCCGGCCCAGGTAGTGCAGCAGCTCACGGCCGGTCAGCCGCTCGGGCAGCATCATGCCGTCGGGCAGCACCCCGACCAGGGACTTGGCGTGGACCGGGTCGCTCCAGACGTCGACCCCGAAGATCTCCGAGGTCCCCGCGTCCGGCCGCAGCAGGCCGACCGCCATCGACAGGGACGTGGTCTTGCCCGCGCCGTTGGGGCCCACCAGTCCGTAGAACGACCCGCTCGGCACGACCAGTTCGACGCCGTCCACCGCGGTGTACGCTCCGAACCGCTTGCGCAGACCCGACAGCCGCAGCGCCGGCGCCCCCTCGTCGACCGGCGGACGGGATCCCTGGCCCGCGTGCACCGTTCCTCGCACCTCTTCCTCCCACCTCACCCGCGGCCACCGCCGCCCGTCACCGCCTCGCAGCTCCGAGCGGCTCGTCAACGACAGTAGGCGGCGGCGCGGACGAGCAGAATCCACCTTCGCCCCCGTCAGGGGGTGGGTCTGGACCCACCCCTACGGAGCGTGCGCCCACGAAGGGGTCGAGGCCGCCCGGTTAGGGGTTCAGCACCACAGGATCCGCACATACCGTCCGACCGCAGGACCGTCCTGCTGACCACGCGTCGACCCGGCCGGAGGCGTACCCATGCCCACCCTGTCCGACAGCGAGCTGGACACCCAGCTGCGCACCGCCCGTGCGGCCCTGAAGTCCGTGGGCGCACTCGGCGACATCTACGCCCAGCTGCTGCTCGGCCAGGAGGACCCGTACCCGCTGTACGAGCGGATGCGACCGCGCGGGCCGCTGCAGCGCAGCATGATCGGGTCCTGGCTGGTCGTCGACCGGGCGCTGGCCGACGAGATCCTGCGCGACCGGCGCTTCGGCCGGCGCACCACCAAGGGCGAGTGGCCGGAGGGCCCGTCCGACTTCGACAACTCCTTCCTGGCGATGGACCCTCCCGAGCACACCCGGCTGCGCCGGATCGCCACCCCGGCCTTCGGGCCGCGCGCGGTGGCGGCGTTCCGGCCCGAGGTCGAGCGCGCCTGCCACGAGCTGCTGGACCGGGTCGACACCGGTGCCCCGTTCGACCTGATGGACGCCTACGCCAAGCAGGTGCCGGCCCGGGTGATCGGCGCGCTGTTCGGCATCCCCGAGCAGGAGCAGCCGCGCTTCGACGAGCTCTGCCGGGGCCTGAGCCTGGTCCTGGACGGCGTGGTCTCGCTCGCCGAGGTCAAGGAGCTGCAGGCCGCCGTGGACGGCACCAGGGAGCTGTTCACCGAGCTGCTGGAGCTGCGCCGCCGCTCCCCCGGCGACGACCTGGTGAGCCGGCTGCTGGCCGACGTGGACGCCGAGCGGCTGACCGCCGAGGAACTGGTCGCGATGTGTGGGATGCTCGCGCTGGCGGGCACCGAGACCACCGTCAACCTGATCGGCAACGGCACCCTGGCCATGCTCGGCGAGCGCGCGGTCTGGGAACGGCTGTGCGCGGACCCGGAGCTGGCGCCGCGCGCGGTCGAGGAGTCGGTGCGCTACGACACCTCGGTGCTGATGCAGAGCCGCTTCACCCACCAGGAGATCGAGATCGCCGGGCGCCGGCTGCCGGTGGACGCCCAGGTGATCATCCTCACCGGCGCCTGCAACCGCGACCCCGGCGCGTACGCCGAGCCGGACCGCTTCGACCTGGACCGCGCCGGCGAGCCGGACCACATCTCCTTCTCCAGCGGCATCCACTACTGCCTCGGCGCCCCGCTCGCCAAGCTGGAGGCGGAGGTGGCCTTCCGGGTGCTGTCGCAGCGCCTGCCGGGGCTGCGACAGGCCGGCCCGGTGCGCCGGCGGCTGTCGCCGTTCATCCGCGGCCTGCACGCCTTCCCGGTGACGGCCTCCTGACCCCGTACGCAACGCGCCGAGGCCCTGCCGGACGTCCGGCAGGGCCTCGGTGCTTCGATGCTTCGATGCTTCGGTGCTTCGCGGGTCAGTCCTTCTTCTCCGCCGTTCCTTCGATGAACTCGGCGATCTGACGCGGCGTCGGCATGGCGAAGACGTCCGCCAGGCCCAGCTTCACGCCCAGCTTCTCCTCGATCCGCTGCGCCAGTTGGGCGCCGAGCAGCGAATGCCCGCCGCTGGCGAAGAAGTTGGAGTCAGCCGAGAGGTCCGAGCGGGACAGCAGCGACGCCCAGATCGCCACCAGCGCGCCCAGCAGGCCCTCTTCCTCCTCCACCCGCGCCTCCGTTCCGGCCGCCGCGGCCCGGCCGGCGGAGGCGGCGCGCCGCTCCTCGGCGATCCGGGTCAGCCTCGGGTAGTCGACCTTCTCCGTGACGGTCTTGGGCAGTTCGTCGAGCAGCACGAAGTCGTGCGGCACGGCCGCCCTGGGGAGCCGGTCGCGGGCGTGCTCCCAGAGCCGGTCGCCGATCCCGCGGGCCGCCTCGTCCGCCTCCGCCTCGGACTGGCCCGGCTTGCGCGGCACCTCGACGAAGGCCACCAGCAGGCCGTCCGCGCTGGTGTCGCCGGCGACCACGACCGCGGCCCCCTCGGCCTCCGGGTGCTCGGCCAGCACCGCCTCGACCTCGCCGAGCTCGATCCGGTTGCCGCGCAGCTTGATCTGCCGGTCGGCCCGGCCGAGCAGCTCCAGGCTGGCGTCCGGGTTCCAGCGGGCCTGGTCGCCGGTGCGGTAGTACCGCCCGTAGCGGGGGTGCTCGCGGAACTTCTCGGCCGTCAGCTCCGGGCGTCCGTGGTACCCGAGGGTGACGCCGTCGCCCGCGATGCACAGTTCGCCGCGCACCCCGAGCGGCAGTTCCCGGCCGTCCGGGTCGGCGACGAACACCCGGGTGTTGCGGATCGGGCGTCCGACGCCGATCCGCTCCGCCGACTCCATGACGGCACCGGTGGACCACACCGTGGTCTCGGTCGGCCCGTACAGGTTGCGCAGCTCGGCGCCGGTGGCCAGCAGCCGCCGGGCCAGCGCGGGCGGCATCGGCTCGCCGCCGCAGACCAGCCGGCAGCCCGCCAGCTCCCCGCCGGCCTCGTCCAGGACGAGGCGCCAGGTGGTGGGGGTGGCCTGGATGACGTCCACCCGGTGGCGGCGCAGCACCTCGGCCAGCGCCCGGCCGTCGGTCCTCGCCGCGTCCGGGGCGACGACCAGCCGACCGCCCGCGAACAGCGGCAGGAACAGGTCCATCACCGACATGTCGAAGGCGAAGGTGGTCATCCACAGGCCGCCGTGTTCCGGCGTCAGGCGCATCTCCTCGCGGAAGTGCGCCACCAGGTTGGCCAGGTTGCCGTGGCTGACCAGGGTGCCCTTGGGGCGGCCGGTCGAGCCGGAGGTGTAGATCAGGTAGGCGCGGGTGTCCGGTGCGCCGGCGCCGTCGAGCGCGCGGGACGGGTCCGCGGCCGGGGCGTCCTCGACGGTGACCAGCGGGACGGCCGCGCGGGGCCGGCCGTCGGCCGCCGTGTCCTCGGGCAGGGTGATCCCGGGGCCGGTGACGACGGTGCGGGTGCCGGAGTCGGCCAGGGTGTCGGCGACCCGGTGGTCCGGGTGGTCCGGGTCGATCGGAAGGTAGGCTGCCCCGGCCAGCCAGATGCCGAACACGGCGGCGACCAGGTCGGGGCCGCGCCGGGCGCACAGGCCGACGATCTCGCCGGGGGTGACGCCGGACTCCCGCAGCAGCTCCCGGGTGGCGGCCGCGGCGTTCCACAACTGCCGGTAGGTGACGGTGCGTTCGCCGTCCTGGACGGCCGGGGCGTCCGGTGTCAGGGCGGCGTGGCGGGCGACGGCGGCGAGGACGGTCGGCGGGACGTCGGTGCTCCCGGTCCGGTTGGCGGCCTCGATCAGCTCGGTGTCGGTGGCGCCGCGCAGCGGGTGCTCGCCGACCGGGAGGTCCGGGTCGGCGCCGAGCGAGACCAGCAGGGCGTCGTAGCGCTCCAGCAGCCGCTCGACCTCAGTGGCGGTGTGCACGTCGGTCGAGTAGCGGCCCTTGACCCGCAGCGCGTCGCTGCCGGGGGCGACGACGAACTCCAGGTCGAACTTGCTGGTGCCGTTCTCCAGGCTGACCGCGGCGGCCTGCCGGCCGGCGATGGCGAAGGGCGCGAGTCCGCCGCCGGGCGCGTAGTTGAACAGGTGCCGGAACGCGGTGGTGCGCCAGGAGCCGCCGGTGCGGGGCAGTTCGGGCAGCATCAGGTCGATCGGGACGTCGGCGTGCGCGAGGGCGTCGAAGTAGCCCGTCCGCGCCCGGGCGACCAGCTCCCGGAAGCCGCCGCCGAGGTCGACCGGCAGGCGCAGCGGCAGCACGTTGACGTGGTAGCCGACGGCCCGGGCGGTCCGCTGGTCCCGGACGTTGACGGGGGTGCCGACCACGATGTCGGGACCGGCGCCGTGCCGGGCCAGCAGCAGGTCGAAGGCGGCCAGCAGGACGACCGCCTCCGGGGCGCGCAGCTCGCGCTGCAGCCGGGCGAGCGCGTCGGCGGCCGCCTGCGACAGCACCCGCTCGACGTAGCCGCCGGCCAGGGTCGGCTCGGTGGTCTCGTCCTCGCCGAGCCACAGGTCGAGTTCGTCGGCCCGGTAGCCGGCCAGGCCGCGGCGCCAGAACTCGACGCTCTGCGCGCTCGGGGCGGCCGACTCGACGACGGGGACCTCGGGCAGCAGCTCCGCGGGGACCGGGCGGCCGGCGAGCGCGGCGTCGTACGCGGCGGCCAGCTCCTCGAACAGGAAGGTCGCCGAGATGGTGTCGAAGACCAGGTGGTGGGCGGCGACGCAGACCACGTCGCCCGCGGGCGTGTGCAGGTGCCGCAGCCGCACCAGCGGACGGTCGGTCACCGCGAAGGCGTGCCGGGCCATGGCGGCGAGTTCCGCGTCGACGGCGTCCTCGGCGACCTGCGCGTACTCCGGCTCGAACCCGGCCTCGGCCTCCGTCAGCAGCCGGTGCAGCAGCCGGCCCTCCCGCACCTCGAAGCCGGTCCGCAGCACCCGGTGGCGGCGGACCAGCAGCCGGGCGGCCCCGGCCAGCGCGGCCGGGTCCAGCGCGGTGTCCACCCGGAAGGCGACCGCGACGGTGTTGGCCGCGGTGCCCGGGACGAGCCGGTCCATCAGCCAGAGGGCCTCCTCCTTCGGCGTGACCGCCGTCGCCGCCCGCTCCGGCTCGCCGGCGTCGTTCTTGCGTACCAGGCGTCGCATCTGTCGGCTCCCCCTAGCGCGCCGCGAGCAGGTCGGACACCGCGGCGGCGACCTCCGGCCGGCGCAGCAGCTCGTGCCGGTCGATGGCGAAGGGCAGCTCCCGCGCGCCCAGGTGCAGCCCGTCGACCGGGGTGTCGGAGCTGACCACGGTGGAGGTGCTGACGTCCGCGGCCGTGGTGACCTGCGTCGCGGCGACCAGGTAGGCGAGGTAGGAGTCGAACATGGCCATCAGCTCGGCGCGGCGGTCGGCGTCCAGGCCGACCCGCTCCAGGCCGAGGTCGCCGTACTCACGGTAGAGCGCGACCAGTGCGGCACCGACCGCGACCGGGTCGGTCTCGGTCTCCTGCATCCGGTAGCCGGCGCTCTGGGCCGCCTGGATCTCCTCGGGGGTCAGCACGCCCGTCAGCCGGTCCACCAGCTTGTGGAACTGCCAGTACATGACCAGCGGGCTGACCGGCTCGGGGTCGAACAGCACCATCACCGGGTGGTGGCCCTGGCGGGCGGCGATCCTCTCGCCGAGCGCCGAGCCGAAGATCCCGCCGACGCAGAAGCCGAGCACGCCGCGGACGACCGCGCCCACGGGCAGCGCCTCGATCCAGCGGTCGAGGTAGTCGTCGCCGCGCATGCCGGTCTCCTCGCCGGGCGCGGGCTGCATGGTCTCCCAGACCGAGTACGGCCCGTCCAGCATGGGCACCAGGTCGCCGAAGGCGGCCTCGGCCCGGCCCGGGGCAAAGAAGTCGACGGCGAGGACGAGGTCCGTCGGGTCTCCGCTGTGCAGCACCCGCCAGGGGGTGGTGTGCTCGGCCATGTTGGTTCTCCAAGAGGGAATGGAAACGGCGCGGAGTCCGCCCGTTCCTCTGCGGTCAGGCTAGGGACGGGGGTTCGCGGCGGGCACCCCTGTCGGAACCCCTACCACCCCCCGGTGCTGCGAACGGTCGGGCCGTCGCGGCGGCCCGGGGGGGGGGGGGGGGGGGGGGGGGGGGGGGGGGGGGGGGGGGGGGGGGGGGGGGGGGGGGGGGGGGGGGGGGGGGGGGGGGAGGGGGGGGGGGGGGGGGGGGGGGGGGGGGGGGGGGGGGGGGGGGGGGGGGGGGGGGGGGGGGGGGGGACAA
>NZ_JBVILX010000005.1:454467-474893 GCF_055580145.1 Kitasatospora sp. NPDC032121 | reverse complement strand
CCCCCCCCCCCCCCCCCCCCCCCCCCCCCCCCCCCCCCCCCCCCCCCCCCCCCCCCCCCCCCCCCCCCCCCCCCCCCCCCCCCCCCCCGCCGCCGTTTCCGCGGGGTGCTACCCGATCACATCTCCAGGCCCTGCTCGAACATCACCTGACGGACCTCGATGCCGGTGTGCTTGGCGTCCGGGATCATCCCGGCCAGCTCGATCGCGCGCTCCCGGGTCTCGACGTCGACCAGGTAGAAGCCGCAGACGAACTCCTTGTTCTCCAGGTACGGGCCGTCGCTCAGCGCCGGGGCGCCGTCACGGACCTTGACGGTCGTGCTCTTCTCGGGCTCCGCCAGCGCCTGGGTGTGGACGAGCTCGCCGGACTCCCGGAGGAGCTTCATGAAGTCGCCGTGGCCGGCGTAGACCGCCTGCTTCTCGTCCTCGGGCAGGCCCTCCCACAGCACGGGGTTCATGTGCATCGTCAGCATGTACTTCATGACTGTCTCTCCTTGGGGGTGGCGCCCCGGGCGCTTCCCGGGGCTTCCACCGGAGACGTCGGAGCCGGCGGCCCGTTCTCGACATCCCCGGTCGTGCGTACAGGACGAATCCCAGGCCGGACGGCCTGCGGGCGCTCCCCGGCGGTTCGGCGGCGGTTCGGCGGCGGTCCGGCGGGCCCGGGCCGGCCGGGGCCGGGGCCGCCGGGGCCGCCGGGGCCGCACACGCCGGCGGCCGGCCGTGGTGTCCCACGGCCGGCCGCTCGGTTCTCGACGTCAGCGCACCAGCCGGGCGGCCCGCGGGGCCGTCCGCTCGAGCCACCAGTGGGCGACCAGCAGGTTGAACACCCAGCCCGCCCAGTTGGCCAGGTCGAGGAGGGTCATGATGTCGATCCGGAAGCCCGGGACGTGCAGCATCAGTTCGGCCAGCACCCGGCCCCAGGTGGTGCCGAGGGCCAGCGCGAAGCTGTAGACCATCCACCGCCGGTGGTCGACGAACCGGCGCTGGAGCGCCGCCCGGAGCCCGAGCAGGGTGGTGCCCAGCCAGAGCACCGCCATCATGGCCAGCCCGGTCTTGCCGGACGGCGCCGCGGAGTACGGCACCAGCACCAGCGCGAGCACCCCGCTGGGCAGCGCTCCGGCGAAGATGTACACCCGGCCGCTCATCCGGTGCACGGCCGGGTGGTGGCGGCGGATCCACGGCAGGACCTGGAGGAGGACCGTCACCAGCGAGATGTTGCCGAGGACGACGTGCGCTACCAGGACCGCGTAGTGCGCCGGGAAGCCCGGATCGAGCGGGATCCGGGCCTGATGGCTGTCCCCCGACAGGTAGCGCGGGAAGGCGTACAGCAGGTTGAACACCACGACGGCGGCCAGTGCCGCCGCCCACGGGCTCTGCCACCAGCTCGTCGCGGCCGTGGCCGGTTCCGTGCCGGGTCTCGCCCGCCGTGGTCCGGTGGCCAGCGCACCGGTCTGCTCCGTGTTCTCTGTCACCGCTGGTCCTCAGCTTCCGTGTCGTCGTCCTGACGGGTTCAGTGGTGGTATTCGCCGGCGTTGACGTCCAGGCAGTGCCCGGTGACGGCGCGCGCCAGCGGGGAGACGAGGAAGAGCACCGCGTCGGCGACCTCGTCCGGCTCGGGCAGCCGGCCGAGGTCCAGGGTGGCGGCGATCTCGTCGTAGACGTCCTGGACGGTGACCCCGCGCTGCGCGGCGACGTGCCCGAAGCCCTCGCGCAGCGCGTCCGCCCAGATGTAGCCGGGGGCGACGGTGTTCACCCGGACGCCCCGCGGGCCGAGTTCGGTGGCCAGGCTCTGCGCCAGCGACAGCAGGGCGGCCTTGCTCATCTTGTAGGCGCCGAACGGCCGCTTGGAGTGCCGGATCACCGCCGAGTTGATCATGACGACCGATCCCCGGTTCTCCGCCAGCGCGGGCGCGAACAGCCGGGTGAGCCGCAGCGCGGCGTACACGTTGGTCTCGAACCCGGCGCGCACGTCCGCGAGGTCGACCTCGCCGAGGTCGACCATCGGCGGCACCGCGAAGGCGTTGTTGACCAGCGCGTCGACCCGGCCGAAGGCCTCCGTCGCGGCCTTGACCAGCGCGGCGGCCGACGACTCGTCGGTGATGTCGGTCGGCACCGCCAGCGCCCGGCGCCCGGTCCGCTCGACCTCCGCGGCGATCTCGGCGAGCCGGGACTCGGTCCGGGCGGCGAGCACGACGTCCGCGCCCGACCGCGCGGACCGCAGGGCGATCGCCCGCCCGAGGCCGGGGCCGACCCCCGAGACCACGACGACCTTGTTCTCAAGCATCCTGATCCTCCTTCACATGAGCCTCGCCGCCGGGGAGTTCGACCGACAGGGCGTGACGGAACACGTTCCCGGGGTCGTACGTCCGCTTGACCTGCTGCAGGCGCGGGTAGTTGCCGCCGTAGTAGAGCGTCGACCAGGGCACCCCCGAGGTGTTCCAGGCCGGGTCGGCCAGGTCGCGGTCGGGGTAGCCGATGTAGGTGCCGTCGCTGTTCTCGTCGGGCACCGGGACGCCGCCGCTCGGGGCGTACGCGTCGCGGTAGAACGCCCGGACCCAGGCGATGTTGGCCTCGTCCTGGTCCTCGGACTGCCAGATGCCGGCGCAGTAGAGGACCTTCAGGACCGAGTCGCGCTGGACGGCGGCGGTGGCGTCGGGGGCGACGGTGTTGACCTTCCCGCCGAAGCCCGCGACCACGATGCACGACATCGGGTTGGTGTGCTCCGGATCGCTCAGGTAGCGCCAGATCACCCCGAGTTGGTGATCGGTGAACCCCTTGCGCAGATAGCCCGCCTTGTCCTTGTAGCGCCCCTTCGGGTCGCTCGGGAAGCTGTACGAGGGCAACCAGGAGCTGAACCAGGGGACGACCTCGGCGGTGTGCACCACCGGCTCCACGCCGACCCCGGCGGACACGGACTCGAAGTGCTCGGCGAACACCTTCTCGGCGTCCGGCCCGTCGTGGTCGATCACCACCGTCATCCCGAACATCCCGGAGTTGCGGTGGGTGACGATCAGGTTGCTCCACAGACCGGCCGCCGGGGAGTCGGCGTCGTCGTTGTTCTCGTACCAGGTGGCGTAGTTGCGCAGCAGCGTGGTCAGGGACCGCTCGGTCATCCCGTCCCAGGGCCACATCACCGTCCGCTTCCAGACCCGGGCCGGCGCCTTGGGCAGCAGCCCGGCCGGGTCGTCGGTGTCCGCCCCCGGGGTGCGCAGCCAGTACCTGGTCACCACGCCGAAGTTGCCGCCGCCACCACCGGTGTGGGCCCACCAGAGGTCCCGGTGCGGGTCGTCGGGCTCGGACGTGGCCACCACGGCCCCGGCCCGGCCGGACTCGTCGACCACCACGACCTCGACGGCGTACAGGTGGTCGACGATCAGGCCGTCCCGGCGCGAGAGGGGGCCGTAGCCGCCGACCGGGAAGTGGCCGCCGACGCCCACCTCGAAGCCGGTGCCGCCCGGGATCGTCACCCCCCAGCGCTTGAACAGGGTGCGGTAGACGTCACCCAGCAGGGCGCCGGCCCCGACCTCGATCGCGCGGCGCGCGGGGTCGTGGGCGATGCGGTTCAGCTCGGACAGGTCCAGCAGGATCTCGATCTCGGGCGAGGTGGTGAAGTTCTCGAAGCAGTGACCGCCGCTGCGGACCGCGATCCGCTTGCCCGCCGCCACCGCCTCGCCGACGGCCGCCACCACCTCCTCGGTGGTGGTCACCAGGCGCACCTCGTCGGGGCGTCCGACGAAGCGGTGGTTGTAGCCCTGCACGAGGTTCTCGTACCTCGGGTCCCCGGGCCTGATCACCGCCGGGCCGGTCGGATCAACGGTCTTGTCGGTCATGCTCGTTCGTCCCTCCGTGTTCCTGCGCCGCAGAGACGTTCGCACGGCACGGCCGGGCGCCACATCTCGCGGATTGCGGTGTGATCGGGCGGGTCTGGTCGGGTGGGTCCGGTCGGGCGGGTCCGACCGGGCGCCGGGATCGGGCGCCGCGGTCGGGGAGCGGTCGGGCGCCGGGATCAGGCGGCGCGTTCGGCGGTGATGACCGCGAAGGTGCCGGGGGTGTACTGGTCCCGGACGGTCAGGCCGGCGGCCGCCAGCCAGGCGCGCAGGTCGGCGAGCGCGAACAGCGGCATGCCGTCCGGGAAGCCGGGCCCCCGGAAGGTGCCCTGGAAGTGGCGGTCGACCGGGTCGTCGGCCTGGAGGAAGGTGAGCAGGGTGAAGCTGCCGCCGGGCCGCAGGCAGCGGCCGACCTCGGCGATCACCCCGGCCGGGTCCGGCATCGCCTGGAGGGCGTTCCAGCAGTTGACCGCGCCCAGCGTGGCGTCGCCGAACGGCAGCGCCTGCGCGCTCGCCCGGAGCGCGGGGACCTCCGGCAGCCGTCCGCTCAGCCAGGTGAGCATGGCCGGGTTGAGGTCCAGCGCGATCAGCCGCTCGGTGCCCACGGCCTCGGCCAGCACGGCGGTCCACCGGCCGGCTCCCGCGGCCAGGTCGAGCACCGGCCCGTCGACCGGGGCGGTGTGCGCGGCGATGTAGCGGTCCTCGTCGGCCGGCGTCACCTGGCCGCCGAAGTTGCCGCCCATCAGCCGCAGGAAGGCCGGTCGCAGCACGGTCTCGTAGTGCAGCCCGATGTTGCGCATGGCGGCGGCGTTCTGGAGGACGTCCTTGGGGTCCGAGGGCTCGCTGCGCTCGAACAGGTCCAGGTGGCCCGCGGCGGAGGAGTACGCGGCGGCGCAGTCGGCGCAGCGGGCGCCGCCGGGGGAGACGTCCAGGCGGCCGGTGCAGGCCGGGCAGCGCAGCACCTCGGCGTGGCGGGTGAGGTCGGCGGTGCCGACGGCGTCGGCCGACAGCGCGGTGGTCCGGTGCGGGCTGGTGTCGGCGACCACCTCGGTGGTGCCGTGGCGCAGCGCCCAGTACGCCTTGGCGCCGGAGTAGCCGATCAGCATCCGGGTGTCGCCGTCCCAGGTGGCGGCGAGCTGCGCGGGGGAGAGCGCGTCGACCCAGGAGCGGTCGAAGGCGCGCTCGGCCTCGCTGAGCACCCACTCGGCCGGCGAGGGCCAGACCCGGCCCAGGACGGCGGTGGCCGGATCCAGCGGCCGCAGCACCCGGTCGAGCCGGCTGAGGTCGTCCTGGGAAGGCTCCAGCGGTTCGACGGCCGCCAGGATGCGGTCGCGGTCGGCGGGGAAGTGCGAGAGCAGGTACAGCAGGGCGAGGGTGCGCCCGGGGTGGGCCCCGCGGTCCGCGAGCAGTTCGAGGAACCGGTCCAGCTCCTTGCCGATCGGCTCGGCCGACTCGCCTCCCACGGAGGGCGGTTCGGCGCCGGCCAGCAGGCCGAGCAGCAGGACCAGCCAGCCCTGGCGCTCGGGCGGGGCCTGGTCCAGTGCGGTCAGCAGCGCCGGCACGGCGGCCGGGGCGAGGTCGCTCGCCCGGCCGTCCTGCCACAGCGCGGCCACCAGGTGCCGGAAGGCGGCGTCGCGCTGTTCGGCGCCGGCCGTCGTGAAGGCGGTCAGCAACTCCACGGGGGTCTGGGTCATCGGGGTGTCCTGTTCGGGCTCTGGCCGGCGGCTTCGGTCATCGAGCGGGCCAGGGCGAGGGCGTCCTCGCGGACCTGGCCGCCGAGGCGCGGGCGCTGACCGGTGTCGGAGTACTGCCGGGGCCGGCTGCCGCTGGTGCGGCGCAGCACGGTCATGCTGTTCTGGCGCAGCTTGCGGCTCTCCAGCAGGTTCAGCATCTCGAACTCGCCGGGGGCCAGCCGCTGGGTCTCGGCGATGTAGTCGAGGATCGCCTCGCCCTCGGGGTAGGTCATCAGGTAGTGCATGACGACGATCCCGCCGTCCGGATCGATCAACTCCCAGAAGTTCTCGAAGAAGTAGAGGCAGTCCCAGGCGTCGACCCAGGCGAAGTCGATCGGCCGGAACTCCTCGGGGAGGCGTCCGACGGCCCCGCGCATGTCGGAGTTGACCACGGTGACCCGCTCGGCGAAGCCGAGTTCGTCCAGCACCTCCGTCACCAGCGGGGCCGAGGAGCCGCTGTCCGAGAGGTCGTCGATCGCCACGAACCGCGGCTCGTACGGCTCGCGGTAGCCGGCCGGCAGCAGCAGCGCGGGCTCGCTGTCGATCCACGCCTCGTCCAGCTCCCGGCCGTCCGCGAGGTACGGCCGGGTCTTGCGGACCAGCGCGGCGGCCTCGGCCGCGGCCAACTCCTCGGCCTCGGCCAGGGCCTTCGCCAGGAACGGCGTGGTGTACCCCATGCCGACCTCCAGCACCCGGCGGGGCCGGGCCAGGTGGATCAGGTGGGAGAGCAGCGGCGCCACCACCTCGGTGCCCATGCCGGGCACCCGCAGCCGCTCCACGGCCGCCCGGAACCGGTCGTCGAAGATCCCGTCACGCGCCATCGGCCACACCCCTGCCCTTCTGGTACTCGATGGCCTGGTACAGCGCCTTGATGTTGCCGCTGCCGAACGAGCGGGCCCCCATCCGCTCGATGACCTCCAGGAAGAGGGTGCCGCGCGGGTGCACGGACTTGGTGAAGATCTGGAACAGCTGCCCGTCGTGGTCCTGGTCGATCAGGATGTTCAGCCGCTCCAGGTCCGCCACGGAGTGCCGCAGCGGAGTGAGGCGGCCGGAGAGCAGCCGGTAGTACGCCTCCGGGGTGCCCAGGAACTCCACGCCCCGGGCGGCGATCGCGTCGACCGACCCGACGATGTCGTCCGTGGTGAAGGCGATGTGCTGCACCCCGGGCCCGCCGTGGTCCTTCAGGAACTCGTCCAGGTGGCCGGTGACCTGGGCCTGGTCCGGTTCGATCAGGGTGAAGGTGACGGTGCCGTTCTGCACCACCTTGGTGATCATCACCTGCCCGTTGACCTTGATCCGCTCCGTGAAGATCAGCTCGAAGTCGAGCACCTCCCGGTAGAAGGCGACCGTCGCGTCGATCTGCCCGGGCTCGACGCAGATCGCGAAGTGGTCGACCTCCCGCAGGCCGAAGTCCGGTGCGGCCGGGTCGGTGGCGACCGGCGCCAGCCCGGGCAGCGGCCGCTCGTCGGCCGGGGCCGGCCGCTGGACGAAGGTGTGGGCGATGTCGCCGACGCCCATGATGGTCGCGGTGACCAGCTCGCCGTGCGCGGCCGGCCCGGCGACGGGCCGGGCGCCGCGCCGGACGGCCTCCGTGAAGGCGGCCCGGGCGTCCGGGACGCGCAGCGCGATGTCGGCGACTCCGTCACCGTGCTTCTCCACGTACGCCGCTCCCGGGTGGTCGCCCGGCAGCGGCTGGCTGAGCACCACCCGGATGCCGTTGCGGCCGAGCGCCACCGAGCGGAGGTCCGGCGCCTGCGGGGCCGAACCCGCGTACACTTCCAGGCCGTAACCCCGGACCAGCCACTCGGTGGTGGCGGCGAGGTCGGCGACGTAGCAGGCGATGTGGTCGACGAGCATGCCGCCGAAGGTCTCCTGACCCGCGTCGAGGCTCATGTTCCAGACTCCTCGTCAGTCGTCGGGCTGCCCGAGGGGGCGCCCGGTGAGGCTCTTCGGCCTCAGATCGGTCCAGTGCTCGTTCACGTACGCGAGGGCGGCGGTCCGGTCGACCGGACCGTGCTCGGCCGTCCAGCCCGCCGGAACCCCGGCGGCGGCCGGCCAGAGCGAGAACTGGCCCCGCGCGTTCACCAGGACGGTGAACCGGCCGTCCTCGGCGTCGAAGGGACTGGTCATCCCCGCTCTCCTTCCGGTCGGTCCAGCAGGCTCTCCAGCGCGGCCACCGAGGGCACGTCGAAGAACTGGGTGACGGTGAGCCGGACGTCCAGCGCCGCCCGGATCCGGCTGACCAGCCGCATCGCGTCCAGGGACTGGCCGCCCACCTCGAAGAAGCTGTCGTCGATGCCGACCTCCGGCACCCCGAGCACCTCGGCGAACAGGGCGCACAGCTGCCGCTGGCGCTCGGTCGCCGGCGCCCGGCGGGCCGAGTCGGTCACCGGTTCGGGCAGCGCCCGCCGGTCCAGCTTGCCGTTGGGGGTCAGCGGGAGGGCCGGCACGCTCACGAAGGCCGTCGGCACCATGTACGCCGGCAGCTGCGCCACCGCGTGCGCCCGCAGCGCGCCCGCCTCGACCCCGTCGGACTCCGGGACGTAGTAGGCGATCAGGCGCTTCTCCCCGGACTCCGACTCCCGTGCCACGACGGCGACATGGGCCAGACCGGGGTGGCGCGCCAGTGCCGCCTCCACCTCGGCGGGCTCGATCCGGAAGCCCATCACCTTGAGCTGGTCGTTGGCCCGGCCGAGGTACTCCAGCAGGCCGTCCCGGTCGACCCGGACCAGGTCCCCGGTGCGGTACATCCGCTCGCCCGGCGCGTCGAAGGGGTTGGCCACGAAGCGTTCGGCGGTCAGGTCGGGCCGGTTGAAGTAGCCGCGGGCCAGGCCGCGTCCGGCGATGTGCAGCTCGCCCACCCCGCCGGCCGGCACCGGCCGCAGCTCGGCGTCCAGGACGTGCAGCCGGACGCCGTCCATCGGCCGGCCGACGCCCACCGGGCCGTCGGCCACGTAGGGGGCGGTCATCGCCGCGCTGGTGCTGAACAGCGTGGCCTCGGTCGCGCCGTACATCGCCCGCACCACCAGGCCGGGGTTGTGCTCCAGCACCCGCTGGACGGCCGAGGGGGCGATGACGTCGCCGCCGGTGAGCACCTCGCGCACGCCGGCCAGGCAGCCCGGGTCCTCCTCGGCGAGCACCCGGAACAGGCCCGCGGTCAGGTGGATGCCGGTGATCCGCTCCTCGGCGATCAGCCGGCGCAGGGCGTGCACGTCGAGGTCGCCGGGCGGGGCCACCACGATCCGCCCGCCGTGCAGCAGTGGCACCCAGAACTCGTAGGTGGAGACGTTGAAGGCGTACGGCGCCACCATCAGCACCCGCTCGTGCCGGCCCTGCGACCAGATCGAGTCCAGGGCCAGGCCGAGCGCGTCCCGGTGCGCGACCGCGACGCCCTTCGGCTCCCCGGTGGAGCCCGAGGTGTGGATCACGTAGGCGAGCGCGTCCGGCCCGACCGGGACGGCCGGGTCCGTCGCGGGGTGGTCGGCGAGGCCCTTCTCGCCCTCGACGACGACCACCTCGGCGACGTCCGGCAGGCCGCGCCCGCGCATCGCCTCGTCGGTCAGCAGCACCGGCGCCGCGCAGTGCTCCACGATCCACTGCTTGCGCGCCAGGGGGTAGGCGCTGTGCAGCGGGAGGTAGCAGCCGCCGGCCTTGAGTACGGCCAGCACCGCCACCACCAGGTCCGCGGAGCGCTCCATCAGCACCGCGACCGGCGACTCGGCCCGCACGCCGAGGTCCCGCAGCCGGTGCGCCAGCCGGTTCGCCCGCTCGTCCAACTCGCGGTAGCTGAGCCGGACTTCACCGGACGATACGGCGATCGCGTCCGGTGTCCGCAGCGCCTGTTGTGTGAAATGCCCCTGAAGGGAAGGGGAAGCCACCATGCCCTCCGATCCTCATCGATTGGTTGTCGGCCGGTCGTCGGCGTCCGGATCAGCTGTCGAGCAGCCCGTGGACGGAATCGCTCAGGTCGGCGAAGGAGGACAGATCGGGCACGGTCCACCCGTTCAGGTCGTACTCCGCCAGGCACTCGTCGACCAGGCCCTTGTAGGCGTCCAGCTGGCCGTTGGCGAGCTGGGCGAAGAGCAGCTCGATCCGGGTGTTCTCGTGACTGCCCGCGTAGTTGCGCTCGTAGAGCTCGTGGCGGCCGCCGAACTCGCTGCCGACGGCGTCCCAGAGCAGCTTCATCACCTTGACCCGCTCGACCGCGTCGACACCGCCGGAGCCGCGCAGGAACCGGTCCAGGTAGGGCCGGATCCCCGGGTTGTCGAAGTCCTTGGCGCTGGAGTTCACGTAGATCAGCCCGCTGGCCACGTCCTGGAGCACGATCTCCCTGATCCGCGGGTAGCCCGTCTGCATGAACCACCGGTAGGCCAGGCCGTACTGGGAGTTGGGCAGCACCGCGCCGTTGTGCCAGGCGACCGGGTTGCGGGCGGCCGCGTCGGACAGCCCCCAGAACAGGTTGCGCCAGGCCAGCACCTCGCCGAGCCGGCTCTGCACCCCGCGGAAGTCACCGGTGCCGGTGATGTCCAGGGCCTTGGCCAGCAGCCCGGCGATGAACTCCAGCTTCACCGCGAGCCGGGTGCAGCCGTGGAAGGTGAACCGCTCGATGAAGCCGGACTGCCCGGTGAACATCCGGATCTTCTCCGGCTGGCCGTAGACGAAGACGTTCTCCCACGGGATGAGCACCTTGTCGAGCACCAGGATGGTGTCGTTCTCGTCCAGCCGGGAGGAGAGCGGGTGGTCGAAGGGGCTGCCCATCGCCGCCGCCGTCGCGGTGTACGACGGGCGGCAGATCAGCTTCATCCCGGGCGCGTCCATCGGCACGGTGGCCACCAGCGCGAAGGTGCGGTCCTTGATCGGCAGGCCGTAGTGCGCGATGAAGTTGTAGTGCGTCAGCGCGGAGCCGGTGGCGACCACCTTCGCGCCGGACACCACCAGGCCGGCGTCCGTCTCCTTCTCCGCGTGGATGAAGACGTCCTTCACCTGGTCCGGCGGCAGGGAGCGGTCGACCGGCGGGTGCACGATCGCGTGGTTCCAGTACAGCACCTTCTCCTGCGACTCGGCGTACCAGCGCCGGGCGTTGTCCGCGAACGGCTCGTAGAAGTCCGCGTTCGCGCCCAGGGTGCCGAGGAAGGACGCCTTGTAGTCGGGGCTGCGGCCCATCCAGCCGTAGCTCATCCGCGCCCAGGCGGCGATCGCCTGCTGGTCGGCGACCAGGTCCTCCGCGCTGCGCGGAGTGGTGAAGAAGCGGTGGGTGTAGCCCTCGCCGCCGCTGTCGACCGGTGCGGTCAGCACCGGCCGGTGTCGCGGATCGTGCAGGGCGTCGTAGAGCCGCGCGGTCATCCGGACCGGGTTGTGGAACGCCGGGTGGGCGGTGACGTCCTTGACCCGGTCGCCGTAGAGGTAGATCTCCCGGTCGTCGCGAAGGCTCTCGATGTACTCCGCCCCGGTCAGCGGGCGGCTGCCGCGCGCATCTCCGGCGGTGGTCTCGCGGGCTTCGGCCATCAGACGCCTCTCCTTGCTGCCAGTTCACCGGACGAACCGAGCCTGACAGTTCCGCATGGCCGGCCGCTTCTCCCGACGTGCGCTCGCGCCGGACCGGGCCGCGAGGGGCCGCGCAGTCAGCACGAGCGGAGATGCCCGGGGCCCGCCACCCCCGGAGCATGAGCATCTGGATTGCCCGGCCTGCCAGGAAGGATTCCGGAATGAGCAAGCGGATCGACCTCGACATCGTGGTGCCGCTCTACCCGTTGATGCCCTACTTCCAAGACCGGACCAGGGAGTTGGCGGAGAAGTTCACGGCCAACCACCCCGAGTACCGGATCCGGGTCACCGGCGTGGACTGGCTGTCGGTTCCGCAGACCATCCACGACGCCGCCCTGAAGGGCGAGGCGCCGACCATCGCGCAGTACTTCTACACCTCGACCCGGGACGCCCTCGACGCCCGACGGCCCGACGGCTCACCGCTGTTCACCTCGGTCGAGCGGGCGATCGCCGGCCGCACCGAGATCCTCGGCGAGCCGGTCGTGCTCGACGACGTCGAACCCGCCGCCCGGCACTTCTACACCTACGACGGCGCGGTCGCGGCCATGCCGCCGCTCACCTCGACCACCCTGCTCTACGCCAACACCACCCTGCTGGAGCGGGCCGGGATCACCGAGGTCCCGCTGACCTGGGCCGGCATCGAGGCCGCCTGCCGGGCCGTCACCGCGCTCCCGGACGGGCCGGCCCACGGGATCACCTGGCCCAATCACGGCTGGTGGTTCCAGCAGTCCGTGGCCCAGCAGGGCGCGCTGCTCGCCGACCGGGACAACGGCCGCTCCGGCCGCGCCGAGAAGCTGTACCTCGACTCGGACGCGATGCTCGCCTACGTCGAGTGGTGGCGGGGGCTGCACCGGGCGGGCCTGTACCGCTACCACCCGAGCCGGGTGAACACCGAGGTCGACTGGAACCGCAACTTCCGCGCCTTCGCCGACCAGGAGGTCGCCTTCGTCCTCACCACCTCGGTCGAGGCGGCCCGGATGGCCCAGGCCGGCCACGACGGCGGCTTCGTCGCCCGGGCCTGCCGGATGCCGTACAACGACCGGGTGCCGTACGCGGGCAACGTGATCGGCGGGGACGCGCTCTGGCTGGCGTCCGGGCTGGACGAGGAGACCGAGGACGGCGCCCTGGCCTTCATGCAGTACCTGAACGCGCCGCGGACCGCCGCCGAGCGGCACCGGGAGACCGGGTTCATCCCGGTCACCGGCGGGGCGATCGAACTGCTGGAGCAGGAGGGCTGGTTCCACCGCAACCCGCACTTCCGCACGGCGCTGGACCAGCTCGCCGCCAACTCCGGCTCGCCGGCCGCCCGGGGCGCGCTGCTCGGCGAGTTCGCCGCGATCCAGAACGTCCTGACCACCGCCATGCACGACGTCCTGGCCACCGACGTGGACCCGCGGGAGCGCTTCGCCCGGGCGAACGCCGAGGCCCAGCTGCTGCTGGACCGGTACAACGACGCCTACCGGGGCCTGCGCCCCCGCGGCCCGATCCGGGTCGGCTGAGCGGGCCGGTCGACGAAGGGGGCCGGCGGTTCCGCGGGGAGCGCAACCGCCGGCCCCGGCGTACTCAGGAGTTCCCGGCACCGAGCTCCAGCGGCGCGTCCGGCGCGCCGACCAGCTCCCGCAGCACCTCGCGGAAGCGGTCCACCTGCTCCGCCACGGTGCTCTCGTCGTAGAGGTTGCTGTTGTACTGGATGCCGGCGACCACGTCACCGGCCGGGTCCAGGTTGAGCGTCCACAGCGCGCCGTTGGGCACGTCCGAGCCCACCGGCTGCGAGGTGAGCCGGCGGCGCACCTCGGTGAACTCCAGGTCCCCGATCAGCTCGCCGTCCAGCAGGAACGGGAACGGGAAGACCTGGAAGACGCAGGCCGCCCGCTCGTCCTCCAGCGTCGGCAGCATCAACTCCGGCGCCTGGGCGAGGATCTGGCCGAACGGGATGTCATGGGCGTACGCCTCCAGGCTGGTGGTGCGGATCCTGGTGACCACCTCGGCGAAGTCGCGGGCCCCGGCGAGCTCCGTGCACAGCGGGAGGAAGTTGAAGAACGGCCCGACCGTGTGGTGGAAGCGGTCCTCGCCGCGGCCCGGCGAGAAGGTCGGCACCACCATCCGGGTCGTCCCGGTGGAGCGCGCGACCATCACCGCGAACGCGCCCATCAGCACCATGAACGGCGTGCTGCGCAGCGCCCGGCCGATCTCCACGGCCCGGGTGGTCAGGTCCGCGTCGACGGTGAAGCGGTACACGGCGGTGGACTCCGGCAGGCCGGAGGACTTCGGCCGGTCGGTGGGCACCGAGAGGATCCGGGCGCCGGCGAGCTGCTTGCGCCAGAACGCGCGCGACTCCTCCAGCGCCGGGTTCTCGGCGAACTCCCGCTGCCACTGCGAGAACTCACGGTACGGCAGGGCGGTCGGCAGCTCGGGCAGGCGGTGCCCGCGGCGCTCGGCGTAGCGGACGGCGAGGTCGCGGATGATCAGCCGGACCGACCATCCGTCGGCCGCGGTGTGGTGGACGACCAGCGCCAGGATCGCGTCCTCCTCGTCGAAGCGAAGCAAGGTGGCCTTCAGCAGCGGGAGTTCGCGCGCGCTGATGGTGCCCGACTCGACCTCGGTGATCAGCTCCTCCACCGCCTGCTCGCGGGCCCGGGCGTCCGCTCCGGGCAGCTCCCGCAGCTCCAGCGGGACCGGGGTGGGCGGGTGGACCTCCTGGTACCGCTCGCCGTCGCCCCGGACGATGGCCGTGCGCAGGGCCTCGTGCCGGACCACCACGTCGTCCAGGGCCAGTTGCAGCGTCGCGGCGTCGACCTTCCCGCGCAGGCGCCAGCCGTGCACGATGTGGAAGTGCGGGCCGAACGGTCCCTCCTCGTCGCCGCGGTCGAAACCGCAGAGGAATTCCTGGTTGAAGGAGAGCTGCGTCCTGCTCTCCGGTGCGTTCGACTGCGGCTTTCCATCGGAGATCACGGGGAATTCCTCTCGCTGGTTCCGGGGCGAATTCGCCCCGGAACCGTAGCAACGGCCCCGCCGCCGTGGTTCTTCGATCGTGCTGGCAATCAGGGAGATGCGCCCCGCCCCCGCCGCGGGCGACAGTGGCCGGGAAATGTCCGCCCGGCCCCGGGCGGAACGCCCGCGCCAACCGTAGAGGAGCCGCGCCGCAATGACGGTCGCCACGAATGCCGCAGGGTCCGGCTCGCCGCAGCCGCCCGAACCCGGTCTGACGCCGAAGGAGGTCATCGCCAGGGCCGAGGCCATCGCGCCGCTCCTGGTGGCCCGGCAGGCCGAGACCGAACAGCGCACGTACTACGCCCAGGACACCCACGAGGCGTTCGCGGAGGCCGGCTTCTACCGGATCCTCGTCCCCAAGCGGTACGGCGGCTACGAGTTCGGCATCGACACCTTCCTGCGGGTCGCGATGACGCTCGCCCGCGGCTGCCCGTCGACCGGCTGGATGTACTGCCTCGGCGCCACCCACGCCCTGCCCGCGGCCTCGCTGTTCGGCGAGCGGGCGCAGGCCGAGATCTTCGCCGGAGGCGACTTCATCTGCCCGGCCACCATCGTGCCGAACGGCCGGGCCGAGCGGGCGCGGGACGGCGGCTGGCGCATCGACGGCACCTGGAACTACTGCTCGGGCTCGCCGTACGCCACGCACTTCATGGGGCACGTCCCGGTGCCCGGCGAGGACGGCGAGCCGCCGGCGCCGATGCTCTTCGTCGCCTCGCGCTCCCGGTTCCGCCGGCTCGACGACTGGGGCGGCCAGCTGGGCCTCAAGGGCAGCGGCTCGCACAGCATCGTGATCGAGGACGGTCTGGTCCCGGACCACCTGACGCTGCCGCGCACCCACATGAGCGAGGTCCTCGTCGACGGCGGCACCCCCGGCTACCGGCTGCACGGCAACCCGGAGTACGGCGGCGGTTCGCTCAGCTTCATGGTGCTGGAGGTCGCCTCGCTCGCCGTGGGCATGGCCCAGGGCGCGCTGGACGCCTACGGGGAGCTGATGCAGTCCCGCACGACGCTCTTCCCGCCCGTGGTCACCCGCGCCGAGGACCCGGACTACCAGTTCTGGTACGGCGAGGCGGCCGGCATGATCGCCACCGCCGAGGCCGCCGTGCTGCACGCCGTCACCCAGTGGCAGGACCTCTGTGCCCAGGGGCCCGGCGCCTTCACCCGGGAGCACGACCTGCGCCTCGCCACCATCTGCCGCGAGGTGATCCGGCTGTGCTGGCACGCCGTGGAGGGGCAGCTGTTCCCGACGGCGGGGTCGAGCGCGGTGCGCCAGGGCGAGCGGATCGAGCGGGTCTGGCGCGACCTGTCCACCCTGCACAGCCACTCCGGGATCGGGGTCTTCCTGTCCGCGGTGACGACCCGGGAGCTCGCCCGTGCGCGGTTCGGTGTCAAGTAGCCCGTCGAGTCGAGTAGCCCGTCGAGCCGAGGAGTTCGTGTCATGACCGAGACCGATCCGGTCGTCTCGCTGCCCGGGGAGCGCGCCTACGCCGCCGCGACCGCCGTGTTCAACCTGGCCGCTCCGGTCCGGCCCGCGGCGGCGGTGACCGTCCGCACCGTCGAACAGGTCCAGGCGGCGCTGCGGCACGCCCACCGCGCGGGGCGGTGGGTCCGGGTGCACACCACCGGGCACGCCTCCTCCTCGGCCCGGCCGATGGACGACGCCCTGCTGATCCGCACCGAGCCCGCCGGGCCGGTCGTGGTCGACCCGGTGGCCCGCACCGCCCGCGTCCCGGCGGGAACGCGCTGGGGCGCGGTGGTCGAGGCCGCCGCCGAGCACGGCCTGGCCGCGCCGCACGGCACCTCGCCCACCGTCGGGGTGGTCGGGTACCTGCTGCGCGGCGGGATCAGCTTCTACGGCCGCCGGGCCGGGCTCGCCGTGAACAGCGTCCGGGCCATCGAACTCGTCACCCCGGACGGCGAGTTCCGCCGCGTCTCGGCGATCGCAGACCCGGAGCTGTTCTGGGCCCTGCGCGGCGGCGGGGGAGGGCTGGGCGTCGTCACCGCGGTCGAGCTCGCGCTCTTCCCGGCGGCCCGGGTGGTCACCGGCGCGGCCTTCTGGCCCGCCGCGTACGGCCCCGAGCTGCTGTCCCGCTGGCTGCGCTGGACCGGGGACGCGCCCGAGGCCGTCACCACCGCGTTCCGGGTGATGAACCTGCCGGCCGTGCCGGAGATCCCGCCGGTGCTGACCGGCGGCCCGGTGATCTGCCTGGCCGGCGTGGTGCTCAGCCCGACCGAGGACGGCCTGGAGACCGCCGAGCGCCGGGCCGCGGACCTGCTCGGGCCGCTGCGGGCGGTCCGCGAGCCGGTGCTGGACACCTGGTGCACCACCACCCCGCCGGCCGTGGTCCGCACGCACATGGACCCGACCGACCCGGTGCCGGTGCTCGGGGACCACCTGCTGCTCTCCGACCTCGGCCCGGACGGCGCCGAGACCTTCCTCAAGGTGCTCGGCGAGGGCTCGGGATCCCCGCTGGTCAACGCCGAACTCCGACAGCTCGGCGGCGCCCTGGCGGTGCCCGACCCGAACGGCGGGGCGCTCAGCCACCTCGACGCGGCCTTCGCGTTCACGGCCGGCGGGCTGGCCGTCGACCAGGTCACCACGGCGGCGGTCCGGGCGCACTGCGCCGAGGTCCGCTCCGCCCTGACGCCCTGGGACACCGGCCGGACCGCGCCGACCCTGGTCGAGCGGCTGGAGCAGCCGCAGGGGCACCTGTCCGCGGCCGCCGTCGCGCGGCTGGACCGGGTGCGCCACCGGGTGGACCCGGCCGGGTGGCTGCGCCACGACGTCCCGCCCGGGTCCTCCGACCGCTACTGACCCGCCCCGCCCCCGCCGCCGCCCGGCGGCACCGCACCGCACGCACCCGCCGAAGCGCCCTCCGGAGCACCTCCGGAGGGCGCTTCGGCGTTCCCCCGGCCGCCGCGGCGGAACACCGGCGCCCGGCCGGCGGGAAGTCGTGCCCACCGATTTCCGGCGCCGCCCGGATTCCCCCGTTCGGAAAAGTCTTGGCAAAGCCGGTATGGGTTCGGTGAGCAATGTGAGAGATGCCCCCGGGGGTGCCCGGCGTCCATGCTCGTGGGGTAGACCTGCGAGTGAAGTGGATTCACCGTCGCATTTCGGGAACGCGGATCCAGGGCCCCGGGACTTCTTCCTCCCGCCGGAGTCGGTCGCGTCAGTGCACTCGATGCGAAAGCAGGGTCGTACACGATCTGCCGAGAGGGGAATTCGGTGACATACCATGAACGATTCCGCAGACTGGTACCCGGCCTGGTGGTGATCCTGGTGGCCGCCTCGCTGTTCTTCGCGGCGCGGAGCTCGGTCGCGGTGGCCGGAGCGGAACAGGTCGCGAAGCAGTACGGCTTCAAGGAGATGCCCATCGCGATGCCGCCCGGTTACGACCAGCGGCCGATGAGGACCGTGCGGAACGTCAACCCGGCCTACCAGAAGATCCGTTCGTGGATCTCCTCGGTCGGGGCCAGCATCGCGATCAACGACCTCACCGGGCACGGCGTGGCCGACAGCATGTGCATCGTCGACACCAGGACCGACAGCGTGGTCGTGACGTACACGCCGACCGCCCGGCCGGCCGACCGCTTCACGCCCTTCGTGCTGGACGGCAAGCCGCTGCCGATGGACGACACCATGGCGCCCACCGGCTGCACGCCCGGCGACTTCAACGGCGACGGCCGGATGGACCTCCTGGTGACGTACTGGGGCCGCACGCCGATCCTGTTCATGGCCAGGTCGGACGCCACGACCCCGGCCGCGAGCTCCTACGTGCCGCGCGAGCTGGTGCCCTCGGAGTCGCTGGACGGGAAGTACCACGGCCCGCGCTGGAACACCGACGCGGACTACGTCGCCGACCTCGACGGCAGCGGACGCCCGTCGATCGTGATCGGCAACTACTTCCCCGACTCCGACGTGCTCGACCCGAACGGCCTGAAGAACGTCGTGATGAACGATTCGCTGTCCAGCGCCAGGAACGCCGGCGGCGACCACGTCCTGCGCTGGCAGCAGAGCACCTCGGGCCCCGAGCCCACGGTGTCGTACGTGGAGGAGAAGGGCGCGATCCCCTTCGACGCCTCGACCGGCTGGACACTGGCGATCTCCGGCGCCGACCTGACCGGCGACGGACTGCCCGAGATGTACATCGCCAACGACTTCGGCCACGGGCACCTGATGTACAACAGGTCGACGCCCGGGCACATCCGGTTCACCGAGGCCACGGGCGAGCGCACACCGAGCACCCCCAAGTCCTTCGTCCTGGGCAACGGCTCGTTCAAGGGCATGGGCGTCGACTTCGGCGACCTCGGCCGCAACGGCAACTTCGACATGATGGTCAGCAACATCGCCGTCGCCTGGGGCCTGGAGGAGAGCAACTTCGTCTGGATCAACAAGGCGAAGGACGAGGCCGACATGAAGGCCAAACTCGCCGACGGCGTCGCACCGTTCACCCAGGAGGCCCAGGAGCACGGCATGGCCTGGAGCGGGTGGGGCTGGGACGCCAAGATGGGCGACTTCCTCAACAACGGCGACCTCAACGTCCTCCAGGCGACCGGCTTCGTGAAGGGGAAGATCAACCGCTGGCCGTGGCTGCAGGAGATGGCCATGACCAACGACGACCTGCTCTCCAACCCCGCGATGTGGCCCAACGTCCAGCCGGGCGACGACATCGCCGGGGACGAGGCGATCGCCTTCTACGCCAAGACCCCCGACGGCCCGTACGTGAACATCAGCTCCGAGCTGGGCATCGCCGTGCCGACACCCACCCGCGGCCTCGCCACCGGCGACACCACCGGGACCGGCCGGCTGGACTTCGCCGTCGCCCGCCAGTGGGGGCCGCCCGCCTTCTACGCCAACACCGCGCCCAGCGTGGGCAACCAGCTGAACCTGCGGCTCTACCGGCCGACCGCCGAGGGCGGGGCGGGCCAGGGCCTGGTGAACAGCGGAGCGCCCGCGTACAACGCCACCGTGTGCGTCATGACCCCGGACGGCCGCACCCAGATCTCCCAGCTCGACGGCGGCGGCGGCCACGGCGGCTACCGCAGCTTCGACGTGCGCTTCGGCCTCGGCTCCCAGCAGGGCCCGGTCACCGTCAAGCTGACGTGGCGGGACGCGAGCGGCGGGCTGCACGAGAAGACCGAGCAGATCGACCCCGGCACCCACACCCTCATGCTGACCAGCGACGTCCAGGAGGTCCCGAACCGATGAGCGCGACCGCGCAACCCGTTCCCGGCGGCGCCCCGGCGGCCGCGCCGGCCGCCCCCGCGAAACCGAAGGACCCCCGCTACCTGGCCCTGCGGAACTTCGCCATCTCCATCAGCGTGTTCAACGCCTTCGGCTACACCCTGCTCGGCTTCGAGCAGCCCTGGCTCTGGCCGTTCATCGCGGTGGTCACCGCCTACACCTGCGAGATCTGCTTCGAGCTGATCAGCGCCTGGGCGCAGCGGCGCGCGCCGCGCTTCCGCGGCCGCGGGGCGCGCGGGCTCTACGAGTTCCTGCTGCCGGCCCACATCACGGCGCTCGCGGTCAACATGCTGACGTACGGCAACAACCAGCTGCTGCCGATGTTCTTCGGGGTGGTCATCGGCGTCGGCGGCAAGCACGCCCTCCAGGCGCCGATCGCGGGCCGGATGCGGCACTACATGAACCCGTCCAACTTCGGGATCACGATGTCGCTGCTGTGCTTCGGCACCTGGTTCAGCATCTCGCCGCCGTACCAGTTCACCGAGAACGCGAACACCTTCTTCCGCGTGATGATCCCGCTGATCATCGCCACCGCGGGAACGGTGATCAACGCCCTGCTCACCAAGCGCACGCCGCTGATCGTCGGCTGGCTCGGCGCGTTCGCCATCCAGGCGTTCGTCCGGCACTGGATCTGGGACGTCGCGCTGTACTCCGCGCTCGGCGCGATGACCGGCGTCGCCTTCGTGCTGTTCACCAACTACATGATCAGCGACCCGGGCACCACGCCGATGAAGGCCAAGGCGCAGTTCATGTTCGGCTCCTCGGTCGCCATGGTCTACGGGGTGCTGATGGTGTTCAACGTGGTCTACACGCTGTTCTACGCCACCACCATCGTCTGCGCCCTGCGCGGGATCGGGTGGTGGGTCGCGCACCTGATCCAGAAGTCCCGGCAGGCCAAGGCCGCCGGGGCGGGCGCCCCGGAGGGGACGGCCGCGCAGCCGCAGCAGGTCGGTGCGGTCGCGGCCTGAGACACCGCGGGTGGCACCACGACGGCGGTGGGGGGGGGGGGGGGGGGGGGGGGGGGGGGACGGGGGGGGGGGGGGGGGGGGGGGGGGGGGGGGGGGGGGGGGGAGGGGTGGTGGGGGGGGG
>NZ_JBVILX010000005.1:199865-454457 GCF_055580145.1 Kitasatospora sp. NPDC032121 | reverse complement strand
CCTTCCCCTTCCTTTCCCCCCCCCCCCCCCCCCCCCTCCCCCCCCCCCCCCCCCCCCTCCCCCCCCCCCCCCCCCCCCCCCCCCCCCCCCAGCGCCGTTCTGCCGGCCGCGGAAGGGTCTAGCGCCCGGCCGCCGTCTCGACGGGCCGCGCCGGCGGCCGGAACGGGCCCCAGGTGAACGCGGGCAGCCAGGCCTGCGGCGCGTCGCTCCACGCCAGTTCGGCGATCTGGTCGAGCGAGCGCCGGCCGGTGAGCGAGCGCAGCAGGTCGTGCCGGTGCCCGCGCAGGACGGCGGCCGGCTCGCCGTCGCCGGCCAGCCACTCGGCCCCCGGGGCCTCGATCCGCAGCGTCGGAAGCCCCTGCGTGCGCACCGCGTTGGCGAAGCCCCGGACGACCAGGTCCAGCGACGAGGGGTAGGACGGGTGGTCGGGGACCGCCGCCTCCCCCAGCGCGGCCCGCAGGTCCATCTCGTGGGTGAACGCGTCCATCATCAGCATGGTGTGCCGCAGTTGGGGGGACTCGGTGAGCACCCGCTCCACCGGGGCGTCCAGCCGCGCCCACTCGGCGAGCAGGCCGTCCAGGCCGTCGCCGGAGTCGGCGTGCGGGACCTCCCACAGGTTGCCGGGCGCGTCGGCGGCCACCGTCCGGCAGACCTCCAGCAGGTGGCCGACCAGGTCCAGCACGGTCCAGTCCGGACAGGCGGGCACCGCGACCCCGGCCACCCCGGGCCGGTCGCCCAGCAGCGCCGTGATGTTCTCCCGGGAACCGCGGTAGGCGAGGTGGTCGGGCGCCCGGTCCCAGAGCGACCCGGGCGCGGCCTCGGCGTTCCGCTGATACGTGCTCATACGGCTCTCCTTCGGTGGGACGACCTTGACGGGGACGGACCGACGACGCCGGGAACCCGGTCTCGTACGGGCCGGCTCCATTGTGGGCCCGGGATCCGGGCCCCGGGCCGAACGGACGGAACGCGGAGCACTCCCGAAGACGCGGGTCCGAAGACGGGCCCCGGAAACGCAACCGTGGAGATGCGGGCCGTGACGTGACGTCAGGAGCATGGAGGAGCCGTCAATTCCCGATGTGAGCCTGGGAGGGATCGTGCCGACGACCTTGGGATCGCTGCGCCGACTGGTACTGACACCGTCACTGGCCTCGGTGACCTTCGCCGGGCGCGGGTTCCCGGTGACACCCACGGAGTCCACCGAACGGCTGGAGGCGGTGCCCCGCGCGGTGGTCTGCGGCTTCGAGTGGGGGATCGACGCCCGCAGCCAGTGGGAGGTCGAGCGCCGCCTCGCCCTGGTCGAGCCCGAACAGCGCGGATTCGCCTACGAGGGCGCCACCATGGCCTTCACCGTCCTGGACGCGATGGGCCGGGGCCACCGCACCCGGGACCTGCTGGCCGGTCCCGGGCAGCCGCACATCTTCCTGGCGTACATCGGCATCGGCTTCGCCATGGCGCGGCTGCCGCGGCCGCTGTGGCGCAAGGTGCTGCCGGACCTCGCCGGGACGCCCTACCACCCGACGATGAGCTGGCTGGCCGTCGACGGCTACGGCTTCGACCTCGCCTACTTCCACACCCGGCGCTGGGTGGACGGGCCGCGCCGGCCGAAGCCGTACCCGTGGCAGGGCGCGCCCGAGTACTTCCCGCGGGCGTTCGACCAGGGCGTCGGACGGGCCCTGTGGTTCATCCACGGCGGCTCGCCGGCGCAGGTCGCCGACGCGGTGCGGCGGTTCGACGCGGACCGGCGGGGCGACCTGTGGAGCGGCGTGGGCCTGGCCGCGACCTTCGCCGGCGGCGGCACGGCCGACGGCCTGGCCGGGCTGTGCGAAGCGGCGGGCCCGCACCGGGCGCAGCTCGCCCAGGGCTCGGTGTTCGCCTCCAAGGCGCGCGCGTACGCCGGGTTCGTCCCCGCGCACTGCGAGACCGCCTCGACGGGCCTGACCGGCCTGTCGGTCGAGGCGGCCGTGAAGGTGGCCGACGACTGCGCGGTGGACGACCGCGCCCCGGGCGCCGCCGGCGGTCCGCCCCCGTACGAACGGTGGCGGGCGAACGTGCGCGCCCACTTCGGCGACGCCTAGGCCCGGTGCGAAGCAGCCGCGGGGCGGATCGGCCGCCCCGCGGGAGACCTGAGAGGAGTAAGGCGTGTCCACTGCATGGCGGACGCTCCGACGTCGAATTCTCACTCCGAGCACCTCTGAGACGCTCATGGAAACACGTGGTTTCCACCGGAAGTCGCCGGCCGCCCAGGAACTCCTGGAGACGGTCGGCGCGCGCTTCCTGGAGGGCTACGCGCACGCCGTGGAGGCCCGCAACCCGGCGGAGGCGGAATACCCGCTGGAGGAGATCCCGGACCGGTTCCGCGGCTTCGCCTACGAGGGCGCCGGAATGGGCTTCGCCATGCTCGACGGGCTGCGGCTGTCCGGCGGCGGCTCGGTGGCCCGCTGCCTCCAGGGCCGCGGCGCCGACCACGTCTACATGGTGTACGTCGGGATCGGCTGGGCGATGGCCCGGCTGCCGAGGTTCCTCTGGCCCGACATCGACGCGCTCGACCCGCTGCTGCGCTGGCTGGTGCTCGACGGGTACGGCTTCCACCAGGCGTACTTCCGCACCGACCGGTACGTCCACCGGCAGTACCGGGACCCGGCGTTCCCCTGGCCGGCCCACGACGCCCCGTCGTACGCCGGCCGTGCGATCGACCAGGGCATCGGCCGGGCCCTGTGGTTCGTCGGCGGCACCGACCCGGACCTGGTCGCGACCATGATCGAGAAGTTCCCGGAGTCCAGGCGCTCCGACCTCTACGGCGGGGCCGGACTGGCGGCCACCTACGCCGGGGGCGTGGACGAGGCCGAACTGTGCGCGTTCCGGGACCGGGCCGGCGAGCACCGGGCGATCGTCGCGCAGGGCAGCGCGTTCGCGGCCGAGGCCCGGATCCGGGCCGGACTGCTGGTGCCGCACACGGAGTTGGCCACCCGGGTGTTCTGCGGCATGGGGCCCGTCGAGGCGGCCGCGGTGACCCAGGAGCTGCGGCCGACCGAGCCGGTGCCGGGCCCGGTGCCCGCGTTCGAGCTGTGGCGCCAGGCCATCGCCGACCGCTTCCGGAACGTCGGGGGGTGCTAGCCGTGGCCGCCACCCGGAAGGTCCCGCCGGGCCCGCCGCGCCGGGCCGCCCCCGTCCTGCTGCGCAGGCTGGTGGGGGACCGGCTGGAGATGATGCGCGCCGCCGCGGCGGAGTACGGCGACGCGGTCCGGATCTCCATGGGCCCCAAGACGCTCTACTTCTTCAACCACCCCGACCACGCCAAGCACGTGCTCGCGGACAACGCGGCCAACTACCACAAGGGGATCGGCCTGGCCCAGGCCCGACGCGCCCTCGGCAACGGCCTGTTGACCAGCGAGGGGGAGCTCTGGCGCAAGCAGCGCCGGCAGATCCAGCCCGCCTTCCAGCACAAGCGGATCGTCCAGCAGGCCGGTGCCGTCGCGGAGGAGGCGGCCAAGCTGGTCGGCCGGCTGCGGGCGCACGAGGGAGGCGGGCCGGTCGACGTGGTCAAGGAGATGACGGCGCTCACCCTCGGGGTGCTCGGCCGCACGCTGCTCGACGTCGACCTCAGCGCCTTCGAGGCGGTCGGGCACGACTTCGAGGCCGTGCAGGACCAGGCGATGTTCGACATGGTCACCATGGGCATGGTGCCCGGCTGGGTGCCGCTGTCCAAGCAGCTCCGCTTCCGCCGGGCCCGGCAGGACCTGCAGGGGGTGGTCGACCGGCTGGTGGCGGAGCGGGTCTCCCGCGACGGTGCCCGGATCGAGGGGGAGGACGCGCTGTCCCGCCTGATCGTCGCCACCCGGCAGGAGCCCGACCGCGCCGTGGCCCGGCAGCGGATGCGCGACGAGCTGGTCACGCTGCTGCTGGCCGGCCACGAGACCACGGCGAGCACCCTCGGCTGGACCTTCTACCTGGCCGACCGGCACCCCGAGGTGATGGACCGGCTGCACGCCGAGGCCGTCGAGGTGCTGGGCGACCGCCTGCCCGAGTTCGAGGACCTGCACCGCCTGCGGTACACCTCGATGGTGGTGGAGGAGGTCATGCGGCTCTACCCGCCGGTGTGGATCCTGCCGCGGCAGGCCCAGGCGGACGACGAGGTCGGCGGGTACCACGTCCCGGCCGGCGCCGACGTGCTGATCTGCCCGTACACCCTGCACCGCCACCCCCGGTTCTGGGACGCCCCGGAGCAGTTCGACCCGGAGCGCTTCGACCGGGACCGGGCGGTCGACCGGCCGCGCTACGCCTACATCCCGTTCGGGGCGGGGCCGCGCTTCTGCATCGGCAACCATCTCGGGCTGCTGGAGGCGACGTTCACGATCGCCATGGTCGCCCGGGAGCTGCGGCTGAGGAAGGTGCCGGGCCACCGGGTGGTGGCCGAGCCGATGCTGTCGCTGAGGGTGGGCGGCGGCCTGCCGATGACCGTGCACCCGGCCGGCTGACCGGCCCGGGGCCGCACGGCGGAGCCCCCGCGACCGTCCCTCCGGGGATCGTCGCGGGGGCTCCGTGTGTGGGCACCGTGTGTGGGCACCGTGTGTGGGCTCCGGGCCCGGCTCCGAACGCTTCGCGGACGCGCGTTCGAAGCCGGGCCAGGGGCCGCGGGCTCAGGCGGTGTCGGTGATCGGGGCGGCCCGCGCGGTCAGCGCCACCGCCCGGGCGTCCAGCAGGGCCAGCAGCACCGGCGGGTCGAGGACCCGGGCCTGGCGCAGGCGGAGCTCGATCGGCAGCAGCGGCACGTCCGGCCGCACCTCGATCGGTCCGACCGATCCCACCGAGACCGGGCGGTCGCCCGTCAGTACCTCGTCGAACGCGGCCGGGACGGAGTGCGCCAGCAGGAACCAGGTGCCGGCCGGCACCTGGTCGAATAAGAAGACGCCGGGGCGGGGGAGGACGGTACACGCGGCGGGCCGACCCTCGGGGACGCGGGTCGGGAACAGTCCGACGTACACCCGGCCGAGGTCCCCCGCGATGGGGGCCCGGATCTCGCCGCGGAAGGTCGAGAGTTCCGTGCTCAGGGACAGACCGCGCGGGTCGACCTCGATCCGGGGAGTGAAACCCCCGAGCTGGCGGTAGACGGTGGGGGGGACGCCGACGCTGCTGGCGAACCGTGAGCTGAAGGTGCCGACGCTGTTGTACCCGACGCGGTGGCTGATCTCGGTCACCGTGAACGACGTTTCGATGAGGAGGCGCTTGGCCGTTTCGAGGCGGATGGCGGAGAGGAAGCGCCTCGGCGAAACCCCGGTCATTCGCTGGAATTCACGGGAGAAGTGGAATTTGCTGTACATGGCGGCCTGCGCCATGTCGTCTATGGTCAGCAGCTCGCCGATGTTCTCGTGCATGGTCTCGATGGCCCGGGAAACAGCTTGCTCGATGGCAGTTGTCATGATTGACTCCAGCTTCTCCGCCGCACCTGCGGATGAACAGAGATTCCACCCTTGCGATGATCGGGAACGAAAGTCGCGGCCGCGCTGACAGGCCGACTGACGAGGTGCCAGGCAAGCGAAGGGAGGCCCCCTTCGGTAAAGGCGAAGCTGAGAAGTGTCGCCGGCCATAGCAAGTGACGACCGTAGCAGCAGGCACATGACAGACGCAATGGTCCGGTGGCACGTGCCCTCGGCATGCCCATCCGGTGAGATGTCCCGGAATTCATGTTTGAACGGCTCCGGAGGCCATCAGCAACACAGGAGATGCTTGCGAGGGCGTATTGCGCGCACGATGCCACTGTCGCGTATGCGAATCGGGACGGCCGGTGCGTGCCGGGCCCGCTTTCCGACAAGCCCCTGAGGAGATGCCGGTGGGCTCGCCTACCTCAGATCGACACGATTACCGGACCATGACGCTCGAAGCGTTCGCGGACACGATCGTCCCGGGCGAGAAGCGTTCCCCCGACGACCGGGCGGTGGCCGGCGCCTCGACCGGCGGCGGCGCCGTCCAGGCGGGCGCCATCGAGTTGCTGGAGATGCCGGCGACCGGACTGTCGGACGCCCTGGACGACTACGAGCAGGCCCTGAACCGCCACGCGAGCGCGTACGCGGACGACCACGGCCTGCGGCTCGACGACTCGGTGCCGCCGTTCGTCGCGCTGCCGTTCGCGGACCGGACCGGCCTGGTGCAGGAACTGACCGGGAAGGAGCACCAGGAACGTGAACTGTGGGTCCTGCTGGCGCTGTTCGCCAACATGGCCTTCGACACCGCCGCCCACATGCACACCGCGGACGCGCTCGCGGCGGGCCACCCGGGCCTCACGGCGATGGGGTTCATGAAGCCGGACGAGGACGGCCTGTGGCGGTTCCCCGACTTCTCGTACGGCAAGCAACTGGCCGATCCCCACCCGGACACCACGTCTTCAGGGAGTCCCGCATGACAAGCACCGAGAGCACCGACGTCCTGATCGTGGGCAGCGGCTTCGGCGGCGCGATCGCGGCGTACCACCTGGCGGCCGGCGGCGCCAAGGTCACCATCCTGGAGCGCGGCCCCTGGCTGAAGGCCGACGACTTCGACCACGACTTCCTGCTCGGCTCCTCGTACACCCGGATCTTCGACTTCGTGGTGGGCGACGGCATGAGCCTGCTCGGCGGCAACTGCGTCGGGGGCGGCAGCGTGGTGTACTTCGCCGCGATGCCGCGCGCGCCGCGGTTCGTCTTCGAGCGCCGCGGCAGCATCGGCCGGCGGATGTGGCCGGCCGCCATCGACCGGGACGTCCTCGACCCCTGGTACGACCGGGTGGCCGAGGCACTGCCCATCACCCAGCAGGACTGGAACGACGTCACCTACTCGGGCGGGTTGTTCGCCGCGGCCTGCGAGCACGCGGGGCGCACCGCCAACCCCGTCCCGGCCGCCATCGACCGGGCGAAGTGCACCAACTGCAACTGGATGATGTCCGGTTGCCGCTTCGACGCCAAGCGCTCCCTGCTGCTGAACTACCTGCCGGCCGCCCTCGCGCACGGCGCCGAGATCCGGCCGCTGCACGAGGTGCAGCAGCTGACCCGGACGGACGACGGCGGTTACCGGGTGCACTACAGCGTCGTCGACGACGAGGACTACCGGGTGCACGTCGGCAGCGGCACGATCGACGCGAAGATCGTCGTGCTCGCCGCCGGCGCCGGCGCCACCCCGGTGATCCTCCAGCGCTCCGAGGCGGCCCTGGGCGAGATGCCGCACGCCGTGGGCCGCTACTTCTCCGGCAACGGGGAGCGCCTCAACACGGCCATCGTCGACGAGGACAAGGCCCGCGACCTGCTGGGGCTCAAGCGCTCCGACGGCCCGGCGTTCCGGGCCAACCAGATCGGCAAGGGCCCGGTCGTGGCGAGCTGGGACAACCTCGACGGCTCGCTGCCGGAACACTCCCGGTTCTCCCTGGAACAGCTCTACTTCCCGCCGGGGTTCGGCACCATCCTGGCGCAGGTGCCCGACGCGAGCGGGCCCAGCTGGTTCGGCGTGGAGAAGAAGGAACTGGTCCGGCAGTGGCAGTCCTGGCTGACCGTCTTCACCATGATCGAGGACGACAACGAGGGCGTCTTCGGCCCGCCGCCGCCCACCGGCAACGCGCAGCGGATCTCCCAGCAGATGCTCGGGCGCGGGCCGATCTCGTACCGGCCGACCGCCAACACCCTGCGCGCCTGGGCCGATTCGGACGCCGTGGTGAAGGACATCCTGGAGCGCGACGGACTCGCCCGCGTGATGCCGTGGACCAACGACCTGGTGGGCGCCTACACGGTGCACCCGCTGGCGTCCTGCCGGATCGGCGACGACCCGCGGACCTCGGCGCTCGACGACCGGCAGGAACTGCGCAACCACCCGGGCATCTTCGTCACCGACGGCTCCGCCGTCCCGGGGGCGCTCACGGTCAACCCCGCGCTGACCATCTCGGCGCTCGCCGAGCGCGCGATCCCGGGCATCGTGGCCGCCGCACAGCAGCGCGGCGTGAACGTCAAGTACGGCGCGCCCGCGCCGGACGGCGCCACCAGCGGCCGGCGCGGCGTGCAGGTGCAGCTGCCCGGCCTGATGCGCCGGTAGCGCCCGGCGCCGACCGGACTTCCCGACCGGACTTCCCGACCGGACTTCCCGACCGGACTTCCCGACCGGGCTTCCGGACCGGGTTTCCGGACCGGGCTTCCAGACCGAGCTTGGAGGAGGACGCACATGACGACGCCGTTCCTGCGGCCGGCCCTGCGCAGGTCCATGGCGCAGGTCCACCGGGTCGCCCCGGTGCGGCCGGCCGACGCGGGGAAGGAGGTGGCCGGCGTCTTCGCGGAGGTCGAGCGGGAGTTCGGCATGCTGGCACCGCCGATCGGCCTGCACGCCGCCTCGCCGGCGGTGCTCGCCGCCTCCTGGGTGATGCTGCGGGAGACCCTGGTCGCCGGCGGGCGGGTCGACCGCGCGACCAAGGAGGCGGTGGCCGCGGCGGTCTCGGCCGCCAACTCCTGCCCGTACTGCGTGGAGGTGCACGGGACGACGCTGGCCGCGCTGCTGCCCGGGGTGTCCGCCCCGGGCAGCGCCCGGGCGGCCGTCGAGGCGTCGGCGGACTGGTTCCGGGCGGACCGGGACCAGGGCGCGCCGCCGCCGTTCTCCGCGCAGGCGGCGCCCGAACTGGTCGGGGTGGCGGTCACCTTCCACTACCTCAACCGCATGGTCAACCTGTTCCTCGCGCCGAGCCCGCTGCCGACCGGACTCCCGGCGGCCGCGAGATCGGCGGCGAGGGCGGTCCTCGGCCGGCTGATGCGCCGCAGCGCGCGCGTCGCCCCGCCGGCCGGGACCTCGCTCGACCTGCTGCCCTCCGCGCCGCTGCCGCAGGACCTGCGCTGGGCGGCGGGCACCCCCAGCGTGGCCGGCGCCTTCGCCCGGGCGGCCGCCGCGATCGACGCGGCGGGGGCCAGGTCGGTGCCGGACGGCGTCCGCGCCCTGCTGGCCGACCGGCTGGCCGACTGGGACGGCCGGCCGCCGGGGATCAGCCGCGGCTGGGTCGAGGACGCCGTGGCGGCCCTGCCCGGGGACGAGCGTCCGGCGGGCCGGCTGGCCCTGTTGACCGCCGAGGCCTCGTACCAGGTCGACGACGGCCTCGTCGCCGAGTTCCGGCGCGGCCGGCCCGGCGACGCCGCGCTGATCGAGCTCACCTCCTGGGCCGCCCTTTCGGCGGCCCGGGAGCTGGGCGCCCGGCTCGCCGACCGCGTCCCCACGGCCGCCGGACAGGGCCCGACAGACAGGCCCTGACCCCGCGCACGGCCCGCACACCCGAGGCTCCCGCACCCGAGGCTCCCGCCGACCGGCGGGAGCCTCGGCGCGTTCCCGGCGAAGCCCCGGCCGGCCCCCGGGGAAGCCCCCGGCCGGCCCCCGGAAAATGACGCCGTTATCGAATAGCGGCGGCGTGGAATCACACCGTTATGGAAAAGCACCGCCCCCCACCAGGCGGAAAGCAAACTCGGAGAAGACAGCCGGACGGTCGCCGCCGCACTATTGACGACAGTGCAGGCGTGTCGAGTCGGCAACAGATTTGCCGTCAATTCATCTCCATGGGTGGTGAATACGTGAGCAGTGAGCGGATCGCTATCGTGGGAATTGGCCTCCGTTACCCGGACGCCAATTCGGCGAGCGAACTGTGGGAGAACGTACTGGGTGGTCGGCGGGCCTTCCGGCGGCTGCCGGACGAGCGCATGAACCAGGCGGACTACTGGTCGGAGGACCGGAGCGCGCCCGACCGGCACTACACGAAAAAAGCCGCGGTCCTGCGGGACTACGCCTTCGACCGCATCAAATACAGCGTCGCCGGAAGCACGTACCGGGCGACCGACCTGACGCACTGGCTGGCCCTCGACGTGGCCGCCGAAGCGCTCGCCGACGCCGGATTCCCGGACGGTTCCGGACTTCCCCACCAGAGCACCGGCGTGGTCGTCGGAAACAGCCTCACCGGGGAATTCTCGCGGGCCAACATCATGCGGCTGCGGTGGCCGTACGTGCGCCGCACGGTGGCCGCCGCGCTGACCGGCCAGGGCTGGTCCGAAGGGGACGTGGCGAAGTTCCTCCAGGAACTGGAACCGCAGTACAAGGCGCCGTTCCCCGCCATCGACGAGGACTCGCTGGCCGGCGGCCTCGCCAACACCATCGCCGGCCGGATCTGCAACCACTTCGACCTGCGCGGCGGCGGCTACACGGTCGACGGGGCCTGCTCCTCCTCCCTGCTGTCCGTCGTCACCGCGGCGAAGGCCCTGGCCGACGGCGAACTGGACGTGGCGGTCGCCGGCGGGGTCGACCTCTCCATCGACCCGTTCGAGGTGATCGGCTTCGCCAAGACCGGCGCCCTCGCCACCGGCGAGATGAAGGTCTACGACCGGGACTCCAACGGCTTCTGGCCCGGCGAGGGCTCCGGCATGCTCGTCCTGATGCGCGAGCGCGACGCGCTGGCGCAGGGCCGGCGGATCTACGCCAGCATCAGCGGCTGGGGCGTCTCCTCAGACGGCAAGGGCGGCATCACCCGGCCCGAGGCGAGCGGGCACCGGCTGGCGCTGACCCGCGCCTACCACCGGGCCGGCTACGGCGTCGAGACGGTCTCCTACTTCGAGGGCCACGGCACCGGCACCGCCCTCGGCGACGCGACCGAGATCGAGGCGCTGTCCTCCGCGCGCCGCACCGCCGACCCGACGGCCCGTCCGGCCGCGCTCGGCACGGTCAAGGGGAACTTCGGGCACACCAAGGCCGCCGCCGGCGTGGCCGGCCTGATCAAGGCGACCCTCGCCGTGCACCACCAGGTGATCCCCCCGGGCACCGGCCACCTCGACCCGCACCCGGGCCTGCTCGGCGACGAGGCGGCCCTGTACGTCCCGCGCCAGGCCGAACTCTGGCCGGCCGACCAGCCGGTCAGGGCCGGGGTGTCGGCCATGGGCTTCGGCGGGATCAACACCCACGTCGCCGTCACCCAAGCCCCCGGCAGCACCCGGCGCGAGGCGCTCGACGAGCGCACCACCGGGCTGGTCGCCGGCCGCCAGGACGCCGAACTGCTGCTGCTGGACGGCCCGGACGCGGCCGCGCTGCGCACCGAGCTGACCGGGCTGCTCGACCTGGTGCCGAAGCTGGCCCAGGCCGAACTGGCGGACCTGGCCGGCACATTGGCCGACCGGCTGTCCGGCGGCCCGGTGCGCGCCGCCGTCGTCGCGACCAGCCCGGACGACGCCGTGCGCGGCCTGGAACGGCTGCTCTCCCTGCTCGACTCCGGTGCGCGGGAGGCCTTCTCGGCCGGCGAGGGAGTCTTCCTCGGCCGCGCCGGGACCGCCCCCCGGATCGCCTACCTCTTCCCGGGCCAGGGCTCGGGCCGCGGCGCCGTCGGCGCGATCCGGCGCCGGTTCGCCACGGCGGAGGAGGTGTTCCGCTCCTCCGCCCTGCCCACCGGCGCCGACCAGGTCGCCACCCAGGTGGCCCAGCCGCGCATCGTCACCGGTTCACTGGCCGCGCTGCGGGTGCTGGACGCGCTCGGCATCCGGGCCGACACCGCCGTCGGCCACAGCCTCGGGGAGCTGACCGCCCTGCACTGGGCGGGCGCGCTGGACGAGGAGCAGGTGGTGCGCCTGGCCACGATCCGCGGCCAGGTGATGGCCCGGGCCAGCCACGGCGGCGGCGCGATGGCCGGCCTGGCGGCCACCCCGGAGCGGGCGGCCGCCCTGTCCGCCGGACTGGACGTGGTCGTCGCGGGCTACAACGGGCCCCGGCAGACCGTGCTCTCCGGCCCCGCCGAGGCGGTCGACGAGGTGTGCCGCCGGGCCGCGGCCGAGGGCGTCACGGCGACCCGGCTGAACGTCTCGCACGCCTTCCACTCGCCCCTGGTCGAGCCGGCCGCGGTCGCGATGGCGGCCGAACTGGCGGAGTTCGACTTCAGCGAGCCGGTCCGCCCGATCGCCTCCACCGTCACCGGCCGGCTGCTGGACCCGTCCGCCGACCTGCGCGAGGTCTTGCGCGAGCAGGTCCTGCTCCCGGTCCGCTTCCAGGAGGCCGCCACCGTGGCGGTCGACGGCGCCGACCTGGTCGTGGAGGTCGGCCCGGGCCGGGTGCTGTCCGGCCTGCTGGCGGAGATCGCACCGGACCGCGCCACCCTGGCGGTCGACACCGACAGCGCCTCGCTCGGCCCGCTGCTGAGGATCGCCGGCGCCGCGTACGTGCTCGGCGTGCCCGTCCGGACCCAGGCGCTGTTCGGCGACCGCCTGCTCCGGCCGCTGCCCGCCGACGGCGCGATGACCTTCCTGGCCAACCCCTGCGAGGCGGCCCCGGCCATCGACGCGGAGCTGGCCGCGCAGGACGGCGGCCAGGCCGTGGACGCGCCCGCCGGACAGCCCGGGGCCGCGGAGACCGGTGCGGACTCCACCTTGGAGCTGCTGCGCAGGCTCGCCGCCGAGCGGGTCGAGCTGCCGCTGGACTCCGTCACCGCGCAGACCCACCCGATGGACGACCTGCACCTGAGCTCCATCACCATCGGCCAGATCGTCAACGACGTCACCCGGGCGCTCGGCCGGCCGGTGCTCGCCGCGACCCCCAACTACGCGACCGTCGACCTCGGCGGGATCGCGGAGCTGATCGACCAGCTGGCGGACACCGCGCAGGACGGCGGCGAGTCGGCGGCCGAGGTCGCCGGCGTGGCCCCGTGGGTGCGGCCCTTCGCGGTCGAGCACCTGGAGGCCGCCCGGCCCGCCCTGCCGACCCCGGCGGCCTGGCCGCAGTCCGGCCCCCAGGACTCCGCCGGAGCCTGGACGGCGTACAGCACGCCCGGCCACCCGCTCGCCGAGCCGCTGCGCACCGCGCTCGCGGCGGCGGGCCTCGGCGACGGCGTGCTGCTCTGCCTCCCGGACGCGTGCGGACCGGACGACGCGGAACTCTTCCTGACCGCGGGTCGGGCCGTGCTGGCCGCCCCCGAGGGCACCCGGCTGGTCGTGGTCCAGCACCGGCTCGGGGCCGCCGGGCTGGCGAAGACCCTGCACCTGGAGCACCCGTCCGTCCCGACCACGGTGGTCGAGCTGCCCGACACCGCCCCCGAGGGCGCGGCCCGCGAGGAGGCGGTGGCCCGGGTGGTCGCCGAGACCGCCGCCACGGCCGGCTTCGCGGAGGTCCGGTACCAGCCGGACGGCCGCCGCACCGTCCCGGTGCTCCGGCCGCTGCAGCTGCGTCCGGCGGCCGAGGGCCAGTCCCCGCTCGACGCCCGGGACGTCCTGCTGGTCACCGGCGGCGGCAAGGGCATCACCGCCGAGTGCGCCATCGCGATGGCCCAGGACTCCGGTGCGGCCCTGGCCCTGATCGGCCGCGCCGATCCGGCCGCCGACCGCGAACTCGCCGGGAACCTCGCCCGGATGGACGCCGCCGGCCTGCGCTACCGGTACGCCCGCGCCGACGTGACCTCGCCCGAGGAGACCGCCGCCGCGGTGGCCCTGCTGGAGAGCGGGCTCGGCCCGGTCACCGCGGTGCTGCACGGCGCGGGACGCAACCAGCCGGCCGCCCTGGACGCGCTCACCGTCGAGGACTTCCACCGGACCCTGGCGCCCAAGACCGAAGGCCTGGAGGCCGTCCTGGCGGCCGTCGAACCCGACCGCCTGAAGCTGCTGATCACCTTCGGCTCGATCATCGGCCGGGCCGGACTGCGCGGCGAGGCGCACTACGCCACCGCCAACGACTGGATGACCGAGCTGACGCTTCGGTTCCAGCAGCGCCACCCGAAGGCCCGGGCGATCGCCCTGGAGTGGTCCGTCTGGTCCGGCGCCGGCATGGGCGAACGGCTCGGCGTCGTCGAGGCGCTGATCCGCGAGGGCATCACGCCGATCTCCACCGACAACGGCATCCAGGTGCTGCGCGAGGTGCTCGCGGACCCGTCGGCCGGCCCCGTCCTGGTGGTCAGCGGCCGGGCCGGCGGCCTGCCGACCCTCACCACCGCCCGGCGCGAGCTGCCGCTGACCAGGTTCGTGGAGCGGGTGGTCGCGCACCACCCGGACATCGAGCTGATCACCGAGACCGAGCTGACCGAGGGCGGCGACCCGTACCTGAGCGACCACCGGCTCCAGGACGACCTGCTCTTCCCGGCCGTGCTCGGCATGGAGGCGATGGCCCAGGTCGCCGCCGCGGTGAGCGGCCACCAGGGCCCGCCGCTGCTGGAGGACGTCGAGTTCCGCCGCCCCGTGGTGGTCCGGCCGGGCGGCTCGACCACCATCCGGATCGCGGCCCTGGTCCGGGACCCCGAAACGGTCGACGTGGTGCTGCGCAGCGAGGGCACCGACTTCGCGGCCGACCACTTCCGGGCCAGGCTGCGCTACCCCAGGACCGAGGTGCCCGACACCCCGGTGCCGGACGGGTTCGGCCTGCCGGCGGTGCCGGTGGACCCGGTGACCGAGCTGTACGGCAGCGTGCTCTTCCAGGGCAAGCGGTTCCAGCGCCTGCTGGAGTACCGGCGGGCCGGCGCCCGGCACGCGCTGGCGGAGATCTCCACCACCGCCCAGGCGCCGTGGTTCGCGGCCTACCTGCCGCAGGACCAGCTGCTCGCCGACCCCGGCACCCGGGACGCGATGATGCACGCCATCCAGTGCTGCGTGCCGGACGCCACCCTGCTGCCGCAGGGCATCGAGCGGCTCTGGCTGGCCGATCCGGCCGACCAGGACACCGAGTACGTGGTGCTCGACGCCAGGGAGCGCTCGCAGGACGGTGACAGCTACGTCTACGACGTCGACGTGCGGACCCCGTCCGGGAAGGTCGTCGAGCGCTGGGAGGGGCTGACCCTGGTCGCCGTCCGCAAGCGCGACGGCGCCGGCCCGTGGGTGCCCGCGATGCTCGGATCGTACCTGGAGCGCGGCCTGGAACGGGTGCTGGGCGGCAACCGCGCGGTCGTCGTCGAACCCGCGGCGGACGCCACGGCGGAGACCGGCGCCGCGGACGGCGACCGCAGGGCCCGCACCGAGACCGCCCTCGGCCGGGCGCTGGGCCGGCCGGTGGAACTGCGCCACCGCCCGGACGGCAAGCCCGAACTCGCCGGCGCGCCCGGGCTCGAAGGAGTCACCGTGTCGGCCTCGCACGGCCCCGGACTCACCCTGGCGGTGGCCGGGCGGGGACGGCTCGCCTGCGACGTCGAGACCGTCCTGGAGCGGACCGCCGAGGACTGGGACGCGCTGCTGGGCGCCGGCCAACTCGCCCTGCGGGACCTGCTGGTGGCCGAGGCGGGCTGCAGCCCGGCGGTGGCCGGCACCAGGGTCTGGAGCGCCCTGGAGTGCCTGCGCAAGTCCGGTGCGACCACCCAGGCGCTGACGCTCGACCGCGTCCACCCCGGCGGCTGGGTCGTGCTGTCCGCCGGTGATGCGGCCGTCGCCACCTGGGTGACCACCGTCAACGACCGCACGGAGCCGGTGCTCTTCGCGGTCCTCGTCGGGAAGGAGAACTGATGTCGTCCTACTACGAGATCCGGCACACCGTCGGATTCGAGGAGACCAACCTCGTCGGCAACGTCTACTACGTGAACTACCTGCGCTGGCAGGGGCGTTGCCGGGAGATGTTCCTCAAGGACAAGGCGCCGGGGGTGCTCGCCGAACTGCAGGACGACCTCAAGCTGTTCACCCTCAAGGTGGAGTGCGACTTCTTCGCCGAGATCACCTCCTTCGACGAGCTGTCCGTCCGGATGCGCCTGGAGGAACTGACCCAGACCCAGATCCAGTTCACCTTCGACTACCTGCGGATCGACGGCGAACAGGAGAACCTGGTCGCCCGCGGCCGGCAGCGGATCGCGTGCATGCGCGGGCCGAACACGGCCACCGTCCCCGCCCGGGTGCCCGAGGAACTGCGCCTGGCGCTGGCCCCGTACGCCGAGGGGCCGGCCGTCGCGCGGGCCCTCGCGGCGCAGGCCGCGCCCGGCGGGCCGGTGGAGACGGGGCGGGCGCTGTGATCGGCAACGGCCGGCTGCCGGTCAACGCCCGGCCGACGGACGTACGGAGGCCGGCCACCGAGAACCGGGCCGTCCTGCCGGGCGCCCTGCGCGAGACGATGGCCAGGTTCGCCACCGGGATCACGGTGATGACCACCGGCGGCGAGTACGTCCACGGGATGACCGCCAACGCGTTCAGCTCGGTCTCCCTGGAACCGCCGATGGTGCTCTGCTGCGTGGCCCGCTCCGCGACCATGCACGAGGCGATCACCGTCACCAGGTCATTCGCGGTCTCCGTACTCGGCGCCGAACAGGAGCCGCTGGCACGGTACTTCGCGAACAAGGGCAGGCCGCGCGGGGCCGAGCAGTTCCACGGCCTCGACTGGCAGCCGGGACCGTTCACCGGTGCCCCGCTGCTGGCCGGCTCGCTGGCCTGGCTGGAGTGCAAGCTGGCCGAGCAGTACGACGGCGGCGACCACTCCATCTTCCTCGGCGAGGTGCTGGCCGCGGACTGGGCCGACGACCGGCAGGCGCTGCTGTTCTACCGCGGCGCCTTCCACCGGGGCATCGGCGCGGACCCGGACGGGATCGGCTGAGCGGGGGGATGGGCTCGATGTTGGTGAGCGTGACCGGCGGCACCGGGTTCGTCGGCATCCACTCCGTCGCGGCGATGGTCCGCGACGGGCACCGGGTGCGGATGCTGGTCCGCGACCCGGCCGCGGCGGAGCGGGCCCTCGGCCTGCTGGAGGTGGACCCGGGCGCCGTCGACCTGGTCGTCGGGGACGTGACCGACGAGGGCGGCGCGGCCCGCGCGGTGCGCGGCGCCGACGCCGTGCTCCACGCGGCCGCCGTGTACTCCTTCGACAGCCGGCACAACGCGCGGATGCGCCGGACCAACGAACGGGGGACGGAACTGGTGCTGGCCGCCGCCCGCCGGTCGGGCGCCGACCCGGTCGTCCACGTCTCCAGCATCGTCGCCCTGCTGCCGTCCCCCGGACGGCCGCTCGGGGAGCACTCCCCGGTCGGCCGTCCCCGGGACACGTACATGGCGACCAAGGCCGCGGCCGAGCGGATCGCCCGGGCCCACCAGCGGGACGGCGCGCCGGTGGTCATCAGCTACCCGCCCGCACTGCTCGGCCCGCGGGACCCGGGGCTGGGCGACCAGAACGCCCGGCTGCGCAACGCCCTGCGCGGGCTGATGCCGATCTGGCCGCTCGGCGGCTTCCCGGTCGGCGACGTCCGCGACACCGCGCGGCTGCACGCCAGGCTGCTGACCGCGCCGCGGGCCGGCTCCGACCGGCACTTCGGGCCCGGCCACCACCTGCCCACCCGGCAGTACGTGCGGACCCTGCGGGAGGTCACCGGGCGGCGCCTGCCCGCGGCCTTCCTCCCCGCCCGGGCCATGCTGCCGGTCGGCGCCCTGGCCACCCTGCTCCAGCGCGGCTGGCCCTGGCACATCCCCGCCGAGTACGGCGCCGTCTACACCTGCGCCTGCGCGACCCCGGTCGACCCCGCCGCGAGCACCGGCGGGCTGACTCCGAGGCCGACCGCCGAGACCATGGCGGACACGGTGCGCTGGCTGCACGCCCAGGGCCGGCTGACCGCCGCCCAGGCCGGCCTGCTCGGCGGGGACGGGAAGGTGTGAGGCGGAGGGCCTGAGGGGGAAGGCCTGAGACGGAGGGCCTGAGGCGGAAGGCCTGAGACACCTCCGACGGCCATCCTGGCGACCATCCTGACGGCCGGCCGCGGCGGACCCGAGTCCGCCGCGGCCGGCCGTCGGCCGTTGCCGGTGCCCGGGCGACGGGCGCCGGCGTCCGCCGCGGCTCGACGCGTCCGCCGCCTGCTCGACGACCCCACCGCTCCCGTAGCACCCTGACGGGATCCTGCAGTTCCCGTCCCCCGCATCACTCGGTCAACGGAGAGCACCCCATGCGCACCCTCAGGCTCGGCCTGTTCGACAACGCCCAGACCAACGCGGGCGGCACCGCCACCTGGCGTCACCCCGACAGCCGCCGGCACCTGTTCGACACCCTCGGGTACTGGCGCGGGATCGCGCGGCTCTGCGAGGACGCCAAGCTCGACTTCCTCTTCCTGGCCGACGCCTGGGGCTGGTCGGAGATCGACGGGGTGCGCCCGCCGATCGCCACCGAGGAGGCCCTCGACCTGCCGCGCCTGGACCCGTTCGTGATCGCCTCGGCGCTGCTGGCGAGCACCACCGACCTGGGCCTGGTGGTGACCGGCTCGGTGCTGGTGGAGCCGCCGTACGCGTTCGCCCGCCGGCTGGCCACCCTGGACCAGCTGTCCGGCGGCCGGATCGGCTGGAACATCGTCACCACCGGCACCGCCGACACCGCGGTCAAGGCCTTCGGCATGGACATGGTGGCGCACGACGACCGGTACCGGATGGCCGAGGACTTCCTCGACCTGGTCTACAAGTACTGGGAGGGCGCCTGGGAACCCGGCGCCCTGGAGAAGGACAAGGCCGGCCGCTTCGCCGACCCGGCGAAGGTGCACCCGGTCGAGCACGAGGGCCCGTACTTCCGCTCGCACGGCTACGGCAACACCGCCCGCTCCCCGCAGGGCACCCCGGTGCTGTTCCAGGCCGGCGCCTCCCCGGCCGGGCGGCGGGTCGGCGGGCGGCACGGGGAGTGCATGTTCGTCGGCAGCGGCTCGGTGGAGCAGCTCGCCGGGCACACCGCGGCGATCCGCGAGGAGGCCGTACGGGCGGGCCGGCGCGCCGACGAGGTCAAGGTGATGTCGGCGTTCTCCTGCGTGCTCGGCGCCACCACCGCCGACGCCGAACGTCGCTGGCAGCGCGTCCTGGACGCCCAGCGCCCGGAGGTCGCCGTCGCCAGCTACGCCATGTTCACCGGCCTCGACCTGTCCTCGTACCCGCCGGACACCCCGATGTCCGAGCTGTCCACCGAGCTGTCGCGGACCCAGGTCGCCCGGTTCGCGGACCGGACCGTCGGTGACGTGCTCGCCGACTGGCACACCCACGGCGTCGGCGCCCGCCCGGTGGTCGGCACCGCCGAGGAGATCGCCGACGAGATCTGCGCCCTGGCGGAGGGCGCCGACCTGGACGGCTTCCTGCTCTCGCCGACCGTGCAGCCCGCCTCCACCACGGAGTTCGTCGAGTCGGTGCTGCCGGTCCTGCGCGCCCGCGGCGTCCTGCGCGGCGAGTACACCGAGGGCGAGTCGCTGCGCGAGCGGCTGACCGGCGCGTCCGACCGGGCGCTGCCGGCCAGCCACCCGGCCGCGCGGCACCGGCACTGATGGATGACGGCCCGTCAGATCTTCTGCCGCGAGGGCCGGACCCCGTTCCCAGGGGTCCGGCCCCCGGTCGTCAGGATGCGGGGACGGAGTCGGTGAAGGAGGTCCCGGCGGCGCGGTAGGCGGCGACGGCGCCGTTCACCTGGGCGGGGCTCAGCACCTGGTCCTTGACGTGCAGGACGTAGTCCACCTGCTCCTCGTAGGCGCGCTCCTCGGTGCCGCCGTGGCCGGCCAGGTCGGTGAGCCACTGGTTGAAGGCGATCACCATCGGCCGCTCCGGGAGGTACCGGGCGTCGTGGCGGGCGAACTCGACGCCGTCGACGTGGTAGACGATGCCGCCGGCGTCGATGGTCAGGACGAGGTCGTGCCAACCGGCGAACGAACTCCGGGACGTGGCGTACACGTTGTCGGAGCGTTCGGGGCCGTACGTCTCCCACGAGGTGGCGAAGAAGATGTTCGACGGCTCGCCCCAGCCGCCGTTGGGCAGGTACTCGAAGTCGTACTCGGAGTAGTCGTCGGCCATCGGGGCCTTGAGGTCGTTGATCGCGAAGAAGCTCTGCACGAGGTGGTCGCCGTCCGGGCCGGTCACCGGGGCGTCGGCGAAGCGGACCCGGGCGGCGTACGTGCCGTACCGGAACTTGGTCGCCCGGCTGTGGAACTCGCTCTGCCGGGTGGACTCCGCCGTCCCGGCGGTGGTGGTCCGCAGGGTCATCACCGAGTTCCCGGCCTGCCGGGCGAAGGTGACGTTCTCGGCCGCCCAGCTCGCCCCGCCCACGCCCGGTCCGCCGCCGCCGGAGCGCGCGTTCCAGCCGTGGGCGGCGAGCGCCGGGTCGTCGTGGCCGGTGTAGTCGAGGTCGTCGAAGAGCACCTGGCCGGCCGGGACGCCGGGGCCGCCGGGGGCGGTGCCCCAGACCTGGACGCCGGCGACGCTCGCGGTGACCCTGGCCCAGTCCGCGTACGCGGTCTGCTCGGCGCCGAAGGAGTAGTCGTCGCCCTGCTCCACCGGCTGCCAGTCGGAGCGGTGGAAGCGCAGCTGCAGGTCCCCGCTGTCCGCCCCGGGGGCCAGCGTCCCGGCGCCGGCGGTGAAGCCGATCTCCAGGTAGCGGTCGGCGGCCGCACCGGGGGTGGTGACGGTGCCGAAGGTGCCGGTGACGTTGGCGCAGCCCCGGACGGCCCAGTCGCAGGCGAAGCGGTAGCCGGCGGGCGGGGCGTCGGCCGTGAAGTAGTAGCGCAGCTTGACCTGGCTCAGCGCGACCGGCGCGGAGCCGGTGTTGACGACCTTGAGCCACGGCGAGGCCTGGGCGTTGCCGCTGCCGCCGTTGCGGTACCGCACGGTGAGCGGTTCGCCTGCGGCCGCGGCCGGCAGGGCGCCGAGGAGGCTCGCGCCGAGCCCGGCGGCGACGGCGGCGGCGAGCGCCGCGCGGACGCGGGGGCGCCGACGGCTGCTTCGGGTGTCCATGGGGGGTTCCTCTCCTGACGTGGGGGTCGGCGCGCGGCTCCGGCGGAGGGGAGCCCGGTCCCACCTCGGCGGTGGGGGAGGAGGTGGCGGGCCGCGCGATCAGAAAGTGGCATAGACCAATGTGGGCGTCAACCCCGCCCCGGCGGATCGGCCGGAACCCGGCCGTGCGCCGACGGGAGTGGCCGCCGGGAGTGGCCGGCGGAGTGGCGGGTGGGAGTGGTCGACGGCGGGGCTGCCACGGCGTCTCCCCGGAAGGACACCGCCGGATTGACACCGCCGTCAGGGGGCCACAGCGTGGCAGGTAGCACTTCTCCCGCCCTGGTCGGTCCCGGTTCCGCCGTGTCGACGACACCGACACCGACGCGGACACCGACGCGGACGGGGACGGCACGACGGGCCTCGTGGTGCCCGCCGGACCCGAGAGGAACCGGTACGGACGATGTCGGACGGAAAGACGGCCAGGCGCATCGCGAAGTTCATCAAGCCGCTGCGGGTGAAGCCGGGTTCGCGGGTGAACCTCGTGGAGGACTTCGACCCCCGGTACAAGGCGGGCATGCGCAAGCGTGACGGCGTCGAGCTGCTGCGCACCGGCGTGTCGCTGCTCTCGGAGTACCAGGCGCGGCTGGCGGCCCAGGACACCTACGGGGTGCTGCTCTGCCTCCAGGCACTCGACGCCGGCGGGAAGGACGGCACGATCCGTCACGTCATGAGCGGGGTGAACGCGCAGGGCGTGCACGTGAGCAGCTTCAAGGTGCCCTCCACGGAGGAGCTCGACCACGACTTCCTGTGGCGGTACGCCCAGCGGCTCCCGGCGCGTGGGGACATCGGGATCTTCAACCGGTCGCACTACGAGGAGGTCCTCGTGGTGCGGGTCCACCCGGAGAACCTCGACCGGCAGAGGCTGCCGCAGGACGCGAAGGGCCCGGGTGTCTGGCACCGCCGCTACCGGGAGATCAACGACTGGGAGCGCTACCTCACCGACAACGGGTTCAAGGTGGTGAAGATCTTCCTGAACCTCTCCAAGGAGGAGCAGCGCCGCCGCTTCCTGGCGCGGATCGACATGCCCGAGAAGAACTGGAAGTTCTCCGAGGCCGACCTCCGCGAGCGCGAGTACTGGGACGCCTACCAGGAGGCGTTCTCCGACATGCTGTCGGCCACCAGCACGCCGTGGGCCCCCTGGTACGTCGTGCCGGCCGACCGCAAGTGGTTCGCGCGCATCTGCGCGGCGGCGGTGCTCGCGCACACGCTGATCGGGATCGATCCGCAGTTCCCCACGCTCGACGAGCAGGCCCGGAAGGGACTGAACGCGGCCAAGCGCCGGCTGGAGGCGGAGGCCCCCGGGGACGCCCGCGGGTGAGTCGTACGCGCGGACCCCGGCATCCCCGGCCCCCGGCATCCCCGGACCTTGAGGAGTGAAGAATGGCGGATCAGGCTGGGCCGTCCGGCCCGCAGGAGTCCCCGGCCCCGTGGTACGCGCGGCCGCCCCGGGAGGTCGCGGCCTCGCTCGGGGTGGACCCGGCGGCCGGGCTCACCGCCGCCCGGGCGGCCGAACTGCTCGCCGCCGACGGGCCGAACGCGCTGCCCGAGGAGAAGACGCGGCCGGACTGGCTGCGCTTCCTCGACCAGTACCGCAGCTACATGCAGATCATCCTGCTGGCGGCGGCGGTGGTCTCGTTGGCGATCAAGGAGTGGACCACCGGCGTCCTGCTGATCGTCCTGACGCTGTTCAACGCGGTGGTCGGCCTGCGGCAGGAGGGCAAGGCCGAGAGCGCGATGAACGCGCTGAGGTCGATGATGAAGGCCACCGCGCGGGTGCGGCGGGACGGCACGGAGGCGGAGATCCCGGCCGAGCAGCTGGTCGTGGGCGACGTGGTGCTCGTCAGGGCGGGCGACGAGGTCCCGGCGGACGGAAGGATCGTCGAAGCCAGCGCGCTGCAGATCGACGAGTCGGCGCTGACCGGCGAGAGCGTCCCCGCCGCCAAGGACGCCGGCACCCTGCCGGCCGAGCCGCTGGGGCCGGGCGACCAGACCAACATGGCGTTCATGAACACCCCGGTCACCCACGGCAGCGGGCTGCTCGTCATCACCGCGACGGGCGCCGGCACCGAACTGGGCAAGATCTCCGGGATGCTGTCGGCGACCGAGAAGGAGCAGTCGCCGCTCACCAGGCAACTCGACACGCTGACGCTGTGGATCGCGGCGGCGGCCGGTCTGACCATGGTCGTGATGTTCGCGCTCGGCCGCAGCCGCGACCAGGCGTGGGACGCCCTCTTCATCAGCGCGGTCTCGCTGGCCATCGCGGCCATCCCGGAGGCGCTGCCGACGGTCAGCCAGGTCATCCTCTCCGTCGGCAGCCTCAACCTGGCCAAGCGCAACGCGATCGTGAAGGAGCTGCCGTCCGTCGAGACCCTCGGCTTCACCTCGGCCATCAACTCCGACAAGACCGGCACCCTGACGATGAACCAGATGACGGTCGTGGAGGTGCTCAGCCCCACCGACCGCTACACCGTCTCCGGCACCGGCTACCGCCTCGACGGGCGGATCCACCACGCGGCGGGCTCTGCCCCGAGCATCGAGGAAGCCGTGCTGCCCTACCTGGTCGCCAACGACGCGAAACTGGTCGACGGCGAGGTCGTCGGCGACCCGACCGAGGGCGCCCTGCTCGTCCTCTGCCACAAGGCCGGGCTGGACATCGAGGGCAGCCGGGAGCGCTTCCCCCGGCTCGCCACGCTGCCGTTCGACCCGAGCTACAAGCTGATGGCCAGCTTCAACGAGGCGAAGGACGCAGACGGCCGGGCGGTGGTGCGGTGCTTCGTGAAGGGCGCGGCCCCCGCGGTCACGGCCCGCGCCTCCTCGGCCGTCTCGGACGGCGTGGTCGTCCCCTGGGACGCGGACCTCGACGGACGCGCCCTGGCGCAGACCGAGCGGATGGGCGGCGAGGGGCTGCGGGTGATGGCCGGGGCCGTCCGCGACCTGGAACCGGCGGACTTCGACCCGGACGGCGACCTGCTGGCGTACGTCCGGGACCTGCGGATGACCAGCCTGGTGGCCATGGTCGACCCGCCGCGCGAGGAGTCCCGGGCCGCGGTCGCCAGCGCGCAGGCCGCCCACATCCGGGTCCGGATGGTGACCGGCGACGATGTCACCACCGGCGCGGCCATCGCCCGCAAACTCGGCATCGAGGGGGAGGCCGTCCTCGGCGCCGAGTTCGCCGCCCTGCCGGAGCGCGAGCGACTGGCCCGGATCGACGGCATCGGCGTCGTCGGCCGGGTCGCGCCCGAGCACAAGGTGCTGCTCGCGGCCACGCTCAAACAGAAGGGCGACGTGGTCGCGATGACCGGCGACGGCGTCAACGACGCGCCGGCGATCAAGGCCGCCGACATCGGCATCGCCATGGGCAGCGGCACCGACGCGGCGAAGAACGCGAGCCGCATGGTCCTCGCCGACGACAACTTCGCCACCATCGTCCACGCCGTGGCGGAGGGCCGGAAGCTCTACGACAACCTCACCAAGTACATCCGGTTCGTCCTGGTGCTGCTGGTGACGTTCGTGCTGACCTTCCTCGGCGCCACGATCCTGAACATCGCCGCGGGCGAGCCGTTCACCCCGGCGCAGGTCCTGTGGGTCCACTTCGTGGTCAACGCCCCGTTCGGCTTCGCCCTGGGCTTCGACCAGGAGAGCCCCGGCCTGATGCGGCGCACCCCGCGCCCGCGCGGCGAGACGGTGCTGACCAGGCCCGTGATGGTCACCGTCGGACTCGCCGGGCTGGCGATCACGGTCGCCCTGCTCGGACTGATCAAGCTCGGCGAGGTGCGCTACCACAGCGCGCACGTCGGCAACTCGATCGCGTTCACCGCCTTCGCGCTCTGCCTGATCGTGGCGGCCTACGAGTGCCGCAGCGAGCGCGCCACCGCGCTGAGCGTCCGCACCTTCGACAGCAGGCAGATGAACCTGGCGGCCCTGGGCGAGTTCGTCCTGGCGGTGCTGGTCACCCAGATGGACGCCTTCCACCGCATCCTCGGGACCACCGACATCGACGCCCGGCAGTTCGGCTGGGCCCTGCTGGCCGCCGTCGCCCTCCTGCTGCTGTGGGAACTGGGCAAGTTCGCGGCCCGCAGAACGCCGGCCGCCCGTGCCGCGGCGCCCGACCCCCGGCGGTGACGGTGTTCCGGAGCCCCTGAGGAGTTCTTGACGACCTTGCTTTCGAGGACGCGCTGGAAGAGCACCCGGGGGCGGCACCCGAGGGTCGGTACAGGCGAACCAGTCTCGGAGGGTTGGCGCGCCGAGGCGACCGCCACCGGCGCGCCGTCGGGAAGCTTTCAAGCTTCAGTGGTTCAGGCTGAGTTGCTCGAACAGCCGGTGCAGGGCGGCGCCGGCGAGGTGTTCGCGGTGGCTGAGGCAGTTGCGGGCGTCGAGCAGGACGAACAGGGTCTGGGCCTGGGCCTGGGTGAACCGGAGCCGGCCGTGGCGCTTGGCGGCCGCGAGCTGGCCGAGCTCCAGGGAGCGCAGCCGCTCGGTCGTGCTGGTGCCGGCGGGCATGGTGCGGTCGGAGCCGTAGACGGCGAGCATCTCGGCAGGGGGAAGAGTGGCGGTGGGCAGCACCCTGGTCGCCAGGGCCTCGCGGGCGTCGTCGATGAGCGGGAGCAGGGTGCGGTTCTGGGCCAGCCAGACGCGTTTGTCCAGAGTGGAGCCGCTGGACGTGGCGGGGTGGGGGCGCAGGTGGCCGTCCCAGGAGTCGACGGCGCCGGCGTTCCACCGCGGATGCAGGGCGGCGGGCGGTTGCGGGGCCAGGCCGCCGCTGTGCTGGGTGGGGGAGGGGGAGCCACCAGGGGCGGGCGCCGGGACACGGGTGTCCCCGCAGGCGCCGCTCAGGGCGGTGGACAGGCTCTCGGGCCGGCCGTCCCAGGAACGCGCGAGGGCGGCGGCGAGGTCGAGGTGGGGGCCGCAGACCTCGACGATGGTGGCCTGGACGAGCACCTCCTCGATGCGGTGGCGGCCGGTCAGCGCGGCGCGGGCGCGCAGCGGACGGTTGACGGCGGTGACCGAGGCAGTGTCGAGGCGGCCGAGGGCTCCCCACCACCAGTGGACGGCGACGTCCTCGCCCCTGAGCCGGTCCGGATAGTCGGGAGGCAGGTCGTCGGGGGTGGCGATGACGAGCAGCCGCGGGCGCTGGTCGGGCGCCAGGCCGGCGGCCTTGGCGGCGGCGGGCAGACGCAGCAGGAGCTGGGCGAGCGCCTCGGGGTCCTTCTCGTCGGCGGCGTCCAGGACGTAGACGCACCCGTCGGCGTGATCGGTGGTCAGCCGGTCGTACACGGAACCGGCCGACGCGCCGGGCAGGAGGCCTTCGAGGCGGGCCTCCAGGTCCCGGACGCGGTCGGGCGCGACGCGGGGGCGGGGGACGGGCGGTGCGGGCGCGGGGGCCACGGCCGGGCCGGCTCCGAAGATGGAGGCCATCATCCCGGTGAGGAAGCTGTCGTCGATGTCGAGCACGGGCGGCTGGCCCGACCACAGCGGCTCGGGCTCGGGCTCGTCCGGCTCGGGTTCGTCCGCTGCCGACGGTGCGCCCGGTGGCGGCACCCGCAGCCAGTGGGGCTGGGTGGTGAGGATGCCGGGCAGGAGCGCCGCCGAGTCCGGCATCGCGGCGGGGACGAGCAGCAGGCAGCTGTGCCCGGCGGCCAGGTCCTTGGCGACGCGTCGTATCCAGAGCCGGACGCCGGGCAGTGTGGTGAGGGAGTGGGGGTCGGAGCCCGCCGCGGTCCGAGGCCCGGAGTCGGCCGTCACTCCTGCCCCGCCGTGGCGGCCAGGGCGCGGAAGGTCACCGGGTCGAGCGCTATCCCGTTGTCGCCCTCATCCAGCACCCCGAGGTCGGTGAGCCGCCGGACGAGGTCCAGGACCTGGTCCTCGGGTACGTCGATGATCGACGCGATCCGGGCGGGGGTGTCCTCCTCAGGGGTCTCCAGGAGTTCGGTCCAGCGGGTGAGGAGCTCGGCGAGGTTCCTGTCGAGACCGACCTTCTGCAGGTGCACGGCACCGAAGTCGGCGCGGGTCGTCGCGTTGCGGACGCCCTCCAGGGCGGCGTCGACGGAGGTGCCGGTGCGGGAGACCTGGTGGACCGTCTGCTCCACCAGCTCCGGCCAGCCGCCGGTGGCCTCCACCAGCCGGCGCCGACGCTCGGGCGTCTCGAAGGGGGACTCGGGCCAGGCGCGCAGGCTGTCGGCCGTCCACCGCTGGGGCCGGATCGCCTCACCGATGAGGTCGGTGCGCTCGTAGACGCCCATCGGGTCGACGATGATCACCGCGGAGCGCGCGGCGGGGCTCGCCGCGGCGGTGTGCTCGCGCAGGCGGTCGAGGGCGTCGGTCAGTTCGGTCTGGCTGCGGCGGCGGAGGTCGACGATGACCAGCTGCGCGTCCTTCTCCTTCGCCTTCGCCTTGGCGAGCGCGGTGAGGCGGGACTTCAGACCGGGGCCGTCCGTGCGGTGCACGGTGATGCCCCGGGCGGCGGCGTAGGCCTCGACGGCGTCGACCACCAGGGACGGGCGCAGCACCTCGGTCACGCACACCGCGCTCACCCCCTGGCCCGTGACGGTGTGCAGCTGGTCCTCGGTGAGCGGACTGAACGTCTGGATTCCGCTGGGGGAGTGGCCGAGCAGCCGCCGGGAGTAGCGCGGGTTGTACTCGATGGGCAGCCGGAACTCGGTGTCGCGCAGCTCGTGTTCGAGCGCGTCGGGCGTGCCGAGGACACCGACGACGTTGGGACTGCGGACCGCGTAGGTCGGGTCGTCGCCGGGCTGGCGGACCAGCAGACCGAGGCCCACCATCTCGTCCAGGTAGATCCGCACCTGGCTGGAGTTGAGGTTGTCGAAGCCCTCCCGCCAGCGCTCGCGGGCCTCCTGGAGGAGCTCGTCGGGCTGGTAGCCGCGCCGGTGCGCGTCCTTGAGGCTGAGCAGGGCGATCACCAGGGTGAGCACCCGGTAGCGGTCCTCCAGGTTGATCGTGATGCGCATCCGCTCGGCGATGCGTTCGCGGACCTGCGGCGAGGCGGTGACGGCGCGCACGTCGGCCTCGGTGACGGTGATGGGCCACCGGTCGGCGACGGGCTTGGCACGCAGCGCCGAGACGAGCTGGTCGCAGAAGATCTGCACCAGTGACGCCTGGAAGTTGGTCGCCGCCAGCACCTGCCAGGCCAGCTCGGGCCGCTCGAAGGTGTAGCCGAGCGCGGCCATCGGCTCGACGACCAGCGGCTGTGCCTCGGTGGGGTGGAGCGGGCCGACCAGGACGTCCGGCCCGCCGTGGGTGAGCGGGACGTTGGACAGCGTGCCGAAGCGCTGGACCTGGTGGAGGCCGGCGAAGACGACCTTGAAGCGGCGCCCGGTGCTGTCCATCAGCCGCTTGAGCCGCAGGACGTTGGGGAACGTCGACTCGCCGCCGTGGCCGTTGGCGGAGCGGGAGTCGGCGGTCAGGAAGGCGTCGGCCTCGTCCGCCAGCACGAGCAGGCGCCGCTGGGGGTCGGCAGTGAGCCAGTCTTCGATCTGCTCCAGCACCTTGTCCGGGACCCACTTGGTGCCGACCTGCTCCAGCACGCCCACGCGCTGCAACTGGGCGGCGAGGTTGGGCCAGATCCGCTCCGCCGGCTCGGCCTCGCCGATCCCGTGGGCCTTCAGGTCGAGGTAGACGACCTTGTGATGCTCGGTGGCGAAGGTGGACTCGACCCGGCGCAGCAGTGCGGACTTGCCCAACTGGCGTCCGCCGTAGAGGAACAGGCCACCCAGGGGGTCGACGACCTGGTTGATCTCCTGGGTGCGGCCGTAGAACACCTCGGGCGGCACCAGGCCGGCGACGAACGGCGTGTAGGGGTTGAATCCGGTCCAGGGCAGGGTGACGCGCTGAAGCGCGCGGAAGCTGCGCGGCGAGCGTGCGGCGATCCAGCCGAGCACCGCCGGGTCGACGACCAGCGCCTGACGGGCGCCCGCCCGGGCGCGCTCGGCGAGCTTGCGGCGGCCGGCGAGCCCCAGCGGGTGCAGGTAGAGGATCAGCGTGGCACCGCTGTCCCGTGCGTCCAGCAGGTCCAGGACGCTGCGGCCGACCGCCTCCTCGGGGACGATGACGACGGTGTACCGGCCCTGGGCCCGGGAGCCGAGCGAGGCGACGTAGCCGGGCCTGGACTCGCTGACCTTGGCGCGTACGGTCGTGCGCAGCAACCCAATGCGACGCTGGCCGTCGTCGACGTGGGTCAGGGAGCCGGGGTCGACCTCCAGGCCCAGCAGGCGCAGCACCCGCGGGAGGTGCCGCTGCCACTCGCGCGCCCGGGTGGAGGCGTTGCACAGCGCCTCCCACGCCTCCAGCGCGGGCCCCACGGCCTCGGTCAGCTCGCCGTTCGGGGCGTAGCGCCGGGCCCAGGGCTCGGCGCTGTAGCCCTGGCCCTGCCGCTGGGTGACGCTCAGGCCCAGGCCGGCGGAGAACTCGGTGAGGTCGGCGCCCCAGTCCAGGGCGCTCCAGTCCGGCAGCGGCTCGCCGCGCCTGGCCAGCGCCAGGTACTCCGCGGCGGTGACCAGGTCGTGCTTGTCCAGCGCCTGCTCGAACCGGGTGCGGTCGGTCTCGGAGAGCTCCAACTCGGCGATGTCGGCGCGCAGTTGCCCGGCGTACGCGGAGACCGCCTCGCTCAGCCGCCCGGCCAGTGCCCGGACCTGCTCCACCGCCGCGCGGTAGGCGCCGTCGGGCCGGGGCTGCTCCAGTCCGGCCAGTTCGGCGCTGAACTTCCGCTCCGCGGCCGAGTCCGGCGCCTGCTGGATCCGCAGTTCGGCCAGCAGCCCGGAGGCGTCGGCGTGCTCGGCCCGCAGCCGGGTGCTCCAGCTCGCGCGCGCCGCCTCGATCGTCCGGGCGTGGTCGGCCCGCACGGGCGCCTCACCGACGGCCGGCACCGCGCCCTCGCCGAGCGCCGCGGCCAGCGCCTCGGCGAGGTGCAGGTCGCCGTGCTCGCAGTGCGCCCGCAGCGCCGCGTCGCCGTCGATCCGCGACAGCAGCGGCGACAGCGCCGCCTCGTCGAAGCCGTCCGCGTCGGGGTCGGGACTGCCGTCACCCAGCCGCGGCAGGCCGGCCAGGACGAGCAGCGGCCGTACGTCGGGCCGGTGGTCGCGCAGGTCCTCCGGGAAGCCCTCGTCGTCACCGACGCTCAGCGCGGTCGCCGCGGGCGCCTTGCCGCACAGCCACTGGCGCAGCAGGTGCAGCAGCGCGCCCTCCACCCCGGGAGGCGCCGGCTCGTTCGTCACACGGGTCAACACGCCCTTCAGCGACCCGGAGAGTCCGGCGCCGGCCTGGGACGCTGCGATGCTCCGCGCCCGGTCCAGCAGGTCGCTGACGCTCGCGATCGCCCGCAGCAGCGCCTGCTTGGCCTTGGCCTCGATCGGCTCTCGAGCCTGCTTGCTGGTGCGTACCATGACGTCGGCGTCCAGGATCAGCCGCTCACCGCAGTCCCGCCGCGCGAACTGCTCGGCCACCGCGTCCAGAGCCTCCAACCCCGCCCGGCCTTGCGCCCACTCCACGATCGTCTGCAGCGTGGTGCCCAGCGGCTGCCCGTCCGACGCCAGGCGGGTCAGCACCTGCGTCGCCCGCGCGTAGCTGGTCCTGCGCTGGGGCAGCGTCACCAGCAGCTCGCGCGCCTGGTCGCCGATCACCTCCCGGGTCAGCCCCGGCGCCGGGTCCACCAGCCATCCGCCGGCCGGGTTCACCCGCTGGCAGTGGCGCACGGTCGACGCGGCGGCCTCCAGCAGCCGCGCCCAGGGCGCGGGCAGACCGGTGATCGGCTCCGCCTGGTTGAGCAGGTCGTTAGGCCAGCCCGCCACCAGGCCCGCGCGCAGCGAGGCCACAGTGGCGGCGATCTGCGCGCTCCGGTCGTCCCGGAACTCGGCGGCGCCGTGCCCGAAGGCGGAAAGCACTGCAGTGGCCGTGTCGTTGTCCTGGCACGCGAACGCGGCCTCGGCGAACGCCAGGGTGTCGGCGCGCAGTGCGCCCTCGTCCGAGCCCCGGGTGTACCAGAACGCCTCGGCGAGCCGGCCCTGGCGCACCAGTTCGGCCACCGGGCCGGCACCTCCGGCCGACGGCTCCCAGGGGAGGAAGGCCAGGCGCTGCTCCTGCTCCTCTTCCTCCTCCGGCTCCGGCTCCTGCTTCGGTTCGGCGACGGTCACCGGCCGGGCCGTCGACTCGGACGTGGGCGGTTGCGCCGGGGTGGACTTCGGTACCGGCTCCTCCCGCAGTTCCGGCGTCGGCTCCGGGTCGGCCGCCGGAGCGGTGTCGTCGTCAGGCCCGTCCTCGTCCGCGGGGATGGCGTCCGCCACCGGCTCCGGCTCCTCCACCGCTTCCGGCGTCGGCTCCGCGGGCGGTTCCGGCTCCGCGGGCGGTACCGGCTCTGCGGGCGGTACCGCGGGCGGTTTCGGCGCCGCGTCCTCTGCGACGGCGGGCGCCTGTTCCGGCATCAACTGTTGGGGCAGGTCCAGGGATGCGGCCGCCGGTGTGGGCAGTACGCCGCCGAGTTCTACGATCTGCTCCGCGATCCGGCCCCGGGCCGACTCCAGGCCGGCGCGGGCGACCTCGTCGTCCTCCTCCTGCAGCATGTCGGCGTACCGGTCATAGCGGACCCGCAGCTCCGCGGCCCGTGCGTGGCGGGCCGCGGCCTGCTGCTGCGCCGCGGCGAGCTCCGCGATCACCGCGTCGAGGTCCTCGAATGTCGCGGCCGCGTCCCACCGTTGCCCGGTACCGGTGATCTGCTCGGCGAGCCGGGCCCGGTCGGCCGTGTACACGGCCAACCTGTCGTCCAGGTCCGCTGGTTCGACCGTGCCGCCGCTCTCGACCAGGTCCGCGAGGGCGCGCAGGTCCCCCGCCAGCGCGGCGGCCGCGTGCCGCAGGGCCTCCGCGGCGGCGGACAGGTCCTGGGGGGCCGGCTGGCTCTTCACCTGAACGTTCCTCTCCTGCTCGGATTCGGGGGCCAACGGCGCGGTCGCTTCCCGGCCCGCCGGATCACGGTGGTCGGGCACCGCCGTGCCGGGGGTGTCGGCGCACCGTAGCAGCTCCACGACGGCGACGTCCCAGTCCTCTTCGAGCTCCGGGCGGTGCTGAACGAGGTGGTGGAGGCGGGCGTGGGCCAGCACCGGGGGGAGCTGGGTCAGCATCCGGCCGAACCGCTCCGGGTCGGGGTCGCGCAGCTCCTCCGCGGAGAAACCGTGGACTCGCCTCAGCAGGTGGTCCGCGAAGTCGGCCGCCTGCTGCCCGATCGAGTTCAGGACGTCCAGCGGTGCACGCCCCAGGAACGCCCGCGCGGTCAGGAGTTCGCGGCGCTTCCACACGAACTCGCGCGGCCTGCCGTCGACCCGGATACCGGCCAGGAAAGGAAGTGCGGTCGGGACCCGAAGGAAATCGCCCAGCCGTTCGTCTGTGAGGGAGCGAAGCCAACCACGTAGATCACCCGCATCTTGCTGCACAAGCGGGGAGTTTGCCAGACCGCGCAACCGGCCGACACCCATACCGCGAGATCCGCCCACATGGCCGCGCGCATGTCAACCACGCCGCACCTGACCGTATGTCACAGTCCGGTCCCCGCCGTGTCCCGGCGATTGTGACGCCGTTCGTGGCACCGGAACCGGCCGGTCGGCCGTCCTGTGGTGTGTCCGTCGCCAACAGCACGCACCGCCATGGGGGAGCCACCATGACCGTCCGCCGCCACCGCCGCCCGCTGCTCGCCTCCGCCGTCCTCGTCGTCGGGGCGGGGCTCGCGCTGACCGCCTGCGGGCCGGAGAACACCGACGCGGCCGGCGGCTCGACGGCCTCCGCGGCCGCCACGCCCTCCGCGGCCGCACCCGCCACCGGGGCGCCCACCGCGGGCGCACCCGCCACCGGGGCGCCGTCGCACTCCGCTCCGCCGAAGCCGTCCGGCGCGAGCACGTCGGGCGGCACCAAGTCCGACGGGGGGAACGCCGGCGCCGCCGCCCGCCCCTGCGACATCCAGAACCTCTCGATCCAGGTGACGATCCGCTCCGGGGCGCCGAGCCAGCGGGTGATCGAGGTGCACAACACCGGTGCGAGCGCCTGCAGTCTGAGTTCCTCCCCGGCGGTCGACCTGGGCAACTCCACCTCGCAGGACCGGAGCGGGAACATCCGGCCGGTGCTCGCCGGCGGCACCTCGCGCTTCCCGGTCGCGGCCGGACAGAAGGCCTACGCGGTGATCGACCTCGACCCGAGCGGCGCCACCGCCGGCGCCGCCCCCGGCATCAACGAACTCAACGTGCTGGTCGACCAGGACGGCACCAACATGCCCCTCGCGAACACCCGGAACTTCCCGCTCGACAGCGGCGTGCACGTCCTGAACCCCAAGCTGGGCCTCTACCGCTCCACCGTGGCGGACGCGGTCGCCTCCATGGCGGCCGCCCCCAAGTAGCCCCCGAGCGGACCCCTGAGCAGGCCCCCTCCGGCTCGCCGTCCGTGGCGCCGTCCGACCCGCCGTCGCCGGGGGCGGGCGGTCCGCCTCGCACCGGCATCACGGAGCGTGGCCCCGATCACGGAGGGTGAGTCGGAACAAGGCCCCCAGCGACGGTGTTTCCCGGATGAACGGGCACGGCTGCCCGACGGTGGTCCCGCGTCCCGTGGTCCTGTGGTTCCGTGGCACCGGGCACGGCTGACCGGTGTCCGCGCCGCCGCGGTAGGAGGCCGGAATGACATTCGACGATGCCGGATTCGGGGGAGTGGACGGCTCGCGCTACCTGCCGATCGCCGAGCACGGCCTGATCGGCGATCTCAGGTCCGCCGCGCTGGTGGGGACGGACGGCACGATCGACTGGTACTGCTGCTCGCGGTTCGACGCTCCCAGCGTCTTCGCGTCCATTCTCGACGCCGACCGGGGCGGGTCGTTCGAGCTGGCCGCCGACGTGCCGACGCGCACCCGGCAGTTCTACTTCCCCGACACCAACGTGCTGATCACCCGGTTCTTCGCCACCGACGGGGTGGCGGAGATCCAGGACTTCATGCCGGTCGTGGACGAGTCGCGCGAGGCGGGCCGGCACCGGCTGATCCGGCGGGTGGTCTGTGCCCGGGGGACCCTCCCGTTCCGGGTCCGGGTGGCTCCCCGTTTCGGCTTCGGGACCGAGCCGCACACCATGCGCCTGCGGCCGCACGAGGCCGTCTTCGAGTCCCCGTCGATGGCGCTGGCGCTGACGGCCACCGTGCCGCTGGAGCGCGACGGCGTGGACGTGTGGTCGCACTTCAAGCTCCTCGAGGGCGAGTCGGCGGTGTTCGCCCTCGACCGGGTCGGCGGTGACGTCACCCCGAGGTCGTGCCCCCGGGCCGAGGCGGAGGACGAGTTCGAGGCGACGGTGCGGTTCTGGCGCCACTGGCTGGCCGGCTCCCGGTACCACGGGCGGTGGCGCGAGATGGTGCACCGCTCCGCGCTGCTGCTGAAGCTGCTCACCTATGCGCCGACCGGTGCGATCGTGGCCGCGCCGACGACCAGCCTGCCCGAGCGGATCGGCGGCGAGCGCAACTGGGACTACCGGTACGTGTGGGTCCGCGACGCGGCCTTCTGCGTCTACGCGATGCTCCGGCTGGGTTTCACCGCGGAGGCCGAGGCCTTCATCGGCTTCCTCTCCGAGCGGGGCATCCTCCGCGGCGGCGGTGCCGGCATCGGCGACGCGGGGCCGCTGCAGATCATGTACGGGATCGACGGGCGCAGCGACCTGCCCGAGCGCGAGCTGTCGCACCTGGAGGGCTACCTGGGGTCCGCTCCGGTGCGGGTGGGGAACGCCGCCACCGGCCAGCTCCAGCTGGACATCTACGGGGCGCTGATCGACTCCGTCTACCTGTACGACAAGTGGGGGCAGCCGATCAGCAGCGACCACTGGGACCAGGTCGGGGCCGTGGTGGACTGGCTCTGCGACCACTGGGACCAGCCCGACGAGGGCGTCTGGGAGACCAGGGGCGGCCGCAAGGACTTCCTGTACTCGCGGCTGATGTGCTGGGTGGCGATCGAGCGGGCGATCCGGATGGCGAACCGGCGCGGGCTGCCGGCGGATCTGGCCCGCTGGCAGCCCTGCCGGGACGCGATCTACCGGCAGATCATGCGGGCCGGCTGGTCGGCCGAGCGCCGGGCGTTCACCCAGAGCCTGGGCGGCGACATCCTCGACGCCTCCGTGCTGATGATGCCGCTGGCCAAGTTCATCTCGCCCAACGACCCCAAGTGGCTGTCGACCCTGGACGCGCTGGGCGCGGAACTCGTCTCCGACTCCCTGGTCTACCGCTACGACCCGCAGGCCAGCCCGGACGGCCTGCGCGGGGCCGAGGGCACCTTCTCGATCTGCTCGTTCTGGTACGTCGAGGCCCTGGCCCGCGCCGGACGGGTGGAGGAGGCCCGGCTGGCCTTCGAGAAGATGCTCACCTACGCCAACCACCTGGGCCTGTACGCCGAGGAGATCGGCCCGACCGGCGAGCAGCTCGGCAACTTCCCGCAGGCCTTCACCCATCTCGCGCTGATCAGCGCCGCCTTCAACCTCGACCGCACGCTCGGCTGACGCGGAGTCACCCCTCGCCGGGTTGATGCCCCCGGTTGATGTCGGGGTTCCGCGGGAAGAAGAAGACGAACGAAGCCGAATGATCAGGGATTTGCGTGCTTCGGGCGAATTGGGCGCTTATCATCTGAGGTCGTACAGGAATCAACACTTCCGGAAATGCTCGATCGCGCACCGAGCATCGACCGCCCCTGTTGTGACCTCTGCCACAACATGACGCGGCTTCACGCTTTCCCTGACGGAACTCATATGGCCGAATCACTTCGTGATGGCCTGATGTCATATGACCGTTCGTCAAACGTTCATAATGAATGGCAGTGTGTAGGCGGTCGTATCCGACCCTTTCTGCACCATGTGTGTACCGATCGTGCACACGATGACGAATGGCTGAACTGTGCGCATGACCCGTTCGGATCGCAACGACGCGACCACGCGGCCCCGCCTCCTAGGCGCAGGCGAAAAGCTCACCCTCGAGGAGTTCTCCGGACTGGCCGGCCAGGTCGGGGGCTATCCCTATGTGAAGATCGTGCTCGACCGTGACGAGTCGGTGCTCCACTTCATCGACAGCGCCGACGGCATGCTCCACGTCCGCTACATCGGGTGCGAGATCCTCGGCATGTCGATCGACGAACTGGCGGGGCAGCTCGATTCCTTCAACGACGGCGTCTACCGGAATCCCGACCGCCGTTTCTATCTCGGCACCCTCGCCCGCCACACCCGTCGCGCCACGGAAAGCGGCGACGAGGCCGAGACCTTCCTGTCGCTGGAGACGGTCGACGTCGACACCATGTCCCAGGACATGCTGCGGTTCTTCTACCACCGGGTGCGCGAGCACCTCGACCCGTCGCTGCGGCTGGTCCTCAAGCCGGCCTGCCACCAGCAGGAGGTCTACCTCGCCGACATCCCGGAGAGCGAGATACCGCGCGTCCTGTCCCACGAGCTCTACTCCGCGGCCTCGTTCGTGCCGTTGAACCCCGGGACGGCCCACGGGCGGCTGCGGGTGTTCCGCTCGGAGGAGGACTACCGGGCCGCCCCCGAGCCGCTGGAGTGGTACGACATCGTGGTGATGCCCCGGGTGCCCGAGGACATCCCCCGGGTGTCCGGCATCATCCACACCGAGCACACCACGCCGCTCTCCCACATCAACGTGATGGCCGCCGGCTGGCGGATCCCCAACGCCGTCGGCATCGGAGCCTTCGACCGGATCGACCGCGCCGCTCTGGCCGGCCGGTGGGTGGACTACCGCGTCGAGGCCGACGGCGGGGACCTCCTGCTGGAGGCCGCCGAGCCGGGCGAGACCGGGGGAGCGCGGCCGGCCCCGCCGGTCGACCGCGTCACCGTGGACCGGCCCGACCTCGCGCCCACGCCCGTCACCGCGCTGTCCGAACTGCGCGAGGGGGACCACGTACGGTTCGGCACCAAGGCCGCCAACCTCGGCGAACTCACCCACCTGCTGCAACACGGCTCACCCCGCTGGCTCGGCTTCTACCAGGTGCCCCGGCCGCCCCGGGCCGACCTGCTGCGCTACCTGGCCCGGCAGCTCGACCTCCCGGAGGACACGGACGAGGCCGAACTGAACGCCGCCGCACGGCTCCTGGTGAAGGAGTACGCCCACGTGCCGCGCGGGATCGTGCTGCCGTTCTCCCTCCAGCAGCGCTTCCTCGACTCCTCCGAGCAGCTCCGGGAGGCCCTCGACCGGATGGCCGCCGCGCTCGGGGACGAGGCCCCGCGGATCGAGGAACTCTGCCTCGACGTCCAGCGGTTGATCCGTGACACCCCGCTGCCCGACCCGATCCGCACCGAGATCGACCGGGCGGTCGACCGCCACCTGTACGGCGCCCCCGTCCAGGTCGTCCGCAGCTCCTCCAACGCCGAGGACCTGGCCGGCTTCTCCGCCGCCGGACTCTACGAGTCGGTGGCCGGCGTCAGCGGCACCGACGCGCTCCTCGACGCCGTCCGGGAGGTCTGGGCCTCGCTGTTCTCGCCCCGGGCGGTGCTGCTGCGGCGCCAGGCGGGCATCCCCCTGGACCACTGCCGGATGGCCGTGATCGTCCAGGAGCAGGTCGGCGCCACCGTCGGCGGCGTCCTGGTCACCTGCAACCCGCTGAGCCCGCAGGACTTCCGCGACGTCTACCTCAACATCTCGCCGCGCTCGGTGACCGACGTGGTGGACGGCCGGGGCGCCCCGCTCCAGTACCTGTACAACACCATGGAGGGCGGCAGCCGGACCATCTCGCTGGGCACCGCCGCCACCGACCTGGACACCGCCACCAAGGACGTCGTGCGCCGACTGGCCCTGATCAGCCGGCTGTTGCAGTCGCACTTCTCGCCCGACGAGACGTACGCGGCCCCGGTCGACATCGAATGGGCGATCGAGGGCGACCAGATCGGCCTGCTGCAGCTGCGCCCCTTCCGCACCGCCGGCTGACGCGGCCGGACCGCCGTACGGGCCCCAGCCGCTCCCCGGCATGCCACGGGCCGGAGCGATCCTCCGAGGCCGCGGGCGAGCCCCACGGGCCCGCTCGTCGGCGTGCCCATGGACGAGTGAACTTCCTTCAGGAGAAAGTACGTTGAACAAGATCCTCTACGTCTACGTCAAGGGCGGCGCCCCGCTGGAGTACGCGTTCCCGCGCATCGCCGCCTGCGGCGAGCTGCACGTCCTCGCGCTGGCGCCGCTGCCCACGGCCGGGGAGGACGTGTGGCGTCCCAGCTGCACCAGCATCGAGCTGGTGCCCGACGCGCCGCGCGGCGACGACCTGGTCGAGCTGATCGTGGAGTACGCGAAGGCCATCGGGGCCGACGCGATGCTGACCCTCTCGGAGTTCGCGGTCCTGGCCGTCGCGCACGCCGCGAGCCGGCTCCACCTGGCCGGCCCGGGAGAGGGGATCATCCGCGCCCGGGACAAGCGGCTGATGCGCGAGGCGTGGGCGGCCGCCGGGGTGCCGATACCCGCGTTCCGCCGCGTCGACAGCCTCACCGACCTGACGACCGCGCTGGCCGAACTCACGCCCCCGCTGCTGCTCAAGCCGGCCTGGGGCGCCGGATCGGTCGCCCAGATCGTGCTGGACTCGGTCGAGGAGGCCGCCCCGGCGTGGGCCGGCATCGAGAGCGGGCTGCGGGCGGGCAGCCAGGTCGGCATGAACGAGCTCTACGCCGCGGACACCGACCGGGACCGCCTCGTCGAGTCGATCGCCCAGGGCTCCATCGAGGGCTGGTACCAGGAGCCCGGCTACGGCGACTACGTGAGCGTGGAGGGGATCGTCGCGGACGGCGTCTACCACCCCCTCGCCATCACCGCCAAGCTGCCGACCGTCCCGTCCTTCGTCGAGGTGGCCAGCACCTCGCCCTGCGTCCTCGCGGAGCCGCTGCAACGCCGGATCGAGGAGGTCTCGCGGCAGGCCGTCGACGCGCTCGGGCTGGAGAACTGCGGCACCCACACCGAGCTGAAGCTGATGGCGGACGGCGAACTGGTGGTCATCGAGACCGCCGCCAGGTTCGGCGGCCTGCTGACGACCAGGCAGGTCCACGAGGTCTTCGGGCTCGACCCGATCGGCATGCTGGTCCGGCAACTGCTCGGCGAGCGGGTCGACTACCCGGCGGCCATGCCCCTCGACGGCGTCGGGGCCGCCGCCTCGCTGGCCGTCGTCCCGGCCGACGCGGCGGGCGTGCCCTGGCGGACCAGCCCGGTCTGGAACCCGCAGGCCGTCGACTGGCAGAGCCTGCTGTCGCCGGGCAGCACCATCGAGGCCGTACCCGCCTTCGCGATGCCCGCGGGCCGGACGGTCCCCGCCTTCGACCCGTCCGCCGGGTCGCGCAACTGGCTCGGCGTCTACCTGCTGAGCGCCGTCGACGCCGCCACCCTGCAGCGCGACTGCAACGCCGTGCTGAACGGCATGGAAGCCGCCCTGCACCGGGCCGCCTCCTGAGCCGGCGCACCCCGGCATCCCCCCGACCCCACGACCGAGGTTCCTCCATGCGTGTACTGTTCGCCGGCGTCCCCGGCATCGGCCACCTCTTCCCGCTGGTCCCGCTCGCCAGGGCGATGTGCGAACTCGGCCACGAGGTCGCGGTGGCCTCGATGGACGGTGGCGAGGCCGTCGCCGCGGCCGGGATGCCGTACCTGCCCATCGCGCCCGGGGTCGACTGGCGCAAGGTGATCAGGGAGGCCGGCCGCACCCGCCGGCCCGACCTGATGCAGCGGGTGGTCGAGAGCAACTCGGCCGACCGCGAGGCGTTCGTCCCCCTGGCCGCCCACGTCAACAGCGACGTGGCCGACGCGGTGGTCGAGCTCGCCACCCAGTGGCGACCGGACCTGGTGGTGTACGACTACCAGTTCCCGGTGGCCCTGCTCGCGGCGACCCGCCTCGGCGTGCCGGCCGTCCAGCACGACCTGGGGTTCGTCCGGACCCCGAAGCTGCGCGCGCTGATGCTGGCGGAGATGGCGGACACCTTCGCCAGGCACGGGATCGACCGGCTGCCCGAGCCCGCGGACATCATCGACCTCGCGCCCCCGAGCATGGCCGGGGACGAACGGTACGGCCGCTCGCTGCGGCCCGTCTCCTACAACGGCGAGGACGAACTCCCCGCCCACCTGGCCGTGCCCGCCGACCGCCCGCGCGTGGCGGTGACGCTGGGCACCATCCCGCCCAAGACGGACGGCCTGACCAGGCTGGAGCGGGTGATCGCGGCGGCCGCCGACATCGACGCGGAGTTCGTGCTCGCCACCGGCGACCTCGACCTCGGCACGCTCGACACCCTGCCCGACAACGTCCGCGCCTGCGGCTGGGTCCCGTGGCGGGCACTGCTGGACACCTGCTCGGCCGCCATCCACCACGGCGGCGGCAGCACCGCCCTCGGCGCCCTGGACGCCGGCATCCCGCAACTCGTTCTCCCCGACGGCTCCGACCGCTTCATCAACGCCGACGCGGTCCGGGCCCGGGGCGCCGGCCTGCGCGCCGCCGCCGAGGACATCGGCCCGGCGCTGCTCGACCGGCTGCTCACCGACCCCGACCTGATCCGCGCCGCGCGCGAGGTCAGCACCGAGATCGCGGCCATGCCCTCGCCGACCACCGTCGCGGAACACCTCACCCGCCTCGCCGGCTGACGCGGCCCGGCGGTGGAGCCGTCCGCACGGCACGCACTGCCGTGCGGACGGCGACCGGCCGCTCAGGCCTCGCCCGCGGCGGTGGCCGTGAGCGGGCCGAAGGTCTGCCGGAGGTCGACGACCGTGGTCGGGCCCTTCACCCAGGCGAGCGGGGCGTGGTGCACCCGGACCCCGGCCGGGGGTTGGAGCAGGGCCTCGCCGGCCGTGTTCTGCGGCCACTCCACCGAGCCGGTGGCCGTCCGGGCCGGGACGAGCCAGTAGTCGCCGCGGGTGTACGCGCCGCCCGGCCGGAAGTACACCTGGGCGCCGTCCTCCAGGTCCAGCCAGGCGCCCTCCTGGATCCGCAGGGCGCCGCCGACCAGCGGCAGGGCGTCCCGGCCGCGGGCCGCCCGGTGGTCCCAGCGGCGCAGGAAGGGGTGGCGCTCGGCCAGCCGCCCGACCTCGGGACCCGGTTCGGCGGACAGCCGCACCCGGCGGCCCGGCAGGTCGGTCTCCTCCACCTGGAGGAGGTCCGCCGGCTCGTCCCGGCTGACGTACGCGCTGTCCCCGACCTCGACCCAGTCGCCCACCGAGAGACCGAGCTTGTCGTCGTCGCCCAGCGTGGTGAGGTCGACCCAGACACCCTCGATCGAGGCGACCGGAAGGACGACCGAGCCGTTCTCCCGGGACCACTTGAACGTGGCGCAGCCCTCGGCGGAGCCGCCCCGGTGGACCTCCACCCGGTACAGCTGGTTCTCCGGGCCCCGGTAGGCGTCGTCGGGGTGGGCCAGGCACGGGTCCTCGTTCGCCCGCTCCGGCCGCCGGGCGCGCGCGGCCAGCCAGGAGGCGGGCCGCTCGTGCGGTTCGGCCCACGCGTCGAAGGCCTCCCTGACCCGGGACACCCCGCCGTCCGGCACGCTCAACTCCGAGGCGGGCAGGGCGAGTACCTGCCAGACGACCTTGGCCCGGGCCGCCGTGTCCGGCATCGCCGCGCCGAGCGCGACCTCGCGGATCTCCGGGTCCTCGACCGCGGTGACGCTGCGCTCCCAGACCTTCAGGTAGACCAGGAACGGGAAGTCGCCGGGCAGCCGGTCACCGGGCCGCTCCTCGTCCCGGTAGGCGTCCGGCTGGTCCCAGTACGTCCAGACGGCGGGCGCCTGCCGGGCCTCGCCGTCGCTGCCGCCGGTGCCGCCCCAGTCGCCGTCGTCGGGTACGGCGAGGCCCTCCTCGGGGCGGTAGGACTCGCACAGGATGCCGTCCACGTAGTACCGGCCGCCGCCGATGGTGAGGTCGTCCACGTCGTGGTTGCCCGGCACGTAGCCGATCGCGAACCCGGCCGCCGAGGCCGGTCCGCCGCGGCGGCCGATCAGGTCGGCGGCGAGCGTGCGCAGCTGGTAGCGCTCGATCGCGGCCTGCTCGTTGGCGTCGGCGTCGAGCTGGACCCGGCCCTGCTGGGTCAGCACGGCGGAGTAGTGCTTGCCGGGCCGGAACGTCAGGCGCGAGAAGTCTGCGTGCACGGTTTCCCTCTCACAGTCATTGGTCGGGCGGGAGCGGTCGGGCGTCAGGAGACGAAGAAGATCCCGGCGTCGGTGCCGGCCGGGGTGTACTCGGCCAGCCGCGCCCGCAGGTTGTCCTCGCGCTGGGGCTGGAACAGGTCGTGGAAGGCGCCGAGTTCGGAGCGGTCCTCGGCGCCGCGGGTGATCTCCGGCGCGCACCCGGCGGCAAGCCGGCCGTAGTCGGGCGTGCCGTAGCGGAGGCCGGCGAACAGCGGGCGGACCCGCTGGGCCTCCACGTCGCGCAGCCGGGCGGCCTGCGCCGGGTGCAGTTCGCCGCGCTCGACCAGCCCGGTCACCGCCGAGCGCACCAGGTCGGGCTGGCACTCGTACCGGCGCGGGGTGCGCGAGCCCGGGGGGACGTAGCAGAACCGCAGGCAGCCGAGCGAGCGGCGGGCGACCCGCAGCAGCCCGGTGAACACGCAGTCCTCGGCGAGCGGCACCGCGTGGGTGTGGACCTCGCCGACCACCGTGGAGCGGTGGGCGTGCAGCAGCGCGTGGGCGTGCTCGCAGTCGGGCCCGGAGAGCGCCGGCCGCCGGTGCCCGGTGGCGTCCAGGACGCTGTCGCTGAGGTGGATCTCCAGCGGGTCGTCGTCCACCTCGTCGCCGACGACCTGGATCGAGCCCACGATGCTGCGCTCGATCCGCACGCAGGCCGTGGTGTGGTCCAGCACGAGGCTGGGCTCCTGCGGCGAGTGCGGTTCGCAGTGCGGCTCCAGCGACCAGCCCGGCACCAGGGTGCAGTGCCGCAGGGTGACGGAGGCGAGCGGCCCGGTGACGTTGACCCCGCGGCCGGTGACCAGCAGGCCGTCCAGGACCAGCCGCCCGCCCGGGCGCACGCCCCGGACGTTGAGCGCGTCCGGCCGGTTGCTGTACCAGTCGAGCAGCCGGATCACCGGCCGGGTGCCCTCGGCGGCGCGCAGTTCCAGGCGGTCGTCGGCCTCCAGGTCGAAGTCCAGCTGCTCCTGGTAGGCGCCGCTGTGGGTGATCTCGATGACGGCGGCGCCGCCCGCGCTGCCGTCCTGCTGGTCGGCGCGCCACTGCTGGTAGGCGTCGTTGATCCGCTCGTACGGCCCGCCGGGGCCGACCCGGTAGACCGTCCGTCCCGGGGCCTGCGGGCGGTCGCGCGGGTACTCCCCGCCGCCGGTGTCGTCGCCGAACGCGTAGTGGTAGTCGACCCAGACGCCGCGGCGCGGGGCGGAGCGGGCGCCGAAGGCGATCCGGCCGAGCACCGGGTCGACGGCGACCTGGCCGCGCTTGGGCCGGTACGCCCAGTCGGTCAGGTCGGCCACCGTGATCTCGGCGGGCGGGACCGGCTCCTGGGCGCCGTCGCGCCAGATGGCGAAGCTCTTGCCGGGACCGTAGTAGTCGGCCAGGCGCTCGGCCAGCTGCCGGCGCCGGATCGGTGCCGGCACGTTGTCCAGCGCCGCGAGGTGGGTGGCCGACGGCTCCGGCTCGGGCCGGGTGACCAGCGGGGCGTCGTTCCCGAGGACCGAGAACGTGAAGAGGTTCCTGGCCCGGTCGATGCAGTAGGCCGGCGCCCGGGTGACCGGGTACGGCTTCAGCCGCCACACATACAGGGCGACACCGGCCGGCGTGCGGCCGCCCTGGCGGCGGGCGGAGGCGGCGCGGCGGACGTCGGCGGTGTGCGCCTGCCCGTCGAAGGGCCCGCCGAGCAGGTCCAGCTCGGCGCCGCGCCGCACGTCGACCAGTCGGCCCCGGCCCAGCCGCTGACGGTCGGCCGGCCCCTCGTCCGGGCGCAGCAGCCGCACCGGCTGGGTCTCGCCGAGCAGCCGGGAGAGTTCCACGGCCCGGGCCGGCCAGTCGGCGACCGAGGCGGACAGCTCCTCCAGCAGGGCCAGGGTGCCCTTGCGCCGGCGGTAGGCGACGGTGTTCGCGACGTCGCGCCGCGGCGCCAGCCGGGCGGCGAGCCGGTCGCGGGCCGCCGCCCGCTCGGGGGAGGCGCCGCCGTGCAGCCCGGTGGCGAGCACCTCCTCGTAGCCGGGCAGGATCCGGTAGCCGACCAGGTCGCCGAGGTAGGCGACGGCCCAGTCGGCGGCGGTCTCCACGAACCAGTCCCGGTAGCCCTGTTCGATGCCGCCGCGGACGACGTCGACCTGCTCGGCGATGACGGCCAGCAGGGCGCGCAGCGGCTCACCCGCGTCGGCGTCCCGCAGCCGGTGCCACTGCGGCAGCAGCTCCAGCAGTGCGTCCGGGTCCCGCCCGCTCGGGTCGGTCATGAGCGGACCTCCTTGAGGATCAACGTGTCGGGCAGATTCGGCGACAGCATGGCGAGTTGGGCCGGACGGATGCCGCGGAACACCGTCAGCACCCGGCCGGGCGGCAGCGGGCGGGTGTCGGTGACGGCCGGGTTGAGGCGCAGCAGCTCCGCGACGGAGATGCCGCCCCGGGCGGCGACGTCGGTGAGGGACTCCCCGGCGGGGTCCTTCACCCGGTAGCGCTGCTCCTCGAAGCGGGCGAGCCGGGCCGGGACGGTCGGCTGCGGTTGGGCGAGCAGGTCGGACAGCTGCTCCAGGCCCTCCGGGGTGAGGCTGCCGGGCACGCCCGTGAAGGCGTCGACGTCGACCCGGTCGACGCCGGGGACGGCCTGGGCGACGGCGAGGACCTCGGACTGGTGGGCGCTCTGGCCGAGTTGGCGTCCGGCGTAGCCGAGGCGGTCGAGCAGGGCGCGGCGCAGTGCCGGTTCGACGAGGTCCCAGGAGTGGTCCGGGTCGACCTTCACGCTCAGGGCGACGACCAGCAGGACGGGTTCGCGCAGCGCGACCTCGACCGGAAGCCTCGGGTCGCCGTAGGCGGTGAGCGAGGAGTGCAGGGTGCGGATCAGGTCGGAGTCGGCGGTGAGCGGGATGTCGTCCACCCCGGCCACCGTGACGTGGACGAGCTCCCGCCGGCCGTCCGAGAGCCGGGTGGCGCAGGCTCGCCCGATGCCGGCCCGGGAGCGGGTGAAGTCCTCGTAGTCGGTCACCGAGACCAGCCGGTCCAGGGCGGTGACGGCGAGCGGGATGTTGCGCCGGGCGAGGCCGGGGCCGTCCGGGCCGGCGCCGCCGGTGGCGGGCAGGGGGTTGACGACGGCGGAGACGCCGAGCGGGCGGGTGGTGAGCTGGGTGATCCGGCCGGCGCCGACGTTGCCCGACTCGCCGATGCCGATCCGGTAGCGGGCGCGGACGTTCTCCCGGCCGGTGGGCAGGCGTGAACCGTGCACGCCGTCGCCGAAGGTGACGGTGGTGCGGCCGTCGCTCGCGGTCGCGGTGACGTAGACCCGTTCGTCCGGGCCGCGTCCGGCGAGGCTGTCGACCTCGTGCCAGCGCACCCCGTCGACCCGGACCTCCAGGGTGTTCCGCGCGCCCCTGGGGGTGTCGGCGGCCAGCCAGGTGAGCGGCGACTGCCAGAGGGCGAAGCGCTGGCCGGGGACGCCGGCGTCGCCGCTGCCGATGGCCTCGTCGCGGGTGGCGCCCTGGGTGGCGCGCACCACGTTGCCGAGGATCTGGACGGTGTCGCGCCGGTAGCGGTGGGCGAGGCGGGCGCTGAGCGTGATCGTGGTGCGGACGGTGTCCCCGGGCAGCCGCGGGTCGACGCCCTGTTCGACGCCGGCGATCATGGCCAGTTCGGTGCCCCGGACGCCGGTGGTGTTCGGGATGTCGGTCCGCTCGCCGTCGACCGCGATCCACCGGCCCGGGGTCAACCCGTCGTAGAGCCGGGCGAGTTCGATCCGGTCGCCGTGGACCTCCTCGGTGACGGGCTCGTCGGCGAGCCGCAGCGACTCGCCGCGGGCGTAGACGGTGGCGTCCCTGATGTCCGAGAGCTGGGTGTCCTTGTCGTCCAACCAGGGCTGTTGCAGGGAGAGTTCGGTCACCTTGCCGGTGATGCCGAAGTCGGCGCGGGAGATCACCCGCACGTCGGTCACCCGGGTGATGACCTCGGCGAGGTCGCGGCTGCCCGGGATGCCGCCGTCGAGGCCCTTGCGCGGGCGCTGGACGACCACCCAACTGCCGGGTGCGATCTGGTCGTACACGGCGTCGAGGGTGAGGACCGTACCGGAGACCGGCTGCAGCTTGGTGGTGAACACGACCTCGACCGCGGGCGCCGACTGGTCGGTGCCGGCGTAGCGGTGCACCCGGACGTTCAGCTCGCCGGACTCACCGGTCTTCTCCTGGCCCGCGTCGAGTCGGTAGTCGAGCGCGGCGCCGGGACCGCCGTCGACCGTCACGTGGACGCGGCCGTCGTCCTGCGGGCGGGAGACGAAGACGGTGCGTTCGGGCAGCTTCGCCAGGAACCGGGCGCTGACCCCGGGTTCGTCGTCCGGGGCGGCCACGGCGGTGCGCAGGTGAGGCGGCGGAGGCGGCGGCTCGGTGGTGACCACCTTGACCTGTCCGGGGCCGAACGGGAAGGTGTGGTCCCAGGGCAGCGAGATGCCGCTGTGCACCAGGCTGCCCGCCTCGACGTACGTGAAGTCGGCGGTCTTCGGGATGGTGCCGGCGGTGTCGAAGGTGACCCGGACGCTGATCAGCGTGCTGCCGGCGAGCGGCCAGTCCACGTAGCGGTCGATCCGGCCGTCGTCGCCGTAGACGGGCTTGAGCGGCGCGGTGGCGCCGAACGGGGTGGCGACCACCCGCATCGCCTGGATCTCGTGCACGGCGAGCGGCGCCGTCAGGTCGACCTGCCGCCAGGCGGGGTAGAGGCCGTCGCGCAGCCGGGGGTCGAGCGCGGACAGCAGTTGGGCGCCGAGGTCCGATCCCGGCGCGAAGAGGCGCTGGGGGTCGCGGGCGAGATCCCGGCCGCTGAGCGGGGGCCTGGTGGGGGCGGTGCGCAGCGCCGCCAGCAGCGAGCCGAGTCCGCGGACGGCCGGGTCGGCGGCTCCGGGGCCGCCCTGGCCGGGCGCGGGCCGCTCGGGGGCCTGCGGCGGCTCCAGCTGGTGGGCGCGGTCTCGCAGGCCGGTCAGTTCGTCGCCGAGGCGCCCGAACCAGTCGGCCACCGGCTGCTGGGACCGGGCCAGTTCGGCCGCCTCGGCCGCCCGGGCCGTCACCGGGACGAGCCGGTCGGCGAAGTCCGCCGGGGTGCTCAGCGGACCGGACGGCAGGTCGAGGTCGGCGCGCAGCGGGGCCAGCACCTGCTCGTCGAAGTCCCGGATGATCCGGCTGCGCCCGGGTCGGGGGTTGGGGGCGTTCTCGGAGACGGTGATCCAGTCCGCCAGTTCGGCGCGCAGGTCCTTGAGGGTGCGCAGGTCCCGGGGCAGGCCGATCACCGTGACGTCGTTCTCGCGGTCGATCCGCACCTCGGGCACCAGCCGCAGCACCCGGTGGACCGGGTCGGCGGCCCGGTCGGCGCTGAAGACGAACAGCAGCCGGTCGCCGGGCCTGATGTTGTTGGCGGTGCCGGCGGCGAACAGCTCGGCGCGCCCGCCGGGGTTCAGCTGGCCGGGCGTCAGCTGGTAGGGACGGCGGCGCAGCACGGCCAGTTCGTTCCAGGCGGAGCGGGCGGGGAGGTCCTCGGCGGTCTCGAAGGACTGCGGGTCCTCGCCGGGGCCGGGGACGCTCTGGCTGCGGGCGCCGCGCGGCACGACCACGGTCGGGTCCTCGGCGGCCCGCGGGTCGTGGTCGAGGGTGTAGGCGAGGTAGGTGTCGGCGGCCACCCCGGGCCGGGGCCGGTGGCCGACCAGCCGGCCGAGCAGGGTGAGCGAGTCCTCCTCGGTGGCGGTGCGCAGGTAGCCCTCGTTGGCGATCCGCTCCGAGTAGAAGGTGAGCACGTCGGCGAGCACGGCCCAGGAGTCCAGCAGGGCGATCGCCGGGTCGTCCGGGGTGCGGACGGTCAGGTCGCGCAGCGCCGGGTAGGCGGGGCCGGACAGCCGCGCGAGCAGGCTGTCGAGGAACTCCCCGTAGCGGCCGACGCGGTAGCCGACGGCGTCCAGCCCGGGCGGGTTGAACAGCGGGGCCGGGGTCGCGGTGGCGGTGCCCGAGCAGCCGCAGGTGCACTGGCCGGTCATCGGCCACCTCCGATCACGATCGAGAGCCGGCCGTTCTCCGGCCGGTCGGGGTCGTTGTCGCAAGCGGCGACCTCCAGCGCGCCGAGCCGCAGCAGCCCGTCCGCCAGCTCGCCGTCGTCCCGCCCGAACTGCCGCCGCAGCCGGGTGACTTGAGCGCTGACCACGCCCGGTACGGCGGCGGCCGCGGCCACCAGCCGGGAGACCCGCACCGGGTCGCCGAAGCCCAGCGCGTCCGGGTGGAAGAAGCCGACGCGGCCGTCCGGCAGGGCGCGGCTGCCCAGCACGCGGCGCAACTCGGCCAGGACGTGGCCGCGTTGGTGGCCGGCGGCGGCGCAGATCCGCAGTTCGAGGTCGAGCGGCACCAGCACGGCCGGGCGGACCACCAGGTCGTGGCCGATCCGCCGGTACGCCTCCAGGCCGTCCCCGACCGCCTCCAGCAGGGCGGGGTCGGCCGTGGCCTGCCCGTACGGCTCCACGGCGACGTGGACCTCCTGGACGCTGCCGGTCCAGCGCAGTTCGGCGGCGGCCCGCCGGACGCCCGGCAGGGCGGCGGCCAGCTCCGCGTAGTCGGCGGCCGTGACGGCGCGCAGCCGGGTGCGGCTCAGCGCGAGCGGGGCCGACTGCCGTACCTGGTCGAGCGGTTCGGGCTCGACGCCGCCGGTCGCGGGCAGCGGGTTGCGGACCCGCAGCACCGCGTCCCGCGGCCGGGTGGCGGGGCCGCGCCCCGTCGGGCAGGGCGGCTCGTCCTGGCAGACCACCAGGCGGTTGATGGCCTCCGCGCCCACGTTCCCGGCCGTGCCGTTGCCGATCCGGTACGCGACCCGCAGCAGCGCGCCGGGCGCGGGCGGCAGGCCGTGGCGGCCGTCGCCGAAGCGCAGCGCGAGACGGCCGTCGTCCTCGCACTCGCCCACGAAGTGCCGCTCCCGCGGGCCGTCGGCGAGCAGGTCCCGGCGGGGCGTCCACTCCCGGCCGTCGATGGCGGCCCGGACGGCGGGCAGCGCGGCGCGCGGGTCCTGGACGGCGATGCCGCTCGCCGGGCCGGCCAGCGCGGGGGAGTCGGCGGCGAGCCCGGAGGCGTACCGGGCGCCCCAGCTCTGGGTGACCTCCCAGACGCCGGAGCGCCGCAGCACCCCGCCGGCGCGGGCGCGCGCGGTGAGCACCTCCAGGCGGCGCAGTTTGGCGGCGAGCAGCCGGCCGCGGCGGGCCAGCAGCTCGCGCAGCCCGGCGGCGGGCCGGTCGGCGAGGCGCAGCGCGTGCACCACCTGGGCGCCGAACAGCACGGTCAGCTCGGCGAGTTCGGCGCGGGAGAGGTCGTGGCCGCGGCTCGCCCGGTGCCACAGCTCCTCCAGCCGCTGCCGGACCCGCTCGGGGATGCCGGCGAGCAGGGCGGCCTGCCGGGCGCAGACGTGCGCCGGATCCGGGTAGGCGGCCGCCTGCGTGACCGGGGCGTGGCGCAGCAGCGGGCGGAAGGGCTGCGGCAGGACGGGGTAGCGGGTCTGGTCGAGCAGCGTCTCCAGCGCCGCCGCCTGGGCGTCGGCGGTGGGCGGCTCGACCTCGGCCCCCTGGCCGTCCTCGCCCTCCGCGCTCGCGCCCGGCGCCAGGTGGATGCCCAGCCCGGCCCGCCGCACCGCGGGCTCGCCGAGCAGCGCGTACAGCTCGCGGACCTGTTCAGGGCCGAGCTGGCGGCCGGCCCGGGTCTGGTCGAGCAGCCCGTGGACGGCCTCCGCCGCCGGGCTGCCCTCGGTGCGGTCCGCGCAGCCGCAGCCGTCCGGTTCGCAGGGCGCGACCCGGACCGGCTCCGGCGGCACCGTGAAGGTCTCCGGGGCGCCGCCGCAGAACGTGAGGGAGCGGCCGTGGTCGACCAGGGCGACGTTGCCGCGGGCGACGCTCACGTCGGCGATCGGGCCGCAGTCGCTCCCGCCGCGGGTGGAGAGGCAGACCGGGAAGGAGAGCGCGTCCTCCGGCGCCCAGGTGACCTCGACGACGGGCTGCTCGTACAGCTCGTCGACCAGGTGGGTGACGGAGGTGAGGCGGACGGCCTGGCGGTGCGCGGGGTCGGCATCGGCGGCGGCGCCGGTGCGCGGGCCGAGCACCTCCTCGACGACCAGCAGGTCGCCGGGGCGCAGCGCCAGGCGCCGGGTGCGGTGCCGCGGCCGGCGGGCCTCGGGGTGGTCGGCCTCGGGGCGGTCGAGGTGCCGGTCGGCCTCGGGGCGGTCGGGGTGCCGGTCGTTCTCGGGCCGGTCGTCGTGCCAGTCGTCGCGCAGGGTGGCGGAGGTCGCGCCCGCGGGCAGGACGCAGTCCTGGTCGCCCCAGGTCCAGAACCGGATGGTGTTGTGCGCGGGGTGCAGCACCAGGTCCGCCCCGCCGAGGGGTTCGAACACCTCGACGGCGGCGGTCCGGGCGAGCGTGTCCAACTCCTCGTCCGGGATCACCGTGGACGGCTGCGGGCGCTCCTGCGGGCCGAGCCGGCTGACGTCGACGGCGGCGAAGCGGAAGGTGCCCTGCGGCAGGGTGAGGTGGCGGTCGGTCTCCAGCGCGACGAACGCCCGGGCGTTGCAGCCGTCGTGCACGGCGTAGTCGATCAGCCGGACGTGCCGGCGCACCGACACCCGGCGGCGGGCGGTGTCGAGGTAGGCCTCGGTGGCCACCGCGTCCTGCTGGTAGGAGAGTTGGTCGGCGGTGTAGGCGAGCAGCTCGACCAGCGTGATGCCGAGGTCGGGCAGGTGCCGCTCGGTCCAGCCGGGGGTGGTGAGGCTCATCCGGTCCAGCACGAGCCGCCGCATGCTCTCGTAGTCGCGGGCGGTGTAGTCGATGACCGGGGCCGGCCGCAGGGAGGGCGGGCAGCTCTCCTCGGTGCGGCAGTCGTAGGGCGAGGGGCAGTCGGCGCCGAAGGAGAAGTCGGTGCTCGCGTACCTCGGGTCGAAGCCCGGGTACGGGCGGCTGCCCGGGCGGCCGTAGGCGTCCGCCTCGACCGCGGTCAGCCGGTAGCGGGAGGTGTCGCCGGCCCGGTCGAGGGTGACGAGCATCCGGTCGTCCAGCTCCGGGTCGTCCGCGCGCTCGATGTCGACCGCGAGGGCGCGCAGGCCGGTGATCCGCCGGCCGCCGTCGACGCGGATGTTCTCCGGGCCGAGCTCGTCCGGCGCCCGGCCGAGGAAGGTCACGCTCAGGGTGCGCCCGTCGTCGTCCGGCTCGGCGCCGTCCAGGCCCAGCAGCCGGGCCGCGCGCACGTCGGCGCGACGCGGTTCGGTCCCGCATCGGACCGACGGGCGTTCGGGCTGCCCGGTCACTTCGGATCGGCCGGTCATGCCGCCACCCCGCCCTCGAACACGTCCTGCCGCTGCGAACCGGTCAGGCGCACGACGTACGCCAACTCGACGCGCACCACGTCGTCCTCGCTCTCCACGTCGAGCGAGACGACCTCGATCACGTCGCCGAGCCACCGCTGCAGCGCCGCCTGGACGGACATCTGCAGGGTGGCCGCCAGCTCCGGGCTGTTCGGCGCGAAGACCAGGTCGAGCAGCCCGCAGCCGAAGTCGGGGTGCATGACCCGCTCGCCGGGGCTGGTGAACAGCAAGTGCTCGATCAGGTCCCGCACGTGGTCGTCGTACGCGGCCTCGGCGGTTCGCCCGCGGCTGTCGATCCGGAACGGGAACGCGAGGTCCGTCCGGGCCGGACCGGGCGGCGGACTCGCCGGCTCGACGGCGTGCGTGGCCTGGCCGGCGTTCCCGGAGTGCGTGGCGTGCTGTGTGGTGCTCATACCCCCTCCGCCCGCTGTTGGACGACGGTCACGATCGGCGGCCCCTGCGGGACCTGCTCGGCGCTCTGGCACAGCCCGACGGCGGACCGCGGCAGCGCGGGGGAGCCGTTCACCCGGATCCGGGCGGACGGCACCACCCAGTGGATCGTGACGCAGGGCTGCGGTTTGCCGGCCACGGTGAACGGACAGCCGGTCACGGTGTACGGGTCGGCCGTACTGGTGACGGCCTGGCCGGCGACCAGCACCCGGGCCTGGGCGGGCCGGGCCGTCGCCTGGGCGCCGTGCGGGCAGGTCACCGTCGCATTGACGTGCAGCAGATTTCCGGGCACGAGTCTCTCCCCCGTCAGGTCACGCTCAGGGCGTCCTGGTTGATGGAAACGGTGGCGCCGACGAGCGAGATCGAGGCGCCCTGGCCGTTGCTGATCTGGATGCCCGAGTCGTTGATCACGATCGAGGCCCCGCTCGGTGTGCGGAGGGTGATCCCCGTGGTCGGATCGTCGGACAGGATGATCACCCGCCGCCCCGAGGTCTCCAGCACCGCGTTCGGCGCCCCCGGCGGGCCCGTCCTCGCCTCCACCGGGACCTCCGAGGCGGAGCCGTACCAGCAGCCCGTCCAGATCGGGTAGCTCTGGTCGCCCTGCTCGAACTCCAGCCACACGCCCGCCCCGACCGGCGGAACGGCGTAGTGCCCCATGCCCGGGCCGGCCACCGGGAAGCACGGCATCGCCCAGGTCGACACGGCGTCGCCCAGCACGTCGGGCACCTGGGCCTGGATGCGGCCGATCCCGAGCGGGTCGACGTTGTTCACCACCGTTCCCCGGAACTTGCCGAGGTAGCGGGTCGGTTCGGCCATGCTGGCAACTCCTGGCAGTCGATCGTGGCGGCTGTGGGGCGGCTGCGGGGTGGCTGTGGGGCGGCTACGGGACGACGGTCGGCTGGAGGGCGATCAGGCCCTCGCGGGCCAGCGTGAAGTTCTGGGTGTACGAGCCGCGCTTGAGGTTGTGGGTGACGCTCTTGACGAAGTACAGGCCGTCATAGGTGAGCCCGGCGCCGCGCACTCCGACCAGCTCGCGCGGCCGCAGGACGTGGCCGTACCGCACGACGTCGAGCTGGCCGGAGCCCGAGACGGCGTCCGCCGACTGCATCGCCTGGGCGATGGTCTCGGCGACGGCCTGGGAGGTGTCCTTCTTGGCGGTGTCGGCGATGACCTTCTTCTTCAGCGCCGGCGCGGGCCTGAGCGCGAGCGGCGGGCGCAGGATGCTGACCTCCGGCACCGGCAGGATCGCGGAGACCTTGGTCGCGGGCAGCTGGATGCGGGCCTCCGGCTCCTCGCGGGCGGTCCCGTCGAGGGCGAAGGTCAGCTGGTCGACGTTGGACAACCCGTCCATGTTCACGTTCAGCGCGTGCTGCGGGACGCCGAGCCGGTTCTCCGGCCCCCAGTAGGCGCGGCTCGTCCCGGGGACCGGGCCCGGGTCGAGGTAGAACACGTAGCCGTTGGCCTTCGCCAGCTCGTTGACGTACCCGAGGTCGGTGCCCTTCTGGAAGTCGATCCGCCGGGTGGGCATCGGCGTCTGCGGCACCAGCTCGGGGATGACCAGCGGCACGATGCCGTACTGCCCGTACTTTCCGATGATCGCGGCGACCCGGGCCGCCGGGGACATCGCCGGGAAGGGCACGCCGGCCTGCTCCTCCAGGTCCATCAGCACCGTCAGGTCCTCGCCGGTGACGGTGAGCGTGGACTGGCCGGGCTGGTTGCTGATGCCGACCTCCTGGCGGATGATCACACCGTCCATCAGCACGCTCGGGGTGCCCGAGACGACCGCCATCAGCACGACCCTGATCTTCGGATCGAAGAAGCCGCCCGGCAGCAGCGCGGTGTTGATCAGCCCCCGCTTCGACAGGTCGAAGGCCAGCTGGAACCCGCTGCGCTGCCCGGACGCCACCGTGACCTGCGCCGACAACAGGGCGTCGGTCACCGGCTGCGGCACCGGCACCGGGATCTGCGGGCCCATCAGCAGGGTGAGGTGGATCGACCCGACCGACCCGCCCCCCGTGACGGCCGAGGCCTCAGGCATTCCCCACCCCCGGCACCCCGCCCGGCAGCGCGACGGTGATCCGCCGGCCCGGCGTCGCGGTCAACTCCCGTGGATCGAGCACCGGGTTGGCGTCGGCGATCCGCCACCACTGGTCGGCGCGGCCGAGGTAGCGGTACGCGAGCAGATCGGGGCGGTCACCAGCACCGACGACGTGCTCGGCGAGCGGGGTCAGGCCGTCCGGGCTCGGCAGCAACCGCCGCCTCAGGTACGGCACCTGCCGCCCGTCCGGCTCCGTGTACAACGCGACAGGGACGTCGTGGTACCGGCTGGTCGGCGGGTACGGCGAGGGCGCGGGCAGCGCGTTCAGCGGCTGGTCGACGGTCATCGCAGCCCCCCGCCCAGGCCGAGCGCGCTCAGCCGCCCGTCGGCCGCGGTGCCCACCAGCCGCTCCTTCTGCACCAGGTGCGCCAGGTAGAGCTCGGCCCCGCGGTGCCCGGCCGGCAGGTCGTTGACGGTCAGGACGCGCAGGCCGATGGCGACGGTGGCCCTGATCGGGTTCAGGTCGATGTCGAACGCCTCCTCGGTGATGGTGAGTTCGGTCAGCCGCACGGGCAGGATCCGCTTGCCGCCCCAGGTGAACAGCGTGAGCGGCGCCTCGACCGGCGTGATCTCCAGCGTCCCCACCGCCGCCAGCGCCTGGTTGGCCCGCAGCTGCGAACTGGCCGGCTGCGCCAGCAACTCCAGCGCGGCCAACTGCGGATGGATGCCGTTCGGCGCCGGCACCTCCAACTGGTCCGTCGCGTCCAGCTCCGCGGTGAACTTCCACGTCTCCACCGCCGGCCCCTTCAACCGCAACGCCTCCGTCCGGTCCCCGCTCCCGTCCGCCCCCGCCACCTGCGGAGCCAACGACCGCTCCAGACTGTCCGGATTGAACTGCAGCACGACCACCCGCTGCGGCGTCCCCCGCAACGCGTCGACGATGACCAGCCCGGCCCTGATCGGCCTGGGGGCGTCCGCGTACCCGGCCATCAGGAGTCTTCCTCCGGTCGGGCCAGTCCCTCCAGCAGGATCTGGGCGTTGTGCCGGACGTGGTCCACCGGATCCGTCCGGCTCAGCTGCTCCACCAGGGCCACCAGGCCGGGCCAGGGGAGGTATCCCGTCGCGAGCACCACTGCCTGCCGGACGCCCGGATCGTCGTCCCGGGCGGCGTCGGCCAGGGCCTCGACCACCGACGGGTCCTCCGGTCCTTCGGCGGTGAGCGCGGCGGCGTAGAGCGCGACGAGCCGGTCATCGCGGTCGGACGCCCGGCGCAGCGCGGTGAGGGCCTCGTCGAGCGTCCACACCCGGCAGAGGGACCGGAGTTCGGCCTCCGCGTCGGCCGTGCCGTCACCCCGGATCGTGACGTACCGCATGCCGATGTTCCCGTCGTCGACGTAGTGCACCTCGGCGCTGCCGTCCGGGGTGAGCCAGCTGGCGATGACGGCGCCGTCCTCCTTCCGTCCGAGGTCGAGGAGGGTCCAGTACAGGTCCCAGATGACCAGCTTGAAGTCGTGCTCGGTGAATTCGGGCCTGAGCACCAGGCGGGCGAACGATCGGGTCATGCCAGTTTTCCTCTTATTTCAGACCGTAGAACTTCAGCAGGAATTCTCGGACCAGCTTGTTGCCGGCTTCCAGGGTCTTCTCCTCGTTTTCGCCGAGGATCCCCTGGCCGCCGTTCTGGAGGACTGCCCAGGCCTCGCCGAGCTGGATCTCGCGGAACCGAAGTTCCTCGCGAGTGGCCCCGGTGCCCTGGAGCCTGGTGCGTTGGCCCTCGTCCTCCTGGGTGAGACCGCGGGCCGCGGCTGCCGCGCGGATCATCGACATCGGGAACCGGCCGCGCTGGCCCAGCCGCCGGTCCTGGTTCTCCTCCCCGTTCTCGTTCGTGTTCTCGTACTCGGCGAACGCCTGGTGCAGGTCCAGCCCGCCGTTCTTCCGCCCGCGTGCCAGCAGATCGGTCGTCACGGCCGCGAATCCGAGGTTGGCGGGGCTTCTGGCGGACTCGCGGACGAACATCAGCCAGTGTGCATTGCGCACGAGCTCCTGTTGGGCCGGCGTGAACGAAGGAGGCAGGTGGCTGTTCGTGCTGTACGCCCTCAGCGCCGTGGCGAAGTCGATCTCGGACAGGCCGAGCCGGGTCAGATCGGTCGCGATCTCCGGGTACGCGCCGACTCCCTGGGTGATCGCGTTGGTGCCGCCCCGCTTCTTCTGTTCCTTGACCGGTTCGCCGTTCGGCCCGACCAGGTAGTGCTCCATCTTCCCGGTCGTGACGGCGTACGGAGGGAGGACGACGCGAGAACCGCTCGGCGCGGCCGAGAGTTCGAGGCTCGTGCCGCGGTTCCTGAGGTACCTGACGACGCCGGGTATGTCCTGTGAACCCTGTGTCCGGAGCGGCTGGTTCACGGCGTCGGCACCGGCCTGGTGCTTGAGGATCCGCATGTGCGTGGCGACGGCGATGACGTCGGCCCGCTCCAGCAGGGCGGTCGCCTCCGTGCGGATGATCCGGCGGACCTCCTCCGGCGTCAGCTCGAAGCCGCCCCCGGCCACGGCCCTTGGGTTGAGCAGGGCCTCGACGGTGAAGGCCGGACTCCCCGCCTCCGCCAGCGAGGTGAGCCGGTACCAGGCCCGCAGCCCGGCCAGGACGGGCCGGAGGACCACCTGCCGGAGGCCCCGGGCCAGCAGGCGCTGAATCCTCGGCCGGATGCGGGCCACGATCAGGTCCAGCCGCTGCTGCTTCGCCTGGGGCGAGTTCTCGTGGGCGCGGCGCTCGGCGCGCTGTTGCCGGCGCTTCTGCTGCCAGGCGCGGAGGCGCTCGCGTTGCCTGCGGTAGGCGTCGCGGATGCGGTGGGCGCCGTTGGTGAGGGCGCGGCCGAGCTTGCTGTGGAGCAGCTTGCGGCCGAGGGCGCGGGCGGCGGTGCGGACGCGGTTGAGAGCGGCCTTGACGGTCTGGCGGGAGGCGTTGAGGGCGCGGCCGACGGGGGAGGTGGGGCGGCGGCGGGGGGTGGGCTTCGGGCGGGTGACCTCGCGGCGGGGGCGTCCCGGGGTGAGTGCCGGGCGCTTCGCGTGTTCGATGGTGTGCCGGGCGGGCCCGGTGCGGGCGGGGCGGGTGGCGGTCCGGCTGGGGGAGGGGCGCCGGCGGAGCGTCCGGGTGGCCCGGCGCAGGCTCGCCCTGGCCTTGTCGACGGCCCGTCCGGCCGCCTTGCGGGCGCCCCGGCCGGCCCTGGCGAGGCCCTTCAGGATCCGCTGGGCGATCCCCTTGAGTTTGGTGCCGACGGCCTTCCCGGCTCCCTTGAGCTTGCTGAGCAGGAAGTTGGAGATGAAGTCGAGCAGTGCGACCACGCCCGCCGCGACCGCGTCGGCGAACAGGCAGGCGGCTGATCCGGACTTGACGGCCTTGAGGAAGGCGACGAACTTCCCGATCGCGGCGATGATCTTGCTGATGGTGTTCCATGCCGCGACCAGGCCCTGGATGACGGCCATGATCGCACCGGCCGCCGGCACGATCATCGACACCAGCTTCTCGACGACGATCGAGACGATCATTCCGGGCAGCGCCGCCACGATCGCCTGCCAGGCCATCCGTCCGATCTGGGCCATCGAGATGCAGCCCTTGACCAGGACGTTGACGATGGTGGAGGTCAGGCCGACGACCGACTCCACCTTGTCGTTGAACCACTGCTTCACCGCGCTCTTGATCGCGCCCCACAGGTAGTGCTGGATGCCGTCGACCGCCGCGGTGCCGAGCTTCTTCAGCCACCCGCCAGGGTCGGGGGCGATGTCGCCGATCAGGGCCGCGAACTCGCCGAACACCGCGATCGCCTTCTGCACGAAGTCGATGGCGTCCATCACCGCCTTGCGGACGGCCTCGATGGCGGCCTTCAGCCCCGCCTCCAGCGCGTCCAGCAGCGCGTTCAGCCCGGCCGCCAGCGCGTCGAGCAGCTTGTTGACGGCGTTCTTCAGCTTGTCGGCCCACTCGTTGACCTTGGCGACGGCCTTGTCGCGCCACTCCTCGATCTTCCTGCGGAACTTGTCCCGAAGTTCGGGGAAGGCCGCCAGCAGCACGTCGCAGATCTTGATCAGCGCGTCCGCGAGCTTGTTGATCAGGTCGACGGCGAACTTCCGCGCCTGGTCGATCGCCCAGTTCGCGAACTTGCGGAAGCCGTCGATGATGTCGTTGATCAGGCCGCGGAAGTAGTCGAAGACCTTGGTGACCGCCTCGACCAGCGCGTCGAAGGCCGCCTTGACCTTGGACTTGACCCAGCCCCACCAGCCCTCGGACTCCTCCTTCTTGCGGTCCTTCTCCTTCTGCGCCTTCTCCTCGGCCTCCTTCCGCTTGTCCTGGATCTTCTGGTTGTCCTGCTGCTGACGGTCCTGGACGTCCTTGTCGGCCTCGGTCCGCTTCCCGTCGATCTGCCCGGTCTTGTCCTTGTGCTCGGCGCCGGCGTCCTGGTCCGCGCCGGAGACCTTCTGGTCCTGCTCGGTGCGCCACTGCTCGCGCTCGGCCCTGACCTTCTCCGCGGCGTCGCCCCGCTCGCCGGCCTGGGCCTGGGCGTCGTCGGCCACCGCCTGGTCGATCTCGGCCTGGTTCTGCCGACGCGCGTCCGCCTCGCCCTGCTTCTGCTTGGCCTGCTCGGAGCCCAGCCGGCCCTGGCCCTCACCGACGGCGGCCTGGATCTGTGGCCCGCGCTCCTGCTGGGTGACGATGCCGATGCCCGGCTTGGTGTCGGCCGCGCGTCCGGCGCCGGCGCCCCCGCGCCTGCGGCCGCCGCCCGGTACGGAGGCGGTGAGGGTCTCCTTCGGCACGTCCGGGTAGATCCGGTCCTCGCCCATCGGCTTGGCGGCGTCCTCCCGGCCGACGCCGAGGATCCTGGCGGAGCTGTCCTTGAGCTTCGCCGCCTGCCGGTCGGTGCGCGCCGGGTCGCTCTCGCCGGTCAGTTCGACCCTGGGGGCCGGGCCGACGGTGGTGTTCAGCGCCGGGTCGGTCGAGGGCACCCCGTCGACGGCCCCCTGGACCTGCTGCACCTCCTGCGCCGAGACCTGGCCGCTCGCGTCGTCGGCGACGTGGGGATCGGCGACCCGGTCGGCGGGGTTGCGGCCCTCGACCTTCTTCTGCCCGGCCTGCTGCTGCCCGCCGTCCGCGCCCTGCGGACCGACCCGCTCCAGCCGCTCCGTCACCGCCTCGGCCGGCGGCGCGGCCTCGGGCGGGCCGGACTGGGTCTGCGGCGCCCCGGACGGGCGCTGGACGGCGGGCGGGGCCGCCTGCAGCCGGGCGTGCTGCTCGCCGACCGTACGGTCCACCGAACCGTCCACGCCGTCCAGCGTCACGGCCATCTGATCGGGCGGCAGGCTCGCGGCGGTGGCGAGTGCGCCCTGGGGGTCCTGGCCGGAGACGTCGGGCGGAGCCGGCTTCTCCTGCCGCTCGGCGGGGGCTCCGGCCGCGCCGCCCCCGGCCCCGGCCGCGCAGCCGCCTCCGGCGCCACCGGCGGCACCGTCCGGCTCCGCCTCGGTGGTGGGCTGCTGGGGGCCCGCGCAGGAGCCGCCGCCGGACTCCAGGGAGGCGTCCGGGGCGGGCTGGGCGCTGAGCCCGCCCGGTGCGTCGGACTGCTCGGCCGCCGGACCGGCGGCGGCGTCGGACGGCGCGGAGGTGTCGGACGGTACGGCGGCGTCGGACGGTACGGCGGTGGACGGCGCGGTGTCGGGCTCGGCCCCGGGCGGGCTCTCCGGGCCGTCGGCGCCGATTGATCCCGCCCCGGCGGGGGCGGCGGTGCGCTCCCGGGCGCTCGGCTTCTCGGAGTCCCGCGCCTCGGCGGCGGGCTCTTCCGGCTGCTGCTCCTGCGGCTCGTGCTGCGGGTCCGGGGCCGGCTGCGGCTCCGGCTGCGGATCCGGGGCCGCAGCAGGGGCGGCCGCCTGGCCCTGGGCCGGATCGGGGCCCACCTCCTGCTCGACCGGCTGTTCCGGCTGGAGGTCACGGCTGCCGCGGTCCTCGGCCTCCACGGCCTCCGCAGCCTGCCCGGCGGGCCCCGCCGTCCCTGCCGTCCCGGCGTCCGCGGCGGGGGCAGGCTCGGGTGAGGCCGCCGGCTCCTCGTCGCCCTCCGGTCGGCTCGCCCGCTCCTCCTGGACCGCCTCGGCCTTGGTCGCGGGCGGCTCGGGGAACGCCGGCGCCTCGGCGTTCGCGCCGGGCGCGCCGTCCGCCGACTGCGGGATCCGGTCGACGGTCGGGACGGCGGACACGTCGAGGTCCGACGTGGGCAGGAAGTCGGCGGGCCCCAGCTCCGGCTCGGCGGCGGACGACTGCGGCGGCTGCTCCCGGTCCGCGTCGGGGGCGTCGTGGACCTCGGCCTCCGCGCCGGGCTCCATGCCCAACGGCCGTTCCTCGTCCCGGGTTTCGCCCTGCGCTTGGTCGTCCTTGAGTAGTCCGTGCCGGGCGAGCGGGCTGTCCGGGGCCTGCGCGATCGCGTCCAGGCGCTCGGGTTTGACGGGCGCGGGCTGCGGCGGCGGGACGGCGGCCGGCTCCTTCGGGGTCGTACCGGCCGAGGGCTGGGCGGCGGCGTCCGGCTGCCCGGCTTCGGGCGCCCCGGTCACGGGGGCGGCCGCTGCCCGGCCCGCCTCCTCCGCCGCGGCGGGTGCCTCCGATGCCGTCCCGGGAGCCGCTGCGGACGCCTCCGGGGCGGCCTCGGGCTGCCCCGTCGGTGCTGCACTCTGTGGCGTACTCTGCGGTGTACTCTGCGGCGCCCGCTTGTCCTTGCCGTCCACGGGCGGTGCTTGCTGTTCCTCCTGCTGCTTCGGGCCCTGCTCGGTGCCCGCTTCGTCGTCCTGGCCCTTGCCGTCCTGGCCCTTGGGGCGCTTGCGCCGTCCCTTCGGGCCGTCCGGCCGGTCCGCCTCCTGGTCCGGCTGCCGGTCCCGCGCCTGCCCCGGCTCGTCGGCCCTCCCGTCGCCGGCCCGCTCCTCGTCGCTCCGTTCGTCGCCGGTCCGTTCGTCGCCGGTCCGCTCGGCGGCGCCGGTGACCGGCTCGGGCGTCTGGGCGCCGTCGATGTCGGCCGGGCGGTGCTCGGCGGCCTCGACCAGCTCCAGCACCCGGGTGTAGTCCGAGGAGGGCATCCGGTCCGCCAGGCGTGCGAGCACGGATTCCTGCAACTCGGGTGCGAAGCGCGCGAGTTGCAGGCGTACCCTGCCGGAGGAGTCGGTCGGGTCGCCGCGCAGCGAGCGCAGGATGCCGGCCGCCAGCCGCTCGACCAGGGTGGCCGGGTCGAGCCGCTCGGTGCGGAACCGGTCGGCGTCGACGGTCGCGTAGCGGAGCCAGCCCGGTGTGGCACCCGGCGTGGTAGCCGGCGTCGCCGCCGTCGGCCGGTCGGCGCGCGCGCCGTGCTCCGCCTCCCGTTCGATCGCGTCCAGCGGCAGGCTGACCGCGCCCAGGTCACGGCCGGCCCGCAGCGCGCCGAGCGGGTTCGGGGCCTGGACGGTGTGCAGCAACTCGTGGGTGAGCAGCCGTCGGCCGTCCTCGGCGGCCGGCCGGTACTTGCCCTCGCCGAAGAAGAGGTCCGGGCCGACGGCGACGGCGTCCGCGCCGATCAGCTCGGTCAGCGCGGCGGAGTCCCGGTCGGTGTGCACCCGGACCCGGCTGAGGTCGTGTCCGAGCCGCGCCTCCAACTCCCGCCGCACGCCCGGGTCGAGCGGCTGGCCGGCGCCGGAGACGATCTCCTTCGGCTCGGGCGTACGGGCCTTCGGCGTCCGCGTCCTGCGCCGGGCCGCGCCCTGCTTGGTGTCCGGCGCGGAGTCCTTCGCGGTGGCGGTGGGTCGCGTCATGTCCGCCCCCGTCCCGGCGGCCGGGCACCGCCGGATCGCACGGATCGCCCTGACAGCCCGGACAGCCCGCTGTGCACGGCGCGGGCGAGGGCCTCGCCGAGCCGCTGCGGTGAGACGCCCGCCGGCAGCGGCGGCAGCCCGGAGAGCACGTCCAGCGTGCGGTCGCCGCCGACCGCGAGCGGCACGCCGCGCGCCTCGACCAGGCGGGTCAGTTCGCTCCGGAACGCCGCCGCCAGCCGGTCGTGGTCGATCCGCGCGAAGCCGTCGAGGACCAGCTCGCCGATCTCGACCTCGATCCGCCCTGTGTTCCCGAGGCCGGTGTCGCTCCACCCGGCGCCCTCACGCCCGGTGCCCTGCCGCCCCGTCTCCGCCCCTTCGGTCAGATCCATCCGCCGACCTCCGAGGGCGTCAGCGAGCGCTCCAGCTTCAGGTACTCGGTGCGCGCGGCGGCCAGCAGGTGCCGCATCTGCATCGGGCAGCCCTCGTCGGCGGCCTGGAAGGCGGCGGACAGCGCGATGTTGCGGATGGAGCCGCCGGCCACCGTGAGCTGGGCGAGCCGCTGCGGATCGATGCCCTCGCTGGGAGTCTGCTTGGGGATGACCCGCCGCCAGATCTCGGCGCGCTCCGGCACCCCGGGGAACGGGAAGTCGACCACGAACCTGATCCGCCGCATGAACGCCGGGTCCAGCGCCTTCTTCATGTTGGTGGTGAGCACGGCCAGGCCCCGGTAGGCCTCCATCCTCATCAGCAGGTAGCTGACCTCGAGGTTGGCGTAGCGGTCGTGGCTGTCCTTGATCTCGCTGCGCTTGCCGAACAGCGCGTCGGCCTCGTCGAACAGCAGCAGCGCGCCGCCGCGTTCGGCCGCGTCGAAGACCCGTCGGAGGTTCTTCTCGGTCTCGCCGATGTACTTGCTGACGACCTGGGAGAGGTCGATGACGAACAGGTCCACACCGAGCTGCCCGGCGACGACCTCGGCCGCCAGCGTCTTCCCGGTGCCCGACCCGCCGGCGAACAGCGCGGTGACGCCGAGACCCCGGCGCAGCACGGACTCGAATCCCCACTCCTGGTAGACCGTGCCGCGACGGCGGACGTGGGCGACGATCTCGCGCAGCGTCGCGCGCTGGCGCTCCTCCAGCACCAGGTCCTCCCAGTCGGCGCGCGGCTCGACCCGCCGGCCCAACTCGTCCAGGGACATCCGGGCCTCCACCAGTCCGGCCTGCCACGCCAGTGGGCTGACGTCCCGGCCGTCCTCGGCCGCCCGCCGGGCCGTCGCCGCGGCCGAACGGATCACATGGCCGGGCAGGGAGAACTGCGCGGCCAGTGCCCGGAGTTCGCCCTCGGTGACGCCCGGTGCACCGTCCAGCGCCGCGCCCCAGATCGCCAGCTGCTCCTCGGGGCCGAGCGCGGGCACCGTCAGCCGGGCGCGGTCCGACACCCCCGCCGGCGGCGGCTCGTCGCCGGACACCACCAGCGGCACCCCCAGGCTCGCCAGGAAGGCCTCCGTCCCGTTCGGGGCCGGCCGGCGCTCCCCGCCCGGCTCCCCGCCCTCGACCAGCAGCGCGGCCGGGATCAGGATCGCCTCCCGCTGCCACAGCCGGGCGAGTTGCTCGCGCTCGGCGGGCTCGGTGGGCAGGTCCTCGCGGTGTGCGGCGTAGAGGCCGAGCCCGGCGCGGTGGGCCGCCGCCGCCGCGATCTCCCAGCGGGTGCGGCGGTCGGCGCCGGTCAGTTCGGTGTGCGGCGGGCCGGACAGCCCGGCCGCGGTCCACCCGTGTGCCAGCTCGGCCGCGCACCGCTCGTGCGGGCCGGGCAGTTCGCCGGGCGGCCCGACCCGGGTGAGCAGCCCGTGCAGCCGCACGTCGAGGTACGGCACGCCGACCAGGAAGTGCAGCACCCGCTCGTCGATCCGCAGCCGGGAGGCGGTGAGCGCCGTCTCGTCGTCCAGTTCGACCAGCCGGAAGCGGCGCAGCGGGGCCACCGGGGTGAGCGCGCTCCAGTGCGGCTGGTCCAGGGCGGCGAGGGCGAGCGAGAAGGTCGGGTACGCGCGCCCGGGGTCGCCGCCCGCCGCGGCGCAGCGGGCGGCGGCGGTGGGGTCGATCACGGGGGCGGCGGCCAGCACGAGGACGTCGCGCTCGAACGGGGTGAGCCCGAAGGAGGCGCTGAGCGCGTCCAGGGCGGTGGCGGTCGGTCGGCGCCCACCCCGGCGGCCGACAGCGGTGGACGGCATGGGCTTGTCGGACGCCGCGGGCTCACCGGACGCCGCGGGCCCGGGCTCACCGGACGCCGTCGGCCCGGACCCGTCGGACGCCGCCCGGTCGGTGCGGCCCGCCGCGTGCGCGTCGAGCCGTTCGAGGACGGCGGCGACCGCGGCCGACAGCGACCGCAGGTGCGCATCGTCCGCCGGGCCGTCGCGGCCCTGCCTCCGGCGCGTGCTCATCTCTCCCCCCGTCCTGCGGTCAGTGCGTCAGGTCCACGACGGGCCCGGCGAAGGACCCGTCCCCGGACACCGTCAACTCGCTCGGCACGCCGTCCACTTGGACCCGGGCCAGGTACGTCGTCGGGCGGACGCCGACGACCGGCACCCGGACCACGAACGGGTCGGTGCGCGGCTGCGGCGGCGCGGGCGCGCGGAACTGGTGGCTGGCCCCCGGCCGTCCGGCGGGCGGGTGCAACTCGTCCAGCAGCAGCAGGACCTGCTGGTCGTCCCGGAGCGGCAGGTCCAGTCGGACGTCCAGCCGGGCCGACACCCCGGCCGGTCCGTCCGTGCGGCCCGCCGTGCCGATCGGCGCGACGATCCGCGGTTGCCGGGCGAAGGTCTGCGCGTTGGACTCCACGGCGAGGTGGTCGGCGGCGGGCCGGCCGTCCAGTGCCAGTCCGTGCAGCACCTGCACCTGGTACACCCCGGGCGGAAGGTCCTCCGGTACGGCGACGACCAGCCGGTCGTCCCGGACGACACGGGGGTCGACCGCCACCCGCCGCTCGCCGAGCCGGGCCACGACCAGGTCCGCGCGCAGGCCGGAGCCCTCCACCACCAGCTCCCGGTCCTTGGTCACCGGCCCGTCCTCGGGGGCGCCCGCGGACCCGGCCGGCCGGGAGAGCACCCGATCGACGACCGGGCCGCGGGACGGCACGGCCCGCACCGTACGGCGCAGCACCGGCTTGCCGGCCACCGGGTCGGTCCTGCCCTCCACGAGGACGGCGGTGGCCTGGTAGACCACGGACAGCGCGTACGGCGTCTGGAGCAGGGTGCTCCACAGCTTGGACAGCTCCTCGAGGTCCATCGTGGTGGGGGTGAAGCGCACGCGCTGCGGCGAGGCGGCCAGGTCCGCCCCGACCAGGTACGGCTGGGCAGCCGCCTCGTCGATCAACTGCCTTGACAACACCGGCTGTTCGGTCAACGCCCGGACCACGCAGCCGAGCAGTCGCTGCCCGACCAGCTGGGCCTCCTCGCCGTAGCAGCTGATCAGGTAGTGCAGGTCGAGGGCGGCGGTCGGTCGGGTGAGCACGGTGCCGTCCGTCGCGCGGGTGGGCGCGTCGCGGTTGCGCAGCGCGGCGTTGGGCGTGACCTGGTACAGGAAGACGGTGATGGTCGGGTCGGCGGGCGGCTCGGTGAGCGGCCTGCGGACGCCGACCTCGACCGCGAAGGGGATGTCGGGCGAGAGCGCGCGGGTGATGAGCAGCCGCAGCGCCTCGCTCACGGTCGCGATCGCGAGGTGGTTGCTCATGGGGTCCGCTCCCTCGACGCGCCCACCCGCCCGGTCATGACGGCTCCCGGCTGAGGTACCTGTCCAGGTCGACGGCCGGGGCCGGGCGGGCCGCCGCCGGCCTGCGCGGCCCGACTGGGGTGCGCTCGGCGGCCCTGACCTCGACCCGCCCGATCTGGACCCGCACCACCCGCTCGACGGGCCGCTGCCGCCCGCGGTCCCCGCTCCCGGGCGCGTGGCCCAGGGCGGCCGCCAGGGCGGCCCGCCGTCCGGACGCCGGTGCGACGGCGGGCCGCACCGGTACGGGCGGCGCCCCGGCAGCCCGGGGGACGGCCGTCCGGGACGGTGCGGTGCCGGGCGGTGCGGTGCCGGCCGACGGGGCCGCCGGGCGGGCGGCCCGGGCCCGCACCACCGGCTCGACGGCCGGCGCGGCGGCGGGGGCGATCGGCGGCGCGACCAGCAGCGGTGTGCGTGGCAGCGGAAGGACGGGCGCGGCCGCCGGCCGGTCGGCGTGGGCCGCCGTCCGGGGCGCTCCCTCGGCCGGGGCCGTACGGGGTACCGCCGTCGGCCGGGGGAGCGGTCCGGCAGCCGGCCGCACGTCCGGCCGGTCCGGTGCGGCCGACTCCCCGTCGACGTCCGGCCGGGCCGGACCGAGACCGTCGATCCGTTCGAACGGCCCGGGCAGGCGCGGCCGCACGCGCACCACGGCCTCGGGCCCGGCGTCGGACCCGGACCCGGACCCGGAACCGGCCCGGTCCCGGCCCCGGGCGCCCTTCGCGACCAGGCGGTCGAAGTGGTCAGGCATCTGCACACAGCTCCAGGTAGTAGCGGCGCCGCAGCGGGCTGAGCGCCAGGATCTCCGCCTCGCTCCAGCCGTAGGCGGTGGCCAGGAGATGGACGTCGAGCAGGGTCGCCCGGGCCCAGTCGTCCAGCTCCTCCCAGAGGTAGGAGGCGATGTCCAGCTCGGCGAGGGCCTGCCGGCCGCACTCGGGGCAGCTGAGGTTCAGCCGGACGTCCGCGCACGGGTCGGCCGCGGCGGCGGCCTCGGCGATGCGCCGCTGGACCGGTTCGGGGAGTTGCCGGGCGGCCACCGGCTCCCCGCCGTGCTCGGCGGTCAGCACGCACCGCTCCAGCAGGACGGCCCTGCCCCGGCCCGCGGGGGCCTGTTCGGCGGCGGCCACGTCACCGGCGGTGGGCAGCCGGAAACCGACCCGCCAGCCGTCCAGTTCCAGCCGCAGCGGCCCGGCTCGGCCCGGCCGGGTGCCGTCGCCCGACTCCGCGGCGCCACCCGACTCCCCGGTACCGCCCGACACCGCCGAACCGACCAACTGCCGGGCGTCGAAGGCGAACTCCATCTCCTCCGCACAACCCGGGCAGCCGGCCCGCACGTTCAGCTGCTCGCCGAACAACTCCACGCGCAGGCCGAACAGTTCGGCGTCCCGCTCGCCGAGCGGTACGGCCAGCAGCTCCGCCGTCCCCGCCCCGGGGCGGGCGACGGTGTGCAGCAGCAGGGCCCGCCCGCTGCGGCCCGCCGCCAGCCCGGCCTCCCAGGTGGCCAACAGGGCTGCCTGCCCGGCGAGTTCCATCGGTCCCCGCTCAGGCCGGCTGCTGGAACGACGGCTCTTCCGGTTCGGGCGTCTCGTCGTCCCGCTCCCAGCCCTCCACCTCCAGTTTGAGGCTCTGGATCGCCACCGCGTTGGCGTTGGCGTCCAGTTCGCCGAGCACCTGGTACTCGCTCGGCCAGGCGCGGTACAGCTTGTGGGCGACCGCCACCTGGCCGGCCTCGTTGAGCACCTGGATCACCAGGTCCTTGCGGAAGTCCCGGAGGGAGACCTCCGCCCCGCGGCCCGCGCCGACCATCCAGACCTTGTTGGCCCAGCGGTCGAACTCCGGGTCGTGGGTGACGCCGCGCTCCAGGGTGACCGCCTCGAAGTCGGTGCGGCCCGGCGACTTCCGCGGCGCGCTCGGATCGCCCCCGCTGCGGTGCTTCACCACCTCGGTGGTGCGCTTGAGCGGGCTGACCTTGCTGACCCCGGCGACGACCCGGCCGTCCCAGACCACCAGGAACTTGAAGTTCTTGTAGGGGTCGAACCGGTGCGGATTGACGGTGAACTCGACCATGGAGATCCTAAACCTCGAACTGTCCGGCGAGCTGCTCGATCTTGACGATCACGAATTCCGCCGGCTTGAGGGGCGCGAATCCGACCACGACGTTCACCACGCCGCGATTGACGTCGTCCTGCGTGGTGGTGTCCCTGTCGCACTTCACGAAGTAGGCCGAGCGCGCGGACGTGCCCTGGAACGCGCCCTGCTGGAACAGCGAGTGCAGGAACGCGCCCACGTTCAGCCGGATCTGCGCCCACAGCCGCTCGTCGTTGGGCTCGAACACGACCCACTTGGTACCGCGGTAGAGGCTCTCCTCCAGCATCAGCGCGAGGCGTCGCACCGGGACGTACTTCCACTGCGAGCCGAGCACGTCGGCGCCGGCCATCGTCCGGGCACCCCACACCACCGGGCCCACCACCGGGAACGTCCGCAGGCAGTTCACCGCGAGCGGGTTCAGCAGGCCGTTCTCCCGGTCCGTCAGCGGGACGGTCAGCGCGCGCACCCCGGGCAGGCCGGCCTCGGTGCCCGCGGGCGCCTTCCACACGCCCCGCTGGCCGTCGGTGCGGGCCATCACGCCGGCGATGGTGCCCGACGGCGGGAAGGTGCGCAGCCGGCCGGTGAGCGGGTCGACCAGCTCCAGGTGCGGGAAGTAGAGCGCCGCGTGGTCGCTGCGCACCGAGTCGAAGGCGGACAGGCCCGTCCGGGCGGCGTCCAGCGTCGTCCACGCCTGCGGCGAGTCGACGATCAGGAACATCCGCTTCTCCGCGCAGAGCGCCTGGGCGGCCGAGACGACCGTGACGGCGTCGTCGACGTTGGTGTAGCCGGCCAGTTCCGGCAGCACCAGCAGGTTGACGTCCTGCACGTCGCGCAGGGCCTGGATGCCGGTCTTGGCCGCCTCGCTGCCGATCAGGTCGGTCAGGCCGGGGGCTCCGCCGTCCTGGCCGCCGGCGAGGGCGAGGACCGGCGGGCTGACCGAGCCCTCCAAGCCGAGGTTGTTGGCGGCCTCGCCGAGGAAGCGGACCACGTCGGCCGGGTCGGTGGAGCCGGCGACGACCTGGAGCTGCCGGCCGAACACGGTCACCCGGGTGCCCGCGAAGACCCGGCTGCCCGGGGCGTCGGGCAGCGCGCGCAGCTTGCGTTCCAGCAGCAGGGCGAGTTCGGGGACGGTGGTCGGCGCGGCGCCGTCCACGGCCGGGTCATGGATCCGGACCGTCCGGGACACGTCGCCGATCTTGACCTGGATCTCGTGGGTGAGGTCCGGCAGGGTGGCCGCGAACGGCTTGGAGACGGTGCCCACCGGGTCCGGCCGGCTCCCCGCCAGGACCTTCACCCGGACGACCGTCGAACCGTCGTTCACCACCGTCTCGGCGAACCGGGGGCTGGTATCCCGGACCGACAGGTCGGTGAAGGACTCCCGGACGGCGCCCGAGGTGTCGAAGACCTGGAGGTTGAAGGTCTCGGCCGGGGTCGGCGTCCGGTAGTCCACGGCGACCCGCAGCGCCGCCCCCCAGAGCCCCGGCTCGACGGCCGTGACCTCCAGGGCGGGGGTGGCGGTGGAGGTCTGGGTCGACTGGAGCGTGACGCCCGCGGCGGCGCCGGTACCGGCCGCCGCGACCCGGACCACGACGCCGATCGAGCCCCCGTTGAGGAAGAACTGCTGGACGGCGTAGCTGACCGGGCTCTGGCTCGCGAGCCCGCCGAAGCGGCGCTCGAAGTCCGCGAAACTGGTGACGGTGACGGGCTGGTCGAGCGGGCCGCGCCGGGTCGCCCCGACGAAGGCGGTCACCGAGGTGCTCACCGCGGTGATGGTACGGACGCCGCTGGGAAGCTCTTCGATGTAGACGCCCGGGTAGGTCGGTGTCGTCGGCAAATTCCCCCTCCGTTCACTTCGTGCATCAAGGGACCCGGGAAAGTGATTCGAACCGGATTGCGGGCACGCCGCACGGTCCCGATGCATTGGTGGCAGGCTCAGTCTCATATTCGGGTGACTGGCCGTCAAGACCCGAACAGGAAAGGCAAATTGTATTACTGCACTAATCGGGCAGGGGGCGCGCAATTGGCGACTCCGCGCCCCCTGTCGGTGCCCGGTGCGGCGGGTCAGCCGCCCTCGGGGAGGTTCCGGTAGTCGGGTCTGGCCGCCGGGGGATCCGTCGGCGCGGGTGTCGGGGCGGGCGGTGCCGGTTCGGGCGGCGCGGGCGCCTGCACGGGTGCGGGTGTCGACGCGGGCGTGGGCTCGGGCACGACCGGCGGAGTGTCCGCCGCCGGCGCGGTCGTCGGCGCGGTCGTCGGCGCGGGAGCCGGCTCGGAGGCCGGCTTGGAAGCCGATTCGGGTTCCGGCGCTGGTTCCGGCTTGGGAGCCGATTCCGGTTCCGGCTTGGGTTCCGGCTTGGGGGCCGCCCCTGGGCCCGTTCCGGGGGCCGTCGTCTGGTAGGAGGGCGGCCGCGCGGCCCCCAGGAACCAGCCCCAGGACGCGCCGAACCGGTGCTCCAGGAACCGGAACGCCGCGTAGTAGGCCGTGCCGAAGCCGGTGACCAGGGCGGAGGTGGCGGAGGCGTTGTCCAGGTGGATGCCGAGTCGCGCGGCCTGCACCACGAGGAAGGTGACGACGTAGGGCACGCACGTGCGCCACAGGGACAGGGCGAGTTGGTACATCGGTCCTCCTAGACCGACGTCAGTCGGCGACCGTGAAGCCGTGCGCCTGGCCGAGCCGGGTCAGCGAGTTGATGCCGGGGATGCCGTCCGCCTGCTGCCCGCTGTACCCGTACCGGCGCTGGAGGGCGGAGTAGGCGTCGATGGTCCTGGTGCCGAACGAGCCGTCGGCCCACTGCCGGTCGAGCAGCCCCTCGGCGACGAGGGCCCGCTCCACCGTGTACACGTCGTCCGCGTGGGTGGTGGCGCCCTGGGGCGCGTCCGGGTCCTGGCGGGCCGCCGCGACCACGTTCGACTTCGACACCTGGGCCAGCAGGACCGCTCCGCCGAGCAGCCGGCGCAGCGAGGCCTCGCCGGGCACGCCGTCCGCGTCCCCGCCGGAGTAGCCCAGACTGCGCTGGTAGTCGGCGTAGTTGAGGGTGTCGGCGTCGGTCCAGTCCGGGCCGGGGCCCTGGCTGTAGTGCGAGCCGAAGCCCGCCGCCGACAGCGCCTCGCCGACGAGGGTGACCTGCGGACCGTGCGCGCCGTAGCCGTACGCCAGCCCGCCGACGTTCTTCTGGTACCGGGCCGGGGTCGGGTCCGGCTGCGGCGCCGGCCGCTGGGGCGCGGTGACCACCGTCCCGGACGGGCGCGGCGCACCCGACGTCACCCAGGCGTACAGGGCCGGGCCGGGGCAGTCGGTCGAGTAGCCGTCCCGGTGCCCCTTGATCTCCGGACCGGCCGGGCCCTGCCGCTGGCAGTACTCGATGGCGTCCCGCAGTCCGTTGAGCTGCTCCGGGGTCGGCTCGGTCGACCCGGAGGAGCCGACCAGTCCGCACACCGCGTAGTGCGCCTCGTTGAGCGGGACGTCCCCGTTGGCGCTGTTGCGCCGGTTCAGGCCCCGGCCCTCGAACACGACGCCGTGCTCGCAGACCACGAAGCTGTAGCCGATGTCCGACCAGCCGTCGTCATCCATGTGCGACGCCTGGAGGCGCCGGACGTAGGCCGGGCAGGAGTCGTGGGTGGCGAAGGTGTACGCCGTGCCCAGGTAGTGCACCTTCACCCCGGCGCGCGGACCGGCGTACGGGATCGAACCGTTGGGCTCGCGCCAGGCCCGCGCGCCCCACTGGTCGCGGCTCACCAGCTGCAGCCCCGGCCAGTCGGGCTGCTGCGGCACGGGGTCCGGCGCCGGCGTGGGCGGCTCGGGCGCCGGTGCCTGGCCGGCCCCGGCCCACGCCTTCAGCTCGTCCAGCGAGCCGTTGAACACGTTGGTGTCGAGCGGGTCGTCGGTGTACTGGTGGAAGCGCCAGGACGCCTGGATGCGCGGCGAACCCGCGGACACGTAGTCCGCGATCCACAGGAAGTCGCCCGCGTTGTCGTCGGTCCGGAACCAGTAGTCCCGGTTGGTGTAGAGCCCGACCAGGTGGTCCGGGTAGCGCTGCTTGACCGCCGCCAACCACTGGTTCTTCGCCGCCGTCGCGTCCCCGTCGCCGACCGACTGCCCGTACGGCTCGAAGTCCAGCACCAGCAACTCACCCGCGGGGATCCATCCCACCACCCGGCAGAAGTGCTCCACCTCGCCGTCGACCGGATTCTCCACGTGCAGGAAGTGGTAGTGCCCGACCACCAGCCCCCGCCCCCGCGCGTCCGCGACCTTGGAGGCGTACCCCGACTGCTCGGTGTGCCCGCCCTCGGTGGCCTTGATGAAGACGAAGTCCGCATCCCCCGGAATACCCGACTGGAAGTCGGAGACGTCATAACCCTTCGCGTATGCCATCAGGAAGCTTCCCCCTTCGCGCCGATGGCAGCCACGGCCGACCGGCCCCACGCGGGGGCACACGACACCGGCCAGAGCGTCATGTCCACACTCCACAGTACAGCCGAAGAAAGGTCAACTCTCTTGTTTTCCAAGGATCTTGAATTTCCGGAAAATCCATCGCGCGGCCCGTGCCACTGGCAATTCCACCGACGAGTGAGGGAATCGTGATGGTTCGCCACAGGACTGCCATCCGAATCCGCCGGAATGCCCTCAACCGGATGCGAGCTGCCTCCCCATCCTGTCGGCCGCGCGCCCCTCGGACCACCGGGGCCCCGCCACCCAGCCCCGGAAGCCGCACCTCCCCTCGCCGGCAGACTCCCGCAGCACCGGCGGCAGCGGCCTCCCCGCCAGCCGCGCGGCGCCACTGCGCTGCGCGCACGCCGCACGACGAGCAACCCCGCGAGCGCGGCGCCAGGCACGACCACGAACGCCACCGAGGAGCAACCCCCGCGAGCACGGGGCCGACGCACCGATTGCCCACCGGTCGTCCTTGAGGCCGGAGCAACCCCCGCGAGCGCGGGGCCCGACAGCACTGGTGACTGCCGGTGATCTCGTTGGCGGAGCAACCCTCGCGAGCGCGGGGCCGACGCGCAGCGCCGTTACCGAGCGGCGTGCCGGCCGGAGCAACCCCCTCGAGCGCGGGGCCGACTCGGCGTCCGCTCGGCCGGGGGTCGGGCCCCGGGAGCAACCCCCGCGAGCGCGGGGCCGACCGCAGCCGTGGACGGTCCGGCGAGCGAAGACGAGGAGCAACCCCCGCGAGCGCGGGGCCGACACCTCCGACGGCGGGTTGGAGGTGTCGTAGCCGGAGCAACCCCCGCGAGCGCGGGGCCGACGCGCCGGGGGTGGGGATGGTCTGCCTGATCGGGGAGCAACCCCCGCGAGCGCGGGGCCGACGGCTCGTTCATGGTTTTGATCGGCGCGTACATGGAGCAACCCCCGCGAGCGCGGGGCCGACGAAGCCAGCAGGCAGTGCCCGAGCGTGTCGAGGGAGCAACCCCCGGGAGCGCGGGGCCGACCTGACGATCGTGGCGCCGATCTACGCCAGCCTTGAGCAACCCCCGCGAGCGCGGGGCCGACAAGCACCCGGACTACTCCGGCAGCCCCACCGAGGAGCAACCCCCGCGAGCGCGGGGCCGACATGCCACGGTGCGCACGGGCGCCCCTTCCGTGGGAGCAACCCCCGCGAGCGCGGGGCCGACACAGCGCCTGGGCGACCGCGCGCACCGCCAGCTTCAGCACGGAGCAACCCCCGCGAGCGCGGGGCCGACACTTCCTGACCTGCAGCGATTCTCCTCAGGGGGCGCCGATTGATTCAGTTCGATTCGGCAGACGGTCCATACCATCTTTCCTGAGTTATCGTCACATCTTCTAGCAGCCAAGCCAATTGTCAGTGCGTCCCCCTAGGCTCCCGAAGCGTACTCGCACATGGAGGTTGGGACGATGGCCGAGGACCGCTGGCGGTGGTACCCGCCCGAGGTCAGGGGCTGGCTGGGCGTGTTGTGGGGGAAGTCGGCCGGGCGGGCCGGGGGGTCTGCCAACCTCCTGCTGTCGCACATGCTGGACACCGCGGCGGTGGCGGAGGTCGTCTGGGACCGCTACCTGCCGCCTGTGACAAAGCAGCGTCTGGATGCCGTCGCGGGCGGCCGGGAGAAGGGCCGGCGCCTTTTCTCCTGGCTGTGCGGGATCCACGACTACGGCAAGGCCGTCCCTGCCTTCCAGCACCTGGACTCCAACTTGGCGGACGCCGTTCGCGGATCCGGCCTGTCCTGGAACAAGTTCGCAGTGAAATCCGAGTCCTGGCGGCACGACAAGGCCGGCGGGCGTCTCCTGCGCGCGGCGCTTGCCAAGGCAGGGTGGGCGGAGGAGCAGGTCGACTGGGTCTGGCCGCTGGTCGCCGGCCACCACGGACGCTTCCCCACGCTGGGCCAGCTGCCTCCGAAGAAGAAGAAGGAGGACCTTCAGGGCAAGGGCCCGTCGTGGAAGCTGGCGCAGTCGGCGCTGGTGGAGGTGTTCTCCCGTGAGTTGGGCTTCGCGGGGGAGTCGCCGCTGGCCGCGGTGGAGCCGGCCCTGGTGCCGGGCCGTGCGATGCAGCTCCAGCTATCCGGGTACGTCGTGATGGCGGACTGGATCGCCAGCGACGAGCGGCACTTCGCCGGGGTAACGGACCTTGCGAAGGTGACGATCGCCCAGGCGCGTCAGCGGGCCGCTGCGGCATGGTCGAGCCTCGGGTTGCGCGGCGGCTGGGGGGTGCTGCCGACTCCGGGCCCGGAGGCGTTCCGGGACCGCTTCGGTCACGGGACCCGCCCGTCGCAGGATCTGGTGCTCGATGTCGTGCGTCGGATGGGTGGGCCGGGGCTGGTGATCGTCGAGGCACCGATGGGGGAGGGGAAGACGAAGGCCGCGCTGGCGGCGGCGGAGCTGCTGGCCGCCCGGTACGGCCTGGACGGGGTGTATCTGGGCATGCCGACCCAGGCGACCTCGGACCCGATGTTCACCCAGGTCCGGTCCTGGCTGCGCAACGTCGAGGAGGGGCTGGAGGACCAGGTCGCGCTGCTGCACGGCAAGCGGATGTTCAACAAGGAGTGGCGCGGCCTGCTGGAGGACGCGGGCGAGGGGAGCCGGGACGCCGACGCCCGCTACTCGACGGTGGACGAGTTCGGCATGCAGTCCGATTGCTTCGACGATTACGGGGGCGGGGGCGGTTGTGAGGGCGGGGGTGTCGAGCGCAGGGCGCCTGCCGAGTGGTTCCTCGGCCGCCGGCGTGGCCTGTTGAGCCCGTTCGCGGTCGGCACGATCGATCAGCTCCTGTTTGCCGCGACGCGGACCAAGCACGTGATGCTGCGGATGGCCGGCCTGGTGGGCAAGGTCGTGGTCCTCGACGAGGTCCACGCCGCCGACGTCTACATGTCGCAGTTCCTGCTGGAGGGCCTGTGGTGGCTCGGGCAGGCCGGGGTGCCGGTGGTACTGCTGTCGGCGACCCTGCCGCCCGAGCAACGGCGCCGTCTGGTCGCCACCTACCTGGCCGGAACGCAGTCGGCAGAGGCTCCGGCGGCGCTGGAGGTGCCCGAGCCGCAGGGGTATCCGAGTGTGACGGCGGCGTGGCCGGGCCGGAATGGGAAGCCGGAGGTGCTGGTCGAGAGCACGGAGTCCTGGCGTGACGACCTGCGGGTGCGGGTCGAGGTCCTCGACGAACCGCCGACGAGGACCGATTCCCGGGCCGATTCCCGGAGCGGTTCCCGGGCCGCGGAGAGCGACGCCGGGCCGGCGGACACCGCCGTGGTCGACTACCTGAGGGAGCGTCTGGTCGACGGCGGGTGCGTCCTGGTTATCCGCAACACGGTGGACCGCGCCCAATCCACGTTCGACGCCCTCCGCCAGGAGTTCGGCGCCGATGTCCGGCTCCTGCACGGACGCCTGCACACGGGCCACAGGGCCGACCGCGCGCAGAAGGTGCTGAACCTCCTCGCCCCGCCCGCCGAGGGCGTCGAGCGTCCCGGCAGGCTGATCGTCGTGGCCACCCAGCTCGCGGAGCAGTCGTTCGACGTCGACGCCGATCTGCTGATCACCGACCTCGCCCCGATGGACCTGCTCCTCCAGCGCATCGGCCGCCTTCACCGCCACGACGGGGTGAAGCGTCCAGCCCTGCTGGAGCAGCCCACGGTCGTCGTCACCGGCATCAGCCTCGACAGCGACGGAGGCGCACCGCACATGCTGCGCGCCTCCGAGGGGATTTACGGTCGCTACCTCCTGCTGCGCACGGCCGCTGAGGTGGAGCGGGTGACGGCCGGTGGGGGCACCTGGAGTATCCCCGGCCAGGTGCCGGAGCTGGTCGCCCGGGTCTACGGGTCGGACCCGGTCGTCCCGGAGGCGTGGGGTGAGGCCGAGACGCAGGCCCGGCGGGAGTGGGAGGAGCGGCAGGCCGAGCGTCGCGCGAAGGCTGCCGAGTACGTGCTGACCCGCGCCGGGGAGCACGGGGCTCCGACCCTGGCCGGTCTGCACTACGGAGGCCACGGCACCGTGGCCGAGGGGCAGTTCGAGGCGCTCGTCCGTGACGGGGACCGGAGCGTGGAGGTCGTCCTGGTGCGCGGTACCGAGGATCGCTTCCGGGCGGTGACGGGCCGCAGGCTCGGGCCGAACGGCGAGGTCGCGGCGGAGGTGGTGGACGACGTGCTGTGCGGCATGGTCCGCCTACCCGCCAAGCTGACCGAGGTGGCCGAGCAGGGGCTCGGTCCGCTGCCGGGCTGGCGGGACCATCCGTGGCTTCGCTACAGCCTCGCCCTCTTACTCGACGAACAGGGCGAAGCGTCGCTCGGAGACTTCCGGCTGTGCTACGACGAGGCGCTCGGGCTCGTGGTGAGCGGCGGGCGTCCCTACCGGTAGAGCACGTGGGCGGAACGGACGCGATGCCGTTCCGCCCACACGCGCCCCTTTCCCCCGCGAACGCGGGGCCGGCGCACGTCCCCGCGAACGCGGGGCCGACGTGCTCTCGGCCGGGAGCCGGAAACACGGCCAGGGGCCACCCCCGCGCAACGCAGATCCGCGGGGCCGAGGGGCAATCTAAACATTCGCCCCACAACAGACCATCAGAGGTGCCAGGATTAGCCAACCACGAGCTAAACATGGCCAGTTGGGAGAACAGCGCGTGCCTGGGTACAACCTTGTCGAGGAACCGTGGCTGACGGCGCGGCCCGTCACCGGCGGGCCTCCCGTGGAGCTGGGGATCGCCGAGGCCCTGGCCCGGGCCCATGAGCTGGAGGGCCTCGTCGTCGAGTTCTCCACCCAGCTGCCGGCCGTCCTGCGCCAGGTCCTGCTGCCCGTCGTCGCCCACGCCACCGGCGCGCCCCAGACCCTGCGGGAGAAGGGCGACCGGCTCGCCCAGAAGGGCGGGTTCACGCCGGACGAGCTGAAACGTCTCCAGACCTACCTCGACAAGCACCGCGCGAAGTTCGACCTCTTCGACCCGGCCGCCCCGTTCGCGCAGGTCGCCGGGCTGCGAACGGCCAAGGACGAGACGAAGGGCTCCGCCGCCCTGGTCGCGACCGCCGCGAGCGGCAACAACGTCCCGCTGTTCGCCAGCCGTACGGACGCGGACCCGCTCGACCTGACACCCGCCCAGGCCGCGCACTGGCTGGTGCACACCCACTGCTGGGACACCGCGGCGATCAAGACCGGTGTCGTCGGCGACCTCGAGGTCAAGGCGGGCAAGACGACGGGGAACCCGACCGGCCCGCTCGGCCAGCTCGGCGTCATCATCCCCACCGGGCGGACCCTGTACGAGACGCTCCTGCTGAACGTCCCGGTCACCCCGCCCGGCGCCCTCGGCGTCCCGCAGTGGCTGCGGGCTCCCCACGGCCCGGCCTGGAAGCCGCGCCCCGCCGACGGCCTGCTCGACCTGTGGACCTGGCAGGCCCGGCGGATCCGGCTCGTCCCGCACCAGGACGACGGCCGACTGAAGATCGCCCGGGTGGTCATCAGCGCCGGTGACCGGCTCACGGTCCTGCCCGTGCAGGAGCCGCACACCGCCTGGACGTTCACCGCTCCCGCCAAGAAGTCCGCGTCGGCCCTGCCCGAGCGCAGGCCGCGCCGGCACACCCAGGGCAAGGCCGCCTGGCGGGGCCTGGACGCTCTCCTCACCCCGACCCGGCAGGGCCCCGAAGGCGGCTTCGAGACCAGCGTCCTGCTCGACGAGGCCAGCGCCCTGCAGGAGCTCGACAAGCTCGACGCCGACTACCCGCTGCAGGTCGAGACCTTCGGCATGGTCTACGGCACCCAGTCCTCCGTCGTCGAGGACGTCATCCACGACGAGATCCCGCTGCCGCTGCTGGCCCTCCACCAGGACAGCGAAGCCCATGAGCTCCTCCTCGACGTGGCCGAGCAGGCGGAACAGCTCGCGAAGGCCGTCAACAACCTCTCCGCCGACCTGCGCCGGGCCGCCGGCACCGACCCCATCCCCTGGGACAAGGGCCAGCGCCCCGGCGACCTCCTCCTGCACACCCTCGACCCGCTGGTCCGCCGCCTGCTGGCCGGCGTTCGTGCCGCCGGCACCGACGACGACGTCCTGGAGCGGGGCAGGCTCGCCTGGGAGGAACTCGCCAACCGCCGCGCGTGGGACGCGGCGAACGAGCTCCTGCTGTCCGCCCCCGCCACCACCTTCCAGGGGCGCACCGCCGGCCCGACCGGCAAGTCCGGCAAGCCGCAGACCTACAAGCTCGGTACCGCCGGTGCCGCGTTCCGGCGCCAGCTGAACGAGATCCTCCCCCGCTACGCCGAAGCCCTCCGGGAAGCGGCCGCCGCCCGGGCCGCCGAGACCGGACCCGACCCCGACCCAGCCCCTGGAGCGGACCTTGACGACTGAACACACCACCACCGCCAAGCGGCGCCCGTACTGGGACAGGCTCACCACCCCCGACCACAGCTGGCGCCTCGACCCCCGTACCGGGCAGCCGCGCCGCCCGGCCGGCGAGGACCTCGCGGCCCTGCGCTCCGGCCTCGGCCGTCCCGTCATGGACAGCCCCAAGATGTGGCCGCTCTACAGCTGCGAGGTCAACGACGTCCTCGCGCTGCGTGACGAGGTCTCCGACGAGCAGAAAGCCGAGCACGCCGCCCTCGCCCTCTACGGCCTGCACCAGCAGAGCCAGTCCACGCCGATGCACCGCCGCGGCATCAAGCTCGGCGAGGCCCTGCGCGCCCTGCGGCGCGACGGCAAGTTCAGTGAGGAAGCGCTCGACCGGCGGGTCGCGCAACTCGCCGGTGCCACCAGCGTGTCCGCGCTGCTGGTCCACCTGCGCGGCCTGATCACCCAGCTGCGAACCGTCGGGCAGCCGCTGGACTACAACCACCTGATGGCCGACATTCAGGCCTGGCATCACACCGACCGGCGCCCGGAGGTCCGCCTCAAGTGGGCCATCGGCTACCAGGCCTGGAAGGACAAGGCGCCCGACGCAGGCTGATCGCCCCGCGAACACCGCTGACCCCGCCCCCCAACACGGGCACCGCCACCGGCACCGCCACGGGCACCACACCAACACCGACACCACCGAGGAGAAGCGCATGACCGACCGCCTCTACATCGACGTGCACATCCTGCAGACCGTCCCGCCGGCGAACCTCAACCGGGACGACAACGGCAACCCGAAGGAGGCCTACTTCGGCGGCAAGCGCCGCTCCCGGGTCTCCTCCCAGGCCTGGAAGCGCGCCACCCGCCTCCACTTCGCCGGGAGTCGCGACCCGCAGGACCTCGCCACCCGCACCAAGCGGATCGCGGCCCAGCTCGCCAAGGGCATCGCCCAGCGCACCGGCATCACCGCCGAGGACGCGCAGCGGATCGCCGACGCGCTGATCAAGTCGACCGGAATCTCGGCGGGCAAGAAGGCGGGCGACACCGCCTACCTCCTCTTCTACGGCCGCCGCCAGCTGGACGGCATCGTCGGCCTGGTCGCCGACACCGCCGCCGACCTCGCCACCCTCGACGCCAAGGCCCTGGAGGAGGCGGTCAAGGCCCTCCCGGTCAAGGAAGAGCTGCAGAACGGCCACCCGGCGGACGTGGCGCTGTTCGGCCGGATGGTCGCGGACATCCCCGGCCTGAACGTCGACGCCGCCACGCAGGTCGCGCACGCGATCTCCACCCACGCCACCGAGCTCGAGTTCGACTACTACACGGCGGTCGACGACGAGAACACCGCGGACGAGACCGGCGCCGGCATGATCGGCACGATCGGCTTCAACTCCGCCACCCTGTACCGCTACGCCACCGTCGGCCTGCACCAGCTGCGGGAGAACCTCGGCGACGACAAGGCCGCCGTCGACGCCGTCGACCTGTTCGTCGACTCCTTCGCCCGCTCCATGCCCACCGGCTACGGCAACTCCTTCGCCCACCGCACCCGCCCCAGCCTGGTCGCCGTCGTCGTGCGCGCCGACCAGCCGGTGAACCTCGTCTCCGCGTACGAGAACCCCGTCCCGGCGAGCCGGGGCATCGTCGCCGAGTCCGCGCGCCGCCTCGCCGGGGAGTTCGCCACCGCCACCGAGCAGTGGGGCGACGCCCCGCTGTACGTCGGCATCTGCCACACCCTCGGCGCCGACGCCGACGAGACCGGGCACAAGCTGGCCGAGGCCTTCGGCGCGAACCGCACCTTCCCCGAGCTGCGCGACGCCCTGCGCACCGTCCTCACCGAGCGGGTGAACGACAACTGATGCCCGCCGACCCCACCCCCGCACCGGACCCGCGGGACGAGGAGCAGGCGGTCCTCGTGCTGCGCCTCGCCGGCCCCCTCCAGTCCTGGGGCGACCGCAGCGCCTTCAACCGCCGCGACAGCCGGCCCCAGCCGACCAAGTCCGGTGTCATCGGTCTGCTCGCCGCCGCCGCAGGCCGCCCGCGCGAAGCGGACATCAAGGACCTGGTCGGCCTGCGCCTGGGCGTGCGCATCGACCAGCCCGGCACGCTGCTGCGCGACTACCACACCGTCAGCGACTACCGGGGCCGGCCGCTGCCGCAGGCCGGCGTCAATGCCAAGGGCGTCCAGAAGCCGACCTCCCCGGCCAAGGACACCCACGTCACCCACCGCTACTACCTCCAGGACGCGGTGTTCGTCGCCGCCGTCCAAGGCCCGGCCGCCCTCGTCACGGCGCTCGCCGAGGCGATCCGCCGCCCCGCCTTCCCGCTCGCTCTCGGGCGGCGCTCCTGCGTCCCCACCCAGCCGATCGCACTCGGCGAGGTACGCGACGGCACCCTGGAGGACGTCCTGGCCGAGGAGCCCTGGCAAGCCGGCAAGGCCGCCAAGCAGGCCTACCGTCGGCGGGCCGAGCAGGGGGCCGAGCCGTTCTCCCCCCACCGGATCGACCTGGCCGCGACCTTCGACGACCCGTCGGGCGACGACACCCTCCAGGACGTCCCGCGCTCCTTCGACCCCCGCGAACGCGGCTTCTCCACCCGGCGGATCCGCCACGCCTGGCTCGACGTCCCCACCGGCCTGGACCCGTCCGCCACGACCACGCAACCGGCCGCAGCCGCCGGCGGCCACGACCCGTTCGCCCTACTGGGCTGGTGACCCGATGACCTACCTCTCCCGCGTCCGCATCAACCCGCTGCGCGCCGCCAGCCGCAACCTGCTCGCCAACCCCCGCGCCCTGCACGGCGCCGTCACGGCCGGCATCCCCGACACCGCCCCCGGCGACCGAATCCTGTGGCGCCTGGACGCCGACCACCCGCGCCGCCCGATGCTGCTGGTCCTCACCCCCTCCAAGCCCGACTGGACCCACATCGTCGAACAGGCCGGCTGGCCCGACGCCGAAGGCGAGCACTACGCGATCCGCGACTACACCCCGCTGCTCGCCCAGCTCGCCGTCGGCCGGGAGTTCGCCTTCCGGCTCAAGGCCAGCCCCGTCCAGAACACCTCCAAGCCCGAGAAGGCGAGCGCACACCGCACCAAGACCGCCGCCGAACTCCACCACCGCTCCTACCGCATGGCCCACCGCACCGCCGCCCAGCAGCTCACCTGGTTCCTGGACCGCACCGACCGTTGGGGCTTCACCGTCCCCGCGGCGCGCACCGACGACCCGGCACCCGGCCTCGAACCGTCGGCCTCCGACACCCCGGTTGACGTACGGCCCGCCCGGGAGGTGAGGATCACCGACCGCAGCCGCAGCACCTTCACCAAGCCCGGCACCCGCACCCCGGTCACCCTCACCACCGCCACCTTCGAAGGCCACCTGCGCATCACCGACCCGGCCCTCCTGCAGGCCGCCCTCCTCGGCGGCATCGGCCCCTCCAAGGCCTACGGCTGCGGCCTGCTCACCCTCGCCCCGCTGCCCGCCGGAGCCCGCTGACCGATGGCCGACATCTGGTGGAAAGCCCACCCCCACGACCTGCACCGCCTCGCCGACCGCGTCTCCAGCGTCTACGTCGAGCGCAGTCACATCGACCGCGACGAGAACGCCGTCGTCGTCATCAACAAACGCGAAACCGTCCGCGTCCCGGCCGCCATGGTCGCCGTGATGCTCCTCGGCCCGGGCACCCGCATCACCCACGGTGCCGTCAACCTCCTCGCCGACTCCGGCACCACCGTGTGCTGGGTCGGCGAGCAGGGCGTACGCATGTACGCCGCCGGCCTCGGCCCCAGCCGCGGCGCGGGCCTGCTCAACCGACAGGCCTGGCTGGTCAGCCGCACGAAGGAACGCCTGGCCGTCGCGCGGAACATGTACCGCATGCGGTTCCCCGGCGAAGACGTCAGCACCGCCACCATGCAGCAGCTGCGCGGCCGCGAGGGCGCCCGCATCCGCAAGCTCTACCAGGCCGAATCGCGGCGAACCGGCGTCCCGTGGAACGGCCGCGTCTACAAGGCCGGCGACGCGTACGCCGCGGGCGACGACCTCAACCGGCTGCTGTCGGCGGCCAACGCCGCCCTGTACGGGATCTGCCACGCCGTCATCACCGGGCTGGGCGCCAGCCCGGGGCTCGGCTTCGTCCACACCGGTTTGGCGACCTCGTTCGTCCTGGACATCGCCGACCTCTACAAGGCGGAGTACACCATCCCCCTCGCCTTCGACCTCGCCCAACAGGGCCACACCGAGGAACGCGACGCCCGCCTCGGCCTACGCGACCGCATCGCCCAGGACAAGCTGCTGGGCCGCATCGTCCACGACGTCAAGGCGCTCCTCAGCCCGGACGGCACCGAGATGCCCGACGTCGAGGTCAACGAACTCTGGGACGAACGCGTCGGCACGGTCCAAGGCGGCGTCAACTGGTCCGGCACCGAAGGCCCACCGATGCCCGTTGCCTCCGACCCCGGCATGGGAGACGAACACCTGGCCGTCATCGGACCGGAGTTCACCGAGGACACGAGCAGCCCATGACCGTCATCATCCTCATCGCAGCCCCCGAAGGCCTCCGCGGACACCTCACCCGCTGGATGGTCGAGGTCAACGCCGGCGTCTTCGTCGGCACCCCCAGCCGCCGCATCCGCGACCGCCTCTGGGACCTCCTCGCCACCCGCATCGGAGACGGCCAAGCCGTCCTCGTCGAACCCGCCACCAACGAACAGGGCTGGACCGTCCGCACCGCCGGCAAGGACCGCTGGAAGCCCGTCGACTTCGACGGACTGATTCTCTCGGCCCGCTCCCGCCGGTAAACCCACAGGTCACGAAGGGGTCGGCCCCGCACGCGCGGGGATAGTTCCGGGATTTTGAAGCTGGGCATGGGGTCTCTCTCGTCGGCCCCGCACGCGCGGGGATAGTTCCCGACCCGTACCCCCGCGACGAACGGCCCGCGGGTCGGCCCCGCACGCGCGGGGATAGTTCCTCGCTACAGGCACTTATCGCCCCGAAGTTGGCGTCGGCCCCGCACGCGCGGGGATAGTTCCATCCGGGGCGCGCTCTGAGGCGGATAGAGTGCGTCGGCCCCGCACGCGCGGGGATAGTTCATTGGCTGCTTCTGGGGGATGAGGGTGCGAGCTGGTCGGCCCCGCACGCGCGGGGATAGTTCCCCCCGCATCCCTGTCGGGGGGATGCGGGGGTGGTCGGCCCCGCACACGCGGGGATAGTTCCCATCCGAGCTGGGTCGCGGTGTCGGCGGCGATGTCGGCCCCGCACACGCGGGGATAGTTCCTGCCCTACGCCGCCCAAGCCCAGCTCCCGCCACCCGCCTCGCCGGGTCGACACGACGGGCCCGACGGTGCGCCCCAGGTTGCGCGGGCATCCGGCGGCCCCGGACGGACGTCCCCGCCTCACCCCACCCCGCGATCCCAGCGCCTGCGCCAGCGCCAGCGCTTGCGCCCTGCGTCCTCCCCTCCCGGGCCGCCGTATCGGTGGGATGACCGATGTGCGGTGGTCGGGTGCGCGGCGATAGTCCTCGGGAGGGCGTTCGCGGGTTGGCCGTGGTGCGCCCGGTTCCTGAAAGGGCTTTCCATGGGCACGCACGCGGATCTGGTGTTTCTCAACGGACGGGTGGTCACGGTCGATGCGGACTTCTCCGTAGCCGAGGCCCTGGCGGTGACCGGCGGGGTCATCAGCGCCGTCGGTCGGCGGGACGACGTGGCCCCGCTCGTCGGGCCCCGTACCCGGGTTGTCGACCTGCGGGGGGCGACGTTGCTGCCCGGTATCAACGATTCCCACCTGCACGGGTGCGCCTTCGGCATGGCGACGCCGCCGCTCTCCCTCGACCTCGGCCACCCCGCGGTGTCCTCGCTCGGGGACGTGGCCGAGGCGGTACGGGAGGCGGCCGGCCTGGCCCCGGCCGGGCAGTGGATCACCGGGCACGGTTGGGACACCGGCTTTCTCGACGAGTGCCTCCTGGATCCGTCGCGGCAGCCCTCGCGGCACGACCTCGATGCCGTCAGCCCGGATCACCCGGTCGTGCTGTACTCCTTCTCCGGACACGCGACATGGGTCAACTCCAAGGCCCTGGAGCTCATCGGGATCGACCGGCACACCGTCGCGCCGCCCGGCGGGGCCATCGTCGTGGACGAGGCGGGGGAGCCGACGGGGCTGCTGCACGAGGGGGCGCAGGACTTCGTCCAGAACGCGCTGCCGCCGCTCAGCCGGCAGGAGCGGAGCGACGCGATCAGGGCGACCCTCGCCACCCTCGCCCGGCTCGGCGTGACCAGCTACACCGAGCCCGGGCTCGGCCCGGGCGGCGAGGGCATCATGAGGGGCGCGCTCGGGGCGGAGACCCTCGACGTCTACCGCGAGCTGCTGGCCAACGGTGAACTGACCGCCCGCGTCGGCGTCCTGCTCCTGCCGACCGGGATGGCGAGCACCACCGAGGAGTTCGCCCGCGGCCTCGCGGACCTCGGCGGCGGACCCGGCGACGCGGATCCGCGCCGCCTCGCGGTCCACGGGGTCAAGGTCTTCGCCGACGGCATCGTGCCCAACAAGACGGCCTGGATGCACGAGCCGTACGTCGGCGGCGGCTGCGGTTCGCTGTGCGTCGGCGGCGACACCGACACCGAGCGCACCGCCGGGATCGCGGCCATGATCCGGCTCGCCCACAGCGCCGGGCACCAGTTGGGCGTCCACGTCACCGGCGACCGGGCCATCGACACCGTCGCGGACGCCTTCGCCGCGGCCATGGCCGAGCACCCGCGGCCCGACGCCCGCCACTACGTCATCCACGGCGACTTCCTCACCGCGCACAGCATGCGGATACTGGCCGCACACGGCTTCGGCGTCAACATGAACCCCACCATCAAGTGGACCGTCGCCGACATGGAGGAGGAGTTCGTCGGCGCCGAACGGGCCGCCTACGCGTGGCCCTACCGCGACGCCATCGACGCCGGTGTGCGGGTCGCCAGCGGTTCCGACGCTCCCGTCACACACCCCGACTGGCGCCAGGGTCTCGCCACCATGATGCTGCGCGAGTCCAAGGCCGCCCGCCGGGTGAGCGGCCCGGAGCAGCGCATCGGCCTCGCCGAGGCGCTGCGCACCTACACGATCGACGCGGCCTGGCAGGACTTCGCCGACGACTGGAAGGGTTCCCTGGAGCCGGGCAAGGCCGCCGACCTGTGTGTGCTCGACGGGGACCTGCTCGGCGCCGACCCGCGTGACATCCCGGCGATGCCCGTCGTCCTCACCGTCATGGACGGACGGGTGGTGCACGACGCCCTTCGCGACTGACGTACGCGATCGTCGCACTCCGGGCACATGATCATCCTTGGGGATGGCAGCGGAGTGGGGTGCGGCGGACATCCTGGAGGCGGCCGCCTCCGTCGCCCGAGCGGCCGCCTCCGTCGCCCGAGCGGCCGCTCCCGGCCCCGCCTGCCTCCGTCGCCCGAGCGGCTGCCGGGGAGTTCGAACCGGCCGCTGATCCGGACTCTCGCGCTGATCCGCATGGTGCGGGAGGTGCGGGAGGTGCGAACGAACCGTCTTGGCGCGGAAATTGATTGACCGTGCCGTATGACGAGGTCGGATCCCAAGTGAGCGCGACGCTACGTTCCGTGCGCCCCGTTAGTTCCCTCACTCGACCGTGTCAATCAATACAGTCGACCGACATGAGCACCTGACCATGTCGCCTGTATGGTGACTCGCAAGCGACTGCTGGTGTGCGACGAAAGGCACGGTCATGACTCAGAAGTCCGTCGGCGGGGCCCGGGCGATCCCCGAGCGCCCCTCGCTCCCCCTGATCGGCCACGCCCTCAACCTCCCCGGCGGGGCCGACCTCCTCGTCCACATGATGAAGGAGGTCAAGGAGCTGGGACCGATCTACCGGCTGCGGATCTTCGGCGCCGAGACCGTCGTCGTCGGCGGCCTCGACCTGGTGGCCGAACTGGCCGACGAGACCCGGTTCCGCAAGAACGTGCACGGGGACCTCGTCGAGGTCCGGCAGATCGCCGGAGACGGCCTGTTCACCGCCTTCAACCACGAGCCGAACTGGCGCAAGGCGCACGACATCCTGATGCCGGCGTTCTCCCTGGGCGCGATGCGCGGCTACCACGGCACGATGCTCAAGGTCGCCCGCTCCCTCATCGGCAAGTGGGACCGGCTCGCCGGCGTGCAGCCGGTGGACGTCCCCGACGACATGACCCGGCTCACCTTCGACACCATCGGACTGTGCGGCTTCGGCTACGACTTCGAGTCGTTCCGCCGCAGCGACGCCCACCCCTTCGTCGAGGCGATGGCCCGCGCCCTGCACTTCACCCAGGAGAAGAGCGAATCCATCCCCGGTTCGGAGCTCTTCAAGCGCAAGCAGGTCGAACGGTTCCGCCGGGACGCCGAGTTGATGACGGACCTGGTCGACGACGTCATCCGGCGGCGCAGGGCCTCCGGCGACACCGGCACCGACGACCTCCTCGGCAGGATGCTGCACACCAAGGACGCGGTGACGGGCGAGCCGCTGGACGACCTGAACATCCGCCACCAGGTGATCACGTTCCTCATCGCCGGGCACGAGACCACCAGCGGCGCGCTCTCCTTCGCGCTCTACTACCTCACCAAGCACCCCGAGGTCCTCAGCCGGGCCCAGGCCGAAGTGGACGCGCTGTGGGGCGACGCCGAGAACCCCGAGCCCGACTACGGGGACGTCGGCAGGCTCAGCTACGTCCGCCAGGTGCTCAACGAGAGCCTCCGCCTGTGGCCGACCGCCCCCGGCTTCGCCGTGGAGCCCCTCGAGGACACGGTGATCGGAGGCAAGTACGCCGTGCGCAAGGGCGAGACGCTGATGGTGCTCACCCCCGCCCTGCACCGCGACCCCGCCTGGGGCGAGAACGTCGAGCTGTTCGACCCGGAGCGCTTCTCGCCCGAGCGGGAGGAGGCGCGGTCGGTCCACCTCTTCAAGCCGTTCGGCAACGGCGAACGCGCCTGCATCGGACGGCAGTTCGCCCTGCACGAGGCCACCCTGCTGCTCGGCCTCCTGGTGCACCGCTACCGGCTGATCGACCACGCCGACTACCAGCTGAAGATCAAGTCGTCGCTCACCATCAAGCCCGACGCGTTCACGCTCGACCTGGCCCGCCGCACCAGCGGCGAACGCAGGACGCCCGCCCGGGCCTCCGCCCTCGCCACCACCCTGGCCCCCGCCCCCGCCTCCGCCACGACCACGGCCACCGGCGGCCACACCCGGACGACCACGGTCCGGCGCGCCGCCGGCACCGCCCTCACCCTGCTGCACGGCTCCAACCTCGGCACCTGCGCGGGCATCGCCCGGGATCTCAGTGTCGACGCCGAGGACCACGGCTTCACCCCGTCCGTCACCTCCCTCGACGACCGCGCCGGCCGGCTCCACGCCGCCGACGGCCCGGTGGTGATCGTGGCCGCCTCCTACAACGGCCGGCCCACCGACGACGCGGCCGAGTTCGTCGCCTGGCTCGACGGCCTGGCGCCCGGCGCGCTCGACGGACTCCAGTACGCCGTCCTCGGCGTCGGCGACCGCAACTGGGCGGCGACCTACCAGCGGGTCCCCGCACTCATCGACGAACGCCTGGCGGCGGCCGGCGCCACCCCGCTCCTCGACCGCACAGCCGCCGACGCCTCCGGCGACTTCGCGGGCACGGTCGACCGGTGGACGACCGAGCTGTGGACCGTACTGCTCGACCGGTACGGCGCGGCGGTGGAGGAAGCCGCCCAGGCCGGCCCGGCCGCCCCGGCCACCGAAGCGCATGACGAGGGGCAGGGCCAGGACCAGGGCCAGGACCAGGGCCAGGGCCAGGACCAGGGCCAGGGCCAGGGCCAGGGCCAGGGCCTGTACGAACTCCAGGACACCGCCGAATCCGTCACCGCCGGACTCGCCGCCCGCCACGGCCTCCTGCCGATGGAGGTGCTCGACGCCCGCGAACTCGTCGACACCGATCACGAACTCGGCCGCTCCAAGCGCTTCCTGAGGCTGCGACTGCCCGAAGGCGTCACCTACCGCACCGCCGACCACCTCGCCCTGCTCCCGAGCAACCCGCCAGCCCTGGTGCAGCGGGTCGCCGACCGCTTCGGCCTCGACCTGGACCGCACCGTCCGACTGCGCGCCCGCCGCCGCAGCCGCAACGCCCTGCCCGTCGACCGCCCGCTGACGCTGCGCCGACTGCTCACCGACTTCGTCGAACTCCAGGACACCGCCACCCAGGAGCAGGTCGCGGTACTCGCCGCACACACCGCCTGCCCGCCCGAGGAGCAGCCGCTGACCCGACTCGCCACGGCGGCCCCGGAGGAGTTCCGGCAGCAGGTGACCGCCGCCGGACACAGCGTCCTGGACCTGCTGGAGCGCTACCGCGCCTGCGAACTGCCCTTCGAGCACTACCTCGAACTGCTGCCGGTCCTGCGCCCCCGTCACTACTCCGTCTCGTCGTCCGCCGCCGCCCAGCCCGGCGAGGTGGACCTGATGGTCTCGCTGCTCGCCGCACCCCACCGCGCCGGCGAGGGCACCTTCCGCGGCATCGCCTCCCACCACGTGCAGACCCTCCGGGCCGGCGAAACCGTCCAGGCGCGGATACTGCCCTGCGGCGAGTCCTTCCGTCTCCCGGCGGACCCGTCCGTCCCGGTGATCCTGGTCAGCGCCGGCACCGGCCTCGCGCCCTTCCGCGGCGCGGTCCTCGACCGGCACCACACCGGCTCGACCGGTACCCTGCTGTGCTACTTCGGCTGCGACCACCCCGACGTGGACTACCTGCACCGGGAGGAGTTCGAGGCGGCGGAGGCGGCCGGAGCCGTCAGCATGCGCCCCACCTTCATGCACGCGCCCGTCGACGGCGCCCGCTTCGTCCAGGACCGCATCGCCCGCGAGAGCGACGAGGTCTGGGCAGTGCTGCAGGCAGGCGGCCGGGTGTACATCTGCGGCGACGGCCGCCGGATGGCCCCCGCCGTACGGGAGGCGTTCACGGCCGTCCACCGCGAGCACACCGGCGCGAACGACGAGGAGGCCGCCGCCTGGCTGGCCGAGCTGATCGCGTCCGGCCGCTACGTCGAGGACGTCTGGGCCGGCTGACTCCGGGCACGCGTGAGGCCCCACCGTCGTCGACGACGGTGGGGCCTCGCCTCACAACCCTTTTCTCAGTCCGTCGGCACGTCCGCGAGCTCCAGCCGCCCCCCAGCCAGGGCCACGGTCGCCGACACCAGCGCCTGCAGACCGACCCGCTCGGACTCCTCGTCCGGCAGGCAGAGACGCTGCATCGTCAGCCCGTCGAACCCGGCGAGGAAGAACCGGGCGACCGTCGCCGAAGGCTGGGCCAACTCGTGCCCCGCCCGCGCGGCCGCCTCGGCCACCAACTGCGCCGTCACCTCTATGACCCGCCGGTAGTGCTCCTGGCGGGCCTCGGCCAGCCGAGGAGTGCGGAGGGCGAACATGGTCAGTTCGGTGAGCAACTGGTGATTCGTCGCCGGCTCCAGCACGGTCCGCCACAACTCACCCGCCAACGCGGCGACCGTCTCCGCGAACCCGCCACCCTCCGGCGCCGCCCGCCCCACCCGAGCGGTCAGCTCGTCGGTGATCTGGTCCATGACCGCCCGGTACAGGTCCTCCTTCGTACCGAAGGTGTAATGCACCGTGGCCTGGGACACCCCCAGCTCGGCAGCGATCGCCCGGGTGCTCCCGGCGGCGACGCCCTCCCGGGACATGAGGTCGATGGCCGCCTTGATGAGCTGCGGACGGCGTTCGGCGGCAGTGACATGAGCCATCCGGCGATTATAGCGACTTAGTCTCCCGATTCAGTCGCTCACTCGCACCACCGGCCGCCCGGAGCACCGCTACCGGAGCACCGCTACCGGAGCACCGCTACCGGAGGACCTGGCGGAACACCCCGGACGGCCCCGGGGCACCAACCCGCCGGCGGTTCGTTCGGCTCTCCAGCGGCTTCGGGCGTGCGCACCGCCGGGCTGGGTGGCAGCGTGGAGGAGGGAGCCGGATACGCGGGGACGGCCTGCATGCATAGAGCGGACAGCCACGCCAACGGGGGGACGGAACCTGGCGGACCGGGGGAGTACCGGTCCGCCGGGGGGCGGTCACGCTCGAAGCTGGGGACGCACAGTGTCGCCGGGCAGGTGTTCCTGTGGCTGTTGGTCGTCGTGGTGCTGCTGGTAGGTGCCGGGTTGACGGCGCTCGTCCTGCAGGCCCGCGGCAACGCCACGAGTGACGCCGTGCAACGCACGCGCGCCGCGGCCGTCACCATGGCGCAGGCCCCCACGGTGGCGGCTGCTCTGGACAGCGCCGACCCGACCGCGGTGCTGCAGCCGCTGGCCCTGGCCGTCGCTCACAAGGGCGGCTTCGACTACGTCGCGGTCGCCGGCCCCGACGGGAAGCGCTACGCGCAGACCGCCCAGCCCGAGCTGATCGGGAAGCACCTCATCGGCCCGTACCAGCAGGCCCTCAACGGACCGATCACCACCAGCTTCACCGCGCCCATCGGACGGGTCGTGGAAAGCAGCGCGCCGGTCACCAGGCCGGACGGCTCGGCCGCCGGCCTGGTCCAGGTCGGCTACACCGTCGCGCACGTGAGCAGTACGGTGAGTAGCCAGTTGCCGGTGCTGTTCGGCGGTGCGGCCGCCGCGCTCGCCGTGGGCACGGGCGGGGCGGTGCTGGTGCGGCGGCGGTTGCGCCGCCAGACCCACGGCCTGGGCCCGGCCGAGATGACGCGGATGTACGAGCACCACGACGCGGTGCTGCACGCTGTGCGCGAGGGCGTGCTGATCGTCGGCGGGGACGGGCGGGCGCTGCTGGCGAACGACGAGGCCCGGCGGCTGCTGAAGCTGCCGCCCGAGGTGGAGGGGCGGCCGATCAGCGAGCTCGGGCTCGATCCGGGGCTGGCCGAGCTGCTGGTGTCCGGGCAGGTCGCCACCGATGAGGTGCATCCGGCCGGGGACCGACTGCTCGCGGTCAACAACCGCTCCACGGCGCCGTTCGGCGGTGGGCCCGGCAGTGTCGCGACGATCCGGGACACCACCGAGCTGCGGGCGCTGGCCGGGCAGGCCGAGGCGGCCCGGAGCCGGCTGCAGCTGCTCTACGACGTCGGGCTGCGGGTCGGCACGACCCTGGACATCGTGCGGACCGCCCAGGAGCTGGCGGATGTGACGGTTCCCAGGTTCGCGGACTTCGCCACCGTCGAGCTGGCCGAGGCGGTGCTGCACGGTGAGGAGCCGCTCCCCGGCACGGGCGTCGCGGGAGGCCCGCGGATCCGCCGGGTGGCCGCGGGCGGCATCCGCGAGGACCGGCCGTTCTACCCGGTGGGTTCGCAGATCAGCCCGCTGCCCGGCACGCCGGAGGCCACTGCCATGGAGAGCGGGCGTGCCACGCTGGTTGCCGACCTGGGTCAGGCACACGTGTGGCGGGCACGCGACCCGCAGACCGCCGACCGGATCCTCGCGTACGGCGTTCACTCGCTGATCTCCGCGCCACTGGAGGCACGCGGCCAGCCCCTGGGCACGGTCAGCTTCTGGCGTGCGGGGCGGTCGGAGCCGTTCGGGCCGGAGGATGTCGCCTTCGCCGAGGAGCTGATCGCCCGCGCGGTGATCTGCGTCGACAACGCCCGCCGCTACACCCGCGAGCGCCGGATGGCCGAGGCACTGCAGCGCAGTCTGCTGCCCCGGGGACTGCCCGAGCAGAGCGCCCTGGAGACGGCCTACCGCTACCTGCCGGCGCTGAACAGGGTCGGCGGGGACTGGTTCGACGTCATCCCGCTGCCCGGTTTCCGCGTGGCACTGGTCGTCGGCGACGTCGTCGGGCACGGCCTGCACGCCGCCGCGACCATGGGCCGACTGCGCACAGCCGTTCTCAACTTCGCCGCCCTCGACCTGCCCCCGGACGAGTTGCTCGCCCGTCTCGACGAACTGGTCGCCCGGCTCGACCCGGACGAGGAGGGGGCGGGAGAAGGCGACGTCGAGGGCCAGGACGAGGGTGAGGGCGGGCGGACGGTCACGGGCGCCACCTGCCTGTACGCGATCTACGACCCGGTCTCCGGACACTGCACCATGGCGCGGGCGGGTCACCCACCGCCCGCACTGGTCCGCGCCGACGGCAGCGTGGAGTTCGTCGACCTGCCCGCCGGGCCGCCACTCGGCGTGGGCGGCCTGCCCTTCGAAGCCACCGAACTCCAGCTGGCACCCGGCGCCGTTCTGGTCCTCTACACCGACGGACTCGTCACCAGCCGTGACCGCGACCTGGGGACCGGACTCGCCACGCTGCGCCGTTCCCTGGCGAACGCCCACGCGGACGCGTCCCCGGAGGAGATCTGCCGGGCCGTGTTCGACGCGGTGGCCCCGCCGAGTCCGAGCGACGACATCGCACTCCTCGTCGCACGCACGCAACTGCTCACGCCCGACCAGGTGGCCACCTGGGACGTACCCGCCGACTTCGCGGCCGTCTCCCGCGTCCGCAACGCGTGCACCGACCAGCTCGCCGCCTGGGACCTGGAGGAACTGGCCTTCACCACCGAGCTGATCCTCAGCGAACTGGTCACCAACGCCATCCGCTACGGCACTGAGCCCATCCGCGTGCGCATGCTGCGCGACACCAGCCTGGTCTGCGAGGTCTCGGACGGCAGCAGTACCGCCCCGCACCTGCGCTACGCGGACACCACGGACGAGGGTGGCCGGGGCCTGTTCCTGGTGGCCCAGCTGGCCGAACGATGGGGGACCAGGTACACGGCACGCGGCAAGGTCATCTGGTCGGAGCTGCCACTGACCGCACCCGAGTTCCGGTTCGAGGCGATGCTGCTGTGACCGGGGCTCCGGATGTCACCGGGGCTCCGAAGCGGCTTTCACCGGCCCGGTCGCGCCGCGGAAGCGCCCTGATCCGGGTCCCGTGGCTGCGGGCCTCCTGGGCGGCGGCTCCGGAGCGTGAGGTCTCGATCTCGGCGTAGGCGTCGGCAGCACCGGTTTCAAGGGCGGCAGCCCCGGTTTCCAGGGGGGGCATTCGCCGCCGCACGCCGGGTACGCGATTGCCCTAACCCCCGTGGAGACCTTCAGGCCCCGGGGTTAGCCTCGGTCTGAAGTTCCCGGGCGGCTGATTCGCGCGCCTGGCGCCCAGGCACGACGTCAAGGAGGACGGCATGGCTGGGGTCTTTCATGCGGGCGCATCCGTGGCGGCCGGGCCCGAGTTGACCGGGTCGGGCCGGACGCTGCTGGTGATCGTCGCGGTGATCGGGGCAGGAGCCCTGGTGGTGGCCTGGGCGCTTGCGCGCCAGGTCCTGGCCGCGGACGAGGGCACCGAAACGATGAGGCGGATCGCCGGGGCAGTTCAGGAGGGCGCGAACGCCTACCTGAGGCGCCAGTTCCGCACCCTGGGCGTCTTCGCCGGTGTGGTGCCCTTCGTGCTGTTGCTGTTGCCGGCGGACGACTGGGCGCAGCGGATCGGGCGTTCGGTGTTCTTCCTGGTCGGGGCGGCGTTCTCGGCGACGACGGGGTACGTCGGGATGCAGCTCGCGGTGCGCAGCAACGTTCGGGTGGCGGCGGCGGCCCGGGCGGGGACGCCGCCCGTCCCGGCCGTCGAGTCCTGGGAGGGACCGACGGCGGCATCGATCGTGCGGGAGGTGTCGCAGCGGGCGATGCGGATCGCCTTCCGCACCGGTGGGGTGGTGGGGATGTTCACCGTGGGGCTGGGTCTCCTGGGGGCGGCCACGGTGGTGCTGATCTACCAGGCGAACGCGCCGAAGGTACTGGAGGGCTTCGGCTTCGGTGCGGCGTTGCTGGCGATGTTCATGCGGGTGGGCGGCGGGATCTTCACCAAGGCCGCGGACGTGGGCGCGGACCTGGTGGGCAAGGTCGAGCAGGGGATCCCCGAGGACGATCCCCGCAACGCGGCGACGATCGCCGACAACGTGGGTGACAACGTGGGCGACTGCGCGGGGATGGCGGCCGACCTGTTCGAGTCCTACGCCGTGACCCTGGTCGCCGCGCTGATCCTGGGCAGGTCCGCCTTCGGCGACGACGGGCTGACCTTCCCCCTGGTGGTGCCCGCCATCGGGGTGCTCACGGCGGTCCTGGGCATCGAGACGGTCTCCCCCCGGCGCACGGACCGCAGCGGGATGACCGCCATCAACCGCGGCTTCCTCGTCTCCGCCGCGGTGTCCCTCGCCCTGGTGGCCGGCGCGGTGTTCGCGTTCCTGCCGGCCCGCTTCTCCGGACTGCACGGGGTGCCTGCCGAGATCACCCGGCACGCGGGCAGTCCGCGGGTGTTCGCCCTGGTGGCGGTGGCCATCGGGATCGTGCTGGCCACCGTCATCCAGCAACTGACCGGCTACTTCACCGAGACCACCCGCCGCCCGGTACGGGACCTGGGCAAGACCTCGCTGACCGGGCCGGCCACCGTGGTGCTCTCCGGCGTCGCGCTCGGCCTGGAATCGGCCGTGTACTCCGCGGTGGCCATCGGAGCCGCCGTCTACGGCGCCTTCCTGCTCGGCGGCGGCTCGTTGATCCTCTCCTTGTTCGCGGTCGCGCTGGCCGGGACCGGACTACTGACCACCGTCGGTGTGATCGTCGCGATGGACACCTTCGGCCCGGTCTCCGACAACGCCCAGGGCATCGCGGAGATGTCCGGGGACATCACCGGCGCGGGCGCCCAGGTGCTCACCGAACTGGACGCCGTCGGCAACACCACCAAGGCGACCACCAAGGGCATCGCCATCGCGACCGCGGTGCTCGCCGCCACCGCGCTGTTCGGCTCCTACACCGACACCATCGCGACCGCCGAGGCGCAGATCGGCCCGGCCGCCCACGGACCGAGCCTGAGCCTGGCCATCGACCAGCCCAACAACCTGGTCGGTCTGCTGGTCGGCGCAGCCGTCGTCTTCCTCTTCTCCGGCCTGGCGATCAACGCCGTCTCACGTTCCGCCGGCGCGGTCGTCTTCGAGGTCCGGCGCCAGTTCCGGACCCGGCCCGGCATCATGGACGGCACCGAGCGGCCCGAGTACGGCCGTGTGGTGGACATCTGCACCCGGGACGCGCTGCGCGAACTGGTCACCCCGGGCCTGCTCGCCGTGCTGACCCCGATCGCCCTCGGCTTCCTCCTCGGCGTCGGTCCGCTGGGCTCCTTCCTGGCCGGAGCGATCGGCGCGGGCACCCTGATGGCCGTCTTCCTGGCGACCTCGGGCGGCGCCTGGGACAACGCCAAGAAGCTGATCGAGGACGGTCACCACGGCGGCAAGGGCAGTCCCGCGCACGCGGCCACGGTCATCGGCGACACGGTGGGAGACCCCTTCAAGGACACCGCAGGACCAGCCATCAACCCGCTTCTCAAGGTGATGAACCTGGTCTCCCTCCTGGTGGCGCCCGCGATCGTCAACCTCAGCTTCGGGGCGCACGCCAACCTGGGCCTCCGGCTGGCCGTCGGCCTGCTGGCCCTGGCGGTCGTCGTCCTCGCCGTGTGGATCTCCAAGCGCCGGGGCACCGTCATCGGCACCGACGAAACGCCCACCGGCACCCACGCGCCGGAGGAACCCGCGCCCGTCCGGTGACGAGACCCCCGCGACACACGCGGACATCTCCATGACGCCGGGCATCGAGGGCTGGTACCTGCCGGCCGAACTCGAAGCACGCGTACGAATCATCCGCAGAAGCACCGGGTCCGTGGTGCCTGGCGGCGGGTCCGGATGGTCCTGCTTTCCGCCGAGGGCAGGCCGGTGGCGAAGATCGCCGGCGTGACGTTCACCGGCGCTGACCGCCGGGATCGCCCCTCGGTGTTCACCAGCCGTCGGTGAGCCGGAAGGGGCGTGTGAAGGAGGCTCCGCCCGTGTTGACCCACTCGTCGAGGACGCCGTAGGTGTCGTTGCGGGCGATGAGGTCGGCGCGGCCGGTGCCGCGGAAGTCGCCGGCGACGGTCTGGGAGAACGGGCTCCAGCCGTCGGTGACGAGGACGCGGCTGCGGAAGGTTCCGTCCCCGTTGCCGGGCCACAGGTAGAGGTTGCCCGTCGAGTCCTCGCGGGCCATCAGGTCGGCGTGGCCGGTGCCGCGGAAGTCGCCGGCGACGGTCTGGGAGAACGGGCTCCAGCCGTCGGTGACGAGGACGCGGCTGCGGAAGGTTCCGTCCCCGTTGCCGGGCCACAGGTAGAGGTTGCCCGTCGAGTCCTCGCGGGCCATCAGGTCGGCGTGGCCGGTGCCGCGGAAGTCGCCGGCGACGGTCTGGGAGAACGGGCTCCAGCCGTCGGTGACGAGCACGCGGACGCCGAAGGTTCCGTCCCCGTTGCCGGGCCACAGGTAGAGGTTGCCCGTCGAGTCCTCGCGGGCCATCAGGTCCGCGTGGCCGGTGCCGCGGAAGTCGCCGGCGACCGTCTGGGAGAACGCGCCCCAGCCGCCCGTCAGGTCGATCCTGGCGGCGAAGGACCCGTCTCCCAGCCCTGCCCACTCGTACAGGTGCCCGTCCGAGTCGTCGCGGGCGACGAGGTCGCCGCTGCCCTTGCCGTGGAAGGCTCCGGCCGTCGTCTGGGAGAAGGTGTGGGAGGGCCTGGTCGGAGCGGGCCGCGGGGCGAGGACCTCGGCGAGGGCCGCGTTTCCGTTGGTGGTGAAGTGCAGGTGGTCGGAGTCGACGTAGCCGGCGAACGCGGCGCTCGGGTTGATCGGGTCGCGGGTCGCCTCGTCGAAGTCGTGGAAGCCGTCGATCTCCGTCGTCGTGCGGATCCAGCTGTTCACCCGTCGGCGCACCTGGTCCCGGGCGACGGTGTAGTCGCCGTAGCCCTGGAAGGCGGGGATGGTGGCCACGGTGAAGCGGAGCCCGGCCGCGTGCGCGCGCGAGGCCAACTGCCGGATCCCCGACACGATCGCGGTGTCGGAGGCGTCGTCCATCGTGATGTCGTTGATGCCCTCGTACAGCACGACGCTCCGCACGCCGGTCTGGGAGAGCACGTCCCGGTCGAAGCGGTTGAGCGCGCTCTGGCCGAACCCGACGCGTCCTCCCGTCCCGTCGGTGAGGATCCGGTTGCCGGAGATGCCCTTGTTGACGATGCCCTCGGGCGTCGGCTGGGCCCTGAGGGCGCGCCCGTAGTCGTCGGTCCAACGGGTGTTGGAGTCCTGGTAGGTGTGCCCGCCGTCCACCTGCGAGTCGCCGAGGGCGACGACCGTCCCGCCGCTGCCGGCGGCCGTGACGTCAAGACCGCTGAGGTAGGCCCAGTAGTCGTACCTGGCAGGGAGGTTGGCGCCGCCGGTGTCCTGGCTGTGGTCGGCGCCGTCGCCGGGAGCGGAGGTGTAGGAGGTCGTGAGCGTGTAGGGGTGGTAGGGCGCGGTGGTGATCCCGTCGGGGAGCCAGAGGCTGACCAGCAGGTTCTCGTCCGCGGCGACCGGGAAGGCGGTGGGGTCGCTGTAGATCTCGCCGCCGGGCGGGATGACGGTTTGGCCGGATCCGCCGAACGTCAGGGTGACGGGCGTGGCGGTTGCCGTGGCCGGGTTCCCGTTCCGGGCCGCGGTCCCGTCCTGGGCCGCGATCGTGACGTGCCCGATGGTCACCGGGTCCGGGCTGAAGGTGTTCGCCAGGCGGATCCGGGCGGAGCTGCCGCCGATGCTGGTGTGGATGACCATGCGCAGCGTCTGCCGGCCCGTCACGCCCGAGGACGCGGGTGGTCCGGCCAGGCTCATGGCGGTGCCCCAACTCCCGGTCCAGGCCGAGGACGCGGGACGGGGTGCGCTCGGGCCGGATGCCGGCGCGGCGGCCAGCGGCCCGCAGCAGGTGGCCGCGTACGCGGGGGCCGTGGGCGGCAGGGTGACGAACGCGCCGACGACGACAGCGGCTGCCGTCATGGCGGACAGGCGGCCCCGCGGCGGGCGGTGGGCGACGTGCACAGGAATCCTTTCGCTGGGTACGGAAAACCCTTTTCCCGCGCGGTCCAGGCGGCGGACAATGGCGGCGCCCCCTTTCCCGGACGAGGAAATCCGAGATAGCGGCGAGAACTCTCGGAGCTCGTCCGCCGCCCACGATGCAATCACTCCCGGCCCGGAGTCCGCCATGCGGAACACCAGGCGGAAAGCATGGGGAAGTTCCCGCAGAAACCGCGTCACCAGGCACGTTCCTCCGGTGGCGCACGGTTCGACGGAGGAGCGGATTCGTCCGGGACCGAACCGGATGAGCGGGAAAGGGCAGCTCGGCCTGACCATGCGTCAGCCCACGGTTGCGCCTGGCGGATTTGCGATATACCGTCTCGGGCATTTCCTGCTCGACAATCCGCCAAATACCTCCTGGCGTGATCACCTGCCGACCTCGAATCAGGGGCAATCACATGGCAATCGGACGACGGCGACTCCTCGCCTCCCTCGCAGTCACCGCCCTCGCCGCACCCGTCCTGGCCAAGGGGACCGCGACCCGCGCCGCCGCGGCCACGGCTACGGGCACGGCTCTGACCGCCGGCTCCGGGCCGCTGTTCATGCAGGTCGTCGCCCACGAGGACGACGACATCCTGTTCATGAACCCGGACCTGTCCAACGCGATATCCGACGGCACGCCGTCCGTCACGGTGTTCGTCACCGCGGGGAACATCACCGGTGACCCGTGCAGCGGGGGCTGCGACGACCCCGCCGGCGATCCGCTGCGCACCTGGAACCGCCAGATGGGCGCCGTCAACGCCTACTCCCGGATGGCCGGAGTCGGTGACACGGACCCGGCGACCGACGAGATCGGGCACTGGATCGTCGAGGCCTGGACGGTCGCGGGCAAGCAGGTCGAGCGGTACATGCTCAGGGACCGGTCGGTACACCTGATCTTCCTCAACCTGCACGACGCCGGGCTCGCCAACGTGCTGAACGGCGGCACCGACACCACGGTCGTCCCGAAGGACAGCCCGCTGTCCGGGCCGTCGACCTACACGGCGGCGGACGTCGTCGAGGTGCTGCGGCAGATCATGGTGACGTACCGGCCGACCGTGCTCCGGGCTCAGGACGAACTCCCGGACACCCGCTACAAGGGCGACCACTCGGACCACATCTCCGCCGCGAAGTTCGCAGGCATGGCGGCGAGTCAGTACGGCGGCTCGCTGATCCAGGTGAACTACCGGGACTACAACATCAGCGACGTCCCGGTGAACCTGGACCCGGCGACGGTCGGCACCAAGGCCTTGTTCGTCTCCGAGTACGCCAGCCACGACCACTCGGGGAACTACGAGACCGCCTGGTTCTCCCGGATGTACTACCGCTGGTCGCGCGGGACCTCCTGGGCCGGGCTGAACCAGGACGGCCGGCCGCAGGTCTTCGTCGTCCGGGCCGGCTCCCTCTACACCTACTGGCGCCAGGGGGACGGCAGTTGGGGCGGCCCGGCGCCGATGGCCGACCCGGGCGGGCGGCTGGCGCCGGGCATCGCCGTCGGCACCAACGCGGACGGCCGGATGGAGGTCTTCGCGCGCCGCCTGACCGACCACCACATCATCTGCGTACCGCAGATCGCCCCCAACAGCGTGTGGCGGAACAGCTGGGCCGACCTCGGCAACCCCAACGCCGGGCTCAACAACGCGGACCAGGTCGGCGTGCCCGCGGTGGTCTCCTCCCAGGACGGCCGGTTGGAACTCTTCATCAAGAACGGCGGCGGCGGCCTCAGCAGCATCCGGCAGACCACCCCGAACGGTGCCTGGACGACCACCTGGGAGGACCTGCGCGGCACCGACCTCCAGGACCCGGTCACCGCGATCCGCAACGGTGCCGGGAGGATCGAGGTCTTCGCCAGCACCCGCTCCGAGGTCCTCAACTGGTGGCAGACCGCACCGAACGACGCCATCAACGGCCCGGTCTCGATTCCGAACGCCCGCCCGGCGAGCCCGCCCAAGGCCGCGCTCGACCAGGACGGGCGGATCGAACTCGCCTACCGCGAGGCCGACACCGGTGCCATGCTGGTCAGCTACCAGACCCGGCTCGGCAGTTCGTGGAGCCAGTCCCCGGCCAACCTCGGCGGCCACGCGGGTGTGGGCGAGCCGGCGATGGCCAACCTCAACGGACAGGTCGTCCTGTTCGAGCGCAACGGTGGCGGCGGCGTGAGCACCACCGCCCAGACCGCCCCGAACGCCGGCTACGGCGCCTGGCAGGACCTCGGCGGCACCGTCCTCGACCACCCGACCGCGATCGTCGACGGCGGCGGCGTCCTCCACGTGTTCGCCATCGGCACGGACGGCCGCGTCTACTTCCGTGCGGGCACCTCGGCCACCGGATTCGGCGGCTGGCAGGGCCTGCCGCTCTGACAGCAGGTCTCGCCGGCCGGTCGGGAGCAGTCCCGACCGGCCGGCGGGCCCCGGCTGACGGGCCCCAGGTCGGCGGGACTCGTGTGGCGGGGTGGGTCGAGAGGCGGTGGGAGCGCTCCCACCGCGTGTAGGATGGCCGCCCCCGAGAGTGCGCAAGCATGTCTCCCGAACAGTCGACCTCGTGGATCACTTCCGTCGCCCCGTTCCGGACGATCGCCCGGTGAGCCACGCCGGAGTGTGATCATGCCCCGAACTGAACGGCCGGGTCCCGGAACCGCCCGGTCCGGCGCGCGACCGACGGTGGAAGACGTGGCCGCTCGCGCGGGAGTCAGCCGGGGAACGGTGTCCCGGGTCATCAACGGTTCGCCCAAGGTGAGCACCGAGGCGAGGGAGGCCGTGGAGCGCGCCATCGCCGAGCTCGGTTACGTACCCAACCATGCGGCACGGTCCCTGGTGACCTCGCGGAGCGATGTCATCGCCCTGGTCGTCCCGGAAAGCGCGGCGCGGCTGAGGTCGGAACCGTACTTCTCGGACGTCATCACCGGGATCTCCGACGAACTCGCCGCGACCGACCTGCAGTTGCTGCTGGCCCTGGTCCGCAACGAGGACGAACGCGAGCGTCTGACGCGCTACCTCACCGCGCGTCGGGTCGACGGTGTGCTCCTGGTCTCGGTGCGTCAGGACGACCCGCTGCCCGACCTGCTCGAGTGGCTCGAGATGCCGACCGTGCTGGGCGGTCGCCGTTCCGAGCGGGAACCGCTGAGCTATGTCCACGCCGACAACGCGGGCGGGGCCCGGGCGGCCGTCCGGCACCTGGTCGCGCGCGGCAACAGCAGAGTGGCCACCATCACGGGGCCGCTCGACATGGAGGCGGCCGGAGCACGTCTGGCGGGGTACCGGGAGGCGCTCATGGAGGCCGGCCTCCCCTTGGAGGAAGCACTCGTCGCCCACGGCGACTTCACCGAGGCGGGGGGCTACGCGGCGATGCGCGAACTCCTGGCCGGAGCGCCCACCCTCGATGCCGTGTTCTGCGCCTCCGACCTGATGGCCGTGGGCGCGTTCCGGGCGCTGCGCGAGGCGGGGCGGCGCGTGCCGGGACAGGTGGCAGTCGTCGGGTTCGACGATTCCGTTGTCGCCCGGAGCACCGAGCCGCCGCTCACCAGTGTTCGCCAACCGGTCGAGGCGATGGGGCGGTTGATGGTTCAGCTGTTGCTCGAAGAGATCGCCGAACCCGGTCGGCCGCGTCGCCAGGTGACCCTTCCGACCGAACTGACGGTTCGGGCCTCGGCCTGACGGGCTCGGCCTGGCGCTCGGCTTGGCGCTCGGCTTGCGGGTTTGGCCTGGCGCTCGGCCTGGCGGTTTCGTCCTGGCCGATCCGGCCTGAGAGGGCATCAAATTCCGTTGTCCTTCCACGAGCTCCCGGCGGGTGTCGCGACCTACCCGGAGGTCACGGGCTGCTACGCTCCCCATCGTGGGAGCGCTCCCACGCGCCAAGACGTGGAAGCGCGCGTTCGGTAGGAGGGGGGACGGATGCCCGGGGGTGACGTGTCGAAGGCACAGCAAGGGGATGCGGCATTCGGGGGGATGCTGAGGGCGCTTCGGCGTGCAGCGGGACTCACGCACGAGGAACTCGCCCGGCGTTCCCAGGTCAGTGTGAGGACGATCAGCGACATCGAGCGGGGCCGGGTGCGCCGACCACATCGCCGTTCGGTCCAGCAACTCGCGACGGCACTCGGCCTGGGGGCTTCGCGCTTGGAGGGGTTTCTCCGTGCCGCGCGGGCCGTTCCCGGTAGCGGGATCGATCAGCCGGGCGGGGGCCACTGTGGGACGCCGGCCGCCGAGGTGGTGGACGAGCAGCCGTCCGCGGTGGTCGTGATGGTCCTGCCGTTGACGGCGATCGGGGAGAGCGGTCCGTGCTGTCGGCGCCGCCGGCGGTGTCCGCAGCCCCGCCCCGCCCGGCCCCAGCACCAGGGCGGGGCCCGGCCGGGGCGCCGACGCGGCGCGGACTCTTCGGTCCAGGCCCCCTGAAGGTCAGGGCAAGGTCCAGAACCGGGTCGTGACGAGGTAGAAGACGGCGGCCCAGAACGCGGTCACCCCGGTGACGATGCCGAGACCGATGCGGTTGTTCCTCCCCGCAGGCTCGTCCGGCGGGGGCCGCAGCCACCGCTTGAGCAGCCGGTTCACGTAGAAGGGCATCGTCAGGAAGCTCATGGTGAAGCTCGACAGCAGGTTGCCCACCAGCAGTCCGATCCAGAGCGGCATCTTCAGCGGCGAAAGGGCGAGCGTCAGCAGCACGACGGTCGGGTACAGGCCGACCCACACCGCGATGGCGGTCTTGGTCTCCGAGGGCGGCGGCACCTCCTCGCCGTTCTCCTCGAAGGCGAACCAGCTGCCGAAGGAGTTGTCGATCGTCCGGAGTCTGAACTCGTTGAACCTGCTGCCCTCGGCGAGAAGCTTCCGCCGCGCGCCTGACGTCAGCCAGGCGTCGAGGTGCTCGGCACTGTCGAACCGGTACAGGGTGGTCCACTCGTCCTGGAGTCCCTCGACCGGGCGGAAGAGCTCCGTACCGCGAAAGCCCTCGAACGTCCGCTCCTCCTGACTCATCCGCCGCTGCCAGTCGAGGAACTCGTCGACGTGGTCGGGGTGGACACGGTGGGTGACCACGACGGTCACGAGCGGATCCGGTTCCCGCACGCCGCCTCTGACGACCTGCTGGGTTCCCGGACCGTCGAGGTACCTGCTGCCGGCGTCGAGCAGGCGCTGCCTGGTCGCGCTGTTGATCCATGCCTGCAGGTGGGCTATCGAGTCGAACCGGTAGACGACGATCCAGTCGGGCTGCCGGGACGTCGGCGGGGAGACCTCCGCGCCGAGGTAGCCGGGGTAGTCGGCGGCGGCGGCGTTGACGTCCTCCTGCCACGTCTCGTACTCGCGCTCCAGCCCCGGCCGGACCTTCAGACCGATGATGGCCGTCGCCGCAGCGTCCCCGTCCCGGGGCTTCACGGTGTTCCTTTCGACCCCGCCGCCGTCGACACCGGACTGGCTTCGTTCAGCCGGCTGAAGATCCGTTCCGGGGTCAGCGGCAGCGCGCGGTAGCGGACGCCGGTGGCGTCGTGGAGCGCGTTCGCCAGGGCGGCGGCCACCGGGTTGACACAGCATTCCGCAATGCCCTTCGCGCGCAGCGGCCCGACCGAGTCCGAGGACGCCACCAGGAGCACGTCGGTTCGGGGAACGTCGGCGTAGGTGGGGATGCGGTAGTTGCGGAGGTTCGGGTTGACCACGGCACCGCTCGCGTCGATCCGGTGATTCTCGGTCAGCGCGAAGCCGATGCCCTGGGCGACACCGCCGTCCACCTGTCCCCGGACCTGTGCGGGGTTGATGACCTCGCCGGCGTCGGTGGCCTGCACGCTGTAGAGGATGCGGATCTCGCCCGTCACCCGGTGGACGGCGATCCGGAACCCCTGCGTGTTGGAGGTGACGCTTCGCGGCGAGCCGTAGGCCTTGCGGGCGGCGGTGAAACGGATTCCGCGCGCGCGGGCCAGGGCGACGAGGTCCGCCAACGACACGCGCTGCTCGCCGCAGAGGACGCCGTCGTCGTCCATCGAGCACATCACGACGTGGACGCCCGTGTGGGCGGCGGCGAACTCCAGGATCCGGTCCCGCACCGCGTTGGCCGCACGGAGGACGGCGTTGCCCGCCACGAAGAGTCCCGCGCTCGCGAAGGCGCCGGTGTCGAACCCCGTGCGGTCGGTGTCGGACTGCACCAGGCGGATCCGCTCCGGCGTCGTGCCCAACTGGTGGGCCGCGATCTGGACATGGGCGGTCGGGGTGCCCTCGCCGAACTCGACCGTCCCGACAGCCAGCTCGTACACCAGGTCGTCCCCGAGCGTGACCCAGGCCTCCGAGATGTGCTCGGTCGGGGGCGCGGTCTCGTGCAGGGAACTCGCCACGCCGGCCCCGACGAGCCAGTCGGGCCCCGGTGGCGGCTCGTGAGCCGTTCGGGCCATCGCGGCGTCCACCAGGTCGATGCACTCGGCGAGGCCGTCCTCGGTGAACGTCACGTCGTCGGGTCCGTCGTGCAACGCGACGAGCGGATCGCCCGGTCGGACGATGTTGCGGCGCCGCAGTTCCAGCGGGTCGAGGTGCAGGGCGCGGGCCAGTTCGTCCATCGCCGATTCCACGGCGAACGCCGGCTGTGTCGTCCCGTATCCGCGCAGTGCCCCGCTCGGAACGGTGTTCGTGTAGACGGCGAAGGCGTCGTACTTCTTGTTCGGACAGCGGTAGATCATGACGGCCGCGCCACCCGCGTACAGCGTCTCGCCGCCGTGGTTGCCGTAGGCGCCGGTGTTCGACACGTTGCGGACCTGGAACGCCGTGAGCGTCCCGTCCGCCTTCGCGCCGAGCTTGACCGTCAGCGTCATCGGATGCCGGGGCGAGGCCGTGGTGAACTCCTCCTCGCGGGTGTACTCGAAGCAGACCGGCCGCCCGGTGTCCAGCGTGGCGAGCGCGGCCAGATCCTCGGAGATCACTTCCTGCTTGCCGCCGAAGGCGCCGCCGACCCGCTTGCAGAACACCCGCAGCTGGTCCGGCCGCAGGGCGAACAGGTGGGCGAGCTTCGCCTTGGCGATCGACGGCGACTGCGAACTGGTACGCACGTTCAGGCGACCGTCCTCCATCCAGGCGATCGAGCCGTGGGTCTCCAGGTGCGCGTGCTGCACGCGCGGGGAGGAGTACGTGCCCTCGTGGATCACGTCGGCGTCGGCGAATCCGGCATCGACGTCACCGATGTGCGCATGGATCTCCATCAGGACGTTGTGGACCGGATCCCGGACGAAGGGGTCCTGCGAGCCGTGCAGTTGCGGCGCCCCCTCGGCCATCGCCTCCTCGGGGTCGAACACGGCCGGCATGACGTCGTAGTCGACGACGACCCTCCGGCAGCCCTCCTCCGCCGCCCCGACGGTGTCGGCCAGGACGGCCACGACGCGCTGGCCGACGAAGCGCACCGTGTCGTCGAGGATGAAGGTGTCGTCCGGGTCGACGAGATGGTCGGTGTGGATCGCCGTGGTGAAGCGCTTGCGCGGCACGTCCTCCCAGGTGTACACGCGGCGCACGCCGGGAACCGCGAGTGCGGCGGTCTTGTCGATCGAGACGATCCGGGCGTGCGCGTGCGGTGAGTGCAGCACCTTGAGGTGCAGCATGCCTTCGAGACGGGTGTCCATGGTGAACTCGGCGCGGCCGGTCACCACGTCGTCGGCCGCCGGCGCGCCGACACTGGTCCCCACCGCCTTCCCCGGGGCCGCCGTCTCCACACCGGTGACGCCCCGCACGGCGTCCTCGATCGCCCGGTAGCCGGTGCAGCGACAGAGGTTGCCCTTCAACGCCCGGGGCAGGTCGTCCTTCTGGGCCTCGGTGAGCGCCGCCGACGTCATGATCATCCCGGCTGTGCAGAAGCCGCACTGGAACCCCGGGGCGTCACGGAACTGTCGCTGCATCGGATGCAGGTCACCCGGTGATCCGAGACCCTCGATCGTCGTCACCTCGTGACCGTCCGCGCGGAACGCGGGGGTGATGCAACTGTGCACCGGATCGCCGTCCAGCCACACCGTGCACGCGCCGCAATCGCCCGCGTCGCACCCCTTCTTGACACCGAAGTGACCGAGCGAACGGAGGAAGGTACGCAGGCACTGGCCGGGTTGCGGCTCGTCGTCGAAGCTCCTGCCGTTCACCGTGAAGGTCATGCCGGGCCCCCAGCCATGAGTTCGTGACGAATCTCCTCAGCGAAGTGCTTGGTCAGGTGGCGACGGTGTTCGGGAGTCCCGTTCGGATCGGCGAACCAGTAGTCGGCGGGGATGACATCGATGCTGTGCTGAAGAGTTCGTGCGTCGGGAACGCTGTTGAAGGCGATCCGCACCGGCCGCGTGGTGCCGGCGGTGACGGTGAGCGTCAGGTCGTTCGTCCCGGGCGTCCGGGTACCGATGACGAACACCGTCGAGCGGCCGAGCCGGGTCAGTGCGAAGCGGCGGTGCGCGGTGCGTTTCCGCAGGGCACTCGCCGGAATCCTGACGCGGCGCAGCAGTTCGCCAGGTGCGAGGAGGTTCCGCTTGTCGCCGGTCACGAAGTCGAGGGCATCGACGACGCGGATCGACCCGTCGGGAGCCCACAGCTCGTACCAGGCCTCGAGGGCGACCGTCAGCGTGATCATCGGGCCGGCAGGCAACGACAGGCAGATGTTGCCGCCGACGGTCGCCGAGTTCCACACCTTGAACGAGGACAGGAACGCCTCGCAGCCCGTGGCGAAGAGGACACCCGCGGTCCATTCCCGCGGCGGCTCGAAGGCGTACAGGTCGCGGATGGTGCAGGTCGCGCCGATCTCCAGGCCGGTGTCGCCCGGAACGAGCGGATCCCAGCCCAGGGACGTCAGGTCGATCAGGCGGCGCAGGCCCGGCTGCTCGGCGGAGAACAGGAAGGTGCCGCCCGCGAGCCAGGCGTCGCCTTCACGCCAGTCCAGGCCGGGCCGACCGGGCGGGTGCCGGACGACTTCGGTGACGGTGTTGAGGTCCATGGGAACCGTTCTCCCTCATGCCGACCACCGCGCGACGGACCGCCCCCGGAGTCGCTCTCGGGCCGCTGCGGTCGAACGCCCGAGGAGGAGCCTTGGCGGGCGCTGGGACGCACATCCAGCGTATAGCCGGACGAGCCGGGCCCGCCAAGTCAGGGCCTCGGCATGACGCCGAGCCGTCGGGGTCGGTGCGGTGGTTGCGGCAGGTGTGGGGCCGGCGGTCCGGCGGGGGACCGGTCCCGGACGGTTCCCCGTGCGGCCGGGTACGGGCCGACCGGCGTTGCGGCCCGGGTGCGCGGAGGGCCACGCTGAGAGCGGAAGACCGCGCTGAGAACAGGACCGCGCTGAGAACAAGACCACTTGCCCGACGACCACCCGCCCGGAGCCCGCGATGCCGATCAGGATTCTGCTGGAGGGCCGCCCCGGCAGCGGGAAGACCACCGCGATCCGCCGACTCGCGGCGCTGCTGCCGACCCGGGAGACCTCCGGCTTCACCACGGAGGAGATCCGTACGCACGGCACCCGGGTCGGCTTCGCGCTGGAAACGCTGTCGGGCGAGCGTGCCGTGCTCGCCCATGTCGACTTCCCGGGGCCGCCACGGGTCGGGCGGTACGGCGTCGACCTGCGGGTCATGGAGCGCCTGGCCCTGCCGTCCCTGGTGTGGACGGAGCGCACGCTCGTGCTCATCGACGAGCTCGGCCGGATGGAGTTGGCGTACCGCCCGTTCGAGGACGCCGTCCGGGCCCTGTTCGCCGCCGAGGTCGGCATCGTGGCCACCGTCCAGGCGCAGCACGGCCCGTTCACCGACGCCCTCAAGCGCCGCGCCGACGTCGAGATCCTCCGGCTGACCGCGGCGAACCGGGACGCCCTTCCCGAACGGCTGGCGGCGCGGCTGGAGTCGGCGAGACGCTGATCCCGTACGAGAGGACGCATCCGACGGCCCGCCCCGGTGGCACCGTATCCGCGATCACCCGACGACACGACGACCTGCTGCGCGCCTCGGCCCGCTGGTCCGGGCGCGCCACCAGGCCCCCGGCCACGAGCGCGTCCGCCGGGATCCATACACCCGCGCTCTCGGCTCCCTTCCTGGCTCTATGGCTCCTTCTAGTCGCTGACGGCCGTCTGATGCGGCACTCGGCGTCGCAGCCCGCGGCGACGCGCGAGGTGGTCGCTGATCTGCTGTCCGATCCTGGGGGTGAGCTGCCCGTCCGGGCAGGGGAAGCCGAGTGCGGCCGCCAGGGTGGCGCCATGGATGTCAACCACGGATTCCACCATGGCGGCGAACTCCTCGGCGGCGGCTCGTCCCCGGGCCCAACCGGCGGTGACCAGTACGGCTGCGGGGAGCGCGGCAGGCCACCACCAGCAGGCCACCGGCAGGCAAGCCAGTCCCCACACCTGGGTCTCGGCGGCCTTCCGAAACCTGTCCGAGGCTGAAGTGAGCTCCGCCGCGGCCGACTCGGGGAGCAGCAGCCAGAGCCGTGGCCAGACCCGGGCCAGGTCGAGGTGGTAGTAGGTCCCGATTTCCACGTGCAGGCGGCCGAACCTGGCGCCGATCCCCGACGCCGGTCCGGTGGCCCCGGTGGCCGGGTCGGTCCGTGCGCGGCCGAGTCCCCAACGGCCTTCGCCGAGCCACAGCTTCTGCGCCACCGGTGCGAGCTCCCGGACGGCCAGTCCGGCCGCCGCCGATGCCACCGCTGCGAACGCCACGACGATCCCCAGGAGCACCGCGATTCGGAGGTCGGAACGGGCGGCCGGATCGACCGTGTCGGCCGAATCGGCAAGCAGCATAGGGACGTTCAGGGCGTTTCGGTGCCCCAGCACGTGGGCCGTCCAGCAGAGCGCAACGAACAGCAGTCCGGGCAGGCCGAGTTGGGCTGCCCATCGTTCGGTGGCCTTGCCGAGGAACCCCTTCAGCAGTGACGTCATCGTCGGCTCCGATCAGTCACGCCGCAGCGGAAGTGCGTCAACTCCACACAGGGGCACCGGCTGTCCGACGAAGCCGCGTCGCCAGTGCCGCTCGCAGCGGTCGCCCGGGCAGACCCACACCGCTTCGGGCTCGCCCAGCCGGCCGCCCGGCAGAGGTGCGGTACGGACACCCCCGTCGCTCACCACGAAGCCCGCGCGTTCCAGTGCCGCCGTGAGCTCCTCGGGCGTCGCCTCGCCGGTGCCGATCCGTGCGACCAACTCCCTTATTTCGTTGGGCGGTAGCTCCTCCCTCAGGTCCTCCAGGTACTCGCACACGTAGCCGGCGACGGCTTCCCTCGAAAGCACTGACAACCTCCCGCGCTGTGGCCCACCATGGCGTCATGACTGCCCCCGGATTCTTCCCGCCTGACGGCACCGAACCGGAACTCATGGCCGTGCTGAAACATTTGCTCGCCTTCGCCGCCGGCGGCGGACAGGCCGAGCTGCATCGGGAGCGAGCCGTGCTCGCGCGGTCCGCGCTCCTGGAACGAACCGAGAACACCCCCTACTGCGAACCGCGCAAGGCGCAGGCCCTCGGGCTCTGGGCCTGGGCCGACATCCTCGCGGGCCACACCGAACGGGACACCGCCGCCTTCGCCGCCGACTGGCTCACCATGGTCGGGCGGGTCTCCCCGCTGCTGCTGCCGTCGCCGTTGCGCGAGCGCGCGCCGATCGGGTGGGACGCCCGGTGGCTTGTCGACACCGCTGCCGGAACCGCCGGGCCACGGGCGACCACCGAGTTGCGGTACTTCGTCAACTCCGGGCTCGGCTGGGGGCGTAGCGCCGACGTGGTCGCGGCGGTCGGCCGCTTCGACCAGGCCGTCCAGGCCCTTCGGGAGGGGAGCGCCGACGACGCGGTCGACCTCCTGGAAGAAGTGCTCGACCGCCTGCCTGTCGGGCACTGGCTACGCCCGACCACGGGGGCCGCGCTCGGCGCCGTCCTCATCGGCGAGGCAGCCCGCCGCGGGAGCTCCGAGCCCTTGCGCCGCCAGGCGCTCACCGCGGTCGAGCAGGCCATCGGCGAAGCCCCGCCGACGCACCCGCGCCGGGCCTGGTTCCTCACCCTCCTGGCGATGGCCACGGCGCCCGATGACCTGTCTTCGCCGCTCTCCCGGGCCGGCCTGGAGCGGGCCATCACGATCGGCCGGCAGGCCATCGCCGCCACCGAGCCCGCCGACCCGGACCGCATCCTCTACTTCACCTCCCATCTCCCTCACCTCGCTCTCCGCCTCCACACCGGCTCCGACGAGGACGGCCGCCTCGGCGCCGAACTGGAGGAGCTGGCGCTGCGCATCGCCGACGACGGGATCGCCGACGACGGCTCCATCACCCAGAGCTTCAGCACCCTCGTCTCGTACCTGATCCCCCGGTTCGCCGGCACCGGCGACGCGGCGACCCTCGCCCGGGCCCGGGATCACATCGCCCGTTGGACCGAGCGGACAGCATCCGACCCCGACCGGCTGGGCGAGGCGCGCCTCGCCCACGCCAGGCTCCTCAAGGCCGAGTTCGACCTGACCGGCGCCGTCGGCCTGCTCGACGAGGGGGTCGCGCTGTGCCGAGCCGTCCTCGACAGTCCTGCGGGCGGGCTGGTCCGCCCGGACGCCCGCATCCTGCTCGATCAGCTGCGCGGCACCCGCCGGAGGGCTGTCGACTCCACCGACGGCCTGGACGAGCCCGCAGAGCCCCTGGACCTTCCGACCGTGGACGAGCTCGCAGGTGACCCCGCGCTGGCCGAACTGTCAGCCCGGCAGCTCCGGAACCGCCAGGTCGAGGCGCTCACCGCCGTGTTCTTCCGAGCTGTCGACCGGTACAACCAGGCATGGTACGGCGGTCACCCCCTGGACCCCGACGACGTCAGGGAGGCAGCCAAGGCGCGGCCGGCCGCCGAGGCCAGGGCGGCAGCCGAGCAACTGCTGGCCGTCCTCGACCCGGATACCGACGCGGGCCTGGTGGCCATCGTGAAGCGCTTCGTGGAGATCGTGTCCTTCCCCGGCGAGCCCGACCTCGACGCAGTGACCGAACTCGGCCGGCTGTTCGAGGCGAACAGCCTCGACGTTCCGCCGGACAGCCCGACCGGCCGGGTAATCCACCAGAGCGCGCAGGCGATGGAAACCGGCAACCCCTGGTCCCCAGGAGCGCCGGACAAGCTGCGCGCCCAGCTTCCCGACGCGCGACCCGGCAGCGTCCGCGAGGCCGAGATCCTCGCCGGTCTCGTCGCCGCCGGGTGCACGCAGTACGCGAACACCCCCGACCCCGGTGTGCTCACCGACCTCCTCGCCCACGCCGACCGGCTGCTCGCCCACCCCGCGGCCCGCCCCGCCCAGCTCTTGCTGGCCGCCCGCGACGCGGCCCACACCGCGGTCCAGGCCGGCGACTGGCCCGCCGCCGCCCGGCTGCTCGGCCGCGCCGCGGACACCATCCCGCTGCTCGCCTCGCCCCGGCTCGGCCGCGACGACCTCGAACGCATCCTCGGTCGCCACGCCCTCGTCCTCGGTGCGGACGCCTGCGCCGCCGCCCTGAACGCCGGCGCCCCGCCCTTCCGGGCGCTGCAGCACCTCGAGGCCGCCCGCGGCGTCCTGCTCGCCGGCGGAATCGCCGGCCGTACCGACCTCGGTGAACTCCACCGCGTCCACCCCGAGCACGCCGCCGAACTCGAAGCACTGCTCACGGCCGACCACGGGGACGACGCCGACCGCCGCCAGGCCGACGCCGGAAGCCGCGAACGCCTCCTCCGCCGCATCCGGAGCCTGCCCGGCTTCGAGCACCTGCTGCTGCCGCCGCAGGCCCGGGAACTGCTCGCCCTCGGCGCGGCCGGCCCGATCGTCACCCTGACCGGCAGCCATCTGCGCGACACCGACGCCATCCTGATCGCCGACGGCCGATGCACCTCCATCCCGCTGCCCGATGCGCCGCTGGACGAGGCGGCCTGCTGGGCGGTGAGGCTGGAGGAGGTGAACCGCGAGCGCGAGAGCCAGGGACCAGTGGTTCCGCGCAGCGTCGTGTCGCGCCAGTCCGAGGCGATCTCCGGCCTGCTCAGCTGGCTCTGGGAGGCCGTCGGGGAGCCGGTCACGGCCGCCCTCGACCTGCCCCACCGCCCCGGCCGACCGCTCCCGCGCCTGTGGTGGGTGCCCACCGGGCCGTTCGCCGTGCTCCCCCTGCACGCCGCCGGCCTGACCGACGTCGGCGGCCAGGACCCGGCACACAACCTGCTCGACCGTGTCGTCAGCTCGTACGCGCCGACGCTTCGATCCCTGCACCACACCCGCAGGCAGCCGTCGCGCGCCACCGCCAAGCCGATGCTCGCCGTCGAAGGGCCCGGTCTCCACCCTGACTACCGGGAGACCGACCCCATCCGGCGACTCGTCCCCGGCACGGACGTCCTCGACGCGACCACCACCGCCGACCAGGTGGCCGCCTGCCTCACGGACTATGCCGCCGTGCACTTCTCCTGCCACGGAAACCGCGAGGCGGGTCTCTTCCTCGCCGACGGCAGCCGACTCACGCCCCGGCACGTCGACCGGATGCGGCTGGACGGCGCCCACCTCGCGTACCTGTCCGCCTGCTCCACCGCCATCGACTCCGGCCGCCTCCTGGACGAACCGCTGCACGTCGCGGCGGCCTTCCAGCTCGCGGGATACCGGCACGTCGTCGGCACCCTGTGGCCGGTCCGGGAGGACAGCGCAGTGGACGTCGCCACCTCCTTCTACGGCAACGTTCAGATCCCTCGCGCCCCCGACGGGCGCATCGCCAGGGCCCTCGCCGACGCGGCGCGACGGCAACGGGCGAAGACACCACGGCTGCCGGCGGACTGGGCGGGTTACCAGCACATCGGTGCCTGACTCTTGTTGACGGGGGCCCGAGAACCGCGGTGAGAGGCGGGAAGCAGGAGCACGCCTTCGACGCCGACCCGGTGCCTCGTGCCCGGCGCCTCGTGCCCGGCGCTTGGGCCCCGCGCTTGCGCCCCGGACGGCCACCCGGCCGCCCGGGGCGCGCCACGCGCCGTCGAGACCGAAGCGTTCGTGTTCACGGCCACCGTCGTGACCCAGACGGAGAGCAGCAGCGCGATTCCCGCTGCCTGACCGCCGCCCGGATCCGGCTCGACCCGGAGCTCGCGCTCCTCGTCCGCCGGTGGCTCAGGCGCCCTGGCGACCGAGGTTCCGTCCGCCACCTGCCCGCCCGGATCGGCGCGCCATCGACAAGCTCGCCGGTTACCGTGACCTCGCCGGAAGGCCCCGCGATCGGAGGGTGGAGATGGAGAACGCTGTCGGCCAGATGCTGGCCTCGGCGGTCGGTGTGGCGATCAGCCCGATTCCGCTGATCGCGATGGTGCTGATGCTCGCGACGCCGCGCGGTCGGAGCAACGGCGGCGCGTTCGCGCTCGGCTGGGTGGTCGTGGTGGCGCTGGCGACCTCACTGATCGTGGCCTTCGGCGGCGACATGCGGACCGGAGACGAGCCCGCCGAATGGACGTTCTGGCTCAAGCTCGCCCTCGGCGTCCTCTTCCTGCTGATGGCGGCCAGACAGTGGCGGGGCCGCCCGCGCGAGGGCGAGGAGGCGCCGGTCCCGAAGTGGATGCAGGCCATCGACAGGTTCACTCCCGGCAAAGCCGTCGGACTCGCGGCCGTACTGGTGCTGGCCAACCCGAAGAACCTGGTGCTGGTGGTCGAGGGAGCGGTCTCGATCGCGTCCAGCGGGGCGAGCGCGGGAGGCAAGGCGCTCGCCGTGGTGCTGATGGTCGTGATCGCCTCGCTGTGCGTGCTGCTGCCACTGGGCGTCTTCCACTTCGGCGGTGACCGGGCCGAGGGCATCCTGGCCGGCTGGAAGGCGTGGATGACCGCGCACAACAGCGCCATCATGACCGTGCTGCTGCTCGTCCTCGGCGTGAAGTACCTCGGTGACGCACTGACGGGACTGGGCGGATGACCGCCCACGGCTGACGGATACCCGCCGGCCGGCGCGCCCTGCAGCGCACGACGCGGTCCGGACGCCGACAGACCCTCCAGTCACGCGGCGTGGCTGCGTGATTGCCCTCGGCGGCTGCACAACGATCGCTGGGCAAACCCGTGGCGTTCCGTTGAGCGAGTCGAGGTGACGTGGTGTCGCAGCCGCAGATCGAACGTTCGTTCCCCTCCTACTGTCGCGAGCACCGTGAGCGGTACTCGACCGGACGGGTGACCAAGATCAAGGACCGGCCGATCCGGGTGCTGGAGAACCTGGGCGGGTGGGCGGTGAACAGCATCGTCATCGAGGGCGACGACGGGCTGATCGTCTACGACACGGGAATCTGCCGGGAGCAGGGCGAGCTGATCGCGGCCGCCCGGCCGCGGCTGGCCCGAACTCCCCCGACCTGCCCGCCATGCAATGCCGCGACGACCCCGCGAAGGGCCCATGGACATCCGGTGGCGAGTTGACCGAGCCACGCTGCGCAAGGACGCAGTGGCCGGCCTGGTACTCGGAGTGGAAAGCGTCCCCGACGGCCTGGCGGCCGGCGTACTCGCCGGGGTCAGCCCGCTGTCGGGCCTCTACGCGTACCTGTTCGGGATGCTCGGCGGCTCGTTCTTCACCGGCTCGGTCTTCATGGCGGTCCAGGCCACCGGCGCCATGGCCGTCATCATCGCCGACACCCCGGTGATCCACTCGGGCGCCGATCCCGCTCGGGCGTTGTTCACGCTGTCCGTGCTGACCGGTGTGGTGATGCTGGCGGCCGGGTTCCTGCGACTCGGATCGATGCTGCGGTTCGTGTCGAACGCGGTGATGGTGGGGTTCCTCAGCGCCGTCGGCGTCAACATCGTGCTCGGTCAACTCGCCAACCTCACCGGCTACCGGGCCGCCGGAGCCGACCGGGTCGTCCGCACCGTCAACACCGTCACCCATCCCGGCGAGTTCCACGTGCAGTCCCTGACCGTGGGGCTGGTGACGATCGCGCTGGTACTCCTGCTCGAACGCACCAGACTCGGCCCGCTCGGGCTGGTGCTGGCGGTCGCCCTCACCTCGGCCGCGGTCGCCGCCCTGGGCCGGCACGGCATCGCCACGGTGCGCGACCTCGGAGCCGTCCCGCGTTCGCTTCCCCTACCCGCGGCGCCGCTGCTGTCGGCGGTCCCGTCGCTGCTGGTCCCGGCGCTGTCGCTGGCGCTGGTGGGCCTCGTCCAGGGGGCGGGCATCTCGTCGAGCTTCCCGAACCCGGACGGCCGTTACCCCGACGCCTCGCGCGACTTCATCGGGCAGGGCGCCGCGAACGTGATCGCCGGGGTGTTCCGCGGAATGCCGGTCGGCGGGTCGATGTCCGCCACCGTGCTGAACAAGACAGCGGGCGCGCGGTCCCGCCTGGCCCTGATGATCGCCGGCCTGGTCATGGCGGTGACGATCACGGCCTTCGCCGGCGTGGTCGGCCACATCGCCATGCCCGCCCTGGCCGGCCTGCTCATCCTGGTCGGCTGGCGCACCGTCAAGCCCGCAAGGCTCGCGTCGGTGTGGCGGACCGGCGGGTGGCAGAAGGCCGTACTGGTGACCACGTTCACGCTCACCATGGTGATCCCGCTGCAGTACGCGGTGCTGACCGGCACGGGCCTGTCGGTGATCCTGCACGTGGTGCGCCAGTCGAACCGGCTCACCGTCAAACGACAGCAGTTCGACCCGGCCGGGCACCTCGTCGAGAGCGACCCGCCGACGAACCTCCCCGCCGGCGAGGTGGTCGTCCTCCAGCCCTACGGAAGCCTGTTCTTCGCCGCCGCCCCGGCCCTGGAAGCCTCCCTGCCGACCCCCACCGAAGCCTCCCGCCACACGGTGGTGATCCTGCGACTGCGCGGGCGCACCGAACTGGGCACCACGGCCATCGGCGTGCTGCGCCACTACGCCGAGGCCCTCGCCGCGACCGGCGGCAAGCTCGTCATCGCCTCGGCCGGCGAACGCATCCAGGACCAGCTCCGGGTGACAGGGGTCACCGACCTGATCGGCCCCCAGAACATCTACCCCGGCGACGAGCGTGTGGGCGCCACCCTCAAGCGCGCCTACGCCGACGCGCAACGCTGGGTGCAGGACCAGCACGGCGACGAGACCGGCCGACAGTGAGCGGCGGGACCACCCGCACCGAGCCCGGGTTCGCCGTCCCCCCCAACGGGCCGTCCCCCGACCACGGGAAGTCGGCGGCCATGCCGCAGGTCCAGCTCCACGTGCGTTGACGTGAGAGGCGGGTCGCGGCGTCACCACCGACAACCGTCACTGCCACCCGCGTGGGCGCCTGCAACGTCGCTCACCCGCCGAGGGATGCCGTGGACGGCTCAGGTCAGCTCGACGATCGCCTCAATGATGAACTTGGCGGACAGCACCACCAGCAGGCTGATCACGATCGTGGAGTTGTGCCTGGTCAGCCACGCCCTCCAGCCCTCCAGAGTCGCCGCCCCGCCGGACCCGGCGAACACATAGACCCCCAGCGGAACCAGGACGCCCAAAGAAGCCACGACGACGAACACCACCAGCGCGAGGGCTTTCACCCCGACACGGGAGGCCGCGCCGTCGACCGCGGCGATCGCCCCGACGGTCAGCGCGAGGTTCGCGGGGTTCACCCCGGACAGTGCGGCGGCGAGCCCCGCACACTGGCCCGGCGAGAACTTGTCGACCTTCGCCATCCACGTCGGCATCTCGGCCGCCTTGCCGCGCCGTGGCCGGTCTCGCCACTGCTTGACGGCGAGCAGCGCGAACAGCACCCCCAGCGCGAGCGTGAGCCACATCGTCCACGTAGCGGCCTTCCCGCCCGCATGGGCGTCACGGCCGACGATCAGCATGATCACACCGACCGCGGCCAGCGTGGCCATCCAGCTGGTGACGAAGGCGATCCCCTTGGCCCGACCGCGCCGCGCGGCAAGCATCAGAACCAGCGCGATCACCGGCAGCGGGCTGACGGCCACACCGACGGCAGAACTCAGCAGCTGACTGATCGCGCCACCCATGCGGCAATGTCCTCTCTCCCGGAACCGACCGAACCCGCCACGTTCGCGGACAACGGAGACCCGACCACCCCGCACCTCCGGGACAGCAGCGATGCACGTTGATCGTGCCGACCACCACCAGGGCGAGACTGGCACCAGCCAAGCAGGGTGAGCAGGTACCAGCGGGCCCGGGGCGCGGCGACGTGCTCACCGACGGGGCGGAGTCGTTGGTCCAGGCATCGACGAACCGGATGACGAAGTCCCGAAGTCATGCATCCTCCTGATCGTCGGCCGGCGCGTCGTTGCCACCCGCGAAGCATCAGTCGGGCCCTGCAGGGCTACCCGCCTTGCACCTCGCTTTCCTCCGAAGAGTCAGCGTTCACCTGTTTGACCGACGAACCGCGCAGGGCACCGGGCCCCGACCAGGGCGCGCAGGTCCTCCGAGGCGTCCCAGCCATAGGTGGAGAACCCCCGCCCGTCGCCGGCGAGGTAGGCGGTGAGGGCGGCGTGCGAGGTGGGGAACATGGGGGTGGGCAGCGCGGAGGCGTCCATCCACAGGACGGCGAGGTGCTTGTCCGGCTCGGTGTTCGTCAGTTCGCCCCGCCACGAGGTCGCGGCGAAGACCGAGAGCAGGAACGGGCCCTTGCCGTCCCACCCGGCCTTGACCTGAATGGTGTGGACCAGCCGCAGCTCCTCGGCGGCGACGACCAGGCCCGTCTCCTCGTGCAGTTCGCGGGCGGCGGCCTCGTCGAGGCGTTCGCCCTCCTCGGCCTTTCCGCCGGGGACGGTCCAGGCGGGGACCGTGGACCAGGAGTCGTTGGCGTAGTGGACGCAGGCGACCTTGCCCGCCTTCTCGTCGTGGACGATGACGCAGACGGCCTGGCGCAGGGACTGCATGGGTGCTCCAACCGATAGGGGGAGAAGGGGTCTTCACGCGACGGGGTTCGGGTCGCGCAGCAGGTCCAGGACGGTGCGGGCGTGCCGGTCCACGTCGTGGAGGACGGTGGGGGCGCTCACACCGGCCAGCCGACGGTGGACAGGGCGCTGCCGCGGGTGATCTCGCGGAGCGCGTGGACGGTGTAGGGCACGGTGTCGGCCGGGAGTCGGTCGAGCAGCCAGAAGCGCAGCGCGTCGCACTTGTGCGGTTCGGCGTTCCGGACCCGGCCGTCGTAGCGGGTGGGTCGGAAGAACAACTGGAGGCGGCTGCGGCCGTCGTCGGCGTCGAGGTGGTGCAGGGTGTGGACGAGCGCGAGGTCGTCCTCGGCGATGAGGATGCCGAGTTCCTCCTCGGCCTCGCGCGTCATCGAGCGGGTGACCGTCTCCCCGGGCTCCATGTGTCCGGCCGGCAGGTGCCACAGGCCGTTCGCGTAGGCGGTGTTGTGGCGCCGGCCGAGGAGCACGGTGTCGCCGGCGAGCAGGACGAGGTGGACGCCGACGACCAGGGTCGGCGGCTCCGTCCTGGTGACACGGGGCACGATCGTGGAGCAGTGGCGGGTGTCGTCGAGCGGATTCACGAGGTGCTCCCGGACGGCAGGCCGGCTGCTTCGGTGAGCATCGGCAGGTAGTGCTGCAGATACGGCGGGACCTTCAGGGCGAGCACCTCGTCGAGGGGGACCATGCGCACGGCCAGGCCCTCGTCACCGAGCCGAAGATCGTTCTCGTCGCCGTCCCAGACCGCGTGCAGGACACGGGTGAGCGGGTGCACGAGGTCATGCTGCGGACCCGGCACCGGCCGCATTCCGGTGACCGTGATCCCGGCCTCCTCGCGGACCTCACGGGCCGCGGTCTGCTCGGGCGTCTCGTTCGCCTCCCGCCATCCGCCGATCGGCGTCCAGTGGCCGGGCCAGGCGATACCGGGTTTGTCGTCCCGCCGGTGCATCAGCAACCGCCCCGCTGAGTCGGTGACGAAGACCATGATGCCCTCGAAGTCGTCGGCAGGGGCCGGGCGTTCGAGGTAGAGCGCGGTACCGCAACGGTGGGCGCGCAGGATCTGCAGGAGTCGCCGGTAGCGGTCCACGGTCATGAGGGCGTGCCAGTCGTGGGCGGTCTCGAACCGCCACTCGCTGTGCTCGGAGGGGTCGAGCCGGATGCGGGCCTGCTGCTCGGGCGTCAGGACGCCGCCGTCGAAGACGTAGCCGCAGACCGGCACGGGGTACTCGGTGCCGGCCTGCTCGTGGATGACGGCGACCAGGCGCCGCCGGGCGATCACCTCGGGGTTCTCTGCTGCGAGGTCGAGGCCCAGCTCCTCCTCGGCCTCCCGCACGGCGGTGGTGAAGGGCGTCTCGCCGTGCTCGACGTTGCCACCGGGGAAGTTCCACACGTCCGGGTTGACGGTCGAGCGCATCCCGAGGACGCGGCCCTGGGGGTCGGTGACCAGGAGGCAGCCGTAGGAGCTGGGCCGGGCGATGGTGGTGAGGTAGCCGCCGACCGGCCGCCAGCCCGGGATGCCCAGGCGTCGGGTGAGCCATTCGATCACCGCGCGCTGACCGTCGCCGGTCGGCGGCAGGGCGTCCGGGTGGGCCCACTGGTGGCCGTCGTGGTCCGGGGAGAGGGCGATCTCGGTGCCGTCCGGTACGGCGGTGGTGAACACGAACTGGCGCACGCGCCGCCCGTGCTGGTTGGTGAAGTCGAGATGCCGCACGTACTCCAGCGGCAGGCCGGTGAGCCCGGTCTCTTCGAAGAGTTCGCGGGCCGCGCCCGCGGGCACCGTCTCGCTCTCCTCCCGGCCGCCACCGGGGTACTCCCACAGGCCCGGCAGCACGTCGTGCGGGGACCTGCGGATCATCAGGATCCGTCCCGAGGCGTCGCGGACCACGACGCCGACGCCGATCCGTTCGATGCCCTCGTGTGCGGCGAGGTTCGTGAGTACGCCGAAGTCGATCATTGATCAGGCTCCTCGGAGTCGCGGGCGGGCACGGTCGGCCGGCCGGAAGAGGCGATGCCGGCGGCCTGGCCGGTGGGGTTGTCCACGAGGACCTCCAGACGTGGCTGGTGTTCGAGCGTGCGGAGCCGTCCGTCGGCGAACGGCGCGGCAAGTGCGCACTCATGCACCGGAGTTGGACGGGTTCGCGCGAGCGGAGGTGACTGATGATGGTGCTGTTCGAACGCAGCGCTCAAGCGAATTCGCTCCGGGCGAGCCCGGGTCGAACGGGGACATTTCGAGCACCCCGCGCGCGTGCTCCAACGGCTCCTCCAACCGGCTGCGCTGGGCGTGAGGCAGGGCGGCGAAGCCCAGCGCGCAGGCGGCGAGAGCCCGTTCGAGTGCGGCGCCCTGGGTCGGGTCGAGACGGCGTCGGACGCCCTCATGGGTGAGGAGGTCGCGCGGCGCATAGCCGTCGCCGGATTCACCCGTTCGGCTGGTCGGATGGGTAAGGACGTTTCGGACGGAGGGTGTGTCGGGGTGGGCGGTGTCAACGGCCGTCAGCGTGAGGCGGGTGGTGAGGACAGGCCCTCGTCCGGCTCAAAGGCGAGGCAGTGGCGATCGCCTGGCGGGCAAGGGTTTGAACGTTCAGGCTCCTGGCCCCGAAAGGGACGGGCGCGAACCTCGACTCCCGGGTCTTGATCCATGTGACCGGTGACATGTGTCATTTCACATGCCGCGCCACGCGTCGTCAACGGGCAGCGCAGGGGCGGCTTTCACCTTCCCCGCCTTCCGACAGAGAGTCAGGACCGACCTGTGCCCGCAGCACGCTCACGCCCCGGCGGAACACTCAGAAGCCCCCGCGGAACCCTTGGAAGGCTCCTGTTCGGCGCCCTCGCGCTCGGCCTCGCCGCAGCCGGAGGCACCGGCACCGCCCTCGCCCAGGACCGGCCGGAGACGGCCCAGTCACCGACCTCGGCCACGCCCCCGAAGGACCCGCACCCCGCGGCCGAGGGCTGGCGCCAGATCAACGGCACCTGGGTGCAGGTCGGCTCCGTCCGGCCGCACGTGATGCCCAACGCCGACACCTTCGCCCAACGGCAGGCCGCGAAGGCCCACGACACCGCCGTGTCCCCCCGCAACAACTACGACCTGCAGATGACCTACCGGGGAGGCCAGGACTCCATCGGTGTCACCACCGGCCAGCCGAAGGTCTACCTGATCTACTGGGGCAGTCAGTGGGGCACCCCGGGCACCGACCCGGCCACCGGCAACGTCACGCTGTCCGGCGACCCCGACGGCGCCGCGCCCTACCAGCAGGACTTCTTCAAGGGCCTGGGCAGCACGACCGACACCTGGTCCAAGGTGATGACCCAGTACTGCGAAGGCATCGCACCCGGCTCGTCCTACTGCCCGCCCGAGGCCAACCACGTCGGCATGCCGGTGGCCGGCCAGACCCTCGCCGGCGTTTGGGTGGACAACACGAAGCCCGCGCCGAAGGCCGCCACCGAGCCGGAGATCGCGGCCGAAGTCGTCGCAGCCGCCCAGCACTTCGGCAACACCGATCCGAACCAGAACCGGGACGTCCAGTACGTCGTCAACACCGGCCAGGGACTGGACTCCGACAAGTGGAAGGAGCTCGGCTACTGCGCCTGGCACACCTTCATGCGCAGCTCGGCCGGCACCCTCGCCTACACCCTCATGCCCTACCTGACCGACGTGCCCAACTGCGGCACCAACTGGATCAACCCCGGTGCGCGCGGCCGCCTGGACGGGTACGGCATCATCGGCGGCCACGAGTACGCCGAGACGATCACCGACCAGAACGCCTCGGGCGCCTGGACCGACGCCACCGGCCAGGAGAACGCCGACAAGTGCTCCTGGATCCCGGTCGGCGCCAACGGCGGGATGTTCAACCTGACGCTCTCCACCGGCGTCTTCCCGGTGCAGACCACCTGGTCCAACTACGACCACCTGTGCACGGGCGACGGCCCGGTCTTCGGGAACGCGCCGCTCCTCGTCACCCGGCCGTGCGAGCAGACCGTCGAGAGCGGTAAACCGGTCAACATCCCCGTGCTCGCCTCCGACCGCGCCGGGCGCCCGATCACTTACGGCGCCAAGGGCCTGCCCGCCGGCCTACGGATCGACCCGGCGACCGGCCGCATCACCGGCACGACGCGCGCGACCGGCTGGAAGACCATCACCGTGACCGGCCGCGACGACCAGGGCAACACCCAGAGCCAGACCTTCAAGGCCGGTTTCTTCCACGGCCCGCAGAGCGGCTGCACCCCGATCGAACAGCTCAACGACCCCGGCTTCGAGAACCACACCGCCGACCACGGCGTCTGGAACCCGTCCGGGTACAACATCATCACGCCGTCCACCGCGCACCAGGCGCACAGCGGCTCGACGTACGCGTGGCTCGGCCAGAACACCGCCAACGACGACTCCATCACCCAGTGGGTGGAAACCACCCCCGGGTACACCAGGGAGCACCTCTCCTTCTGGCTGAACATCACAGGCAGCGCCGAGGGGTCCTCCGCACCCGGAGGCCCGGCGGCGGACACGCTCTCGCTGGAGCTGTACGACCAGTGGAGCGGCAACTACCTGGCGACCGTGAAGACGTGGACCAACCTCGACGCGACCAACGGCTACCGACTCCAGTCCTTCGACCTGACGCCGTACGTGGCGGCCGAGTTCGGCTCGACGGTCGGCATCAAGCTGGTCGCGCACTCGACGAGCGGGAAGACCGCGTTCCTGGTCGACGACGCGTCGGTCAAGTTGACCTGACCTGATCCGACCCGACCCGACCCGACACCCGATCCGTTCCGCACCGACCGGCACGCTCCCGGGCCCGTCCACGAGGACGGGCCCGGGAGCGGCTTCTTCGGGTCGAGTTCGGTCAGCGTTCTTCCGCCGGACAGCATTGACCGGTACCTCTGTCCCGCTCATGGCGAACAGCCATGACACCCACCCTCACCAACGGGACGAGAACGAGGCCTACAACCACGTCGCCATCGTCGTCGGCTCGCAGAGCACCGTTCCGGCCGGGACCAGCAGCCCGCTGCACTACGACCACTACAGCGTCGGCCGCACCATAGAAGCCGCCCTCGGCCTGCCGGGCCTGACCGGCAACGACACCTACGCAACGCCCCTCAACGCCGCCTTCGCACCGTCCACGGCGACCGGGCCGACGCTCACCGGCACCCTGAACGCGGTGGCGAACGGCGGCAACGTCACCCTCCGCTACGCCGTGCCGAACGCCTCCCAGGCCGGCCCGAAGAACTGGGTCGGCCTCTACCCCGCAGGCGTGACCCCCGGCTCCCAGTCCGCGCTGACCTGGTCCTACACGCCGAACCGGAGCGGTGCCGTCACCCTCTCCACGTCCAAGCTGAACGGCGCCGGCTCGTACGACGCCTACTACCTGGCCAACGACGGCTACTCGGTGCTGGCAGGCCCCTTCCGCCTGACCGTCGGCTGACGGCCCGGTGGGGCGGGGGCGGCCCGGCCTCGCCCCACCGGACGGCCGGCGAGGGCCGCTGCTCGTCACCGGCACCACCAACGCGGAGCACCCCCGTGAGCGCGCCGGCTCGGGGTGACCGCACCGGCGGTGGTCATCGCGGCAGTTGCCCGCGATGACCACCACCTGCCGCGTCTGCGCGGCGGACGCCCGCCCGCCGACCGGGCACCGGCGCGGGCTCGCCGTCAGTCCTGCTCGGTCGTCCGGCCGGCATTCGGCCGCACCCGCGGATCGCAACCTGGAAATACTGCCGCATTCCGGGGAAAGTCGATCCGGGTAAAGCCCTGGAAGGGCGGAGGAAGTGCGCGGGTAAATGTTCGTTGAATCAGCGTTGTGCACAGGGGTGCTTGCGTGCTACAGTTTTGCTGGCTATATATGGGTCCACGTGGGGGTGGGGTCGGTGGGCTCGCGACGGCGATCGGGTTCCGCGGCGCTGCGCGGATAAGCGTGTGAGGCCACGGCCGGTGGCCCTGTGGGGTGCGGTTCGGAACCATCTTCCGCTCGTGGGCGTTGTGCTTTTGGCGTGACTTTTCTCGGTCATGAGTACATGGGGGTAATCATGATTCAGTTTCGCGTGCTCGGCCCGTTGGAGGTCGTTCGGAACGGCGAAAGAGTCGTTCTGGGGGGCGTAAAGCAGCGCGCGCTGCTGGGGCGTCTTCTGCTCGAATCGAATCAGGCGGTCGCGGCCAGTCGATTAGTGGATTCCCTGTGGCCGGACGGTGAACCGCCCATTACGGCGAGGAAGATCCTCCAGAATTCGGTGTGGTCGCTCAGGTCGGTCCTGCGGTCGCTCCAGGAGCGCGAGCCGCATCCGGCGCTGATCACACGGTCGCCCGGCTATCTGCTCCACATCGACGAGGACACGGTCGACGTACACGTTTTCGCCCGGCAGTTGGAGCTCGGGCGCAAGAAGATGGCCAACGGATTCCCGGCGGAGGCGGCCGCGATCCTGCGGGACGCGCTGGACCTGTGGCGCGGGGACGTCCTGGCGGATCTCGCGGAGGCCGGGATCGTCTGGCCGGAGTCGAACATCGTCGAGAACGCGCGGATCGACGCCCAGGAACTGTACTTCGAAGCCAAACTGGACTGCGGCCACCACCGTGAGGTGATCAGCGGCATCGAGAAGATGGTGGAGGCGGAACCGCTGCGCGAACGGGCCCGCGGGCTGCTGATGCTGGCCCTGTACCGGTCCGGCCGCCAGACCGAGGCGCTCGACGTCTACCACCGCACCCACACCGACCTCGTCGACCGGCTCGGCCTGGAGCCCGGCCCGTGGCTGCGGGACCTGCAGCGGCGCATCCTGTCGCACGATTCGACGCTGAACGTGCTCTCCCGGGCCGAGGCCGCCGGGGAGGAACCCGAGCCGGCCGGCGGGCCGGTGGTGGTCGACGCGGGTGTCCGGCCCGCGCCGTACGAACCCGCCGACGAGGACGGGCTCGTGTACGGCCTGCTGGACGTCTCGGGCCGGCCGGGGGACCAGGCGTCCTCCCAGACGCGGTCGCACCGGCGCGAGGTGACGGTGATGATCGTCCGGACCCACGTCGGATCCGGGGCGGGGACGGGGCACCCCGTCGGCGTCGACGAACTTCTCGACGGCATCCACACCCTGGTCAGGGCAGGCGTGGAGTGCAGCGGGGGAGAGGTCGTGGCCTCCGTGGGCTCCGCGACGATCGCCCTCTTCGACCTGGACGACCCGCGGAAGGGCGCGGCCCGGGCGACCCAGCTCGCCCTGCTGCTGCGGGACAGCCTCGACGTGTCGGACGAGAACCGGCACGGGCTCACCATCCGGGCCATGGTGGCGACCGGCGACCTCCAGCGGCACTTCGACCCGGCGCCCCGCCGGAGCCGGGTCTCGGCCAACGGCACGCTGCTGGACCAGTGCTGGGAGATCTTCCCGCAGGTGCCGGTCGGCATGATCTGGGTGTCCGACCGCACCAGGTCGCTGACCCTCGACCAGGTGTCGTACCTGACCATGGCGGCCGGCAAGCTGCCGTACTGGGTCGCCGAGGCGCGCTCGGTGGAGTACCCGGTCGAGACCAAGCCGTTCATCGACCGGGACCACGAGATGGAGATCCTGCAGCGGACCTTCGAGCGGGTCGAGCAGCGCAGCCTCCCGCACCTGGTGACCGTCCTCGGCGACCACGGGACGGGGAAGAGTCGCCTCCTGATGGAGTTCTGCCAGTTGCTGGAGGAGAAGGCCCGGACGGCTCCGCTCATCGTGAAGTACCGGGTGAGGAGGTCGGTGGGGGTCGACCCGTCGGCGTTCGTCGAGCCGCTGCGGTCGCTCCACCGCGAGGCCGGACCGCCGTCCGAGGCGGCCGGTTCGGTACGCCCGGAAGCGGCGGGCGACGTGCACGAGGCGGAGGCCCTCGTGCACGCGCTCGCCCGCAAGCACCCGGTCGTCATCGCGGTGGATGACCTGCACCTCGCCGACGAGGCCACCCTCGCCTTCTTCGACGGCCTCGGCGCGGGCAGCCAGTCCGGCAGGCTGCTGATCGTGGCCTGCGCCAACGAGGACTTCCACCGCAGGTTCCCGCAGTGGGGGCTGGGCCGGCTGAACAGTACGCGGATCCTGTTGGAGCCCCTGTCGGTCGACGCCGTCGGCCAGCTCTTCGAGAACCTGATCGCGACCATCGGGGACTGCATCTCCGAGTCGACCTGGCGGACCTTCCACCGCATCTTCGGCGATCCAGGTTCCGCTTCGGCGAAGCGGGCGCGTCTGCTGCGGGCGCTTCCGCTGGTCGTCGGGACGAATTCCTTTCCCGGCGACCACGCGCCCGACGAATGGGTCAGTAGCCCTTGAAGAATCCGTACAGCCGGTTGATCCGGCCGCCCTCGAAGGTGGCGACGTCGAATCCGCTCACCACGGGTGCGCTCCCCGCGGGGCCGACCTGCCAGGAGAAGTGGACGGCGTCGTGATGGGTCAGGACCGGGCCGAGGGTGAAGAGCATTCCCGTGAAGTTGCGCTGCGCCATGGCGAGGTAGTCGCCGATGGCCGCCGCGCCGTGGGCCACGATGTTCGGATCGGTGTACGTCGCGTTCGGGGTGAATACCTCTTCGATCAATTCCCGCCGGATCCGGTCGTCGGATTCGTTCCAGATCCCGATGTATTGACCGACCAGCTGGTCGACGCCATTCCTGTCCATGAGTCAGCACCTTAGCAGTGGATGTGTGATTGATCGGGTCGTTCGGCAGAATTGCTCCGGTCGGCCGGAAGGCGGCGGAATATCCGCCTTCCGGCCGACCGGAGCGGAGCCCTGACCGGCGGGTCAGCCGGTCAGCGGCCCCGGACGGGACGGGTCACCCGAGGTCGTCGACCATGGCGAACAGGTCCTCGTCATCCGCGTCCTCCAGGTCCCTGAGCTCCTCCTCGAGCCGGTCGTCGCGGCCGTCGCCGGCCGCCGGAGCGCCGCCGACGAGCTGCCGGAGCCGGTCCAGCTCGTCCGGGCCGAGCCGTCCGTCACCGATCAGCGCCTCCAGCCGGTCCAGGAGCGGCGCGGCCTGACGGGCCGCCACGATGGCGCGCAGCCGCTCGGCCAGCAGGGACGGCGTCGGATGGTCGAACACCAGCGTGGTCGGCAGGCGTTCGCCGGTGAGCGCCGTCAGCCGGTTGCGCAGCTCCACCGCCGTCAGCGAGTCGAATCCGAGGTCCGTGAACGGTGCGTCGGAGGCGATCGCCGACACTCCGTCGTGCCCGAGGGCGGCCGCGACCTCACGGCGGACCAGTTCGAGCGCGGCCCCCGGCCGGTCCCACGGAATGTCCGCCGACTGCTGCGCCGCCGGCCGGGCCGCTCCGCCGCGCGTGGCGGCGGCCGGTGCGGGCCGGGGCGCGAGATCCCGGAGCACCGAGGGCGGGTTCGGGGCCGCGCCGAGGGCGGCCCGGTCGACGCCGGTCACCGCGAACACCGCGTTCCGGCCGCCGTCGGCCGCCGGGCCGGTGAGTTCCGCGGTGGCGGCGTCGAAGGCGGCCAGCGCCTCCGGCACCGCGACCGGACGCAGCCCGAGCGCGAGGATCCGCCTCAGGTCCGCCCCCGACAGCCCGTCGCCCATCCCGGTCTCCCACAGCCCCCAGGCCAGCGAGACCGTCGGCAGGCCGCGGGAGGTGCGGTACTCGGCCAGGGCGTCCAGGAAGGTGTTCCCCGCCGCGTAGTTCGCCTGCCCGGCCGTGCCGAGCAGCCCGGCGATCGAGGAGTACAGCACCAGGGGCCGGTCACCCGCCTCCTCGTGCAGGTGCCAGGCGGCGTCGATCTTGGGCCGCAGCACAGCGTCGACCTGTTCGGGCGTCAGCCCGTCCAGCGTGCCGTCGTCCAGCGTCCCGGCGGCGTGCACGAAGGCCACGGGCCGGTGGCGGGCGACGAGTGCGGCCAGTGCCGCGCGGTCGGCGACGTCGCAGGCCGCCGCGGTGATCTCGACGCCGTCGCCGGCACCCGCGATCTCCGGAGCCGTCCCGCTCCGGCTGACCAGCAGCAGCGAACGGGCGCCGTGCTCCGCCACCAGGTGCCGGGCCAGCTCCGCGCCCAGCGCACCGCTCGCGCCGGTGATCATCACGGTGCCCTCGCGCCAGGGGAGCGCCGCACCGGCCGGGGCGTGCGCCCCCGCCGTGGGCTCCGCCTCCTCCGGCCGGGCGTCCGCCGACCGCCGGTACCGGGCCAGCCGCGGGACGAGGAGCTCCCCGTCCCGGACCCGGACCTGCTGCTCGTCCAGGTCCCCGGCCGCGGCCAGGAGTTCCCGTACGGCGTCCCGGACGTCGCCCGAGCCGTCCCAGTCCGGGTGGTCCACCAGCAGGAACCGGCCGGGGTGTTCGGTCGCGGCGCTGAGGACCAGTCCCCGGACGCCGGCGTGGGCCAGGTCGGAGCCGACCACCACGGCGAGCCGTCCGCCGGTGTCGCGGTCCAGCCGGTCGCGCAGCACACCGAGGGTGTGATGGACGGCGTGCCGGGCCCGCTGGGGCAGGTCACCCGGGCCGGCCTCGGCCTGCACCACCGTGTGCCTGGTGCCGTCGGCCGCCGGACCGGACGCGTCCGGCCGGCGCCAGACGGGGGTGTACAGCAGGTTCTCGCCGGCCACGGGGGCCGGGAGGCCGGTGAGCGCACGCAGCACCAACTCGTCGACCTCGGCCAGGACCTGGCCACCCTCGCCGCAGACCAGCAGGCGCACCGTGTCCGGACCCGTGGGCGTGATCCGGGCCCGCAGGACCGTACCGTCGGCCCCCGCGGCCGCGTGGAACCGCACCCCGCTCCAGGCGAACGGCAGGGCGGCCGGCCGGTCGTCGTCGGCGACGCCGGGCAGCAGAGCGTGCAGGACCGCATCCAGCAGCGCCGGGTGCACGGCGAACCCCGCGGTCGGCAGGGCCGGTTCCGCCGGGGCGAGGACCTCGGCGAACAGCTCCTCGCCGTGCCGGTGCAGCGCCCGCAGCCCCCGGAAGGCGGGGCCGTACGCGTACCCGTGCTCCGCCACCCGCTCGTACAGCCCGGTCAGGTCGATCTCCGTGGTCCCGTCCGGCCAGGGCTCGGCCTCCGGGACGGTCCCGGACGTCTTCGGCGCCAGGGTGCCGACGGCGTGCCGGGTCCACCCGGGGCCGTCCGGACCGGCGTCCCCGCTCCGGGACCAGAGCGTGACGTCGCCGCCGTCGACCACCAGCTGGAGGACGAGGGCGCCGGACTCCGGCACCACGACCGGTTCGGTGACGGTGAACTCCGCGAGGTCGCCCGCCGATGCAGCCAGTTCCACCAGCGCCGTGCCGGGGACCAGGACGACGCCCCGCACCCGGTGGTCGGCGAGCCACGGCTGCTCCGCCAGGGTCAGCCGGCCCGTCGACACGGTGGCGCCGCCCTCGCCGGTGGCGCCCGCGGCGAGGTCGACCGCCGCACCCAGCAGCGGGTGCTCCGCGGAGCGCAGCCCGGCACCGGCCACATCGGTCCGGCCGGCCGGGGCGAGCCAGAACCGCTTGCGCTGGAAGGCGTACGTGGGCACGTCGGCCGGTCCGGCACCGGGGAACACCGCGCGCCAGTCGATCCCGACGCCCCGGGTGAACAGGGCGCCGAGCGCGCCCGCGACGCCGTCCGCCTCGGGCCGGCCGTGCCGCCGCAGCGGTACGGCGACCGGGGCGTCCGGCTCGTCGGCGGGGAAACCGGCGGCGATCATGCCGGTGAGCACCGCGTCGGGGCCCACCTCCAGCACCGTGCGCACGCCCTCGTCCCGGGCGGTCTGCACCGCCTCGTGGAACCGGACGGTGGCCCGCACCTGGTTCACCCAGTACTCGGGGTCGGTCCACTCCCCGGCGGACCGACCGGTGACCGTGGAGATCGCGGGGATCACCGGGGCGTGGTACGTGAGATCCCGGGCCACCTCCCGGAACCCGGCCAGCATCGGCTCCATCAGCGGGGAGTGGAAGGCGTGGCTGACGGACAGCCGCTTGGTCCGCCGGTCGGCGAACCGCTCCTCGACGAAGGCCAGCAGCGGCTCCTGCACGCCCGACAGCACCAGCGAGGCGGGGCCGTTGACCGCGGCGACCGCCACCCCGGCGGGCAGTTCCGTGCCGTCCAGTTCGGTGGCGGCCGCCTCGACGGCGACCATCGCGCCGCCGCGGGGCAGGGCCTGCATCAGGGCGCCGCGGGCGGCGACCAGCCGGGCCGCGTCGGGCAGCGACAGCACGCCCGCGACGTGCGCGGCGGCCAGCTCGCCGACCGAGTGGCCGAGCACCACGTCGGGCCGGACCCCCCACGACTGTGCCAGGCGGAACAGCGCGACCTCCACGGCGAACAGCGCGGGCTGTGCCGTGCCGGTCTCGTCCAGGCCGTCCCCGTCGGCGATCGCCGCCCGGACCACGGCCCGCAGCGAGGCGTCGAAGTGGGCACAGACCTCGTCGAAGGCCGAGGCGAACACCGGGTGCGCGGCGGCCAGTTCGAGGCCCATGCCGATCCGCTGCGCACCCTGTCCGGTGAACGCGAAGGCCAGTCGGCCGCCCGCCGCCCGGACCGGTACGGCGTCCCGCAGCGCCGCCGGCGCGGTCGCCGCGATCCGGTACGGCAGGGCGGCGCGGGTGGCCAGGGTGTAGGCCTCGTCCGCGGTGGACAGGTCCGCGACCCGCCGCGCCTGCTCCGCCAGCGCCTGCTCGCTCCGGGCGGACAGCACCCACGGGACCGTGGCCGGCGCGGGGCCGGCCGGTGTGGCGGAGACCGGGGCCGGGACGGCCTCGGCCTCCTCGACGATCACATGGGCGTTGGTGCCGCCGAACCCGAAGGAGGACACGCCGGCCCGGCGGGGCCGGGCCCCGCGCGGCCACGGGCGGGCCTCCGTCAGCAGCTCGACGCCGCTCCCGGCCCAGTCGACGTGCCTGGACGGGGTGCCGACGTGCAGGGTGGCCGGGGCGATCCCGTGCCGCATGGCCTGCACGACCTTGATGATCCCGCCGACGCCGGCCGCCGCCTGGGTGTGCCCGAGGTTCGACTTCAGGGACCCCAGCAGCAGCGGCTGCTCCCGGTCGCGTCCGTAGGCGGCGATCAGGGCTTCGGCCTCGATCGGGTCGCCCAGCTTGGTCCCGGTGCCGTGCGCCTCGACGAGGCCGACGTCGGCCGGGGCCAGGCCGGCCGAGTCGAGCGCGGCGCGGATCACCCGTTCCTGGGCGGGACCGTTGGGAGCCGTCAGCCCGTTCGAGGCGCCGTCGGAGTTCACCGCCGAGCCGCGCAGCACGGCGAGCACCCGGTGCCCGTTGCGCCGGGCATCCGACAGCCGCTCCAGCACCAGCATGCCGGCGCCCTCGGACCATCCGGTGCCGTCGGCGTCGTCGGAGAAGGACTTGCACCGGCCGTCGTCGGACAGCCCTCGCAGTCGGGAGAACTCCACGAACGGCGTCGGCGTGGCCATCACGGTCGCGCCGCCCGCCACCGCGAGCCCGCACTCGCCGCGGCGCAGCGCACTCGCGGCCAGGTGCACCGCGACCAGCGACGACGAGCACGCCGTGTCCACGGTGAGGGTCGGTCCCTCGAACCCGAACGTGTAGGCCAGCCGGCCGGAGGCGATGCTGCCGGCGCTGCCGCTGTACAGGTAGCCCTGCACGCCCTCCGGCGGCAGGTCAGGCCGGGAGCCGTAGTCGCTGTACATGACCCCGACGAACACGCCGGTCCGGCTGCCGCGCAGGGACTGCGGGTCCAGCCCGGCCTGTTCCACGGCCTCCCAGGTGGTCTCCAGCAGCTGCCGCTGCTGCGGGTCCACGGCGAGCGCCTCCCGCGGCGACAGGCCGAAGAACTCGGCGTCGAAGCGGTCCGCGTCGTGCAGGAACCCGCCCCGGCGGGTGGTGGAGGTGCCCGGGTGGTCCGGGTCGGGGTGGTACAGCCCGGCCGGCCAGCCGCGGTTCACCGGGAACTCCGAGGTGGCGTCCCGGCCGTCGGCGACCAGCTGCCACAGGTCCTGCGGCGAGGCGACCCCGCCCGGGTACCGGCAGGCCATGCCGACGATCGCGATCGGCTCGTCGAGGTTCCCGTCCGTCGCCGGCCGGCTCGCGGCCGCCGGGGGCAGCGGCCGCTCCCCGGCCGCGGCGAGGGCGAGCAGGTGCTCGGTCAGCGCGGCCGGGGTGGGGTGGTCGAACACCACGGTCGCGGACAGCCGGTGGCCGGTCGCGGCGCCGAGCCGGTTGCGCAGCTCGACGGCCGTGAGCGAGTCGAAGCCCAGCTCGCTGAACGAACGTTCCTCCTCGACCTCGGCCGGGTCGGCGTGGCCGAGCACCGCGGCGATCTGGTCGCGGACGATCTCCCGCAGGTCGGCGCCGCCGGCCCCGGGCGTCTGCGCACCCGGCAGGCCGGATCCGCCGTCCGGTACGGCCGCCGCAGTGGCCGCGGCCGGTCCGGCCAGGTCGCGCAGCACCCCGGGGAGGTCGGTGCGGCCGCGGAGCGCGGAGCGGTCGAACCGGGTCAGGGCGAGCACCGCGGCACCGTCGCCGGCGGCCGCGCCGAGGGAGGCGTCGAACAGGGCCAGCCCCTCCGCGGTGTCCAGCGGACGCAGGCCCGAGCGGGCCAGCCGCCGGACGTCGGCGTCGGTCAGCCCCTCGGAGATGGTGCTGGTCTGCGCCCACAGGCCCCAGGCCAGCGAGACCGCGGGACGGCCCAGGGCGCGGCGGTGCTCGGCGAGGGCGTCCAGGAAGGTGTTGGCCGCCGCGTAGTTCGCCTGGCCCGCGGTGCCGAGCAGCCCGGCGACCGAGGAGTACAGGAACAGCGGCCGGTCCCCGGCCAGTTCGTGCAGGTGCCAGGTCGCGTCCACCTTCGGGCTGAGCACCGCGTCGATCTGCTCGGCGGTCAGCCCGGCGATCGTGGAGTCGGCGACGACTCCCGCGGTGTGCACCACCGCGCTCGGCGCGTGGGCGGCGAACACCCGCTCCAGGGCCTGCCGGTCGGTCACGTCGGCGGCCACCAGGCTCACCTCTGCGCCGAGGTCGGTCAGTTCGTCCCGCAGGTCCGCCGCGCCGGGCGCGGCCTCGCCGCGGCGGCTGAGCAGCACCAGGCGCCGAACCCCGTGCCGGACGACGAGGTGCCGGGCCAGGACGGTGCCGAGGGTGCCGGTCGCGCCGGTGATCAGCACCGGGCCCGCGGTCAGGGCCGCGGTGCCGGCCGGGGCGTCCGCCGCGGTGCCGGCCGGGCGGGCCAGCCTCGGCACCAGGATCCGGCCGTCCCGGAGCGCCAGTTCCGGCTCGGGTGTCCGCAGCGCGGTCTCCATCTGCGCCGCGTCGGCGGTTTCGTCGGCCTCGACGAGCACCAGCCGGCCCGGGTTCTCCGTCTGGGCACTGCGCACCAGGCCGCGGATCGCGGCGTGCGCCAGGTCCGGGGTGATCACGAAGGCGTGGCGGCGCCCGTCGTCCTCGGCGAGGACCGCTCGGAGTTCGCCGAGGACGGAGTGCACCAGGGCCTTCGCCCTCGTCGGGACGTCCTGCTCCGGGCCGTCGGCCACGGCCGCCACCCGGTGCAGGACGGCCGGTTCGAGGCCGGCCCCGGGGGCGGGGGCGTCCCGCCAGAACACGGTGTGCAGGCCCGCCGGCGCGTGGCCGGCGCCGACCGGCAGCAGCGCCAGCTCGTCGACCGTCAGCACGGCCCGGCCGTCGCGGTCGTGGACCGCCAGGCCGGCCGTGCCGCCGCGGACCGTGACCCGCGCGGTCAGGGCCGTCGCGCCGGTCGCGTACCGGGTGACCCCCGTCCAGGAGAACGGCAGGACCGCCGGGGCGGCGGGGTCGACGACGCCGGGGAGCAGCACGTGCAGCACCGCGTCGAGCAGGGCCGGGTGCACGCCGTAGCGGGCCGCCTCGCTCCGGTGGCGCTGCGGCAGCTCCACCTCGACGAAGCGGTCCTCGCCGGTGTGGCGCACCGACCGCAGGCCCTGGAACGCCGGGCCGTACCGGTAGCCGTGCCCGTCGAGCCGCTCGTACACGCCGGTCAGGTCGGCCTCCTCGCCCACGGGTTCGGCGGCGGCCGGGGCCGTCCGCCGCCCGGGGACGAGGACGCCGTGGGCGTGCCGGGTCCACTCGGCGAGGTCACCGGCGGCCCGCGGGCGGGAGTGGATCAGCAGCGTGCGGCTGCCGTCCGGCTCCGGGGCCTCGACCCGGACCTGGACCGTCACCGTCTCGCCGTCCGGTACGGCCAGCGCGGTGGTGAGGGTCAGTTCGGCCACCGTCGGGCAGTCCACCCGGGACCCGGCGTGCAGCGCCATGTCCAGCAGCGCCGTGCCGGGGACCAGGACCTCGCCGCGGATCCGGTGGTCGCCGATCCAGCCGCCCGCACCGATCTCACCGGTCAGCACGGTCGCGCCGTCGACGAGGGTGACCGCGGTGTCCAGCAGCGGATGCTCCGAGGACGGGGTCTCCAGCCAGTACCGGCGGTGCTGGAACGGGTACCGCGGCAGCGGGACGGGCCCGGTCGCCGGAAGGACCGCCGACCAGTCGACCGGCACACCCCGCAGGTGCAGGGCGCCGAGCGCGGAGAAGGCCGTCTCCACGTCCCCGCGTCCGGACCGCAGCATCGGCACCGCGGTGCCGATGCTGCGGTCGGCGTCCCCGTCCTCGTCCGCGACGGCCTGTCCGACCATCGCGGTCAGCGCGCCGTCCGGGCCGAGCTCGACGAACTCGGTGACCCCGCCGCGGCGCAGGGTGCGCACCCCGTCGAGGAACCGTACGGCTTCCCGGACATGGGTCACCCAGTAGTCCGGGGAGGCCAGCTGTTCGGCGGTGGCGATCTCGCCGGTGACGTTCGAGACGACCGGGATCCGCGGCTCGTGGAAGACGACGGTGTCCAGCGCGGCGCGGAAGCCGGCGAGCACCCCGTCCATGTGGGGCGAGTGGAAGGCGTGGCTGACCGAGAGCCGCCGGGTCCGCCGGCCGAGGCCGGACCAGTGCGCGGTCAGCGCGGTCACGGCGCCCTCGTCGCCGGACACCACCACGGCCCGGGGGCCGTTCACCGCGGCGATCGCCGCGCCGGGAACCAGCGACTCGCGCACCTCCTCCTCGGAGGCCTCCAGCGCGGCCATCGCACCGTCGTCGCGGGCGGACTGCATGGCGGCACCCCGGGCGGCGACCAGCCGGCAGGCATCGGGCAGGTCGAACACACCGGCCACGTGCGCCGCGGCCACCTCGCCGACCGAGTGGCCGAGCAGGTAGTCGGCGGTGACGCCGTGGTGCCCGGCGAACCGGTGGAGCGCCACCTCGACCGCGAACAGCGCGGCCTGGGTGTACGCGGTCTGGTCGAGCAGCGCCGCGTCGGCGGTGTCGGGCTCGGCGAACAGGACGGCGGTCAGCGGCCGGTCGAGCACCGGGTCGAGGTGGGACGCCACCTCGTCGAGCGCGGCGCGGAAGACGTCGGACCGCTCGTACAGTTCGCGCCCCATCCCGGCCCGCTGGGCGCCCTGTCCGGTGAACAGGAAGGCGGTGGCGCCGCGGCCGGTGCCGTGCCCCTGGACCACGCCCGGCGCGGCGGTGCCCGCCGCGACGGCGTCGAGGCCGCGCAGCACGGACTCCCGGTCGGAGCCGAGGACCACGGCCCGCCGCTCCAGCAGGGCGCGCCGCGAGGCGAGCGTGCCGGCGACGTCGGCGAGGCCGAGCTCCGGCCGCGCGTCCAGGTGGGCGCGCAGCTCCGCGGCCCGGGTGCGCAGCGCCCGGTCGGTCCGGGCCGACAGCAGCAGCGGCAGCACCGGCGCGGCGGCGCCGGGCTCCTCGCCGGGGCGGGTCCCGGAGGTCCGGGCGGGAGCCGGGGACGGCCCGGCCTCCTCCAGGATCACGTGGGCGTTGGTGCCGCTGATGCCGAACGCGGACACCGCGGCGCGCCGCGGGCGGCCGAGGGCCGGCCACTCCTGCTGCTCGCCGAGCAGCTCGACCGCGCCCGCGGACCAGTCCACGTGCGGCGACGGCGTGCCCAGGTGCAGGGTGCGGGGCTGGATGCCGTGCCGCATCGCCTGGACCATCTTGATCACGCCGCCGACGCCGGCGGCGGCCTGGGCGTGCCCGATGTTCGACTTCAACGAGCCCAGGCGTACGGGCTGTTCGCGGTCCTGCCCGTAGGTGGCCAGCAGGGCCTGGGCCTCGATCGGGTCGCCGAGCCGGGTGCCGGTGCCGTGCGCCTCGACCAGGTCGACGTCGGCGCCGTTCAGGCCGGCGTCGGCGAGGGCGGCGCGGATCACCCGTTCCTGCGAGGGCCCGTTCGGGGCGGTCAGGCCGTTGGAGGCGCCGTCGGAGTTCACCGCGGAACCGCGCAGCACCGCCAGCACCTGGTGCCCGTTGCGGCGGGCGTCGGACAGGCGCTCCACCAGCAGCAGGCCGACGCCCTCCGACCATCCGGTGCCGTCGGCGTCGGCCGAGAAGGACTTGCACCGGCCGTCCTCGGACAGCCCCTTCTGCCGGGAGAACTCCACGAAGGTGCCCGGCCCGGACATGACCGTGACGCCGCCCGCCAGCGCGAGGTCCACCTCGCCCGAGCGCAGCGCGTTCGCGGCCAGGTGCAGGGCGACCAGCGAGGACGAGCACGCGGTGTCGACGGTGATCGCCGGGCCCTCCAGGCCGTAGCTGTACGCCAGCCGCCCGGAGATCACGCTGGAGGTGTTGCCGGCCAGCAGGAAGCCCTCCACCTCCTGCGGGGTGGCCGGGAGCCGCGAGGCGTAGTCGTCGTACATCACGCCGGTGAACACGCCGGTGCGGCTGCCGCGCAGGCCCGTCGGGTCGATGCCGGCGTCCTCGAAGGTCTCCCACGCCGTCTCCAGCAGCAGTCGCTGCTGAGGGTCGGTGGCGAGTGCCTCGCGGGGGGACATGTCGAAGAACGCGGCGTCGAACAGGTCCGCGTCGTGCAGGAACCCGCCGCTCCTGGTGTAGCTGGTGCCGAGGTGGTCCGGGTCGGGGTGGTACAGCCGGTCCAGGTCCCAGCCGCGGTTGACGGGGAACTCGGAGATCGCGTCCCGGCCGTCCAGGACCAGCTGCCACAGGTCGTCGGCCGAGCGGACGCCGCCGGGGAAGCGGCAGGCCATGCCGACGATGGCGATCGGCTCGTCGGTCCGGCCGCGGTTCGCGCGCCGCCGCGCGCCGCCGGCCGCCCGCTCGTCCGGTCCGCCGTCCGGGTCCTGGGCGAGGAACGCGGCCAGGGCCTGCGGGGTGGGGTGGTCGAAGACCAGGGTGGCCGGGAGCCGCCGGCCGGTGGCCGCGATCAGCCGGTTGCGCAGGTCGACGCCGGCCAGGGAGTCGAAGCCCTGCTCGCGGAACGCCCTGCCCATGTCGAGCGCGCCGGGGTTGGGCAGGCCGAGCACCGCGGCCGTGGTCGTGCGGACGAGCTCCTCGGCCTGCTTCGCCGTCAGCGTCCGTCCGGCGCGTCCGGCCGCCGCGGCGGTACCGGCGGTGCCGGCGGGCTTGCGGCGGCGCCGGACCAGGGCGGCCAGCAGGGGCGGTACGGGGTCGGTGGCGGACAGCAGCGACGGCTGGAGGACGGCAGGGACGGGCAGGGCGGTGGTCGTGCCCGTGGTGTCCGTCGCGTCCGTGGTGTCCGCCGCATCCGTGGTGTCCGCCGTCTTCCGCGACAGGGCCCGGTCGAACAGGGCGAGCCCCTGCGCGGCGGTGAGCGGCGCCACGCCGGACCGGGTCCAGCGGCCCAGGTCGGAGGCGCCCAGGGACTGCCCCATGCCCTCCTCCCACAGGCCCCACGCCAGGGAGGTCCCGGGCAGGCCGAGGGCGCGGCGGTGCGCGGCCAGCGCGTCCAGGTAGGTGTTGGCGGCCGCATAGTTGGCCTGGCCGGCGGTGCCGAGCAGGCCGGAGATCGAGGAGAACAGGACGAAGGCGTCCAGCTCCCGGTCCGCGGTGAGCTCGTGCAGGTGCCGGGCGGCGTCGGCCTTGGCGGCCATGACCGTGCGGACGCGCTGCTCGGTCAGCGCCGGGATCGTGGCGTCGTCGAGCACCCCGGCGGTGTGGACCACCGCGGTCAGGGGCGCGTCGGCCGGCAGGCCGTCGACCAGAGCGGCCAGCGCGGCCCGATCCGTCACGTCGACGGCGGCGATGCGCACGCCGTCCAGCTCGGCCGCCAGGGCGGCGGCGCCGGGCGCGTCCGGGCCGCGGCGGCTGACCAGCAGCAGGTTCCGCAGCCCGTGCCGGTGGTGGAGGTGCCGGGCGATCAGTGCGCCCAGCCCGCCGGTGCCGCCGGTGATCAGGACCGTGCCACCGGGGTTCCAGCCGAGTCCGGTCCCGTCGGCCGCGGCGCCCTCGGGGGCCTGGGCGGCCCTGGTGATCCGGGGCACCAGGAGCGCGCCGTCGCGGACGGCGAGCTGCGGCTCCCCGGTCCGCACGGCCGCCTCGACGGTGTCCGCGGCGGGGGCGGTGCCGGCGAGGTCCAGCACGACGATCTGGTCCGGGAACTCGCTTTGGGCGGTGCGGGCCAGGCCCCACACCGCGGCGGCGGCCGGGTCGGCCACGGCGTCCCCCGGTGCGGCCGCGACCGCGTCCCGGGTGACGAGGACCAGGCGCTCGTCCTGGCCGTGGCTCGCGGCCGTCCAGTCCCGGACCGCGGCGAGGGCGGCGGCGGCCGCCGCCGTCGGGCCGTCGGCCGGGGCCACCTCGACCACGGTGGGCCGGAGCGGGCCGGCGGCTTCCGCCGCCGGGGTGCCCGGGGGCTGCCAGGCCAGTTCGTACATCGGGACGGCGTCGGTGCGCGCCGACGCCCGGAAGGTCAGGCCGTCGACGGTGGCCACCGGCTCCCCGGTCGCGTCGGCGAGCAGCAGCTCGTACGTGTCGCCGCCGGCCGGGCGGATCCGGGCGCGGAACTCCGTGCCGCCGGTGGCGCCCGGGTGCAGGCGCACCCCGCTCCACGCGAACGGCAGGCGCGTCCCCTCCCCGCCGTCGACCAGGCCCAGCACGATCGGGTGCAGCACCGCGTCCACCAGGGCCGGGTGCATCAGGAAGCCGGAGTCCGCGGCGAAGTGCCCGTCCGGGAAGCGGACTTCGGCGTACGCGGTGGCGCCGTCGCGGTACACCGCCCGCAGCCCGCGGAACACGCCGCCGTAGGCGTAGCCGCGTTCGCCGAGCAGCTCGTACGCGTCGTCGACGGGCAGCGGGTCGCCGGTGGGCGGCCACTCCAGCCGGTCCGCCGCGTCCGGCTCCGCGGCCGCGTCGCCGTCGAGCAGCCCGGACGCGTTCCGGGTCCACTCCGGTTCGCCGTCGCGCCGCGAGTGGATCGCCAACTGCCGCTCGTGCACGGTGACCTGGAGCTGTACAGAGCCGGCGGCGGGGAGCTCCAGCGGGCTCTCCAGCGTCAGGTCCGCCACCCCGGACAGGCCCACCCGCTCGCCGGCGAACAGCGCCAGCTCCAGGAACGCCGTTCCGGGCAGCAGGACCGCACCGTCGACCACGTGGCCGGCGAGCCACGGGTGGTCGGCCGCCGAGACGGTGCCGGCGAGCACCACCTCGTCCCGGTCGACGAGTTCCACGACCGAGTCGAGCAGCGGGTGCCCCGAGCCGCCGCGCGCCGTGCGCGGCGGCAGCCAGTAGCGGTCGCGGCGGAACGGGTGCGTCGGCTCCTCGCCCCGGAGCCGGGCCAGGCCCGCGGTGAGGACCTCCGCCTCGGACCCGGCGGACCGGCCCAGCGGGACGGCCCGCCGCACCCCGGCGGACCTGACCAGCGGGGTGAGCGCGGCCGACGGCCCGATCTCGGCGAACTGGCCGGCGCCGGCCTCGCGCAGGGCGGTCACGGCGTCGTGGAACCGCACGGTGCCGCGGAGTTGGGTGACCCAGTGCTCGGCGTACCCGGAGGGGTCGGCGGGCAGCGGGCGCCCGGTCACGGTGGAGATCACGGGGATCCGCGGCGGTCGGTGGCCGACGGTCTCGGCCACCGACCGGAACTCGTCGAGCACCTCGTCCATGTGGGGGGAGTGGAAGGCGTGGCTGACGGTCAGCCGGGTGACCCGGCGGCCGTGCTCCCGCCACCCGGCGGCGACGGTCTCGGCGGCCTCCGCGTCACCGGCGATCACCACCGACACCGGGCCGTTCACCGCGGCCACCACGACCCCGTCGACCAGGGTCCCGGCGACCTCCGCCTCGGAGGCCTCCACGGCGATCATCGCGCCACCGGAACGGGCCCGCTGCATCAGCCGGCCGCGGGCGGCCACCAGCTTCGCCGCGTCCTCCAGCGAGAACACCCCGGCCACGTAGGCGGCGGCGAGTTCGCCGATGGAGTGCCCGGCGAGCAGGTCGGCGCCGAGCCCCTGGTCGGCGGCCAGCGCGGCCAGCGCCACCTCGAAGGCGAACAGCGCCGGCTGGGTGTAACGGGTCTGGTGGAGGGCGGCCGCGGCGTCCGGCCCCTCGTCGAACATCAGCTCCTTCAGCGGCCGGTCCACGTGGGCGTCGAACGCGGCGCACACCTCGTCGAGGACGCGCGCGAACACCGGGAACCGCGCATGCAGTTCGCGGCCCATGCCGGGGCGCTGCGCCCCTTGGCCGGTGAACACCAGGGCGGTCGGGGTCCGTTCGCCCTCCTCCAGGACGACGTGGGCGTTGGTGCCGCTGATGCCGAAGGCGGACACCGCGGCGCGGATCGGCCGGTCGGCGCGCGGCCACTCGCGGGCCTGCGTCAGCAGCTCCACCCGGCCCGACTCCCAGTCCACGCGGGAGGTCGGGACGTCGGCGTGCAGGGTCCGCGGCAGCACCTCGTGCCGCATGGCCTGGACCGCCTTGATCACGCCGGCGACGCCGGCCGCGGCCTGGGTGTGGCCGATGTTCGACTTCAGCGAGCCCAGGTACAGCGGGACATCGCGGTCCTGTCCGTAGGTGGCGAGGATCGCGTCGGCCTCGATCGGGTCGCCGAGCGAGGTGCCGGTGCCGTGGGCCTCCAGCAGGTCCACGTCGGCGCCGGTCAGGCCGGCGTCGGCCAGCGCGGCGCCGATCAGCCGCTGCTGGGACAGGCCGCTGGGCGCGGTCAGCCCGTTGGAGGAGCCGTCGGAGTTGATCGCGGTGCCCCGGATCACCGCGAGCACCGGGTGGCCGTCGCGCCGGGCGTCCGAGAGCCGCTTCAGCACCAGCATGCCCACGCCCTCGGACCAGCCGGTGCCGTCGGCGTCGGCCGAGAACGGCTTGCACCGCCCGTCGGCGGCCAGCCCGTGCTGGCGGGAGAACTCCTCGAACATGCCGGGAGTGGCCATCACGGTCACGCCGCCGGCGAGCGCCGCCGACGCCTCGCCGCTGCGCAGGGCGCGCACGGCCAGGTGCAGGGCGACGAGCGAGGAGGAGCAGGCCGTGTCCACGGTGAGGGTGGGGCCCACGAACCCGAACTGGTAGGCGATCCGGCCCGACAGCACGCTGGGCGTGGTGCCGGTGAGCACGTAGCCCTTGACCTCGTCGCCCGCCTCGTGCATCCGGGGGCCGTAATCGGAGGAGGTGCCGCCGACGAACACGCCGGTGCGGCTGCCCCGCAGGGACTTCGGGTCGATGCCGGCCCGCTCCAGGGCCTCCCAGGTCGTCTGCAGCAGCAGCCGCTGCTGCGGGTCCATGGCCAGCGCCTCCCGGGGGGAGATCCCGAAGAACTCGGCGTCGAACTCGGCCGCGGTGTCGAGGAACCCGCCGGTCCGGGAGTACCCCTCACCGGGCTGCCAGCCGCGGTCGGTCGGGAAGTCGCCGTACACGTCCTGCTCGCCGGCGACCACGCGCCACAGGTCCTCGGGGGAGGCGAGCCCGCCCGGGAAACGGCAGGCCATGCCGACGATCGCGATCGTGTCCTCGTCGGCGCCGGCCGCGGCGCGGGTCCGGGCGGACGGCGCGGCCGCGGACGGGCCCCGGCCCGCCGCGCGTCCGGGGCCGACGCCGGTCTCGGCGAAGTAGCCGATCAGCTCCTGCGGCGTCGGATAGTCGAACAGCAGACCGCTGGGCAGCGGGCGTCCGGTGGCGGCGGACAGGCTCTCGATCAGCTCCACCGTCATCAGCGAAGAGAAGCCGAGGTCGCGGAAGTTGGTGTCGAGTTCCACGGAGTCAGGGACGGCCGCCCCGAGGGCCTCGGCCACCTGCGCCCTGACCAGCGCGGCGGGGTCGGTGCCGGGGGAGTCCGCGGCGGCCGCCGCGGGGGCGGGGTGCTCGCCGGTCCAGAACCGCTCGCGCTGGAACGGGTAGCCGGGCAGCCGGACCCGGCGGGCGCGGACTCCCGCGAACGCGGGGCCCCAGTCGACGTCCTCGCCGTTCACGAACGCGGTCGCGAGGGCGGTCAGGAGCGCGGTCCGGTCGTCGGGGAGCCCGGCGCCGTCCGCCGCCCCGGGCCCGGGCGTCGCGGTCGTGACCAGGTGCGGGGCGGAGCGCCCCTGCGCGAGGGCGTCCAAGCCGGCGTGCAGCTCCTCGGCGTCCGCGGCGAGTACGACGGCCCGGTGCCGGAACGCCGTCCGGGTGGTCGCCAGTGAGAAGCCGAGGTCCTGCGGGGCGAGTCCGGACGCGCTCAGCAGGGCGGCGTGCGCCCGCAGCGCGGCGGGGGTGCGGCCCGAGACGGGCACCGGCACCGCGACCGGCCCGGCCTGCGCCGCCGGAGCGTCGTCGTCGGTACGGGCCTCGGCCGGCGGCTCGCTCAGGACCACGTGGGCGTTGGTGCCGCCCATGCCGAACGAGGAGACGCCGGCGATCAGCGGGCGGCCCGGGTGCGGCCAGTCGGACGGCTCCGCGGCGACCCGCAGTCCGAGCTCGTCGAAGGGGATGGCCGGGTTGGGCGTCGCGAAGTTCAGGCTCGCGGGCAGGCGGCGGTTGCGGATGCTGAGCACCGCCTTGAGCAGGCCGGTGATGCCGGCGGCGCCTTCCAGGTGCCCGATGTTGGTCTTGACCGAACCCACCAGCAGCGGGTCGGCGGCCCCGTCGGCCCGCCGCCCGGCGAAGACCGCGCCCAGCGCGGCCGCCTCGACGGGGTCGCCCACCGGGGTGCCGGTGCCGTGGAGTTCGACGTACTGCACCTGCTCCGGAGCGACGCCGGCGCGCCGCAGCGCGGCCCGGACGACCCGCTCCTGGGCCTGCGGGCTGGGCACGGTCAGGCCCGGAGTGGCGCCGTCGTTGTTGACCGCGCTGCCGCGCAGCACGGCGTAGACGTCGTCCCCGTCGGCCAGGGCCGCGCGCAGCGGCTTCAGGACCAGGGCCACGGCGCCCTCGCCGCGGACGTAGCCGTTGGCCCGGGCGTCGAAGACGTAGCTGTGGCCGTCCGGGGACAGGCCGCCGAACCGCTGCGCGCCCAGCGCCCCTTCGGCGAGGAGGTTGAGGTTCACGCCCGCCGCGATGGCGATCGGCGACTCGCCCGACCGCACGCTCTGGGCGGCCAGGTGGACCGCGACCAGCGACGACGACTGCGCCGTGTCCACCACGACGCTGGGGCCGCGCAGGTCCAGGGCGTAGGAGACCCGGTTGGCGATGACCCCCCGGTGCACGCCGGTGTTGGTGTGCTGGGAGATCGCTCCGTCGCCGCCGCTCAGCACGAGGCCGGCGTAGTCGTCGCGGAGCGAGCCCACGAACACCGAGGCCGCGGAGCCGGCCAGGGCGGCCGGGACGATCCCGGCGTCCTCCAGCGCCGTCCACGCCAGCTCCAGCACCAGGCGCTGCTGCGGGTCCATCGCCGCCGCTTCCCGGGCGGAGACGCCGAAGAACGCGGCGTCGAAGTCCCCGATCCCGTCGAGGAAAGCACCGAAACGCGTTCCGCCGTCGAACCTGACCGAATCCGAAATGCCGTCCCGCCGGTCCTGCGGGACCTCGGTTATCGCATTGCGGCCGTCCCGCAGGAGATTCCAGAATTCCGCCGCCCCGGTCGCCCCGGGTAACCGGCAGGACATCCCGACGATCGCCACCGATTCGTCATGACCGTCCTCGTGCCCGTCGTGCCGTGTCGTCATCTGAACAGCTCTTTCCTTCGTCATCCTGGAAATTCGCCATGCGAGGGGTGCGGGGTTCCGGGTTCAGGAAGTCCGTCGCCGAGCTCACGGGACCCTAGTGAGCGGATTCCCCGGCCGGTCCCGTCGGCAGGAAGGCGGCGCCGTCCTGGTCGCGGAGCACGGTCAGCAGCCCGCGCAGCGCCGCTTCCAGCCGGTCGGTCTCGGCGTCCGTGAAGTGGACGGACGGCTCCAGCCGCAGGGTGTTGACGGCGCTGGCCGTCGGGAGGATCCGCAGGGCGTGGACGCGCAGCAGGTAGCCGGACAGCAGGTAGCCGAGCAGCCCGGCACGGGCCTGCCCGGCGATCACCTCGGAGGCGGAGTCCGACTGGTCGTGGAACTCCAGGCCGAGCATCAGGCCCTTGCCGCGGACGTCCTTGACGACCGTCCCGAACTCCCGCTGGAGCCCGCGGAGCATGTCCGCGAGCCGGCTGCCGCGCTCGGCGGCCAGCCGGTACGCCCGGCCGCCGTCCGCCTCCAGCAGGTCGACCGTCCGGACGGCGATCGACGTGGAGAACGCGTCCTTCGCGAAGGTCGAGCTGTGCACCAGCTCGAACTCCTTGCGGTAGCGCGAGCCGCGCACCAGGGTCACCGCCGCCTTGGCGACGCCGCCGCCCAGGCTCTTGGCCAGCGTGATGTAGTCGCCCCGCAGGCCGAGGTGCGAACTCGCGAAGAAGGCGCCGGTGCGGCCCATACCGCTCTGCACCTCGTCGACGACGATCGGGATGCCGGCCGCCGCGCAGGCCTGCCGGATCCGCTCCGTGGTCTCCCGGTCGAACACCCGGATCCCGGCCTCGCCCTGGACCGGCTCCAGGACGAAGGCGGCGACGGTCGGCAGTCCGCGCTCGACGACGCGCACCGCGCCGCCGTCCACCGCGAGGTCGAACACGCTCCGGCGCACCGACTCGATCGTCTTGGCCAGGGCGTCCGGCTCGTGCACCGCGACGAAGCGGCACTGCGCGGCCAGCGAGGAGAACGGGGTGCGGAAGCCGGGGTTGTGGGTGAGCTGGACGCTGCCGACCAGCTTCCCGTGGAACGAGCCCTCCGGGGCCAGGAACACCGGGGGCGCCGCCAGGCGCGGTGCGTTGGCGCGGCGGATCCCGGCGATCACCTCGTCCAGCGGGGCGCCGGCCGCGACGCCCCCGGCCGCGGCCAGACGGTCGTACGCGGCCCCGCCGGCGAGTCCGGCCCCGCCGGCCGCCGCCGCACGGGCCTGCTCGATGTTCCCGTCGATCTCCCCGGCCAGCTCGGTGAGGCGCGCGACCCGGTCGAACTCGGCGTGCTTCATCGCGATCTCGACCGCTTCGGCACCGCTGTTGGCGAAGATCGCCGAGTAGGGCTCGTCCGTGCCGAACTCGCGCCGGATGACGGCGTTGACCTTCTGCGCCAGCTCGTTGGCGTACGGGTGCTTCGAGAACTGCGCGTGGACCGGGACGCCCCCGTCCAGCAGCTCCTTCGCGTAGCCGACGATCTCGGGATTGCTGTGCCCGAGGATCGTCGAGCCGTAGCCGCCGACGAGGTCGAGCACCGGGACCTCACGCCCCGTGTCATCGTGGAAGAAAAGGGTGTCCTTTTCCGCCCTGGAATAGTGGACGTTCAGGCCGAGTGAGGCGAGCAGACCCCCGAGATAGGGCTCCGCAAGGTCCTGCTCTGCAATCTCCGGGTTCATTTCGGCTCGTGTTCCCAATCTATGAGGGCCTACGTGTCCGGAACCATACCGACGGACCCGTAACGGGTCTGTAATCACGCGCTAATCGGCGCATCAGCCCGTGGTCACCGCGAGCTGTTCCGCCGGGAAAGAGCGCCGGGTTACCACTTCACGGAAGCCCGTGGACGAGACTGGGCGGCGGTTGCGAGTCGCATGAGAAGTCCTCCATGAGAAGTCCTCCGGGAAAGGAAAAACCCGTGCACGGTAGCGAGGAATCGGCAGGCGCCTCTCCTGCGGAGATCCCGGGAGCTGAGGGCGCGTGAGCACCGACGAGAACCAGCTCCGCCAGTACCTCAAGCGCGCTGTCGCCGACGCCCAGGCCAGCCGCAGACGGCTGCGCGAGATCGAGGAGAAGGACCGCGAGCCGGTCGCGATCATCGGGATGGCCTGCCGGTACCCCGGCGGCGTGGACTCCCCGGAACGCCTGTGGCAGGTGGTCGCCGACGGCGTGGACGCGGTGAGCCCGTTCCCCGAGCACCGCGGCTGGCCCCTGGACCGGCTCTACCACCCCGACCCCGACGCGGTCGGCACGTCGTACACCGACCAGGGCGGATTCCTGCACGACGCGGACGGGTTCGACCCGGAGTTCTTCGGCATGTCGCCGCGGGAGGCGCTGGCCACCGACCCGCAGCAGCGGCTGCTGCTGGAGACGGCCTGGGAGAGCTTCGAACGTGCCGGGATCTCCGCCGACGCCGTCTCCGGCAGCCGGACCGGCGTGTTCATCGGGTCGATGTACCACGACTACGGATCCCGCCCCCACCTGCCGCCCGAGGAGTTCGAGGGCTACCTCTACAGCGGCAGCGCAGGCAGCGTCGCCTCTGGCCGGCTGTCCTACGTCTTCGGCCTGGAGGGCCCCGCCGTCACCGTCGACACGGCCTGTTCCTCGTCGCTGGTCGCCGTCCACCTCGCGGCGGCGGCGCTGCGCCGCGGCGAGTGCGACCTGGCCCTCGCCGGCGGTGTGACCGTCATGTCCACCCCGCAGGCCTTCGTCGAGTTCTCCCGGCTGCGCGGCCTGTCGGCCGACGGGCGCTGCAAGTCCTTCGCCGCGTCCGCCGACGGCACCGGCTGGGCCGAGGGCGCCGGCGTCCTGCTCGTGGAACGGCTGTCCGACGCCCTGCGCAACGGGCACGAGGTGCTGGCCGTGATCACCGGAACGGCCACCAACCAGGACGGCGCGAGCAACGGGCTCAGCGCACCCAACGGGCCCGCCCAGGAACGGGTGATCCGTCAGGCCCTGGACTCCGCCGGACTGACCGCCGCCGACGTCGACCTCGTCGAGGCGCACGGCACCGGCACCCCCCTCGGCGACCCGATCGAGGCCAACGCCCTGCTCGCCACCTACGGAAAGGGCCGCTCCGCGGACCGGCCGCTGCGGCTGGGCTCGTTCAAGTCGAACGTCGGGCACACCCAGGCCGCCGCCGGGGTCGGCGGGATCATCAAGGTGGTCGAGGCCATCCGCCACGGCGTCATGCCGAGGACCCTGCACGCCGACCACCCGACCCCGCACGTCGACTGGAGCTCCGGCGCGCTGGCCCTGCTCACCGAGCAGCGGGACTGGCCGGAGCTGGACCGGCCGCGTCGGGCCGCCGTCTCTGCCTTCGGTTTCAGCGGCACCAACGCGCACGTCATCGTCGAGCAGGCGCCGCAGCCGGCCGCCGAGCAGCCGGCCGCCGAGCAGCCGGCCGCCGAGCAGCCGGCCGCCGAGCGGCCGACCGCCGAGCAGCCCGAGCCGCAGCCGGCCGCCGCACCGCCCGCGCCCGTCCTGCCGTACGTCCTGTCGGCGCGCTCCCCGCAGGCGCTGCGGGCGCAGGCCGAGCGGATCGCCGGGCTGCTCGCCGAGCGCCCCGACCTCGACCTGCTCGACCTCTCCTGGTCGCTGGCCGCCACCCGGACGGCCATGCGGCACCGCGCCGTCGCCCTCGCGGGCGACCGCGAGGAGCTGCTGGACGGCCTCGCCGCCCTCTGCGAGGAGGACCCGGCCGCGATCACCGGCAGCAAGGACGAGGGCCGGATCGCGTTCATGTTCACCGGCGGCGGCGCCCAGCGCGTCGGGATGGCCCGCGAACTCGTCGAGACCTTCCCGGAGTTCGCCGCGGCCTTCGACGAGGTCTGCGCCGCCCTGGACGCGCACCTGCCGCGCCCGCTGCGCACGGTGATCGAGTCCGGCGACGAGCTGGACCAGATCGACTACACCCTCGCCGCGCTCTTCGCGGTCGGGGTCGCGCTGTTCCGCCTCTTCGAGGCGTGGGGCGTCCGCCCGGACTACCTGGTGGGCCACTCCACGGGCGAGCTGATCGCCGCCCACCTCGCGGGCGTGCTGTCGCTGTCCGACGCCGCGGTCCTGGTGACCGCCCGCGGGCGCCTCATGCGGTCGCTGCCGGAGGGCGGCGCGATGGTCGCCGTCGAGGCCACCGAGGAGGAGGTCCTCGAAACCCTCGACCCGGACGGGCGCGCCGTGATCGGTACGGTCAACGGCCCGCGTGCGGTGGTCCTCTCCGGCGACGAGGACGCCGTCCACGCCGTCGCGGCGGTCTGGCGGGAACGCGGCCGGTCCGTCAAGGTCCTGCCGATCCTGCGGGCCTCCCACTCCCACCGGATGGAGCCGATCCTCGACGAGTTCCGCGGCATCGCTGAGCAACTCACGTTCCACGAGCCGAAGTTCGGGATCGTGTCCACGGTGACCGGCAAGGTGGACTACGGCGACTGGACCACGCCCGAGTACTGGGTGCAGCAGATCCGTCGACCGGTCCGCTTCCTCGACGCGGTCCGCACCCTGGAGGCCGAAGGCGTCACCACCCTGCTGGAGCTCGGCCCGGACGGCGTCCTGTCCGCGCTCGCCGCCGCCGGCGCGGACCATGCGGTCGCGGTGCCCGCCATGCGCCGCAAGCAGCCGGAGCCGCAGTCGCTGGTGCACGCGCTCGCCGTGCTCCACACCCGGGGCGTGCCGGTCGACTGGCAGGCCTTCTTCGGCGCCGCCCGGGTGCGGCGGGTCGCTCTGCCGACGTACCCCTTCCAGCGCGAGCGGTACTGGCTGGAGCCCTCGGCCGATGCCGCGGCCGCCGCCGGTGCACCGGCCGGCACACCGGAGCCGCTCGGCTCGCTCCACCAGGTCGGCTGGCTCCCTGACGTCGTACGCCCGGCCGTCCGGGCCGTGCCCTGGGCCCGGCTCGGGAAGCCCGGCGACGCGGGGGACGGCAGCGCCGCGTCCTACGCCGACCTGGCGGCCTTCGGGCGGGCGCTCGACGCCGGCGACGCGGTCCGGGCCCTCGTCGTGCCGATCGACGCCCGCCCGGACGGCGGGGACGTCCACCCGGACGGGGCGCCGCACCGGCTCCTGCGGCAGACCGCGGACCTGCTGCGGGACTGGCAGGCCGACGAGCGGTTCGCCGACACCCGCCTGGTCCTCGTCACCCGGGGCGCCGTCGCCACGGCGGACACCGAGGCGCCGGACCCGGCCGCCGCGGCCGTCTGGGGCCTGGTCCGCTCCGCCCAGTCCGAGTCGCCCGACCGGATCCTGCTCGTGGACACCGACACTGTCACTGTCACCGTCACCGTCACCGACACCGACACCGACACCGGCGCCGAGCCGGTCCCCGCCGCCCTGCTCGCCGCCCTGCTCACCGCCGACGAGCCGCAGGCCGCCGTCCGGTCCGGCCGGGCCCTCGTACCCCGGCTCGGCCGGATCCGCGCCTCCGCCGTGCGCGGCGGCCAGGACGGCCCGGTGTGGAACCCGCAGGGCACCGTCCTCGTCACCGGCGGCACCGGCGTGCTCGGCTCCGCCGTCGCCCGCCACCTCGTCACCGAGCACGGCGTCACGCACCTCCTGCTGGCCGGTCGTACCGGCGCCGACGCGCCGGGCGCCGACCGCCTGGCCGCCGACCTGGCGGAGCTCGGTGCGACGGTCCGCATCGCCGCCTGTGACGTCGCGGACCGTGAGGCCCTCGCCGCGCTGCTGGACGGCATCCCCGCCGACCGGCCGCTGACCGGTGTCGTGCACGCGGCCGGAGCCCTGGACAACAGCCTGCTGCCGGCCATGACCCCGCAGCAGCTGGACGCCGTCCTGCGCCCCAAGGCGGACGCCGCCCGGCACCTCCACGAGCTGACCCGCGACGCGGACCTGACGGCGTTCGTGCTGTTCTCCTCGACCGTCGGGCTGTTCGGCGGACCGGGCCAGGCCAACTACGCCGCCGCGAACGCCTACCTCGACGGGCTCGCCGGGCACCGCCGGGCCCACGGCCTGCCCGCGACCTCACTGGCCTGGGGCCTGTGGGACGTCGAGGGCGGCATCAACGGGGCACTGGGCGACCTCGACCGGGCCCGCTTCGCCCGCGACGGCTTCGTGCCGATCGGCGTCAGCGAGGGACTGGAGCTCCTCGACACCGCCCTCGCCTCGGGCCGGCCCGCCGTGGTCACCACGGCGTTCGACCTGGAGGCCCTGCGCGCGCTCGACCGGGTCCCCCCGCTGCTGCGGGCCCTGGTCCCGGCCGAGCCTCGGCGCGCGGACGGCGGCCCCGAGGTGCCGACGGCCCAGCAGCTGTCCGCGCTGCCCGCCGCCGAGCGCGCGAAGTTCGTCCTCGACCTGGTCCGCGGCCGGGTGGCCGCCGTCCTCGGCCTGGGCGACCCCGACGCCGTCGACCCCGAACAGCCCTTCCGGGAGCTCGGCTTCGACTCGCTCACCGCCGTCGAGATGCGCAACCGGCTCAACACCGTCACCGGCGCCCAGCTGCCGGCCACCGCGGTCTTCGACCATCCGACGCCGTCGAAGCTGGCCGCGTTCCTGCTCGCCCGCATCGCCTCCGAGGAGGCACCGCAGCCGCAGCCGGCCGCGCTCGCCGCCCTGGACGAGTTGGAGCAGGCGCTCGCCGCCGAGGACGGCAGCGGCACCGGCGGCGACCGCGACGAGATCACCGTCCGACTGCAGACCCTGCTGTCGCGGTGGCTGGAGACCGGCGCACAGCCGGGAGAGGGGGCCGAAGAGGCCTTCGACGATTCCCTCGCCTCGGCGTCGACCGACGAACTCCTCGACCTCATCGACAACGAGCTCGGCCGCGCCCACCACTGACCTCCGACTCCTGGAACAGGTAACTCCCCTCATGGCGGATGAGAAGAAGCTCGCTGACTATCTGAAATGGGTCACCGCTGACCTACGCAAGGCCCGCCAGCGCATCGCGGAACTGGAGTCCGGCCGCACCGAGCCGGTCGCGATCGTGGGCATGGCCTGCCGTTACCCCGGCGGCGTCCGCTCGGCCGACGACCTGTGGCGGCTCGTCGCGGACGGCCGGGACGGCATCACCGAGTTCCCCACCGACCGCGGCTGGGACGTCGCCGCGCTCTACGACCCCGACCCGGACGTTCCGGGCACCACCTACACCCGGGAAGGCGGCTTCCTCGACGAAGCCACCCGGTTCGACGCCGGCTTCTTCGGCATCTCGCCGCGCGAGGCGCTCTCCATGGACCCCCAGCAGCGGGTGCTGCTGGAGACCGCCTGGGAGACCTTCGAGCACGCGAGGATCGACCCGACCGCCCTCAAGGGCTCCGACGTCGGCGTGTTCGTCGGCGCCGTGGAGCAGTCCTACCTGGGGCTGGAGGGCCCGGAGGAGTTCGAGGGCTACCTGCTGACGGGCAAGCTCGGCAGCGTCGTCTCCGGCCGGCTCTCCTACTCCTTCGGCTTCGAGGGCCCCTCCATGACCGTGGACACGGCGTGCTCGTCGTCCCTGGTCGCCATGCACCTCGCGGCCCAGTCGCTGCGCACCGGCGAGTCGAGCCTCGCCCTCGCCGGCGGAGTGACCGTCGCGGCCACCCCCGGCGGGTTCGTCGACTTCTCCAGGCAGCGGGGCCTCGCCCCCGACGGCCGCTGCAAGTCCTTCGCCGCCGCCGCCGACGGCACCAGCTGGTCGGAGGGCGCCGGGCTGATCCTGCTCGAACGCCTCGGCGACGCCGTCCGCAACGGACACCGGGTGCTCGCCGTCCTGCGGTCGTCGGCGGTCAACTCCGACGGTGCCTCCAACGGGCTCACCGCCCCCAGCGGCCCCTCGCAGGAACGGGTCATCCGCACCGCGCTCACCGGCGCCCGGCTCGACGCCGCCGACGTGGACGCCGTCGAGGCCCACGGCACCGGCACCCGCCTCGGCGACCCCATCGAGGCGCAGGCGCTGCTGGCCACCTACGGGGCCGCCCACACCCCCGAACGCCCGCTGTTCCTCGGCTCGTTGAAGTCCAACATCGGGCACTCGGTGGCGGCCGCCGGGGTCGGCGGCGTCATCAAGATGGTCCAGGCGCTCCGGCACGCGGAACTCCCGAGGACCCTGCACGTCGACGAGCCCACCCCGCTCGTCGACTGGGACGCGGGTGCGGTCGCGCTGCTCACCGAGCACCGCCCGTGGCCGCGGACAGGCCGGCCGCGCCGCGCCGCGGTGTCCGCGTTCGGCGTCAGCGGCACCAACGCGCACCTGATCCTGGAGCAGGCACCCGAGCAGGAGCCCGCCCCCGCCCCCGCTGCCGTCCCCGCCCCCGCTGCCGCCGCGCCCGCGCTGCTGCCGCTGTCCGCCAGGAGCCGCCAGGCCCTGGCCGCCCAGGCCCGCAGCCTGCTGGCCTTCCTGGCGGACCACCCCGGCCTGTCCGCCGCGGACCTCGCCTACTCGACGGCCACCACGCGGGCCGCGCTGCCGTACCAGGCCGTGGTCGTCGGCGCGGACACCGAGGTGCTGCGCGCCGCGCTGCGGCCGCTCGCCGAGGACGGCGGCCGCACCGCCACCGCACCGCCCACCCGCGGCGGGCTCGCCTTTCTCTTCACCGGCCAGGGAGCACAGCGCGCCGCCATGGGCCGCCGGCTGTACGAGGCCTTCCCGGTGTACGCCGAGGCCTTCGACGCGGTGTGCGCCGCTCTCGACCCGCACCTCGACGCCCCGGTGCAGCAGGTACTCGACGACGAGGACCTACTGCACCGGACGGGCAACGCGCAGCCGGCGCTGTTCGCCCTGGAGGTCGCCCTGTACCGACTGTACGAGGCGTGGGGCATCACCCCCGACCACGTCGCCGGCCACTCGATCGGCGAGTTGGCCGCCGCCCACGTCGCGGGCGTGCTGTCGCTGCCCGACGCGGCGGTCGTGGTGGCCGCCCGGGGCCGTCTCATGCAGGCCCTGCCCCCGGGCGGTGCGATGGTGGCCCTGGAGGCCGCCGAGGACGAGGTCGTACAGCTGCTGAAACGGTCCGGAGGGGCCGTGTCGATCGCCGCCGTCAACGGCCCGGCGGCGACGGTGGTTTCCGGCGACGCCGACGCCGTCGACGAGATCGCCGCGACCGCGCGGTCCTGCGGTCGGCGCACCAAGCGGCTCCCCGTCAGCCACGCCTTCCACTCACCGCACATGGACCCGATGCTGGAGGAGTTCGGCCGCGTCCTGCGGAAGGTCACCTTCCGCGCGCCGTCCGTCCCCCTCGTCTCGACGCTCACCGGCCGCCCCGCCACCGAGGAACAGCTCCGCTCCCCGGAGTACTGGGTCGACCAGGTCCGCCGGCCGGTCCGGTTCCACGACGCGGCCCGCACCCTCGCCGAGCTGGACACCACCGTCGCCCTGGAACTCGGCCCGGCCGCCGTGTTGTCGGCGCTGGTCGCCGAGGACACCGACATCACCCCGGTGCCCGCCGTGCGCACCGGCCCGGCCGAGGCGCAGGACGCGCTCGCGGCGCTCGGCGCGCTGTGGTCCGCCGGGATCCCCGTCGACTGGCCGGCGGTCTTCGCCGGAACCGGCGCCCGTACGGTCGACCTGCCGACCTACCCGTTCCAGCGCGAGCGGTACTGGCTGGAGCACGTCCCGGCCGCCGCGCCCGCGACGGCGGCGCCGACCGCACGGGAGTCGCTGCTCCACGTCGGCTGGACCCCGTTCGACGCGGCCCTCCCGCTCTCCCCGCCCGCCCCGGCGGTGCTGGACCTCGGGGACGCCGACGTCCTGGGCCTGCCCGAGTCCGCCGGGAGGTCCTTCGCCGACATCACGGACGCGCTGGCCGCCCTGGGCACGGACACCCCGTACGACGCCCTGCTCGTCCCGCTGGCGTGCGACCCGGGCGGGGACGTGCCGCAGCGGGCGCAGGACACCGCGCAGCGGGTGCTGGCGCTGGTCCGGTCCTGGCTGGCGGACGACCGGACCGAGGACGTCCCGCTCGTCGTCCTCACCCGCCGCGCCGTCGCCGCCGACGAGGCCGGCACCGATGTCGCGGACCTCGTCGCCGCACCCCTGTGGGGCCTGCTGCGCTCGGCGCAGTCCGAGGCGCCCGGCCGGATCGTGCTGGTCGACGTGGACGAGGACCCGCGCTCGCGGGCGGTCCTGCCGGCGGTCCTGGCCTCCGGCCGGCCGCAGGTCGCGGTCCGCTCCGGCCGGCTGCTCGCCCCGGGCGTCGCCGACCTCCCCGCCGCGGTTCCCGCAGACGGCACCCCGGGGGGCGGGACCCGGTGGCGCACCGGCGGCACCGTCCTCGTCACCGGCGGCACCGGCGCCCTCGGCGGGCTCTTCGCCCGCCACCTGGTCCGCACCCACGGGGTGTCCCGGTTGTTGCTCGTCAGCCGCAGCGGGCCGCAGGCGCCCGGCGCGGCCGAACTGGCCGCCGAACTCACCGGCCTCGGCGCCGAGGTGCACCTCGTCGCCTGCGACCTCGCAGACCGGGACGCCCTCGCCGCCCTGCTGGACACCGTTCCTGACACCCACCCGCTCACCGGGGTCGTGCACGCCGCCGGCGTGCTCGACGACGGCATGATCCGGGACCTGACCCCGGACCGGCTGGCCGCCGTCCTGCGGCCCAAGGTGCACGCCGCCTGGCACCTGCACGAACTCACCCGGGACCGCGAGCTGGACGCCTTCGTCCTGTTCTCGTCCGTGGCGGGTGTCATCGGCGGCACCGGCCAGGCCAACTACGCCGCCGCCAACACCTTCCTCGACGCGCTGGCCGCCCACCGGTCCGCCCTCGGCCTGCCCGCCGCCTCCCTCGCCTGGGGCCTGTGGGCGCACGAGCGCGGCATGAGCGGGCACCTGACCCGCACCGAACTCGACCGGATCGCCCGCTCCGGCCTGCTCACCATCACCGAGGAGACCGGCCCCGAGCTGCTGGACCTGGCGCTCGCCACCGGCCGTCCCGCCCTCGTGGTCACGCCGGTCGACCGGGCCGCGCTGCGGAGCAACGTCCGCCGGGCGCCGCTGCTGCTGCGCAGCCTCGTCCACGACCCGGCGGACGCGGACGGGTCCGAGGTGCAGGCCGAACTGCGGCCGGAGCGGCTGGCCGGACTGCCCCAGGAGGAGCGGACCGCGCTCGTCTCCGCGTTCGTCCACCGCGAAGTGGCCCTCGTTCTCGGCCACTCCGCGGCCGGGGCGGTCGAGGGCGAGCAGCGCTTCTCCGACCTCGGCTTCGACTCGCTCACCTCGGTCGAACTGCGCAACCGGCTCGGCGACGCCACCGGCCTCAAGCTGCCGCCGTCGCTCGTCTTCGAACACCCGACCCCGGCGCGGCTGGTGGAGCACCTGGCGGCCCTGCTGTCCGCCGCGGGCGGGGGAGCGGCCGACGCCGCCGGCGCCGACCTCGCCGCGGAGGTGCGTCTCGACGCCGGGATCCGGCCGACCGGCGAGGTCAGCCGGGTGGCCGCCGACCCCCGCGAGATCCTGCTCACCGGCGCCACCGGGTTCCTCGGCGCCTTCCTGCTCCGCGACCTGATGCGATCCACCCGGGCCACCGTGCACTGCCTGGTGCGGGGCACCGACCCGGCCGAGGCGACCCGCCGGCTGCACGAGAACCTGGAGTGGTACCGGGTCCGCGACGACATCGACCCGGACCGGCTCTCCGTCGTCGTCGGCGACCTGGCCGCCCCCCGGTTGGGGCTCACCGAGGCCGCGTTCGACGACCTCGCCCGCCGGGCCGATGTCGTCTACCACGCCGGCGCCACGGTCAGCTGGGTGCGGCCGTACACCGAGCTCGCCGCCGGCAACGTGGGCGGCACCCGGGAGGTCCTGCGCCTCGCCGCGGCCCACCGGACGGTCCCGGTGCACTACGTGTCCACCACGGGCGTGTTCCCCGCGCCCGGCCCCGGTGCCGCGCCGGCCACCGTGACCGACCCGACCGGCCCCGGGCACCTGCTGCACAACGGGTACCTGCAGAGCAAGTGGGTGGCCGAGCAGGTCATCGAGCTCGGCAGGAGCCGCGGACTGCCCGTGTCGGTCTACCGGGTCGACGTCGTCAGCGGCGACCGGGAGAGCGGCGCCTGCCAGACCAAGGACTTCGTCTGGCTGAGCCTCAAGGGCCTGCTGGAGACCGGAGCGGTCCCCGACAGCCTCGCCGGCGTCCTCCACATGGTTCCGGTGGACTACGTCAGCGGCGCGATCACCCACCTCGCGACCCGGGAGGACGCCGCCGGCCGGACCTTCCACCTCTACAACCCCCAGGACCAGACCTTCACCGAGTTCGTCGGCCACCTCCGCGCGTTCGGGTACGACCTGCCCGAACTGGACTGGGACGCCTGGTCGGCCCGGGTCCGCCAGGACCGGAGGAACGCCGTCGTCCCGCTGCTGGACTCCTTCGAGGGGATGAACGCCGGCACCGGCACCACCACCTATCCGCCCATCGACGTCTCGGAGACCGACCGCGCCCTGCGCGGCACCGGCATCACCTGCCCGCCGGTCGACCGGGACCTCTTCCACACGTACGTGAACTTCTTCGTCCGCGCGGGCTGGTTCCCGCCCGGCGGGCCCGCTCGGGACGAGCAGAAAGGGTGACCACCACCGTGGAGAAAGCTGACCGAGAGCGCGTGATCGTACTCGGCGCGAGCATGGCGGGCCTGCTGGCCGCGCACGTGCTGGCGGACCGGTACGCCGACGTCGTCGTGATCGACCGCGACGACCTCGCGGAGGACGACTACGGCCGGGCGCACAACGAGACCCGGCGGGGTGTTCCGCACGGCGGGCACCTGCACAACCTGCTGGCCGCGGGCCTGCTCGCACTGGAGGACCTGCTCCCCGGCATCACCGAGGAGCTCACCTCGGGCGGCGCGGTGGCCGGCGACGGCACCGCCGACGTGCGGTGGGTCGTGAACGGCACCCGCATGCCCAAGCCGCGCTCCGGCCTGCCCCTGCTGTCGGTCAGCCGGCCGCACCTGGAGCGGCGGGTCCGCCGGCGGGTGCGCGCGCTGCCCAACGTGACCTTCCTGGAGCGCACCGAGACGGTGGAGCCGCTGACCACGCCCGACCGGTCCGCCGTCGTCGGCGTCCGCGTCCTCCAGGGGGACACCCACCGCGACCTGACCGCCGACCTGGTCGTCGACGCGACCGGGCGGCGCACCCGGACCCCGGCGTGGCTCGCGGAACTCGGCTACCCCGTGGTCGAGGAGGAGCAGCTGGTCGTCAACGTCGGCTACACCACGCAGTACTACCGGCTCTCCGCGGACCGGAGGCCCGCCGAGGTCTCCATCGACGTCGGCGGTTCGGCGGCGGTGCCGAGGGGCGCGCTCTGGGCCAGGATCGAGGACGGCTGCGCCGTGGTCACCGGCTACGGCGTGGCCGGCGAGTACCCGCCCCGCGACACCGCCGGCTTCCACGACTTCCTCAAGTCGCTGGCCGCCACCGACATCTACGAAGCGGTGCGCGACCAGGAGACGCTCGGCGAGCCGTTGTCCTACCGGTTCCCGGCGAACCTGCGCCGGCGCTACGAGCGGATGGAGTCGTTCCCCGACGGGCTGCTCGTCATCGGCGACGCCGTGTGCAGCTTCAACCCCGTCTACGGGCAGGGCATCTCGGTGTCGGCCCTGGGCGCCACCGTGCTGCGCGACCACGTCTCCCGGCCGGGGCCGGTGGACCCGAGGGCGTACCTCGCCGACCTCGCGGCGAGGGCCGTCGACCACGTGTGGGAGCTGACCACCGGCGCCGACAGTGCCTTCCCCGGCGTGGGCGGCGAGCCGACCGAGGAGCAGCTGGCCGAGTACGCCTACCTGGACCGGCTGCTGGACGCGGCGTCGCGGGACGGGCAGCTGCTCGTCGCCTACGCCCGGGTCGCCTTCCTCCTCGACCCGGTCGCGGCGCTGGTCGCGCCGGAGGTCCAGGAGGCGATCGAGCGGGCCCTGGTCCCGGCCGACCGGCCGTAGCGGACGGCTCCCCGACGGCGCCCCCGTCGGGCGGTCTTTCCCCGGTAATCGCGCGCGGTCGCGCACGGCCGCGCGCGATTACCGGCAGGAGACCGGATCGGGGAGTACCCGCTGATAGCGTCCGGATCAATCCGAGCAGGTGCCATGGAACCGGAATGGAGAAAAGGCGTCGTGAGCGATAGTCAGTACACGCTGGTGACCGACATCGAAAAGCACCAGGAGGCGTTCGGAACGGCCTTCAACTCCGGTGACGCGGAGGCGGTCAACGCGATGTACACCGACGACGCGGTCGGAATGTGGGATCCCGGATTCCCGGTCTACGGCGAGGACCGCCGGGCCTACGTGACGGAATTCCTGGCCAAGCGCAAGCCCTCCGTCGAGGCGACCGTCCGCCAGCAGCTGGTGGTGGGCGACACCGCGATGCTGATCGTCGAGTGGCAGATGGAGGCGCTCGACGAGAACGGCGAGCCCGAGCACCTCGAGGGCGTGGCGATCGACGTGCTGCGCCAGGGCGAGGACGGCTACTGGCGCTACGTCGTCGACAACCCGTTCGGCGTGAGCGGCCCCTGGGACGCCGAGGACGCGCCCCAGGACTGACCCGGCGCAGCGGCGTGCCGCACCCGGCTCCCCGCCCGCCGCCGGCTCCGGCGAACCCCTCTTCACAACCACCGCGGCCCGCGCCGCACGAGAACGAGTACGGAGACTCCCGTGACCACCTCTTCCCCCGCCGATTCCCCGGTCACCGTCGTCGGCCTGGGCCTGATGGGCCAGGCGCTCGCCGCGGCCTTCCTGGCCAAGGGCCACCCGACGACGGTCTGGAACCGCTCGGCCGGCAAGGCCGACCAGCTCGTCGCCAAGGGCGCGACCCTCGCCGACTCGGTCCGGAGCGCGCTCGAGGCGAGCCCGCTCGTCGTCGTCTGCGTCTCGGACTACGACGCCGTGCACGGGCTGCTGGACCCGGCCGTCTCCTCCCTGGCCGGCCGCACCCTGGTCAACCTGACCACGGCGAGCTCCACCCAGGCCCGGGAGACCGCCGAGTGGGCGGCCAAGGCCGGCATCGACTACGTCGACGGCGCGATCCTGGCGATGCCCCAGGCCATCGGCACCGCCGAGGCGACCCTGCTGTACGCCGGCCCGAAGGACGCCTTCGAGAAGCACCAGGCCACCCTCCTGGCGCTCGGCGAGACCGGCACCGTCTACCTCGACGAGGACCACGGCCTGTCGGCCCTGTACGACATGTCCGTGCTGAGCATCATGTGGGGCGTCCTCAACAGCTTCCTGCACGCCGCCGCCCTGCTGGGCACGGCCAACGTCAAGGCGACGACGTTCGCGGAGATGGCCACCACCGCGATCAACGTGACCGCCGACTACGTCTCGGCGTACGCGCAGCAGATCGACGACGGGGAGTTCCCGGCCACCGACGCCACCGTCAACGTCCACGTGGGCGGCATGCAGCACCTGCTGGAGGAGAGCAAGGCACTCGGCGTCAACGCCGACCTGCCGCGCTTCTTCCTGGAGCTGGCGCAGCGCGCGGTGGCCGACGGAAACGCCGAGGACAGCTACGCGGCGCTGATCAAGCAGTTCCGCAAGCCGTCCGCCTGATCTTTTCCGCGGCGGGTGAAAGCGAAGCGGGGAACCCGGGTCGGCTGCCTTTCGATCCGGATTCCCGGCTTCGTCGATTTTTCGCAGAAACGTTTCATCGAACCTGAGTCCACCAGACGGGGGAATACTTGTGTCCGACAGTCACGGCAGATCGAAGAAGGCCGCGTCCCGCAATTCCTTCTCGCGGAGGGACGTGCTGAGAACGGGTGGCCTGGCCATCGCGGGAACCGCTCTCGGCGCCGGTCTTCCCGGGATCGCGGAGGCCGCCGAAGGCGGGGACGTCACCTTCCGCAACACGTACGACACCATCGTCGTCGGGGCCGGCATGGCCGGCCTCACCGCGGCCCGCGAACTGCGGAAGAAGGGCCAGCGCGTCCTCGTCCTGGAGGCGCGCAACCGCATCGGCGGGCGCACCTGGACCGACACGTTCAACAGCTGGGAGATCGAGCGCGGCGGCGCCTGGGTGGACCCGCTGCAGCCGCACGTCTGGCGCGAGATATCCCGCTACAACCTGACGGTCGTGGCCGACCAGGGCCCGGAGCGCGTGCTCATGCCCTCCCCGACCGGGTTCGCCGAGAGCGACCCGGTCACCGCGTACACCCGGCAGGGCGAGCTGTTCACGCCCTTCTTCGAGGGCTCGCGCGAGTACTTCCCCAAGCCCTACGCGCCGTTCACCCGCGAGGACCTGATCACGCCGCTGGACCACTTCTCCCTGCGGGACCGGCTGGACCAGCTGAACCTCTCGCCGGCCGACGAGATGCGGATGACCAGCACCACCGGCCTGTACGGCTCGCCGAGTTCGCGCGGTTCGATGCTGCAGCTCGCTCAGTGGTGGGCCCTGGCCGGCTGGAACTACACGGGCTTCTCCGGCGTCAACACCTACCGCCTGGCGCGCGGCACCATCGCGCTGGCCCAGGCGATCCTGGCGGACGGCCAGCCGGACCTCAAGCTGGGCTCCCCGGTCGCCTCCGTCACCCAGCAGTCCGGCCAGGTCAAGGTCGTCACCCGGGCCGGACACGCCTACACCGCGGCCCAGGTCGTCATGGCCGTGCCGGTCAACGTCTGGAAGGACATCACCTTCAGCCCGGCGCTGCCGCAGGCCCACCGCGACGCCACCACCCAGGGCTACGGCGTACCGCGCCAGCGGAAGCTGTTCCTGGACCTGGCCGCCCCCGCCGACCGGTTCATCGCCGAGGCACCCGAGGGCTCGCCGTTCGTCATCATGGGCCGGCTCAACGACGACGCCCCCGTCGTCGCCTTCTCCGTCGACGCCACCCTGGACGTGAGCAACCGCTCCCTGGTCGAGGCCGCCGTGCGGCGGATCCTGCCGTCGGCGACACTGCGCGACTACACCGTGACGGACTGGGAGGCGAACGAGTTCTCGCGCGGCGGTCCCGCGTACCGCCGGCCCTGCCAGCTCACCCGGTTGCACAAGGCGATCAACCAGCCGTTCGGCCTGGTGAAGTTCTGCGCGGACGACCTCGCCCTCGGCTGGATCGGCTACATGGACGGCGCCATCGAATCCGGCCTGCGGGCCGCCGGCTCGCCGACGCTGTCGCCGACGCCCGGCGCGACGCCGCCGTCGGCCGTCGCCCAGCGCGTGGCCCTCCCGGCCGTCGACCGCAAGGTCTACCGGTCCATCTTCGGTCTGTGACAACAACTCAGCGGCCTTCAGATCAGAGGTAGTCATGCCGGCGCAAGAGAAATCCGCAACCGAACCCGTGGAAGCGCTGTTCTCCTGGTTCCGCCAGATGCAGGGACAGCACGCGATCCACCACGACGACGAGTACGGGTGGCAGCTGTTCCGCCACGCGGACATCACCCGAGTGCTCACCGACCCGAAGACCTTCTCCTCGGACACCGTGCGGCTGTTCAACGAACCGCAGCCGGACCTCGACCTGTTCCTCACCGGGAACCTGGTCACCAACGACCCGCCCCACCACCGCAGGCTGCGTCGGGCCGTCAACCAGTCCTTCACCCCGCGCGCGGTGGCGGGCCTCGCGGAGCGGATCACCCGGACCACCGAGTCCCTCCTCGACGGGCTGTCCGGAGCGGACACCTTCGACCTGATCGACGCGGTCGCCTACCCGCTGCCGATCATCGTGGTCGCGGAGATGCTCGGCCTGCCGCCCGAGGACGTGCCGATGTACCGGGCCTGGGGCGACGCGCTGGGCGCGCTCGACGCGGCGACCGTGCCGCCGAAGGTGATGGAGTCCGAAGTCGCGCCGGCCATCCGGGAGATGAACGAGTACATCCTGGGCCACGTGCACCGACGCCGGCAGAACCCGGCGGACGACATGCTCACCGGGCTGGCCCACGCGGTCGTGGACGACGAGCCGCTCCGGGACGCCGACCTGATCGGCCTGGTCGGCCTCACCCTGTTCGCCGGACACGCCGCCTCGATGGCGATGATCGGCAACGCCATCCTCACCTTCGACCGCCATCCCGAGGCGCTGGCCGCCGTACGCGCGGACCGCGGGCTGCTGCCCGGCGCCATCGAGGAACTGATGCGCCTGTACCCGCCCTTCTCCCGGATGGCGCGGGTGACCACCACCGAGACCGAGATCCGCGGGCAGCGGATCGGCAAGGACGAACTGGTCACCCTGTGGGTCGGCGCGGCCAACCGGGACACCGAGCGCTTCACGGACCCCGACCGGTTCGACATCCACCGCGACACCGGCGGGCACATCGCCTTCGGGCAGGGCATCCACTTCTGCCTCGGCGCCCCGCTGGCCCGGCTGGAGGTCGGCATCGCGCTCAACGCGCTGTTCGACCGCTACGACGACATCGCCGTGGACCACGCGGCCGGCGTCGAGTTCGAGAACCCGATGCAGATCATCTGCCCCCGGCGGCTGCCGGTCCGGGTGTCCGGCTGACGCCGGCCCCGCAGCCGACCCGCGCGGCCGTGCGCAACCACGCGCCGGCCCGCGCGGGGTGAACGGGCGGAGGGGCAGGGGCCACGGGTGGCCGGCCGGGGCGTACCCCCGTGCTCCGGCCGGTCTCCCGGGTCCCTGCCCCGCCACCCGCTCGCAGCTGCCACCACCCGCCTGCGGCCGCCACCCGCCTGCGGCCGCCCTCCGGACGCCTCCGCCTCCGGGCACGCCGGCGCCGCCATGGTGAACGCGGCCTCCAGCCCCATCGCGAAGGTGACGCTGACCGCGCCGAACAGCACCGCGGCGCCGAGACCACCGTCGCCGAGGCGGTCGCCGCCTCGTCCTCCAGCATCCGACCGCCCCTGGTGACGTACGCCTGCTCCGGCGATCTCCGTCCGTCCGATGAGCCGCCGGCCAGTGAGGCGCCGGCCAGTGGGAGCTGCTCCAGGATGTGGATGTTCTTGCCGGGGAAGTCGCCGTCGCGGATCAGGAAAGCCGCGGCGGCCAGTGCGGCTGTTCCGCCGCCGACCGGGTAGGCCATCGTCTCGCGCCCACAGTCGATCACGATCCGTCCGTTCGTCGTCGCGCCCGCCCATCCGGCGTACCTGCACCGTTCGGCAGGTGCCGCCGGCCTGCCCGGCAGAAGCGGGGCCTCCACGCAGGGCCGGCAGCCCCCTTCCGGGCCCTACGTCCCGGCGGCGGGTGGCGGGCCGGGGCCGTTCGGGTGAGGCCCGGGACGGGCAGGGACCACCGGCCCGTTCCCCCTCGCAGAATGTGGCCTGTTCGGCCCTGCGGAGGATCCGGCCGCGGGGCGACGATGAATGCCGACCGCCCGCGGCGGTCGGTGAAGCCGGCAGACTCCGAGGAGAGCACAGCCATGTCCGTCACCCCCAGTTCGGCTCCCGGCGGACCGTCCGACGAGGAGGTCCGGGCGCTCGACGCGCACTGGCGGGCCGCCAACTACCTCGCGGCGGGCCAGATCTACCTGATGGCGAACCCGTTGCTGCGCGAGCCGCTGCGCCCCGAACACATCAAACCCCGGCTGCTCGGCCACTGGGGTACCTCGCCGGGCCTGAACCTGGTCCACACCCACCTCAACCGGGTGATCAAGGCCCGGGACCTCGACGCGGTCTGTGTCTGGGGGCCCGGTCACGGCGGCCCCGCCGTCCTGGCCGGCTCCTGGCTGGACGGCAGCTACACCGACACCTACCCGGACGTCACCCGCGACGCCGACGGCATGGCGAAGCTGTTCCGGCAGTTCTCCTTCCCCGGCGGAGTGCCGAGCCATGTCGCACCGGAGACGCCGGGATCCATCCACGAGGGCGGCGAGCTCGGCTACGCGCTCTCGCACGCCTACGGTGCTGCCTTTGACAACCCCGGGCTGCTGGTCGCCTGTGTGATCGGCGACGGCGAGGCGGAGACCGGTCCGCTGGCGGCCTCCTGGCACGGCAACAAGTTCCTCGACCCGGTCCACGACGGCGCCGTGCTGCCGGTCCTGCACCTCAACGGATACAAGATCGCCAACCCGACGGTGCTCGCCCGGCTGCCGGAGGCCGAACTGGACGCGCTGCTGCGCGGCTACGGCCACGACCCGCTGTACGTCACCGGCGAGGACCCCATGGCCGTCCACCGCGCCATGGCCGACGCCATGGACACCGCCCTCGACCGGATCGCCGCCATCCAGCGTGCCGCGCGTGCCGACGGGGCCACCGAGCGCCGGGCCTGGCCGGTGATCGTGCTGCGCACCCCCAAGGGCTGGACCGGGCCGAACGAGGTGGACGGCGTGCCGGTGGAAGGCACCTGGCGCGCCCACCAGGTGCCGCTCGACCAGGTCCGCGACAACCCCGCACACCTCGCCCAACTGGAGGACTGGCTGCGCTCCTACCGTCCGGAGGAACTGTTCGACGAGCATGGTCGGCCGACCGCGCAGGTGCTCGACCGCGTTCCCGCGGGCCGCCGCCGACTCGGCGCGAACCCGCACGCCAACGGAGGCCTGCTGCTGCGTGAACTGCCGATGCCGCCGCTGGAGCGGTACGCCGTACCCGTGGACAAGCCCGGTGCGACGCTGCACGAGCCCACCCGGGTCCTGGGCGACCTGCTGGCCCAGGTGATGGCGGACACCGCCGAGCGCCGTGACTTCCGCCTGGTCGGCCCGGACGAGACCGCCTCCAACCGCCTCCAGGCCGTCTACACCGCCACGGGCAAGGCCTGGCAGGCCGACACCCTGCCCGTCGACGAACACCTCGCCCACGACGGCCGGGTGATGGAGATCCTCTCCGAACACACCTGCCAGGGCTGGCTGGAGGGATACCTCCTCACCGGCCGACACGGCCTGTTCTCCTGCTACGAGGCCTTCGTCCACATCGTCGACTCCATGGTCAACCAGCACATCAAGTGGCTGCGCACCACCCGCGCCCTGCCCTGGCGCGCCCCCATCGCCTCGCTCAACTACCTGCTCACCTCGCACGTCTGGCGCCAGGACCACAACGGCTTCTCCCACCAGGACCCCGGCTTCGTCGACCACGTCCTCAACAAGAGCCCCGAAGCCGTGCGGGTCTACTTCCCGCCGGACGCCAACACCCTGCTCGCCACCGCCGACCACGTGCTGCGCAGCCGCGACTACGTCAACGTCGTGGTCGCCGGCAAGCAGCCCAGCTTCGACTGGCTCACCCTCGACCAGGCCCGCGCCCACTGCGCCCGCGGTGCCGGGATCTGGGAATGGGCCGGCACCGACGACAGCACCCGCGAGCCCGACGCCGTCCTGGCCTGCGCCGGTGACGTGCCCACCCAGGAGGTCCTTGCCGCCGCCGACCTGCTCCGCCGGCACCTGCCCGACCTTCGTGTCCGGGTGGTCAACGTGGTCGACCTGGCCCGGCTGATGCCCGCGGAGGAGCACCCGCACGGGATGCCGGACGCCGAGTTCGACGCCCTGTTCACCCGCGACCGGCCGGTGATCTTCGCCTACCACGGCTACCCGTGGCTGATCCACCGCCTCGCCTACCGCCGGGCCGTCCACCCGCGCCTGCACGTGCGCGGCTACAAGGAGTCCGGCACCACCACCACGCCGTTCGACATGGTCGTCCGCAACGACCTCGACCGCTACCGCCTCGTCATGGACGTCATCGACCGTGTCCCCGGCCTGGCCGTGCGCGCCGCCGCCCTGCGCCAGGAGATGGCCGACCGGCGCACCCGCCACCACGACTGGATCCGCGAGCACGGCACCGACCTGCCCGAGGTCACCGACTGGACCTGGCAGGGCTGACCCGAAACCAGGGGGCGAACGTCAGGAGGTCCCGCACCATGGAGCTACCCGTCGCCGTCGGAATCGACGGCTCCGAAGCCGGCCCCTGACCGCTGCCGACCGGGCCGCCCGCGAGGCGCTGCTGCGCGGCTGCCCGCTGCGCGACCCGGCCCACCAACGGTTCGGCGGCGTGCGGTTCGGCGGCTTTCGCCACCCCCGGGGCCTGGACGGCCAGCAGACGGTGGGACTCGGGCCGGAGGGCCGGGCCGACAGGTCTGATCGACGTTCGTGAACATAGCGCTCACCCCTGACAGCCGTGCGGCCGGGCTGCCAGGGGCGTGACCGGCGCTCCGGGGCCACCAGCCGGAACCGCCCGGCCGACCACCCCGCTCTCCCGTTCCTCACGGCCGACGGCGTTCCTCACGGCCGACGGCGTTCCTCACGGCCGACGGCGTTCCTCACGGCCGACGGCCGGGTTCGGTCGACACCTGTCGGACCGTCGGGCGGTCAGAGTGCGGCCTTCGGCTCCCGAACATCCCCTCCCGCGCGCCCGGCCGCCCGGAGCAGGCGCGGCGGGAGGTAGGGCGACCGGACGTGGACGGCCCAGCCGCGGCTGCGGCGGGCGTGGCAGGCGAGGCCGAGGACGTCGAGGCTGAGCGCGGCACCCGTGTGGGTGGCACGGTCGGCGACGGAGTGGTGGTCGCGGTGGGCTTCCAGGGCGTCCAGCAGGGCGAGGTTGAAGCTGGTCTCGTCGCCCCGGACCAGCTGTGAGAAGAGGACGACCGGAGGCGGGAGGAAGCCGTGGTCCCTGGTTCGGTCCAGCTCCTCCAGGGCCCGTTCGGTGGCCGGGAGCGGGTCGGCTCCGCGCAGGTGGTCGTGCAGGGCGGTGCGGTACGAGGCGAACGGGTAGCGGTCCTCGGCGGCGATCGCCGGACCGGCCAGCAGGAGGGGTTCGAGGTCCTCGGAGCTTCCGGTGATCAGGACGAAGGACAGGGCCGTCTCCCAGAAGGTCGGCCCGAAGTCCCTGTCCCGGCGGGCGGGGAAGCGCAGCATCCGCCCGTCGATCGTCACCTCGGCCTCGGTGCCCGGCTCGGCGAGGGCGACCCGGAACACGGCGGCCCCCAGCTGGGAGCCGAGCCGCAGGTTGGCGAGCAGGGCATCGGTGGCGTCGGCGGACTCCGAGGCGCGCGCCGACAGGAGGCGGCTCTGGTAGCGCAGGGCACCCGTGAGCTCCCACGCGTCCAGCGGCTCACCCTCCTTCGGCGTGATGGCCTCCAGGGTGCGCCGCTCGAACCGCGCCGCGCCGTCCGGGCTGAGCGGCCGGGCCGGGAACGGCCGGTCGAGGTCGACGGGCCCGGCGGCGAGCCGGGCCACGGCGTCGGGGCGCGGGTCGCGGCCCAGGGCACGGACGCGCGGGCCGGGGGTCTCGAAGCCGGTGACCAGGGCGTGGGGGAGGTAGTCGGTGTCGACCGCCGGGGTCCAGCCGTGGGTGCGGTACGCGAGGGCGGCGAGGGCGATCGGGACGAGCGGCAGGAGGCTCGCGGGCCCGGTGCCGTGCGGGCCGTTCCGGACGAGCGTGAGGAGGGCGGCGTCGAAGGCGTCGCGATCCCCGTCGGTCAGGGCGCGCAGCGCGCGCAGACCGGGCTGTGGTTCGGTGGACGCGGCGGGGAGGCCGGCCTCCTCGAAGAAGTGCGCGACGAAGCCGTCGACGAGTTCGAGGTCGGGGGTGACCGGCTCGTCCGGCATCAACTGCCGTGCCCAGCTGAAGGCCTCGCCGTGGGCGGAGACCTTGTCGGCGACGATCGCCAGGCAGAAGGCGTCGAGCCACTCCCGGGCGGTGACCCGGTGGCGGGGGTCGCGGTCCTGCCCGTACTCCGGGTCGTACCCCATCCCGAAGTTCGGGTAGTCGAGGAAGACGCTGAAGCGGTCGTGCGGGTAGTAGGCGGCGAAGGAGACGGCGCCGGCGGCGGCCTCTGCGGCGTCCGCGAGGACGGCCCTGGCCTCGGCGGAGTCCAGGCCGGGCCGGGTGGTGGAGAGCGCTCCGAGGTAGTCGAGGAAGGAGTCGGCGATCAGCTGCCACTCCGTCGTGGTCATCAGGCCGGCGCGGGAGTAGGAGTGGACCTGCCTGCCGATCCGGTTCACGAAGTCCTCGCCGGCCTGCGCCACCCGCTCCCCGTCCACCTGGTGACGTTCGATCCGCACGGTCCTGCCCCCTTGATCGTCGACTTGGACCCAGAGTAGGCAGCGGGTCGGACATCACGGTCCGCCGGGTCCCGCGGGTGCCAGTTCCACCGGTCGGCCGGGCCGCAGCAGCGGCTCGGCCTGCGGTTCGGGCACGAGGCCCCAGCCGAAACCGGCAGCCACCCGCGTCCCGGAACCCGTCCGAGGCGGGCACCAGGTGGCGGATCCGCCCGGCGCCCGAGCGCCCCCGGTGAGGGACCGGACGAACTCGTCCTGGAGCTCGTCGCGCTGGTCGAAGACCACGGTGGGGCGTGACACAGGTCCTCGGCCAGGTTCCCGGTGAGCTGCCGGGCCTGACTTGATCGCTTCGAGGCGGCGGCCCCGCGCGTGGGAAGTCGACGGGCTGCCTTCCCGCGCGCGGGGTGGGGGCCGGTTCTTCCCGTCAAGGGCGGGATTGCGGGCATTGGACGCGCAGTTCCGGACAAAATGGTGACGTGTCCATGTCGTGAACAGATCGGCTGCGCCGGCCCCCGTTAGGGTCGCGGCAGCTCCACGAACCGGCACCGTACGGCCGTCGTGCGGTGCCGCACGGACCTGCCGATGGGACTGGTGTGACGTGATCAGAGGACATCACCGACTGCTGGACCGTTCGCCCTGGGCGGCCCTCCGGGGGCGGCTCGCCGCCGTGGCGGGGGTGGTCGCGCTGCTGGCGGCCGTCCTCACCGGTACCGCGGCGGGCACGGCGAGCGCCGCGCCCGCCGCGCCCGCCGCGCCACCCGTTGCCTCCGTTTCCTCCGCCCCGTCCGCCCACCTGGCCGGCGCCGGCTGGATCTGCCGGGGGACGCCCGTGCCGCCCGGCTACGTCATCACCGTGTACGACGCCGGTCGCTGCAGCGGAGCCGGCGGCTCCTACGTGCAGCCCGCGCAGGACCCGCTGTGGATCTGCGCCAGCTCGCCGATCCCGGCGGGCTACGTGCTCACCGACCACAACCCCAGCAGCAGCCCCTGTCTCGGCGACGCCTGGCTCATGCGGCTGGTCACGGACGGGATCTGGACCTGCGCGGGCTCACCGATCCCGGCCGGGTACGTCATGACCGGCCACTACAGCACCGGCTGCCGCGGCATCGGCTCCTGGTTCCAGCAGCTGGCTGCGCCCGGGCTGTCGATCTGCCCCGGCAACACGGTCCCGGCCGGCTACCACCTGGGCGCCTACAACAGTGCGGGCTGTGCGGGCCTGGGCTCCTGGGTCCTGCTCCGCAACTGACCCGGATCGAGGGGCGCCGCCCCGGCCGCCCGGATTCCGGGTGCGGCACGGGGCGGCGTCCGGGCGCACCGCACGGACGGTGAAGGGCGCGGCGGCGGGGTCGCGTCCGCCCCGTGTTTCTCGGGCTCGGCCGAACGCGAGCAGCACCAGCGGCGTTCCGGTCGGCTGCGGTGATCCACCGGCGGGTTCGACGGTGACGCCGGCCCCGCTCGCGGCGTTCAGAGGACCGTCGAGGCCGCTGCCGTGGCACGCGCCTGGTCGCGTGCCGTAGTAAGCCGTGCCCTCCGCGGCGGTGTCAGAGGAAGTAGAGGCGGTTCAGCGACACCTCCTCGGCGGGGTCGGAGCACAGCGGGACGCCGTCGAGGGTGACCAGGCCTCGCTGCCCGTCGACCAGGATCTGCCCGAGCCGGCTGTTGCGGACCAGGTCGGCCGGCCCGATGCCGCGGGTGTGGCGGACCGGGACGCGCCGGCGCCGGGTGGTCATCCGGTCGTACGGGCGGTCCCCGGTGCCGGCCTCGGCGGCGGCGCGGCTGGTGAAGGCCACCGAGAGGTCCGCCGGGGTGGCGCCGTGGGCGCCGAACAGCGGTCCCAGGACGAGGGGCTGGCAGCTCTCGGTGGCGGCGTTGGGGTCGCCGGTGACGCCGTACGCCGGAAAGCCCGCCTTGAGCACCATGTACGGCTTGGCGCCGAAGGAGGCCGGGTTCCACAGCACCAGGTCGGCGAGCTTGCCGACCTCGACCGAGCCGACCTCGTGCGAAAGCCCGTGGGCGATGGCCGGGTTGATGGTCAGCTTGGCGATGTAGCGCAGCACCCGCTCGTTGTCGTCGGTCGGGCCGTCGCCCTCCATCGGGCCGCGCTCGGCCTTCATCTTGCCCGCCATCGCGAAGGTGCGGCGCACCGTCTCGCCCGCGCGGCCCATGCCCTGGGCGTCGGAGGAGGTGATGCCGATCGCCCCGAGGTCGTGCAGCACGTCCTCGGCGCCCATCGTGCCGGCCCGGATGCGGTCGCGGGCCATGGCGGCGTCGCCGGGCAGGTCGGTCTTGAGGCCGTGGACGGAGACGATCATGCCGTAGTGCTCGGCGATCGCGTCCCGGCCGTAGGGGAGGGTGGGGTTGGTGGAGGAGCCGATGACGTTCGGCACGCCCGCCATCTTGAGCACGTTGGGGACGTGTCCGCCGCCGCAGCCCTCGATGTGGAAGGCGTGGATGGTCCGGCCTTCGAGCACGCGCAGGGTGTCCTCCACCGACAGGCACTCGTTCAACCCGTCGGTGTGCAGGGCGACTTGGACGTCATGGACCTCCGCGACGGACAGCGCGGTGTCCAGCGCCCGGGTGTGCGCGCCCATGTCCTCGTGCACCTTGAATCCACAGGCGCCGCCCTCGGTCAGCGCCTCCACCAGCGGCGCGGGGTGGGAGGAGGAACCGCGGCCCAGGAAGCCGATGTTGACGGGCCAGGCATCGAAGGCGTTGAAGGCGTGGCGCAGCGCCCAGGGCGAGTTGACGCCGACGCCCCAGGCCGGCCCGAACTCCTGGCCGATGATGGTGGTGACGCCGGAGGCGAGCGAGGCCTCCATGATGCGGGGGGACATCAGGTGGACGTGGGTGTCGATGGCCCCGGCGGTGAGGATCAGGCCCTCGCCGGAGACGATCGCCGTCCCGGTGCCGACCACCACCTCCACGCCGTCCAGGGTGTCCGGGTTGCCGGCCCGCCCGATCGAGGCGATCCGGCCCTCCCGGATGCCGATCGAGGTCTTGCGGATCCCCTGCACCGCATCGATCACCAGGACGTTGCTGATCACCAGGTGCCGACCAGGCCCGCCAGGCCTGCGGCTCCACCGTCGAGGTACTGGAGCTGATGGTCGACGACCTGTGGGCCCGGGACACCGGCCCGACCTTCGTCACCGGCCCCCAGGGCCTGGCCGGAGTCGACTTCAACTTCAACGGCTGGGGCAACAAGCAGACCCACGCCAACGACGCCAAGGTCGCCCGCACCCTCCTCGACCACTACGGCATCACCCGCCTCCAGGCCCCGGTCACCGGCGAGGGCGGCGGCATCGAGGTCGACGGCGAGGGCACCCTGATGGCCACCGAAAGCTGCTGGGTCAACGACAACCGCAACCCCGGCAAGACCCGCGACCAGATCGAGGCCGCCTTCAAGGATCTGCTCGGCGTCGACAAGGTGATCTGGTTCAAGGGCGTCGCCGGACAGGACATCACCGACAGCCACATCGACGCCCTGGCCCGCTTCGCCGAACCCGGCACCGTCGTGCTGCACCGCCCGGCCGCCCACACCCCGCCCGACGTCTGGAGCATGGCCTCCGACCAGGCCCTCCAGGTCCTCAGGACCGCGACCGACGCCAAGGGCCGGGCGCTCAAGGTGGTCGAACTCCCCGAGCCCGACTTCAACCTGATCCAGGGGACGGGGAAGGAATTCCTCGCCACCTACGTCAACTACTACCTCTGCAACGGCGGCGTCATCGTCCCGCGCTTCGGCGACCAGGCCGCCGACGACCGCGCCGCCGGCATCATCGGCGACCTCCACCCCGACCGCAAGGTCACCCGAGTCTCCATCAACCACATCGCCGCGGGCGGCGGCGGCATCCACTGCGCCACCCAACAGCAGCCCGCCTGACAGCGCGCAACACCTCGTGCCCGGGTCGGGTCCTGTCCGCCGACCGGACCCGGCCCCGAACGGCGGCCGGCCCGGGACCCGTCCAGGTACGGGTTCCGGGCCGGCCCGTCGGTCACCCCAGGGCGGGGATGTCGTGGGTGGCGCAGTGGATCCCGCCGCCACCGGCCGCGATCGCGTCGATCTTCACCGGCACGATCTCCCTGCCCGGGAAGTACTGCTTGAGCACCTGCTGCGCCCGCTCGTCGGCCCGGTCGTCGCCGAACTTCGGCAGGTAGACGCCCTTGGAGCCGATGTAGAAGTTCATGTACGAGGAGACGAAGGCGTCGCCGCGCCCGGTGATCTTGTCCGGGTCGGGCTGCTGGAGCTCGATCACCTGGAGCTTCTTGCCGGTCGCGTCGGTGGCGTTGTTGAGGACGCCGCGGGCCTGGTCGGCCGCGCGGGACCAGACGTCGGCCGGGCCGCCGGGGAAGGCCTGGTCGAGCAGGACGACGCCGGGGGCGGCGAAGCGGGTCAGGCAGTCGACGTGGGCGTCAGTGATGTCCTTGCCCTTGACGCCCGCCAGCCAGATCACCTTGGTCACGCCGAGTACCTTCTTGAGCTCCGCCTCGACCTGGTCCCGGCTCATCCCCGGGTTGCGGTTGTCGTTGACGACGGAGCTCTCGGTGACCATCAGGGTGCCCTGGCCGTCGGTCTCGAAGGAGCCGCCCTCGCCGACCAGCCGGGTCTCGATCCGCTCCACGCCGTACTTGGCCAGCACCGTCCGGGCGACCTTGGAGTCGTTGCCGCGCTGCTGCTTGCCGCCCCAGCCGTTGAAGTTGAAGTCGACGCCCTTGACCCTGCCGCCCTCCTCGACGAACACCGGCAGGGTGTCCCGGGCCCACAGGTCGTCGACGGCGATCGGCACCACCTCGACGGCCGAGCCGCAGGCCTTCCTGGCGGCGTCCACCTGCTCGGGGCGGGCCATCAGGACGACCGGCTCGCGGGCCGAGATGGCCTGGGCCAGGCCGGCGACGTCCCGGCGGACGTCGGGCAGCTGGTCGCCCCAGACGTTCTCCGAGGCGGGCCAGGACATCACGGTGCGCAGGTGCTTCTCCCACTCGGCGCCGAGGCGCCGGGCACCGGGGGCGCCGGGGGCGCCGGGGGCGCCGGGGGTGCCGCCGGGCTGGGACGGCGTCGCGGAGCCCTCCATGTCCTCGGTGCCGGTGGGGTCGCAGGCGGTGAGGCCGAGGGTGAGGACGCCGACTCCGGCACCGACCCCGGCGAGGGAGCGGATCACGGCGCGGCGGGACGGGGCGTTGGTCATACGGGTAACTCCGGTCATGGTGGCAGGACGGAGGCGTGCGGCGGGCCCCCGGGTGGTCGTGCGGAGGGCCCTCGGGGCGGTCCTCCGGAGGGTGGCCGGTGCCGCTATGGCATCGGCTCGTGCATGGTCGAGCAGTGGATGCCGCCGCCTCCGGCCATCAGCCGGTCGACGTCGAGCTGCACCACCTCGCGGCCGGGGAAGGCCGCGGCGAGGGCGTCCCGGGCTGCGGCGTCCTTGTATGCGTCGCCGAACTGGGCGGTGATGACACCGCCGTTGACGAGGTGGAAGTTGAGGTAGGAGTCCACGAACTTGGAGCTGCGCGAGCGGACGGTGTCCGGGCCGTGCACCGGGATGACCTGCAGGCGTCGGCCCCGGGCGTCGGTGGCGGCGGAGAGGATCGCGAACTGTTCGCGGGCGTCGCGCGCCCAGGCGTCGTTGCGGTCGGCCGGCGGCAGCTGCACCATGACCGTGCCGGGGCGGATGAACCGGGAGGTGACGTCCACGTGGTCGTCGGTGATGTCCTGGCCCTTGATGCCGGGCAGCCAGATCATGGTGTCCGCGCCGTAGGCCTCCAGGACGGCCTCCTCGATCTCGTCCCGGCTCATGCCGCGGTTGCGGTTCTTGTTCACCAGGCTGCTCTCGGTGGCCATCACGGTGCCGTCGCCGTCGGTCTCGATCGCGCCGCCCTCGCCGACGAAGTCCGCGAAGGAGTAGCGCAGGCCACGGCGGGTGGCGAGCAGTTCGGCGACCCGGGCGTCGTCGTCGTGGACCTGCTTGTTGCCCCAGCCGTTGAAGTTGAGCACCACGGCGTCCAGGCCGCCGTACCCGTCCCGGCGGAAGACCGGCGCGGTGTCGCGCATCCACAGGTCGTCGGTGGGGATCGCGGTGATCACCTCCACGGCGGAGCCGCAGCGGTCCTGTGCCTTGCCCGCGGTCCAGTCGTCGGGGGCGCACATCACCACCGGTTCGAACTCGGCGACCGTGCGGGCGATCAGGGCGATGTCCTCCTGGACGCCGCCCAGGCGCAGGCCCCACACGCCGCGGCGGGAAGGCCAGGACATCCAGGTCCGCGCGTGCGGGACGTCGTCCGCGGGCACCCACGGGTAGGTCTCGGCGGCGTGTGCGTCGTGGTAGCTGGTCATGAGGGTCTCCAGTTCGTGCGACGGTGCCGGGCCAGGGTGCGGGGCCATCAGGACCACTCTTCGCGAGGCGACGCACCGGCGCACATGGGAAACGGGCCGGCGGCAGCACCCTGCCCGCGGGTTCAGGCTTGCATTGACTGAAAAGTTAGTCAAACTCGGCGGCACGCCATGACTCCGCAGATGGAAAGTGCGTACGGAGCGTGACGAATCGGGCGTAAGGAGGCCTGGAACGCGGGCCGGGTGACGGCCCGGCGCGGGACCCGGTCAGGGCCTGATCAGGTGCCGCTCAGGACCCGAGCCGGGATACCTCGGCGTCGATCGCGTCCATCATCAGCGTTCGGGCGTGCGCCAGCGGCAGGCTGCCGCTGAGCCAGCGGGTGCTCAGCCCCTCCAGCAGCGCGGTCAACCGCTCCGCCGCGCCGGCCAGCGCGACCGCCGAGGACATCGGCTGCACCACGCCCAGCTGTTCGGCGATCTCCTGGACCCAGACCCGGGTGGCCCGCGCCAGGTCCTCGCGCAGGGTCTCGTCGAACACCGCGCTCGCCCGCAGCTCACCCCAGGCGGTGCTGTTCTCCCGGACCTCGACGGTGTCCTGGAGTTCCAGCAGCAGTGTCTGCTCCAGCTCCTCGCGGGCGGTCAGCGGCGGCGCGTCCGCGGCGCGCTCGGTCGTGTAGCGTTCGGCCCGGTCGTTGATGAACTCCAGCGTCTGCCGGAGGATCCCGGTGCGGTCCTTGAAGTGGTAGTAGATCAGCGCGGTGGACACGCCCGCCTCGGCGGCGAGCTCCTCCACGCGCAGCCCGCGCACCCCGCGTCGCGCGATCACCCGCGCCGCTGCTTCCATGATCGACGTTTTACGGCTAGACACGATCCACCACCTTACCCGCGGGTCGGGCCAAGTTCGCCCGCTGTGCTGAAAGTCCTGTCAGCTGGGACGCGGGGTCCGGAGCGGCCGCAGTCCGGCTTTCGGACAAGGGCCCGGGGGAGGAATGCTTGAATCTGCTGACCTTTCACATTGCCGCCACCTGTGGCGACTCCCGTATCGTCGCCGGGCGGTCCGGGCGGTCCGGGCGGTCCGGGCGGTCCGGGCGGTCCGGGCGGTCCGGGCGGTCCGGGCGGTCCGGGCGAGCCGGTGCCGCGGGTCGCCCGATCTTCATCACCACCATGGGAGAGCGCCGGACATGATTCCACGTCAAATGGCGAAGCGCGCGAGGGCTCGGGCAGCATCAGGAGGAAAGGGCTCTTTCCTGGGGAGGTGATGACGATGTCGGGACCTGCCGGCTGAGCGAGGTGAGGGCCGCACGTGCTCACTCTGGGTGATGGGCTGCTGACCGTGTGCCTCACCCTGGGAACGGCCGACACCGTTCGGGCCGCCGTCGCGGGCGAGGTCGACATCTGCGCGGCGCGGGGACTCACCGCCACCTCGTGGATGCGGCAACAGCTGCGAGGCCGGAATCGTCGTCGACCTGACCGAGGTGACGTTCGTGGACTGGGCCGGCCTGTCGGCGCTGCTGACCGCACGCGGGCCGCCGAACACGGCGACGCCGGCCGAGGCTCGGTAGTCGGCCACGATGGACGGGACGGCCGCGCGGCAGGCGGCCAGGTAGGCGGCGCGGACCTCGGCGGGGATCGCGGCGGCGTCGCGCGACCACAGATCGAGGAAGCGGCCGAAGAACTCGTCCGCCGACGCCGCGATCATCCGCTCCGGCAGGCCCGGCGGCTGGGCCATCAGGTACAGGTGGAAGCCGACGGCCGCCGACCTGCCGCGCATCATCTCCCACATGTCGAGGGTCGGCAGGACGTCCAGTGAGGCCAGGTGGGTGACCCGGTCGGGGTGGTCCATGGCGGTGCGGAAGGCGACCAGCGCGCCCCGGTCGTGCCCGGCCAGCGCGAAGCGTTCGTGGCCCAGGGCGGCGGCGAGGGCGACGATGTCGGCGGCCATGGTGCGCTTGGCGTAGGCCGGATCGTCCTGGGTCTGCGCGGGCTTGTCGCCGGCGCCGTAGCCACGCAGGTCCGGGCAGATCACGGTGTGCTCGGCGGCGAGATCGACGGCGACGTGCCGCCACATCAGGTGGGTCTGAGGAAAGCCGTGCAGCAGCACGACCGGGCTGCCCTGGCCACCGATCGCGGTGTGCAGGGCGACCCCGTCCGCGACGGGCACCCGGCGGTGGCCCGCAGCCGGCACCAGGCCGTGACCCCGGAGCAGCCCACGGTCTCGGTAGGGACGTCGCGCCAGGCAACGCCGGTCCGCAGCACGTACACGATGCCGGCGAGAGCCGCCCTGTCCGGGATGCGAAGTCGTCCGGGATGGCGGTGGCGTCGTACGGGAGAAGGTGGCAGTAGCGGAGCCACCCGCTCCCACAGGTCGTTCGGAACAAGATCAGCGCGCACCTGGGCCCCCTGCAGATCAAGATCGCCGAGCGCAAGACCCACAGTTCAACTCGCCCAGAAACGATCAGTGGGAGCGTTGGATCACGTCTCCCGCCGGGTGGTCGGCCAGGGGATCTCCTGGAGAACATCCTCAGGAGTCGGCACCGCGTCCGGGTAGTGCTGGCGGATCTTCCGGAGTACCGAGGCATCCGCGGTGCAGAGGTCCCAACTCGTGCTGTCGAACTCCCGCAGCACCACCCTCAGCTCGTCCCCTGCATACCCCGCGAAGTCCCCGTCAACAAACTGAACATCCGGCGCGACCAGGGCCAGCAGCTCCAGGGTGCCGATCCCGGCACCGGAAGAAGCCTTCTCGATCTCGGCGAACCTGGTGACGAGTCGAGCATCGTCGATCCGCACTTTCCAAGTGAGACCGAGCCCAAAGCTCCCGAGGCGCACGAGGAGTTCCGCCAGCGTGACGTAGTACCGATTGGAGGCACGGTCCTGCCCGGGAGGACGGTCACGCCAGGCCGCGAACGTGATCGACTGAAATGCCCCAGGGGACCCTGCCATCGATGCGGCTCCGTTCGCTTGCGAGGATCAGCGTGCTCCCACGGCATGATCTTCCTTGACGGCAGCTGCAGATCATTTTGAAACCGTCAGTAAACCCGACCCCGCTGGCTGGAGACCTAAAACCCCATGTGCGAAATGCAGGGCTAGTCAGTGGTTGCGACGCCCGTGGCGGGGACCGGTGAGACGAATCGCCGAGCCCGCCCGGCCCGAGGAAGCCGGGCCGGGCGGGCTCCCGGTGTCAGTGCGACCAGTAGGGGTCGTCGACCGTCGCGCAGGTGGCGGCGTAGGCCTGCCCTCCCGGTCCGAACCTGTCGATCCACTCGCGATCGCGGATGTCGGTGACATTGAACACGGAAGCCCACACCTCGGCACAACCCTCCACTCCCGAGACGAACCGGAGGCTGAACCCTGAGCCCTTCACCTCCACCGAGCCCTTGTTGCGCTCGACCGAGTAGCCCTTCCCGGTCCAGAGTGCCTGGACGACGTCGAGCGGCTCCTGATTCCGGGTAGGGGTGATCCGCACTCGGGCCGCCTGGCGGGCGGACATCTCCGCCCGGCCCGTCCTCTTGCACCCGGACGTACCGCAGAGTCCGGTCAGGTCGGGGTCGCTTTCGTACCTCGCCTCGGCCCACTGGAGCCCCGGGTGGAATGCCCCCGCGACGTCGGCGAGCTCGGCCTCGATCCGCTGCTGTGCCTGGTCGACCGGCACGGTGGGTTCCTCGGGCTCCGGCCAGGCGTACCAGCCGACCAGGAGTGCCAGCAGTACCCCCGGCACGGTCATGCGCCATATCGCGGCCCTCACCTCGGATCCTCCCTGGTGATCGTGTTCCCGTGGCCGCTCCCGAGCTGCGATGCCTTGTTCACCCCGACTCCCGGGCTGCCGACCAGGACGATGTCGTCGACGGGCAGGCCACCGGGCTGCTGGGTCGCTTTCCCGACCACCAGGGAGCCGTAGCTGTGTCCCTGCGCGGTCATGTGCGCCGGCGCCCCCTCGTGGGTGGCCCGGAGTCCGGTGAGGAACTTGTTGTACGCGGCTCCGCCCTCCTCCGCCCGGTCCTGCATGAGCACCGAGGAGCCAGTGCCCTCCAGCTGCGGGGCGTCGAACCCAGCCAGAACACGGACGCGACGCTCGGCGTCTCCTTGTTGTCCCCCGCACTGTTCACTGCGGAATCGTAGATGCGCGGACGGTCAGGGGGCGACCAGGGCATGTCGCCGGATGCTCGACCGGGCGCGGGCACGCTCGGCCGGGTGAACTCCTCGCTCCCTGCCAACCGCCGGCCCAAGACGCTCCTCCCGCACCCGACGAGATGGCTCGTCACCGGGGCCGGCGGGTTGCTCGGGCACGAGGTGACGGCGGCGCTGGCCGCCGAGGGCGTGACCGCGGTCGCCCTGGACCGGCGGGCCCTGGACGTCACTGACCCCGACGCGCTCGTCGAGGCCTTCGCCCGGCACCGCCCCGACCTGGTGGTCAACTGCGCGGCCTACACGGCGGTGGAGGCCGCCGAGGCGGACGAGGCGCGGGCGCTGCGGGTCAACGGGGACGGGCCGCGGCAGCTGGCCGCACTGTGCGCCCGGCACGGCACCCGGCTGCTGCACCTGTCCACCGACTACGTCTTCCCCGGCGACGCCGACTCCCCGTACCCGGAGGGGCATCAGACCGCCCCGCGCAACGCCTACGGGCGCAGCAAGGCCGCGGGCGAGCGGGCCGTCCTCGCACTGCTGCCGGAGCTCGGCGCGGTGGTCCGCACCGCCTGGCTGCACGGCGCGCACGGCCGCAGCTTCGTCGGGGTGATGGCCGAACGGGCCCGGGCCGGCCGGACCGTCGACGTGGTGGCGGACCTGGTGGGGCAGCCGACCTGGGCGGCGGACGTCGCGCGGCTGCTGCTCGCGCTCGGCCGGACCCCGGGCGCGGGGCGTCTTCCACGCCACCAACGCCGGCCGGGCCAGCTGGTACGAGCTGGCCCGCGAGGTGTTCCGGCTGGTCGGTGCCGATCCCGGCCTGGTGCGGCCGGTGCCCGCGGCGGCCGTCGCCGGCCCCGCCCCCCGGCCGCGGTACACCGTCCTCGGCCACGACCGCTGGCACGAGGTGGGCATCCCGGCCCCCCGGCCCTGGCGGGAGGCGCTGGCCGAGGCGCTGTCGGCGGCGCCCCGGGAGGAACCGGACCGGCCCCGCTGACGGCGGGGCCGGGTGCCGATCCGGCCGGCTCAGCCGGTCCAGGCGGCCCGCCGGTGCCGGTGGGTCAGCCCTTCGAGGACCGGGATCAGATCGGCGGGTGAGGGCATGGCCCCGATCTCGTCCCGGAGCCGCGCCGCTCCGCGCGCGAACGACGGGTCGTCGAGCACCCGGGTCACCAGCCCGTGCAGCTCCGCCGGGGTCAGCGGGCCGGTGCCGGACCAGCGCACTCCCGCCCCCGACCACTCGATGAGCTCCGCCCGGGGGCGCAGGTCCCACAGGTCGTTGGGGACGACGACCTGCGGGACGCCGTGCACCAGCGCGTTCTGCGCGGTGCCGAAGCCGCCCTGGTGCACGATCGCGGAGCAGGACGGCAGCAGCGCGTCCAGTGGGACGAAGTCCACCGCCCGCACGTTGTCCGGCAACGGGCCGGCCTCGGCCAGCTGCGCCGTGTCCAGGGTCGCCACCACCTCCGCGTCCAGCTCGGCCAGTGCCTCCAGCAGCACCGGCACGGAGGTCCGTTCGCCGCCCATCACCTCGCGGAAGGAGATCCCGAGGGTCAGGCAGACCCGGGGCCGGCGCGGTGGTTCGAGCAGCCACGGCGGCAGCACCGCCCGCCCGTTGTACGGGACGTGCCGCACCGGTACCCAGGGCAGGTCGGTGGGCGTGCGCAGCGCGGCCGGCGCGGGGTCGAGGGTCCACTGACCGGTCACCAGGTCCTCGCTGAACCCGCCGCCGTACCGGGCCGCCGTCCAGTCCAGCCACTCGGCGAGCGGGTCCTCGCGCAGCTCCCCGGACCGGGCAGTCAGCGACTCCCGGTGCCGTTGCCGCATCGTGCCCACCAGGTCCAGGCCGTAGAGCAGGCGCGCGTGCGCGGCGCCGGCGGCCCGGGCGGCGACGGCCCCGCCCATCAGCAGGGTGTCCCAGACGACGAGGTCGGGGCGCCAGCGCCGGGCCAGCGTGACCAGGTCGTCGACGGTCTCCTCGGCCGAGAAGTTCTGGAAGATGGCGGAGGTCATCACGGTGAACAGGCCGTCGAGGAAGTCGGGCGTCAGGTGCTCGGGCCGGTCCTCCGTCATCCGCATGAGCTCCTGGGCGTCGGGCGGGTCCGTCAGGCGCTCGGCCGCCCGCTCCTGCCGGCGCCGCAGCTCCGCCACGGACTCCTCCTGGGCGAGCGGCGGTCCCACCGCGGTCGCGGGCAGGCCGGCCGCGACGATGGTGTCCAGCAGGTCGGGCTGGCTGGCCACGCGCACCTCGTGGCCGGCGGCGCGCAGCGCCCACGCCAAGGGCACCTGGACGTGGAAGTGGGCCTTGGCGGCCACGGTCACAAATAGCACTCGCATGGGGCGAGCGTAGGAAGGCGGCCTCGACCCTTCCTCGACGCGTTCCCGGCCCGCGTTCCCGGCCCGCGTTCCCGGCCCCCGTTCCCGGCCCCCGTTCCCGGCCCCCGTTCCCGGCCCCCGTCCGTCGCGGGACGTCACCGGGCGGGCAGCCACGCCTCGTCGTCGGTGGCGTGCGCCAGCACCCGCTGGAGGAGCTCGCGTAGGGTCTCGACCTCGTCCGGGTCGAGGTCGCCGAGCAGGTCCGCCTCCACCCGGGCGAGCGGGCCGTCGATCCGGGTCAGCATGTAGCGGGCCGTGTCGGTGAGTTCCAGCCGGCGCGAGCGGTCGTCGGCGCCGGGCCGGCGGCGCACGTGGTCGGCCTCGACCAGTTCGTCGACGAGCCGGTGCACCGACTGCCGGGCGATGCCGAGCTGACGGGCCAGGTCAGCCATGGTCAGCCCGGGCTCGTGGGACAGCTGGGTGAGCAGGCCGTACTGGCGGACCGTCAGGTCGTAGTGGTTCAGGCGCTCGTCCACCCGGCGCGTCGCCACCGTGCTGGCCACGGCCAGGAGATAGGGGATGTGGGTCCTCAAGGGCGGTTCACCTCAACCGGGGGAGCCGTGATCGTTTCCCCTCCGACGGTACGTCATGTCCCGCTGCGGTGAGGACCGGGGCGGTGCTCGGCGACCAGGCAGGGTCTCGCGCTCGTCCGCCTTCGCGCCGGTCAGCGCGAAGGCGACTGGCAGGCCGTGCAGGGTACACAGCAGGTGCAGGCGCAGGCCTCAGAAGAACCGGGAGTGGCTGGCGCAGTAGCCGTATTCGGCCCAGCCGGCCAGGTCCGAACGCTTGGCCGTCTCGCGCGAGCGCCCGCACTCCACCGGTGTGGAGTCGACGACCCAGACAGTGTCGGTCCACGGCGACGTGTCTCGGGCGAGCAGGCGGTTGACCCGTGCGACCAGGTCCGCGGCCTTGCGCAGGCGCCTGTTGTAGCCGGACTGCCCGGGCAGGTAGGGGAACAGGTGCCGCAGGTGGGATGAGGCGTGGCGGATCCAGCGGCGCTCGGAGGTGAAGCCGAGCAGGGCCTGCATCACCGCGAGGGTGACCAGTTCGGCGTCGCTGGGCCGCGGCTTGATGCCGATCTCGGGACGCCACGGCGCCAGATGCGGCGATTCCTTAGCAGGTCGTCGGTCTTCACGTAGAGTGCGGCGGCGGGGGAGTCCAGATCAGGCGTCACAACCGATCTTTGGACTCCCTCGCTTCATGTCATGCGCGCCAGCGAGCCCTTGGCATCAATCATCTAGAAGATCACTGAAAATCTTTCAGGTTCTGGCCTCACCTGGTCCGGGGTGAGGCCAGACTGCTGTGTGTGCAGGGGGACTGGGCTGGTGGGCTGGTCGGGCCGGATGTGTGGGAGACCTGCCGGGAGCTGATCCCGGCAGGGAGTGTGTTCGCGTTCCTGGCCGAGCACCGGGAGGCGCTGTTCCCGGGTTCGATGTTCGCGGACATGTACCCCTCGACGAACGGGCGGCCGAGCATGCCGCCGCAGGTCCTGGCGGCCACGATCGTGTTGCAGTGCCTGCACGGGCTGTCGGACTTCGACACGGTCCAGGAACTGCGCTGCGATCTGCGGTGGAAGGCCGCGTGCGGGCTCGGCCTCAACGACACCGCGTTCGACCCTTCGCTGCTGACCTACTTCCGCCGACGCCTGCAACGCTCCGGCGATCCGAACCGGCTGTTCACCAAGGTCAAGGACGTCGTCGCTGCCACCGGCATCCTCAAGGGAAAGCACCGGCGGGCACTGGACTCCACCGTGCTGGACGACGCGGTCGCCACCCAGGACACCGTCACCCAGCTCGTGGCCGCGATCCGCCGGGTGATCCGCGACGTGCCCGGCGCCGAGCGGGTTGCCACCGCCTGGTGCACCGCCCACGACTACACCGACCCGGGCAAACCCCGCATCGCCTGGAACGACGAGCAGGACCTCGTGGCCGGCCGATCGAAGCACGCCGTGGTCGGCTTCACCAAGGCGCTGGGCCTGGGACTGGCGAAGACCGGCATCACCGTCAACGCGGTCTGCCCCGGCTACGTGGAGACGCCGATGGCCGAGCGGGTCCGGGCGGGCTACGCCGAGGTGTGGGGTACCGCGCCCGAGGCGGTGCTCGAACGGTTCGAGGCGAAGATCCCGCTGGGCCGGTACACCACGCCCGAGGAGGTCGCGGGGCTGGTCGGCTACCTGATCACGGACACGGCGGCGCCGATCACCGCCCAGGCCCTCAACGTGTGCGGCGGGCTCGGCAACTACTGAGCGTGGCCCGGTCACGGCAGCTCGTCCCCGTCCCCGGCGCCGACGTCCGGGTCCGGGGGCGCGGGTGTTCCCTTGAGCTCGTGGAAGCCGGGGGTGCCGGCCAGCAGCAGGGTGGCGTCCCACAGCCGGCCCGCCTCCTCTCCGCGGGGCACGCGGGAGAGGACCGGCCCGAAGAAGGCCACCGGAGGACGGCCGGGCCGTGCCGGGTCGGTGACGGCCACCACCGGGGTGCCGGTGCCCGGGCCCAGCACGCCGAGGGCTTCGGCGTGTGAGGCGCGCAGCGCCGCGTCGTGCGCGGTGGAGGTGCCGGCCGCTGCCAGGGCGGCGGGCAGACCGGCGGCGGCCAGCGCCGTGGCCGGGTCGGTGATCCAGCGTCGGCCGCTGCCGGCCCACAGGGCGCGGTGGAAGCGGACCAGGGCGTCCTGGCCGTGGGCCTGCCGGACGGCGGTGGCGATCCGCACCGGCACCAGGAGGTAGCGGTCGGGATCCCCTTCCGGGTCGTCGTCGCGGCCCTCGTTGAGGAGCGCCAGGCTCATCAGGTGCCAGCGCGGCGTCAGCGGGCGGACCCGGGTCGCCTCCCGCAGCCAGCGGGAGGTCAGCCAGGTGTAGGGGCAGGCGGGGTCGAACCAGACGTCCACGGTGCGGGCGCCGGGGCCCGGCGCGCTGCGGTCGGTCACGGTGACTCCTTCAGGCGAACTGATGTCTCGTCAGAAGTGACACTATGCTGAGGCGTTGCGCATGCCGCGGATCCCGGCCACGACGCCCAGCATCGCGATGGCGCCGGCTGCGAGGAATCCGTACAACACCACCGATTCGGTCAACTGCCCGTCGAACAGGGAGCGTTCGGCCTCGACCACGTGGGTCACCGGGTTGATCCGGCTCAGCACGTAGAGCCAGGTCGGCGCGGCCGCCTCGGTGATCGGCAGCAGCACCCCGGAGAGCAGCAGCAGCGGGAAGAAGACCACTTGCTGTACCCCGTAGAACAGGGTCTGCTGGCGGCGGGAGTGGAGCGCCAGGGTGAAGGACAGCGCGCCGATGCCGACGCCGAAGACGCTCAGCAGCACGAGCCCGGCCAGGGCGCCCGGCAGGTGCAGCCGGAAGTCGGTCGGCAGCAGCAGGAGGAGGATCAGCAGGGCCTGGGTGAGCAGGACCACGACCTCCTTCAGTGTCCGGCCGACCAGCATGGCGGCCCGGTTGAGCGGGGTGACGAGCAGCCGCTCGAAGGCGCCCGAGGAGATCTCGCCCAGCAACGAGGCGCCCGCCCCCGCGGTGGCGGACAGGCCGAGCAGGACGAGCATGCCGGGGACGAACCACTGCCAGGGCGAGCCCGCGCCGGCCGGCCCGCCGCCCGCGCCCGAGCTGGAGAGCAGCGGCGCGAAGAGGGCGAGCAGCAGGAACGGCAGCATCATCGTGAAGAGCAGGCCGACGGGCTGGCGCAGTTCGGGCTTGAGTTCGCGGACGAACGCGGTGCGGGTGTCGGTGAGCACCTTCATGGTCAGGCTCCCTGGTGAGGGCTGGTCGGGATGCCGGCGTCGGCGCTCTCCCGGAGGGTGCGGCCGGTCAGGGTGAGGAAGACGTCGTCGAGGGTGGGGCGGGCCAGCCGGGTGCTGTGCACCCGGATCCCGGCCGCGTCGAGGTCACGCAGAAGCTCCGGCAGTCGGACGTCGCCGTCGGAGGTCCGGACCCGCACCTCCCGGTCCTCGACGGTCACCTCCCGAACGGCCCGCAGAGTGCGGGCCCGGGTGGCGGCCGGGCCGGTGTCGGCGGGGTCGGCGGTCGTGAAGGTGATGAGGTCACCGGCGAGTTCGGCCTTGAGGCGCTCCGGGGAGTCGTCGGCGATCACTCGGCCGTGGTCGACGACCAGCACCCGCCCGGCCCACAGGTCGGCCTCCTCCAGGTAGTGGGTGGTGAAGACGATGGTGGTGCCGAGGTCCTTGTGCAGGCGCAGCACGTGCTCCCAGATGTTGGCGCGGCTGTGCGGGTCGAGCCCGGTGGAGGGTTCGTCGAGGAAGAGCAGATCCGGTTCGTGGACCAGGGCCATGGCGATGTCGAGCCGGCGGCGCTGGCCCCCGGAGAGGGTGCCGACCGTCCGTCGGGCCAGTCCTTCCAGTTCGAGGGCGTCCAGCAGGCGTTCGGCCCGGGCGTGGGACTCGGCGCGGCTCAGGCCGTAGGCGCGGCCCTGGGTGACGAGTTCGTCCATCACCCGGAAGCCGGTGCCGGCGCTGTTGCCCTGGCCGAGGTAGCCGATCCGGCGGCGCACCCCGGCCGGGTCGGCCACCACGTCGTGCCCGGCGACGGTGGCGGTGCCCGCGGTCGGCGGGAGCAGGGTGGTCAGCATCCGCAGACTGGTGGTCTTCCCGGCACCGTTCGGGCCGAGGAAGGCCACCACGGAGCCGGCCGCGATGTCGAGGTCGAGACCGCGGACGGCTTCGACGGTCTCTCCCTTGGCGCGGAAACTTCGGGTGAGTCCGCGGGTGTGGATCATGAGGTCTCCCGTACGGGGGCGTGGAGGGCGGAGCGGAGAGTGGAGCGGAGGTCACGGCTGCCGGGGGCCGATCGGAGCGGCCCCGGCCAGGCGGAGGAGAAGCCGGCTGCTCCGGGCTCTTGACTTCTGAGAGCTTAGAAGCGTCAATAACGTCACTGTCAGGGCTGCTGACAGTCTTCTTCCCGCCCTCGGAACCCCGTTCGAGCGCGCCGCGTACCAGCGACCCTCCACCGGCCCGCCAGCGACGGACCCCAGGCTGATCGCCGACGGACGATCGGCCGCAGGCCGCACGGGAAGGTCGGTGAACCCCATGGCAGGACTCACGCGCAGACGGTTGATGGAGCTCTCGACGATGGCCGGGGGAGCCGCGCTGCTCGGTGCCCCGGCCGCCGCCGCCACTCCGGCGGCCGGAGCGCCTGCCCCCCTAGGACCGGTGGTCCTCGCCCCGGACGACCCCCGCTACACCGAACTCACCACCCGCGGGCACAACGGCCGCTTCACCGGCTCCCCGGACGTGGTACACCTGGTCGGCTCGCCCGGCCAGGTGGTCGCCGCGGTCGAGCAGGCCGCCCGGGACCGCAAGCGGATCGCGGTCCCCAGCGGCGGCCACTGCTTCGAGGGCTTCGTCGACGACCCCGCCGTCCGGGTCCTGATCGATGTCTCCGAGATGACGGACGTCTCCCACGACCCGGAGCGGCAGCTCTTCGCCGTCGCGGCCGGCGCCACCCTCGGGCGGGTCTACCGCACGCTCTACCTGGGCTGGGGCGTGACCCTGCCGGGCGGCAGCTGCCCCGGCGTCGGGGTGGGCGGCCACGTCGCGGGCGGCGGCTACGGGGCACTGTCCCGCCGGTACGGGCTGGTCGTCGACCACCTGTACGGTGTCGAGGTCGTCGTCGCGGACCGGTCCGGCCGGTCCCGCCTGGTCACCGCCACCCGGGACTCCACCGGGCCCGAGCGCGAGCTGTGGTGGGCCCACACCGGCGGCGGAGGAGGCAACTTCGGGGTCGTCACCCGCTACCTGTTCCGGTCACCGGGCGCCGCCGGCGCGCCGGGCGACAGGCTGCGACCACCGGGCGTCGGCTCGTTGGCGAAAGCCTGGTGGTATCGCAGCTCTTGTTGACGGAACCTTGGCGAATGTGTCGGAAGTTCAAGGGCGGTTGGGGGTAGGGGCGTCAACGCCTCGTCGGCGGCGCGTCAGGGGTTCGTCAGGGAGGGTGAACGAGCTTGCCCCGGGCGTCCGGGCAGGTTTTGATGGGACGCATGCACCGCTCGACACGCCATCACGACCGCCCGCCGCATAGTCGGCCGCGGATCGTCGCTGTCGCGGTCGCCACCGCCGTCCGGTAGGACCGAGCTCCTTCCCGCTGGTCGTCGGCCGACGCACGGGCCCGGTTCCGTTCACCGTCGTCCGTGTCGATCGTCCCTGCCCGTCCCCTGCCGTACTCGGCTCCGAGCGCGGGGGGACTGGCGGTTCATCGCTTTACACCCCTGTCGCACCGGCGGCTCCGGAACGCCTGGCCTCGCGCCGCGTCGTCGCCGCACCGCGCCGGTGCCCTTCCACCCTGGATGAGTCATGTCCGAATCCGTCCTGTCCGCCCGTACCGCCCTGGTCACCGGCGCCTCCTCCGGCATCGGCTGGGAGACCGCCCGGCTGCTCGCCGGACTGGGCGCCACCGTGCTCGTCCATGCGCGCACCACCGCCGAGGCGGAGGGCGCCGTCGAGCGCCTGGTTGACGCGGGCGCCCGTCGCGACCAACTGGTCGAACTGGCAGCGGACTTCACCAAACTGTCCGAGGTCGCGGTGCTGGCCGGCACGGTCGTCAAGCACTACCCGTCGCTGGACCTGCTGGTGAACAACGCCGCCGCGATGGCGCCCGAGCGTTGCATTCTCACCGACGACGGCAACGAGGTCTCGCTGCAGGTCAACTTCCTCGCCGCGCACCTGCTTTCCAAGCTGCTGCGCGCCCCGCTCTCGGCGGCCGGCGACGCCCGGATCGTCAACGTGTCGTCCTCGCTGCACCGCACCGCCTCGATGAACTGGTCGGACCCGCACCGGGTGAAGAAGTACTCGCGGGTCGCCGCGTACGCGCAGTCGCAGCTCGCGCTCACCATGGCGACCGCCGAGATGGCCCCGGCCGGTTCCGGCATCACCGCCGTCAGCCTCAACCCGGGCCTGTGCGACACCGCGCTGCTGCCGCTGTACGGGCGGGTCGGCGCGCCTGCCGCCGAGGGCGCGGCGGCCGTGGTGCGGCTCTGTCTGCCCGAGACGGTCGTCGCCAACGGCGCCTACTTCGACGGCGGCGTCATCGCGCCGACCGCGTCGGCCGCCCAGGAGGAGCGATCGCTGAAGCGTCTGGTCAAGCTCGCCGACCAACTGGTCGGCCAGGCCGTCTGAACCACCACCAACCGACGATCACGAGAAAGAGCACGATGTCCAAGCGCGCCCGCAAGAAGAAGGCCCGGCGGAAGAAGAAGGCGAACCACGGCCGCAAGGCCGGGCAGAGCTGACTCCGTAGACCCACCCGGTGCCGCAGGCCCACCCGGCGCCGACCCACCCGGTGCCGCAGACCCACCCGATGCCGCGTGCCACCGGCACCGGATGAACTCCCGTCGCCCCCGAGGCCCGCTGTCCACCTGTACGGACGGCGGGCCTCGGGGGCCGCAGCATGTGAGCCGCGTTCTCGTTGCCGACACCGAGTCGGAGCTGCTGCGCGCACTGCGGATCGGCCAGGAGGACCGGGCGTACGGTTCCAGCCCTGGCCTGCGGCGACAATGCTTCGTCAAGACGGCTGTCGAGGGCGTCAAGGACCCGTCAAGGCGGACGGGCGGATGTTCGAGCACGCCTAGCGTGAGCTGCGAGGAAACGGTTCGCCGCCCGGGCGTGGGGCCTGACGGCGAACCGTTGCCGAACCCCGACCCCGGCGGGTTCCTCCGGGAAGGTTCGGCGGCCAGTGGAAAACAGGGGGAGGGGGTGCGCGGCGATGCCAACGGGAACGCCGGGCGGTACGGCTGTCATGGGGAGCACGGTCGCGTCGGAAACGGCGGGACAGGAGACACCCGTACCACCCCCCGCGCCGCGCGCCCCCTGTCACCGGCCCGGCCGCTCCTGGCGCAGCCGGGCGTGGTGGAACACCCCGCGCCTGGTGCGCGCACTCACCGGGCTCTGCCTGATGGCCCTGCTCGCCGCCGGTACGGCGACCGCGACCGTCCTCGGCGGCGCTCGGGATGGTACGGACGTGATCGGCCACCAGGCCGCCCCCCAGGTGGTGCGCTCGGCCGACCTCTACTTCGCGCTCAACGACATGGACGCCCAGGCCGCCAATCTGCTGCTGTTCGGCGCCGACCCGGACTACACGGCGCTGCGCAAACAGACCCTGGACACCTACGAGCAGCGCCGCACCCAGGCCGACACCGACCTGCAGCACGTCACGGAGGCGGTGGCCGGCGACGCGGCCGGGCAGCGGGCCGTGCAGACCGTCATCGGTGAGCTCGGCCGCTACGAGGCCCTGGCGGCCCGCTCCCAGCTGCTGGAGGAACAGGCCAGCGCTCAGGCCGGCCGGCCCTCGGCGGACGCCCTCGCGGCCTACCGGCAGGCCACCGACCTGCTGCGCCAGCGGCTGCTGCCGGCCGTGGATGACGTGACCAAGGCCAACGCGGCGGTCGTGGAACACAACTACACCGACCAGCGGGACACCCTGTCCGGCGGCTGGTGGGGGATCCTGATCACCGGCGTGCTCGCCCTGGCCGTCCTCGGGCTGCTGCAGCGGCTGCTCGCGGTGCGCTTCCGGCGGCTGGTGAACGTGCCGCTGGCCGCCGCCACCCTGCTCGCGCTCGCCGGGCTGGTCACCGCGCTGACGCTGGCCTCCCGGGCGGACCACCAGCTGGTGGTCGCGAAGAGCAACTCCTTCGACTCGGTGATCGCCCTCAGCCGGGCCCGCGCGGTGGCGTACGACCTCAACGCCGACGAGAGCCGCTACCTGACCGACCCCGCCCGGGCGGCCGCCTACGAGCAGAGCTACCTCGACAAGACCCAGGCCTTCGCCAGGGTCGACGGCGCCACCCTCGCCTCGTACAACGACAAGCTCGCCGCCCTGGCCGACCGGCACCGGGCCGATCACGGCCAGGTGGGCTTCGGCGGGTACCTCGGCGACGAACTGCGCAACATCACTTTCCCCGGCGAACAGGACGCGGCGGAGCGGGTGCTTGCGGCCTTCCAGCAGTACCAGCGGGACGACCGGAGGATCCGCGAGCTGAACGCCCAGGGCAAGCTCAAGGAGGCCGTCACCTTCGACACCGGCACCACCCAGGGCCAGTCCAACGCCGACTTCGACACGCTCAGCGCCGCCCTCGACGACAACCAGGCCATCAACCAGCGGGCAGTCGACAGAGCGGTCGCCGCCACCGACGACGACCTCGACGCCGTCACGGCCGGCCTGGGCGCGGCGGCGCTGGCGGTGGCGCTCGCCCTGGCGGCCCTGGGAGTGCGGCCGCGCCTGCGCGAGTTCGCCTGAGCCGGGCGGCGGTGAGCTGCGGAGGGGCCTCAGGTCCGGTCCGGCAGTGGCTCGGCGCATCGAGGGAGGCGCGCAGGCCCTGGAGCTCACCGATGCCGCCGAGGTCGGGCAGGCCGAGATCGAGGAGGACGGCGTCGGGCTGCTCGCGGGCGGGCAACTGCCCGGGATCTGCTGACGGAACGCGTCGTGACGCGGACGGGCACGACCGGGTGGGTGTGGCGTGCCGAAGGCCGGATGACGCAGGTCAACCGGCCGAATGAGGCCGGTCAGCGGTGGGGCGGGTGCTGTTCGCCCGAGCCGCGGGCGATGAGGCGGGTGTCGACCACTGTGGTGCGGGCCCGGCCGCGGTCGCCGTCGAGGCGGGCGAGGGCGGTGCGGGCGGCGGCGGCGCCGAGCGCGGCCGGGTCCTGGGCGACGACAGTGAGGGCGGGTTCCAGGATGTCGGCCAGGGGGATGTCGTCGAAGGCGACCAGGGCGACCTCGCGGCGCCGCGCGTGGGCGAGGGCGGAGACCGTCCCCATGGCGGCGAAGTTGTTGGCGGCGAACAGTGCGGTCGGTGGTTCCGGGAGGGAGAGCAGCCGGTCCGTGGCGGCGGCCGCGTCCGGCTGGCCGTGGGCGCCGACCACCAGCGTTCGGTCGTACGGGAGGCCGGCGGCGGCCAGGGCGTCCTTGTAGCCGGCCAGGCGTTCCCGGCGGGTGTAGAGGGTGGTCGGAAGGTCGCCGATGAAGCCGATCCGGCGGTGGCCGTGGGCGATGAGGTGGGCGACGCCGGTGCGGGCGCCGTCCCGGTTGGAGGAGACCACGCAGTCGGCGGCCAGGCCGCTGCCGGGGCGGTCCAGGAAGACGACCGGCAGCCCGGTGATCCGGGCGGACCTGAGGTGGGCGTGGTCAGACCCGTCGGCCGGGACGACCATGAGCGCGCTGACCCGCCGGGCGAGGAAGGCGGCGATCAGGTCGCGCTCACGGGCCGGGTCGTCGCCGGAAGAGCCGAGCAGCAGGGTCAGTCCGCGTTCGCGGACGGTGGACTCGATCCCGCCGGCCACCGTGCCGAAGAAGGGGTTGCCCATGTCCGGGACGACCAGGCCGACAGTGGTGTCCGGGCCGCCGGTGCGGATGTTGCGGGCCATCAGGTTGGGCTGGAAGCCGAGCCGTTCGACGGCGGCGAGCACCTTCTCTCGGGTCGCGGCGGAGGTCGGTCCGTCGTTGTTGAGCACCCGGGAGACCGTCTTGGCGCTCACGCCGACCTCCTGGGCGACGTCGTGCAGCGTCGGACGACGGGTCGAGGCCATGGACCACCGTTTCTGTCGGGCGGCGGCCCGGCCTCCGGCCCGGGCCGCCCAGGACTGCTCAGCTGGCGCGGACCCCGGCGGCCCTGGCGGCGTCGGCGTCCGCCACGACAGTACCGCTGCCGTCCTCGGCGACGGTGAGCGCACCGGTCATGATGGCCACCACCTCGGACATCGAGTGGTCGCCCGGCTTGATCAGCGCGGCCCGCCGCCCGAGCCGGTGGACGTGGATCCGGTCCGCGATCTCGAAGACATGCGGCATGTTGTGGCTGATCAGCACGACCGGCAGGCCCCGGTCCCGTACCCGTCGGATCAGGTCGAGTACCTGAACGGACTCCTTGTCCCCGAGCGCCGCGGTCGGCTCGTCCATCACCACCACGCTGCGCGCCCAGGCCACCGAGCGGGCCACCGCGACGGCTTGCCGCTGGCCGCCGGAGAGGGTCGCGCGGGCTCCCTGATCTGCGTGGTGCGGAGGTCCCGAGGCGGGGTCAGGTCCGGCGGCCAGAAATGTCAACGTTGACACCGACTTGCCGAGGATGATGAAGTCATCCCTGCGCGGCGGGCAAGCCCTCTGGGCGCAGCAACTGGGTAATGGTTGAAACCCGGTGAATCGAAACAGAGTTGACGCCCTGTTCTGCGCGACGTTCCGTCACCGACCCATGAGAGGCGGTCCTTCGTGTCCCAGCGATTCGTCGCGGTCCTCGGCGAGTGCGTTGCCGACGCTTTCGCGGACCCGGCCGGCGCCCTTTCGGGTGAGCTGGCCCTGCGCGTGCTGCCCGGCGGCGGGCCGGCCAACACCGCCGTCGCGCTGGCCCGGCTCGGCACGCCCACGCGCTTCCTCGGCCGGATCTCCGCCGACGCCTTCGGTGGTCTGTTTCGCGCCCACCTGGGCTCTGCCGGGGTCGACCTGGGCGCGGTGGTGACGGCCGCCGAGCCGAGCGTGCTCGCCATCGCCACCGTGGACGGCCTCGGCCAAGCGCGCTACGCGTTCCACGCCGATCGGGCCGCCGACTGGCAGTGGAGCGCGGCCGAGCTGGCCGCCGTGCCTCTCGCCGACGCGAGCTGCCTGCACACCGGCTCGCTCGCGCTGGTCCGCGAGCCCGGCGGCGCCCTGGTGGAGCTGCTCCTCGAACGGGCGCGGGCCGGTCTCACCGTCTCGATCGACCCCAACGTCCGCCCGCAGCTGGTGGATCCGGACGTCTACCGGGCCCGGCTTGGCCGGTGGTGCGAGCTGGCGGACATCCTGCGGCTCAGCTCGGACGACCTGGAGCTGCTGCTGCCGGGCGTCTCGCCCGAACGGGCCTGTGACGGCTGGCACGCGGCCGGCGCCCGGCTGGTGGTGATCACCCTCGGCGGCGCGGGGGCGCTGGTCTCGCTGGACGGCGAGCGGGTGCGGGTGTCGGCACCCGAGGTCGCGGTGGTGGACACCGTCGGGGCGGGCGACTCGTTCACCGCCGGGCTGCTGCACCGCCTGGCGCACCTCGGCCGGCTCGGCGGCCGGCTGGCCGGACTGAGCCTCGCCGAGGCCGCCGCGGCGTGCCGCTTCGCCGCCGAGGTGGCGGCCCTGACCTGCTCGGTCACCGGCCCGAACCCGCCCTGGGCGGGGCAGCTCGACATACCCCGTCAGCGCAAGGGCTCTTGACGTGAAGTCAAGGCAAGGCCATCTCTTCCGCAGCCGCTGTCATCGATGACATGAGTCAACGATGACACCATTCCGGAGGAGCGCGCCCCCACCATGCCACTCCGCCTCCGTCCAGTACTTCGTCGGCGACTTCGACGGCACCAGCCGGGGCGGCCCTGGCGCGGCTCCGACCTGCCGGTGCGCCACACCCGACTCCCGCTCCCGGTGAGCGGCGCGGCCCTGGAGATCAACGCTCGGCTGCGGGCCGGCACCGCCCGGGAGTTCGGCCTCGCGATGCACGCGGGCGGCGGGCACCGGACCCGGATCGGCTATGACACCGCGGCCGGCGAGCTGTACGTCGAGCGCACCGTGTCCGGGACCACCGCCTGCCACGAGTCCTTCGCGACCGTGCGCCGGGCGAAGCTGCCTCTGGGCCCGACGGGCCGACTCGACCTGCGCATCCTGGTCGACGCCTCCTCGGTCGATGCCTCCTCGGTCGAGGTCTACGCGGGCGACGGCACGCTCGTGCTCAGGCGTCCACGAGTACGGTGCCCTCGGTGGGGAGCAGGGCCAGGGCGGCGCGGGCGATCCGATCCTTCTCGCGGGCGGCTTTGGAGTCCCGCTCCGCGATGCCCGGCCGGACGGCTGCCGGTTGCTCCCCTGCTTCGACGCCGAGCCGTCCGGGACCTGCTCAATTCCGACGTACTAGTACTCCTGGCGGACCGTCACCTACCCACAGCACCACGCCGACTGGAACCCGACACGGTACTGCCGGTCGCTCATGGCAGTATCGCCGCCGCCGAAGCGCCCGGGCCGTCCGCTGGGTGCACCTCCTCGTCGGCCGGGCCAGGCCAGATGGCCGAGATGTCGTCGCGGTGCTCGTGCGGCAGCAGTACCGGGCGTACGGGCACCGGCTCGGTCACGCCGCGCCGGGTCGCGGTCCAGGGGCAGCAGCGGCCGGTGTAGCTCATGGTGACCAGGACGAGGACCTCGTCCGCGTACACCTCGACGTACTCGCCGATCGTCAGGATCCGCAACGAGCTTGGCTCATGGCCGAGTTCGGCTTCAGTGAGCAGGCTGCCGCCGGGGCCGTGCACCTGGACCCGGCCGTCCGTGCAGTCCACTGTCAGCGCCGGCTTGCCATCGTCGGACCGCAGGACGACCGAAGTCGGCCCGTCAATCGCCACGTCCCCCACCGCGTGCAACACCGGCCGGTCGGTGGGCTGGCCGAGCCAGCGGTCCAGGCCGTGCCACCACTGCAGTCGAGGAGCAGCGCCGTCCGGAAGCACCAGGGCCTTCGGCTGGGCGAGCATGCCACGGCAGGACGCCCCCTGGTCCTGCAGTCCAACCCGGCGGGGCACGGTGTGCAGCACCACCCGGGTCCCGTCCGGAGCGCCTACCACGCGTGGTGCGTAGGCGCCGGACGGGCCGAGGGGGCCTCGGCGCTCCCATGGGCCGTCCAGGCTCGGCGCGGTCCAGGCTTCGACCTGCCGGGTGGCGCCGATGCTGCCGAGCAGCAGCCAGCCGTCGTCCACCCGTTCCAGCACCGGGCATTCCAGCTCGTCCACGTCCCCCGGAGAGATCAACGGCGGGTGCACCTCCCAGTGTTCGAGGTCCGTGGAGGTGGCCAGCCCGACGCAGCCGCTGCGCGCCACCGGGAGGGAGGCGTCGCTGGCGCAGACCACCATGGTCCAGCCTGTGCCGTCGTCGTTGCGGACCACGAACGGGTCGCGCCAGGCCATACCCTCGCCGGTGCGGTACCAGCGCGCATCGGCGCGGACCACCGGCTCGGCGCCGTGCCGCCGCCACCCGGTGCCGTCCGTACGGTCCGACCAGGCCAGGCCCACCGCTTGAAGAGGCCAGTTGGCGGGCGTGAGTCCTGAGACGCCGGTGTAGAACATCGCCATCCCGTCCCCGTGCGGGATGGGATGCATGGTCCACACGGCCTGCTGGTCGAAGCGGCCGGGCAGGCCGGCGCCGAACACCGTGCCCTGGGCCTGCCACCGCACCAGGTCGCGGGAGGTGGCCCGGCCGTAGGAGGTCTCCATCCGGGCGGCGTCGAAGTGCTCCGTCCATGGGCCCTGGAGGTGCAGGACGGTGTAGCCGTCACCGTCCGGGAGCACGGCGAAGTCGTTGAGGCAGAGGCCGGGCGGTGCGTAGCGCAAGGAACAGCTCCTGTCGGGCGATGGAAGCAAGCGTGTGCGTACGGAAGTACCTCGCATCCTTGCCTCCGGCGAAGTGCCCTTAGTAGATCCGAACGCAAACGCTTGCGCAACTGCCCTGCCAGGTTTACGGTCTGGTGACCCGCGGATCACAGCGATGTGTCCGAGCCGAAAGGAGCCAGAACCGTGACGGTGAGCATCACCGATGTCGCGAACGCGATGGGTGTCTCCGCCTCGACCGTCTCCCGCGCGCTGCGCGGACGAGAGGGCGTGTCGGAGGAACTCCGCGCGCGGATCGTGGCCGTGGCCGCCGAACTCGGCTACACGGCCTCGCGCAGCGCGTCGAGCCTGGCAAGCGGCCGGACGTACAGCATCGCCGTCATCGCGCCGTACGTCGGCCGATGGTTCTTCGGCACGGTGCTGGACGCGGCCGAGCAGGTGTTCAGCGCCGCCGGGTACGACGTGGTGCTCTACAACCTGGGCTCGGCGGAGACCCGCAACCGGTTCTTCGCCGAACTCCCGCTCCGCAAGCGGGTGGACGCGGTGTTGTCGATGCTGCTCCCGACGGAGGACGAGGCCGAGCGGCTACGCTCCCTCGGCATCCCGCTGGCGATCACCGTCGGCGGCCCCCGGCCCGGCTTCACCACCGTCGGCATCGACGACCGCGCGAGCGCCGAACTCGCCGTCCGGCACCTGGTCAACCTCGGCCATCGCCGGATCGGCCTGATCGGCACCCGCGCGACCGCCCCGCTGCACTGGACCACCCCCGACCTGCGCCGCCGCGCGTACCTGGACGTGCTCGCCGATGCCGGCATCGAGTACGACCCCGCCCTGGAGGCGGACGGCGAGTACACGGTCGACGGCGGCGAGCGCGCGATGACCGATCTGCTCGCCGCACGGCAGCCACCGACCGCCGTGTTCGCCGAGTCCGACGAGATGGCCATGGGTGCGTTGCGCGCCCTGCGCGCGCACCGGCTCCTCGTACCGGACGACATCTCGATCGTCGGCTTCGACGGCCACGAACTCGCCGACGTCGTCGGCCTCACCACCGTCGCTCAGCCGGTCGCCGACCACGGCACCAAGGCCGCCGGTCTGCTGCTGCGGCGGCTCCAGGCCGCCGACGACGTCCCCGACTACCTCGAACTCCCCACCCGTCTGATCGTCCGCAACACCACCGCCCCCCACCGCAACTCCCCTGACGGAGCCACCTCATGACCGATTCCAGACGAACCCTCCGGCTGGGCCTGCTGCTCACCCTCCCCGCCGTCACCCTCACCGCCTGTGGCGGCACCGGCACCGCGCCCAGGACCACCGCAGGCAGCGGCACCGGCACCATCAGCATCTGGGCGCACCAGGGCCAGGACAGCGAGAACACCGCCCTGCAGAACGCGGTCGCCTCCTTCAACAGCTCGCAGAGCGAGATCAAGGCGACCCTCAAGTTCGTTCCCGAGAAGGACTACACCAAGACGCTGACCGCCACCAGCGCCTCCGCCCTCCCGGACGTCCTCGAGTTCGACGGTCCGGCCATGGCCAGCTTCGTCTACAACCACAAACTCGCCCCCGTCACCGACTACCTCTCGCCCGGCACCGTCGCCAACGCCACCGACGCGATCAAGGCCCAGTCCACCCTGGACGGCAAGCTCTACGGCCTCGGCGCATACGACTCCGGTCTCGGCATCTACGGCAACAAGAAGCTGCTCGACGCCGCAGGAGCCAAGTACCCCACGGGACTTGACGACGCCTGGACCGCCGCCGACTTCACCGCCGCACTGCAGAAACTCGCCGCCGCCAACCCCAGCCACAAGGCGCTCGACGTCAAGGAGGACTACGGCCTGGCCACCGAGTGGGGCAGCTACGGCTTCTCCCCGATCGTCTGGTCCGCCGGCGGCGCGCTGATCAAGCAGGGCAAGGCCGCGGGCGCTCTCGACACCCCGGCCGTGGCAGACGCGTTCAAGATCTTCCAGTCCTGGAAGCCGGCCATCGACCCCGACACCGACGGCAACGCCTTCGCCAACGGCCGGGTCGCCCTCAGCTGGTCCGGACACTGGAGCTACCCCGCCTACAGCAAGGCGATCGGCTCCGACCTGGTGGTACTGCCGCTGCCCGACTTCGGAAGCGGCCCCAAGACCGGCCAGGGTTCCTGGGCCTGGGGGATAGGCGCCGGATCGAAGAACGCCAAGGCCGCCGGCAAGTTCCTGGACTACCTGATGGGCGACACCATCGTCAGCGCCATGACCAACGCCAACGGCGCGGTGCCCGCCACCAAGACCGTGCTGTCCGGCAGCCCGCTGTACAAGCCCGGGGGCCCGCTCCACCTGTTCGCCCAAGGGCTCTCCCAGCCCTGCGGCGACAGCGACATCAACAAGTCCTGCGTCGCGGTCACCCGGCCCGTCACCGCCGGATACCCGGTCATCACCGCCCAGTTCAGCCAGGCGCTCAACGCCGTCTACGGTGGCGCGGACGCGCAGAGCGCCCTGACCAAGGCCGCCCGGGCGATCGACCAGGACTTCAGCGACAACAACGGATACTCCCTCAGCAAGTAGCCCCACGCGGCCGGGCGGCCCGTCCCCTCGGGCCGGCTGCCCGCCGGGAACAGGACCCTGTCCATGTCCATCACCGCCAGATCCCGAACCGTGCCGACACCGGCACCCGTCGCCGTTCCCGAATCGACCGGCCGGCGCCGGGCGGGCCGAGACGGACTGCACGGCCTGCTGATGTCGGTCCCCGCCCTGGCCGGACTGATCGCCTTCGTCGCCGTCCCCTTCGGCTACGCCGTCGTGCTCTCCCTCTACAACGCCCGGCTCGGCTCCGACCGCCCGCCCGCCTTCCTCGGCCTGGAGCAGTACCGCCGGATCTTCACCGACCCGGACCTCTCCGGCCGGTTCCTGCACGCCCTGCTCAACAACCTCACCTTCGCCCTGGCCGTCGTCCCGCTCCAGACCGGCCTCGCCCTGGCCCTCGCCGTGCTGCTCAACCGCAAGCTCAAGGCGATCGGCCTGTTCCGCTCGGTGTTCTTCCTGCCGGTGGTCTTCCCCATGGCCCTGGTGGCCGTCATCTGGCGGCTCATCCTCGCCCGCAGCGACCAGGGCATGCTCAACTCCCTGCTTCACCACCTGAGTCTGGGCCATTGGGGGGCCTTCGACTGGCTGGGGTCCTCGCTGACCGCCATGGCCTCGGTCGTCGTCCTGTCCATCTGGCAGGGCGTCGGCTTCCAGATGGTCATCCTGCTGGCCGGGCTCCAGTCCATCCCCGGCGAACTCTACGAGGCCGCCACCCTCGACCGGGCGTCCCGTTGGCAGCAGTTCCGGCACGTCACCCTGCCCGGCATCCGCAACACCCTGGTGTTCGTCGCGCTGCTCACCTCGGTGCTGTCCTTCCGGGTGTTCGACCAGATCTACATCCTGGTCCGCGGCGGCGGCCTCAACGAGAACGCCACCCGGACCGTGATGTACGAGGCGGTGAGCACCGCCTTCGACGAGAACAACATCGGCCGGGCATCCGCCGTCACGGTCGTCTTCTTCCTGATCGTCCTGGCGCTGACCCTCGTCCAGCGCCGCCTCGTCCGACCCGAACAGGAGGACGCATGAACCCGCCGATCGGTGGCGGCTCCACCGCGGGCAGGACGGCCCGCCGGATCGCCGACTACACCGTCCTGAGCGTGCTCAGCCTGGTCTTCGCCCTGCCCGTGCTCTACCTGCTCATCGGCAGCCTCAAGCCGTCCGACCGGGTGCTCGCCGGCCTGTCCGGCTTCCTGCCGACCCACCTGTCCTTCCACAACTACGCGGCCGTGCTGCGCAGCCTGTCCTCGGACAGCACCGGGTACTTCTGGCGGTTCATGGCCGTCTCGCTGATCGTGGCGTGCACCGTGGTGGCGGGCGGACTGGTCGTCAACTCGATGGCCGCGTACGCGCTGTCCAGGCTGCGCTGGCGCGGTCGGAAGCCGGTGCTCACGCTGGTGCTGCTGCTGATGCTGATCCCGTTCGAGTCGGTGGCCGTGCCGCTGTTCTACCTGTTCGGCGTCCAGCGGAACACGGTGTGGATCCAGGCCGTGCCGTTCATCGCCAACGCCTTCTCGATCTACCAGTTCCACACGTTCTTCCGGGCCATCCCGGCCAGCATCGAGGAGGCCGCGCGGATCGACGGCGCGGGACCGTGGCGCATCCTCTTCCGGATCGTCTACCCCATGAGCAAGCCCGCCTTCGCTTCGGTCGCGATCCTCACCTTCCTCACGCAGTGGGGCTCGTTCCTGTGGCCGGTGCTCATGGTGGACGACCCGGCCGTACGGCCCCTGCCGCTGGAGATGAGCGTGTTCCAGGGCCAGCAACCACCGGACTGGGGACAGATCCTGGCCTTCGGCGTCCTGCTCGTGCTACCCGTGCTGATCGTGTTCGCCTTCTTCCAGCGCTGGTTCATCCAGGGCGTCGCCAGCTCGGCCGTCAAGGGCTGACCGGCGGTTCCGAACGCGGCTGTTTCATCGACCGTTCGGTATGTCCACCACTCGGTTGACGTATCGTCAGTGCACGAGTACCGGTCCGGCCATGGTGGACGACCGGGCCGGTCGGCCCTCGAACAAGGCCGTGCCGATGACGGGCAGGATCGACGGCCGGCAGGCGCGGCATGCGCACCGGCGAGGTGAGCTCATCCGCGCCGCGCGACAGTGGCAGGCAGTTCGCGGCGATCAAGTGACTCAAGCGGCGCGACGACGAAATCATCAAGGTCTTCCTGGAACCGGAGACCGCCGCACTCGAAGCTGTCGAGCACCCCCATATCGTGCGGATGCTGGAGTCGGGCCGGGACCCGGTTCTGGAGCGGTACTACATTGCCCCGGAGTGGGTGGAGCGCAGCCTGAAGGACGATCTACAGGCTCGTCGGCCCGTCGGCTGGGACGCCTACTTCGAGAAGATCGTGTCACCACCTTGTAACAGTCAGCGATGATCAAGGAGCGGCACAGGATCGGGCCCACCGGCCGGGACCGCGCGGCGAAACCCCGGACGGGCATCGCTCCGGGTGAGAGGTTCGCCTGTTCGGCTCAGCGAGGATGACGGCCAGGAGACGGCGCCCGGAGATCTTCCTACCGTTGGACCCCGGGAGGCTGCATCCCCGCGGAACCCGGCCGAGGACCTCTCGCCCGTCGGCCACCGCTCACGCCGAACCCGGCAGTCGACTTCCACCGTGACCACGCAGGGTCCGGGTCGAAGGAGATGAAGGACATGAACACCACGCGCACCGCCCGCACGCCCGCGACACCCGCACTGAACGGGTGCCGGACATCACGCCGCCGCCTTCGGATCGGGCTCGCGGCGACCGCCACGGCCCTGTCGCTGCTGCCGATCGCCCCGTCCACCGCCAGCGCGGCACCCCACCTCCCGCTCACACAGATCGTGCGGGAGGCCAAGGTGAAGGCGCAGCAGGAGCATCCCGGCTCGCAGTTCTACGACGCGGACGCCGTCCTGCTGACACCCACGACCAACCCCAATGACGTCCAGGCCTGGTGGATCCGCTTCCGGGCCAAGGGCTCGGAGCCGTCCTTCGAGTACAAGTACTCGACCACCGGTCAGTACCAGAGCACGCAGCCGTGGCGCGTCCCGATCGGGATCCAGGCCATCTCCCCGTTCACCATGACGGAGGTCCAGGCCCACGATCTGGCCGTCAAGGCCGGGCACACCGGCGCGTTCAAGCCCCTGTACCTCAATGAGCCCGTCGTGCAGAACCCGCATCCCACCTACTACTTCTGCATTCCCAGCGAGGGCAGGACGGTGGCGGTGGACACCGTGACGGGCCACGTCACCACGCCGTGGTCGTGCTAGTGACCACGGTGTGAGCCCTGTTCGGTGGCCGTCACCCAGCGGGGGTGACGGCCATCGGCGGCTGGCGACCCTTGCCGTCCGCCCGCTCGGTGCCGCCGACCGGGCGGGCGATGACGGTCGCCAGCCTGGAGGGGGTGTTGACGGTACTGCTGTCGACCAGGGTGCCGTCGAAATCGAAGACGGCCACTCCGGTCGCAGGGCGCTGGAGTGTTGACAATGCCACCGGAGCCGGCGATCGACTCACTCTGTAAAGCGCTCCAGCGGGGAGGTCCGCTGGAGCGTGAGGCCGGTGTCGTGTCGGCCTGCAGATGAGAGGGAATTCTGGCACGGCCGGGTTCTAGGGGCCTCTGGCTGCCTCTCGGTGCTGATGAACTATCGCCGGCTGTCGGCCCAGTTAGCCGAGATCGAACACGGCGGTGACGGGCGCGTGGTCGGACCAGCGGTCGGCGTGGGTGGCGGCGCGTTCGACGTAGGCTTCGACGGCCTTGGCGGCGAGGCCGGGGGTGGCGACCTGGAGGTCGATCCTCCAGCGGAACGACACCTTTTCGAAAAAGGTCCACCCGTTCGAGTGCAGCCTGTTTGAGGGTGCCTGCTGGCCTGGGTGGTAGGGGACCTCCTGTGAGCATCATGACGGCTTTGGCGCCGGTTCGGGCGGTGGTTGGTTCGCGTGTGTCGGACACGCACGGGGACGAGGGCAAGGTCTCGCATCTGGTGCAGGCGGAGTCGGCGACGCGCCATGCGGTCTCGAAGGAGTGGGAGATCGTCGGGTCGTTCGAGGACCTGGACGTCTCTGCCCAGATCACCCCGTGGGAGCGTCCCGACCTGGGGCCGTGGCTCACCGATCGCCAGGGCGAGTGGGACGCGATGGTATGGGCCAAGGTCGACCGGGCGTTCCGCTCGGCCAAGGACTGCGCGGACGTGGCGCACTGGGCAGAGGAAAACCACAAGGTCCTCGTCTTCACCGACGACGGGATCACCCTCGACTACCGCAGGGGCCGCGAGTCGTCGTTCGGGAACGAGCTGGCCAAGACCTTCCTGATGCTGGCGTCGATCTTCGCGGAGATGGAGCTCAAGCGGATCAAGGCCCGCGTCACCGCCGCGCACAAGCACCTGCGGAAGACGGACCGGTGGGCCGGGGGTCAGCCGCCGTACGGGTACCGGATCGTCGATCGCGCGGGCGGCGGCCGCACCCTGGAGCCGGACCCGGTCACGTCCGAGGCGGTGCGGTACATGGGCAAGCTCCTGTTGGAGGGGCAGAGCCAGTGGATGATCGCCACGGCCCTGGAAGCCGCCGGCTTCGACACCCCGTCGATGCACCGTACAAGAACCAGGGCGACAGCTACTCGAGCAAGCGCAAGACGCCGCCGTCGAACCACTGGAACCCGACCAGCGTGGGGAAGATCCTGCGCTCGCCGGCGACGATGGGCCTGAAGTTGACCGGCCGCTCCGTGAAGGCGCGCAAGATCGCCCGCGACGCGAAGGGGTTGCCGATCCGGATGGCCAAGCCGCTGTTCACGGAGGAGGTGTGGGCCCAGGTCCAGGCGGCGATGGACGAGCGGTCCATCACGAAGGAACGCTCGAACGGTGCCTCGCCCTGGCTGGGCGTGCCGCACTGCGACCGGTGCGGCGACCGGTTCTACCGGCAGGTGAACCTCGCCAAGAACGGCAAGATCTACGAGTACTACCGGTGCGCGAAGACGGCCGGAAAACCGGCCTGCAAGGGCCAGTCCGTCAAGGGCGAGCGCGTCACCGCAGCGATCGCCGCCCTGGTGGAACGCCTGGCCGACCTGGCGATGACGGTGCGCAGGTTCATCCCCGGCGAGGACCACACCGAGCAGCTCAACCACGTCACCCAGGCCATGAGAGATCTGCGTGAGGAGAAACGCCGCAACCTGTTCGACTACCCCGGCGGCGACGACGAGTACTCCGAGGCCCTCGAAGTCCTCGTCGACGAACGCCGCCGCCTCGCCGCCCTCCCACAACGACCCTCCGCCTGGGTCGACGTCGAGACCGGCCAGACCTTCGCCGACGCCTGGGCCCAGGCGGACCAGGAACACCGCCGCCAGCTCCTCCTCGGCCTCAAGGCCCGTCTCTACATGACACCCACCATCGAAGGCTGGTACCTACCCGCCGAACTCCAAGCACGCGCAGGGCAAATGGAATGCGCTGGGAGCTCGGTATGAGCCAGGTAGCGCGGGGCACTTGTTGACGCTTAGCCGTTGACCAACGGCGAGGCACAGGCGCCCTTGCCTGCGGCGGGGATCGGCTGCGACGCTGGGACTGTGGATCCTGAAGCGCTGATTGCGACTGCTCTTACGGCGGGCTCGGTGGCCAGTGCCAAGGGCGTGAGGCGTAGTCGATGGCGCCGGTGATGGCGTAGCGGGCGGCGGCGAAGTGACCGCCGACGGTGTCGGCGATCAGGACACGCTTGCGCTCGCCGAGGACCAAGACGGGGCCGCTGCGGATCGCCTGTCGTTGGTGGACGACGTTCCTGCCGCCGTAGCCGAAGTGTAGTCTGGTCAGCCCTGCGGGGGAGGGCTGTCTCAGCCCGTCGGCAGGGTGACTTCGAAAGAACCGCCGACAGCGTCCGACGGCGGCCTGAGGGTGAGGTCTCCACCTGCCGCGCGGGTGAGGCGGCGGGCCAAGGCGAGGCCGAGGCCGGCGCCGTCGTGGCCGTCCCCGGGGTCGGCCCGCCTCCCTGGTTCGAACACCGCCTCCCCGACCTCTTCGGGGACGCCCGGGCCGTCGTCGCGGACCACCACCGCGACCGTGCCTGGCCGGACCACGCATTCCATGGTCACCGACGTCCGGGCGTAGCGGCGCGCATTGTCGAGCAGCGGCGCCAGGATGCGTTCGACGATCGGGGCCGAGACTCCGGCGACGGCCTTTTCAGCACCCTCAAGTATCCGTACCGGCGGTGCGTCCGGGAAGTCCTGGGCGCTGCGGTCGGCCAGCGTGGTCAGCAGCGGAGCGAGCGTGCAACGACCGGGTACCTCGCTGGTGCCCGCGCTCGTGCCGACGCCGTTGCGCGCCTGGGAGAGCAGCGTCTCGCAGATGTCCCGTATCCGGGCCGCGTTGTCGGCGATCGCGTTGTGGGCGGTCTTCTGCTCGGCGGCGTTCCGCGGCCTCGCCAGGAGCCAGTCCGTCTCGGCGGTGATCCGGGCGAGCGGTGTGCGCAGCTCGTGCGAGAGCTCCGCGGTGAGCTGCTGCTCGTGCCGCAGTACCGCGGCAAGCCGGTCCAGCAGTTGGTCGAGGTTGCCGGCGAGGGCAGACAGCTCGGCGGGGCGTTGTGCGGCGCCGAAGCGGCGGGTGGTGTCGGCGGCGCTCCATGCCGCCGCCTGGGCGCTCATCGCCGCGACCGGGCGCAGCGCGCCGCCGACTACGGCCCTGGTGACCAGGTACACGCCCGCCAGCAGCAGAGCGGCGAGGGCCGCGGCTGCCGTGAGGGCGATCTCGCCGGTGTGCAGTGCGGCGTCCGGTTCGACGGCGGCCACCACGGCGCCGACGCGTTGGTCGCCCGAGAGGACGGGCAGCACGTAGAGGCGAGCGGGAGCCGGTCCGGCGCTGCGGCTGAAACCGGCGGGGCCGCCCGCGAGCCGGTCGGCGGTGTCCTGGAGGGCGCGCGAGGCGGTCGGGCGCTCCAGCGCCTGGTCGCCCTGGTAGATCCAGACGCCGACGTCGAGGGCACTGTCGTCGGCGGGATCGTTGACGGTCAGGTGACCGTCGGCCGAGGACGAGACGGTGGCCGCCGCGGCGCTGGCCCGGGTGCGCAGCAACTCGTCGGCCTGGCTGTTCAGCTGTGAAGCCAGCAGGGCCTGGAAGACGACCGTGAGAGCCGCCACCCAGAGCGCGATGCTGACCAGGGCGATCAGCGCGAGCCGGCCGCGCAGCGTGCGGGGACGCAGACGCGCCAGCAGTGCGAGCGGGCGCACGGGCCCGGTGGAGGGTTTCATTCGAACCGGTAGCCCACGCCGCGCGCGGTGCAGATGCTGCGCGAGCTGTCCGCTTGGCCCAGCTTGCGGCGCAGGCGCGCCAGGTACTGGTCGAGGGTGTTGTCGGTGACGATGGCGCCTTCCGGCCAGCCCGCGCGTAGCAGCGCGCGCCGGCGCACGACCTCTCCGGGCAGCGCCATCAGGCAGGCGAGCAGCCGGTACTCGGTGGGGGTCAGGGCCACTGAGCAGTCCGGTCCGGCCAGGACGTGCCGGGCCGGGTCCAGCCGCAGCTTCGAGCTGTCGGCCGTGGGCGCGTTGGCGGTGCGGCGCATCGCGGCGCGCAGCCGCGCGGCGAGCTCGGCCATGTGGAACGGCTTGGCCAGGTAGTCGTCGCCGCCGGCCGAGAATCCGGACAGCCGGTCGGTCAGGGCGTCGTGCGCGGTCAGGAAGACCACCGGCACGGTGAAGCCGTGGGCGCGCATCGCCTGGCAGACGTCCCGGCCGTCGGAGTCGGGCAGGCCGACATCCAGCACCACGGCGTCGACCTGTCGGCGCACGGTGCGCAGCGCGCTCGCCCCGTCGGGGGCCGTCAGCACGTCGAAGTGCTCCTCGCGCAGGCCGCGGGCCAGTGCCTCACGCAGTCCGTGGTCGTCCTCGACGACCAGTACCCGGGGATTGGTCATCTGGCCAGTATCGCCCGTCCGGATGAGGACCCTCCGGCCGCTCAGGCTGCCCCGGGCCGTCTCCTGGCGGGAGCGCGGGGCCGGCGGCCCTGCCCGGCCGCGGATTCCGAGCGGCGACGTGCTCAGGTTATGTACAGGTCGCGCGTGCCAGCCTCGGCGCCATGACATCCACCATGGAGCGAGCCGAGGCCGGGTCGCTCGGCCGCCAGCTGATCAACAAGGTGCCCGAGGTCACGGTCTGGTTCTGGGTGATCAAGATCCTCTGCACCACGGTCGGCGAGAGCTTCGCCGACTGGATCAACACGACCCTCGGCGTCGGCCTGATCAACACCTCGCTGATCTTCACCGTCGTGCTGGCCGGCGCCCTGGGCTGGCAGCTCACCACGAAGCGCTACACCCCGTTCGTGTACTGGCTGACCGTTGTGGTGCTCAGCGTGACCGGCACCCTCTACACGGACATCCTCACCGACAGCCAGGGCGTCCCGCTCGCGGTGAGCAGCAGCATGTTCGCCGGTGTCCTCGCGGTCGTCTTCGGGATCTGGTACGCCCGCGAGCGGACGCTGTCGATCCACAGCATCACCACCCGCTCCCGTGAGCTGTTCTACTGGCTCGCGGTCCTGGTGACCTTCGCCCTGGGCACCGCGGTCGGCGACTGGACCCTGGAGCTGACGGGCTGGGCGCCGGGCGTCTCGGTGCTCCTGCCGCTCGGGCTGATCGCGGCGATCGTCGTCGGCTGGCGCCTTGGCGCCGACACGGTGCTCTCCTTCTGGCTCGCCTACATCCTCACCCGCCCGCTGGGCGCCAACCTCGGCGACTGGCTGGCCTCGCCCGGCGGCGACGGGGGCCTGGGCCTGGGCACGGCCGTGACGAGCGTGGTCTTCCTGGCCGCGATCCTCGCCACCGTCGTCCACCTCACACGCAGCCGCAGCGATGTGATCGGGACCGACGACCCGGACCGTGCCCCGAAGACGTCGAACCCGGCGCGCGAGCGGATCATGCTCGGCTACTACGCCCTGGTGGCGGTGGCGGCCGCGGGACTTCTCGTGTGGGCGAACCAGCAGCCGCACGCGGCAGCGGCCAGCGAGGGCGACACCCCGGCGTCCTCGACCGCCGCCCTCACCTCGGAGCAGGCGACGGCCTCGTTCCCGCCGGCCGAGATCGCGAAGTTCCGAACCATCGCATCCGACACCCTGGCCAAGCTCGACTCCGGCGACCAGAAGGCCGCGACCAGCCGGGTGAAGGACCTGGAGACGGCATGGGACGACGACCAGGACACCCTCCAGGGCAAGAACGGGCAGGCCTGGCACTTCCTCGACGGCGAGATCGACCAGGTCCTGACGTCGCTGCGCGCGTCGCACCCGGACAAGGCCACCGAGGTCCAGGCGCTCAACACCTTCCTCGCCTCGCTCGGCTGACCGGCGGCGACGGCCGCCCGCCCCGGGCCTGCCTGACCCGGTGGGGGCGGAAGCGACGTGGTGCCCGGCGGAGGGGAGCGTCCCTCGGCCGGGCACCACGGGTCTGCGGGGCCGCCGGTGCCCGGGCACGTGGATGCGGGGGACGGAGACGGTGAGCCCCTTGTCCACGGGCCGGGGGAGTTGTCGGCGTATCAGACGGTGGGGGGTGCGGCCGGTCGGCGGGCCAGGGCGTCGGACGCCTTGGCCGTCGCGTACAGAGAGGCGGCCAGTGCGAGGGCGAGGGCGGCGCCGGCGGCGAAGACGGTGCCGGAGGAGAGGGCCTTCGGGCTGCCGGCCTCGGTGCGGGCCGAGCCGGAGATGAACGGCATCACGGCGAGCACGGAGACGCCGAGGACGACCTCGCCCCACACGACCTTGGGGAAGTGGCGGAGCGTGAGGTGCAGCAGGGAGGCGGTGTCGTCCGTGCGGCGGGCCCGGACGATCCAGGGCATGAGCCAGAACTGGTGAAGGCGCCCGCGGCGACGAGTGCGCTGACCAGGAGGATCTTGACGAGCAGAGCGATGCCGTAGCCGGTGGTCCACAGCTGCGAGATGTCGCCGACGTGCTTCCAGCTCAGCCACAGGCCGGAGATGGTGACGGTGGCGACGCACACCATGGCGAGGAGACCGAGGCGCCGCCACATCTCGGCCCACAGCACTCCGGCGCCGTCGCCGAGGTGCTTGCGGGCGCCGGCCAGGACGGCGAGCAGGGTCAGGCCGCCGAGCCAGACGACGCCGGAGACGATGTGGGCCTGGTCGAAGACCGGGTTCAGCCAGCCGAGGAGCTCACCGCCCGCACCGCTGTCGCCATCGAGGTCGCCCGCGACCTCAAGAGCGACGACGACTCGGAGACCGAGGCCGTCGGCACCATGCTCGCGAGCGTGCAAGCCCGGGAACAGGAGGCCGCCGACTTGGCGGCCGAGGCCGCCAGGCCCGACGCGGACCCGAAGGCCCTCGCTGCCAAGGGGCGCAAGGCCGCGCTCGCGGCCTTGAAGGCCGGCGGCCCCTGGAGCCAGGAAGCCGCCGCAGACGCCCTCTCCGGCACCGACGACACCGTCCTCAACTGGCTGCGCACCGGCCGCGACAAGGCCGAACAGGAAGACCTGCGGCAGAGCGTGCTGGAGATCGCGCAGGACAGCCCCGACGAGGCCGTGCGCACTGCCGCCGCACAGGCCCTGATCGCGACGGGCGACATCAGCGTCAAGGAGGCCGGCCGCACAGAAGGCCCTGCGGGACGGATCGCCGAAGGCCGTCGCCGCCTTCCTGATGACCGGTCAGCAAAACAGCTTCCCGGCCGGAACCCGCGTCCTGATGACCGACGGATCGGCCCGCCCGATCGAGCGGATCCGCGTAGGCGACCACGTCACCGCGACAGATCCCGAGACCGGCCAGACCAGCTCCCAGAGCGTCGACGCCACCATCTACACGCCCGACGACCGCGACTTCACCGACATCACCATCACGTCCCCGGACGGCAGCAGCAGCACGATCACCTCGACCGGCCACCACCCGTACTGGGCCGCCAACCGGGGCGCCTGGCAGGACGCCGCCGACCTCGTGCCCGGCGACACCCTGCGCAGTGCCACCGGCCAGACCGCGCAGATCACCGCCGCAAGGCACTGGAACACCCTCCAGCCCGCCTATAGCCCCACCGTCAATACCGTCCACACGTACCACGTGCTGGCTGGCGACACGCCGCTTCTGGTCCACAACAGCAGCTGCCCGACCTCATCGCTGTACGAGGACATCACCACGCCCGGCGCCCGGATGCTGAACAAGCGGACGGATGTCGGTCCCATCGAATTCGGAAAGAACCTCGAGGCCAACGGCTGGACCCATATCGACAAGGGTTCGGCCGGTATCATGTATACGAAGGACGGAGCGAAGTATTTCCTTCGACCGAAGGCGGACAGCCACCCCGGGTGGACGGCTGACTTCTACAATGCGGGGTCCAAGAACGCCGATATCAAGATCAGACTGGGGAACGACTAGTGGCAAGGGAAGGCGCGACCATGGCTGATCGCGACGGCTACCTCGATGTCCGCGCCAGCAGCGCGTCGGTCTTCGACCTTGAGGCCAGGCTGCCCGGCCAGGTTTTCCGAGAGGACGCGGGGGCTTCGCTGTTCTGCGAGTTCGATGCGGTCCTCACCCAGGAATTCTGGCCGGCGTTCTGCGCGATGGCCCGGTGGCACGGCGACGATCGCATCGAACTGCTGGTCCTCGAACCTGGTCTCGACGAGTTCTACCTTCCGGAGTGTCAGACGTACCCGGCTATGTCGTTGTCCGTCGACGCGGGCGTGGACGACTACTGGGAGAAGATCGGCTTCACCTCGGACGATGATTTCGCGGATTCGATCGCGATCTCTGCCAAAGTCATCGCTGTGACAGGCCCTTCCGGAAGGTGGGGGTGCTGGGGTGAGAGGGATCCTGAAGTCGCAATTTTTCGGGGCTTTCCAGATGCGGCCACGCGGGATGAATGGCGCCAACGATTCGGACCCTTCCTGGAGGTGTCAGGTGCGCTGGATTCGTATGTCTCGCTGGCGTTTGGGCGCCATGGCATCCCGGACATCTATGCGGCAAACCTGACTGCCAACTATGGACCTCCGGGCAGTAGGAGGCCGTAAGGTTACGGAGTTTCACTGGACTTGCGGTAATGCTCCATGTCCTGGTCAAGGCTCCTGCTGGCCCAAGGGACACGTGTAGGGGACGAGGTCGCCCGCCCATGCGGGCGGCCTCGTCCCCTACTGTCTTTCGTCAGTTCTTCACGCAGTGTTGGCAGAACAACCTATCCACTGGCTGCCTCCCCGCTCGCTGTCCTGCCAGGCCAGCTCGGCCATCACTGGATCCAGCAGCGCCTGTGCGGCCTCCACCGCCTCGGGGAAGGTCGCCGCATCTCGCGCCCTCGCCCGCCAGGGCGGCACCGTCGGACCGCCACCACCCGGACCGCCGCCGAGCGGCGGAGCGCGCAGTCGAGGCCCGACCGCTGCTGGAGCGGGGCTGCAAGGGAGTCGCAGCAGTGGCAGGGCAGCTGCGATGACGGGCAGCGCCTGGCGGTACCCGCGGGCCGATTTTGGGGAGTCTGAGCTCGGCGGTGCGTCTGCGGAGGCGGTCGGGGACCCACGGGGCTACGAGGGCGATCCGTCCGAGGTAGGTAATGGCGGGGCCGCAGTCGACCATTGAGCGGTGTCCATCGTGAAGTGGCAGGTCACGGGCCCTGGTGTGATTCCGTGCCCCGGTGCTCGTGCTGGTCACGCGCGGCAGTCTGCCGTGTAGATCGTCGGGCAGGGAGGTCTTCGCGGGTTCTGGCCCGTTCCAGCCCGCGATGCTCCTACGCTCCCGGGCATGGTGGACCCCGAGGTACTGGAACGGATCGCCGCGCGCCGCGCAGAATTGGACGAGCTGGAAGAACAGCTGGTCAAGCAGTTGGACGAGGTGAAGGCCGAGCGGGGCGAACTCGCAGTCGCCGAGAGGGTCCTGACGCGGATGAGCGAGCGGGCAGCTGGGGGAACGAGCTGCTGTCGCACCGGCGTCAGCGCAGGTCGGCGGGCGTGCGATGCTGCTGGTCCCGCACCGCGACGACAGCGATGACGAGATCGCGCTGCCCGACGACTGCCGCCGGATCCTGGCGATCGTGCGAGCTGCCGGCGGTCCGGTGCAGGTGCGGGCAGTGGGCGAAGAGCTGGGCCTCCAGGTGGAGGTACGCGGGAAGCTGGAGCCGCTGCGGGCGAAACTGGTCAAGCTCGCGGCATCCCCGGCGGCCATGTGTTGCTTGGCCTGCTCGTTGATGTACCTGAACTGCCCGTCTCGGTCGGGGTGTTGGCGACCTTGGCGTTGGCCTGTAGACTGAAACCCTCCTCCCGCAGCAGGTCGCCGACAGTGTCGGCCGAGATGCGGTGCCCTTGGGCGGTCAGCTCGGCTGCCAGGGCTCGGGTCGACTTGCAGGTCCACCGCAGCGGCGACATCGGATCCCCGCGCTCATCCGGCTCCACCAATACCAGCAGTGCTTCCCGTAGTCCGGGGTCCAGGTCGACGACCCGCTTGCGACCACCGCCCGGTCGCCGTGCCCGGCCCAGCGGCGGTTCCCCGGAGTCGAGTTCGTCTACGCCGGCCGACACCGTTGCCTCGCGCACACTCGCGGCCCGCGCGACCAGCCGGATCCCGCCGTGACCGATCGACCTCGCTTCCGCTCCGAGCAGCAGACGCCGCTGCCGCTCGTCCAGATGCGGCAGGATCGCCTCGAATTTCGCAGCCAGCAAAGCCTGTTGTTCCAGTGAAGTGGCCATACCACATCAACGGCCCGAAAAGCTGGAAGCTACGGGTTGTTGCCCTGCAAGCCCTAAGCGCTCGCCAGCGGTGTCAAGGGTGGGTGAGATGAGGGAGAGGCCTCTGCTATTCAGGTGGATCGACCAAGATCTTCCTGAGAGAGCAGAGGCCCGGTGGCCCAGTCTGTCACGGGCGGAACCGACGTGTTCGCGCCTGGTCATATCGGTGAGTTAACCCAGGTCATCCCACCCGAGTTGGTGGATGCGGTGCTGGACGAGACAGGGGGTCGCGAGCAACGGCTGCGGAGCCTCCCCTCTCGTGTCGGGGGTGTACTTCGTCCTCGCGCTCGGGCTGTTCGAGCATCTTGGCGCCGGACTGGTGTGGGGCAACAACGCGGCCGCCGTCAAGGCGGAACTCGCAGCGGGAGTGCCGATCGGCCGCATGGGGCGCCCGGAGGAGGTCGCCGCCGCAGTGGCCTTCCTCGCCTCCGCGGACAGCAGCTTCATGCTCGGCACCACCCTGCACATCAACGGCGGCGAGAACCAGTTCTGACCCCGCCACGCGGAGTCCCGAACTGCCGCGGGCGAGTCGCCGCCCGCGGCAGTTCGCCTGACCGACACGAGCATCCGCGCAGCACGCCCAGACCGGACACGGAGCGCAAGTTCACTCTGACCGGTAGGGCCCGCCCAGCACCCCCAGCGTCACCTCGTACGATTGGGTTCGCTGGCAAGGAAGCCGAAATGACAGGGTTCACTGTCAGGCGTCGAGCTGGCACTGAGAGGACGCCACCCCAAGCGATCGGCAGCTGCGCCTCGCCGGCCCCAAGCGCGAGATCGAGATGCTGCGGGCGATCGGCCTGTACCGCCGGGGGCATCAAGCGGATGGTCCGTCTGGAGTCCGTGGTGATCTCGCTGTTCGGCGCCGGCATCGGCCTGCTGCTCGGCTGCTTCATCGCCTGGGCGATCAACGCCGCCCTGAAGTCCAGCCTCTCCGGCCTGACCACGGTCCTGCGGTACGGCCAGCTGGCGTTGTTCCTGGCGCCGGCCGGGGTGGGCGGCCTGGTGGCCGCGATCTGGCCCGCCCGCCGGGCGTCCAAGCTGGACATCCTGTCGAGCATCAAGACCGACTGACCGACCGACCAGGGGCCGATCGGTCCCGGAGCGAGAAGGGCAGGGCCCCCTGCCGGAGGGTTCTGGCAGGGGCCCTTCTCCGTTCAGAACACGCGGTCTCGCCGGATGTGGTGCGGGATCAGGTCGAGGAAGGCGTGCAGCGCCCGTGTCGGCGGACGCGTCGCGGAGGCGACCACGCTGAGCGTCCAGGCCGGTCGGGCGTCCGCGAGGGGGACGGTACGAACGGCGTCGCCGGCCGCCGCAGCGAAGTCCGGGGGCAACAGCGCCACGCCCAGGCCGTGCGCCACGTAATCCGCGATCGTGGTGATGTCCGAGACCTCGATGAGGACCCGCCGGAACAACTCCTCCTTCGTGAACGCGTCGTCCACGATCTGGCGCTGCCCGAAACCGGCGGGCATGTCGACGAAGGCCTCCCCGGCGATGTCTCTGAGTCGCACACTCTTCCGGCGGGCCAGTGGGTGATCGGCGGGGACCAGCAGCTGGACCTCGTACCTCTTGATGGCCCTCGAGCTGAGGTGTTCGTCCTTGATGTCGGCGCCCACGAAGGCCACGTCGACATGGCTCTCCTTGATCCGCTCGATCAGCCCGAAGGTTCCCCGCTGAGAGGTCTCGGTACGCAACCGGACCCCTGGGTGACGGCGGTGGAATTCACCGGCCAGCGCGGGTACGTCGATCACCGTCAGCCCGCTGAGGACGCCCACGGTGAGGCTGCCGCGCAGCCCCGCGGAGAGCGGTTCCACTGCCGCCCGGGCCCGGTCGAGCGCCTCGATCGCGGTCCGCGCCTCGGGAAGGAAGGCCGAGCCGGCCTCCGTCAGTCTGACCGACCGTGTGGAACGCAGGAGCAGTTCGGTCCGAAGCTCGTGCTCCAAGGCCTTGATGCCGGCCGAGAGCGTGGACTGGGTGACGTGCAGCCGCTGGGCCGCCCGCGTGAAGTTCAGCTCCTCAGCGACGGTGATGAAGTACTCCAGCCGCTTCTGATCCACACCCAACCTCATTCATCGACATAACCGATCGACCATTCGAAAACATTCGTTGGACACGATAGCCAGGGAGGGCGACTGTTGTCGTGCGGGCCAACGCCCGGATCAAAAGACGTCAGTGAAAGAGGAAGACCATGCGTGTACTGCTCACCGGCGGCACCGGCTACATCGGAGCCGCGGTGCTCGACCGGCTCATCTCCGGTGGCCACCAGGTCACCGCCCTGGTCCGCTCAGCCGAGAAGGCCGAGCTGGTGCGGGCCAAGGGCGCCGAACCTGCGGTCGCCGACCTGGCGGACGGCGACGCCCTGGAGGCACTCGCGACTGCGAGCGAGAGCGTGATCCACCTGGCGTCGCCGGGCGACGAGACCAGCATGGCCGTCGACGAGGTGGCCGTCACCAGCTTCCTGCGCGCGCTTCGGAACACGGACCGGCCGTTCGTGCACACCACCGGCGTCTGGCTGCACGGCAGCGGCTCGGCGATCACCGAATCGTCGGGAATGAACCCCCCGCGGCTGACCGCCTGGCGGGTGCCGATCGCCGAGCTCGTGCGCGACGCGCAGGGCGTCCGGACCTCGATCATTGCGCCTGCAGTGGTGTACGGCCACGGCGGCGGTCTGATGAACCTCGTCGCCGCCGGTCCTCGAACCGCCGGCAACACCCCGGCGCTCACCATGATCGGTTCCGGTGAGCAGCACTGGAGCACCGTGCACGTGGACGACCTGGCCGAGCTCTACGTGCTCGCGCTCGAGAAGGCCCCGGCCGGTTCGTACTTCCTCGGCGCCAGCGGTGCGAACCCGACCGTGCGGGAGATCACCGAAGCGGTGAGCCGCTCTGTCGGCCTGGCCGGACGCGTCGAGCCCGAACCTGTCGTGGAGACGCTCGACCGGCTCGGCCTGCTCGGCGAGGCCCTTCTCCTCGACCAGCAGGCTTCGGGCGACACGGCCCGGCGTGTCCTGGGCTGGGACCCCACGGGACCGTCGGTCCTCGACGACATCGCGCGTACCGACTTCTGAGACAACCCGCGCCCCGGGCACCGCCGCAGGCGGGGCCCGAGCGGCCGCCGGCGGCCGGGCCGGCCGAGATCTGCCCGGCCGCAACCCTTCTTGAGGAACTTCGACATGAGTACTCCCACCGCTCCAACCGGGTCGGTTCATCGCCGTCCTGCCGGGCCCGGCCCCCAGTCGGCGGGACAGTCCCGCCCATCCGTGCCCCGCACCGGCTCGCTGGCCGTCGTGGCAGCCATCGCCACCGGCATGGTGGTGCCGGTACAGGCCCGTCTCAACGGCGAGCTGAGCCAGCGCCTCGACGACGGCATCGCTGCGGCGGCGATCAGCTTCTCGGGCGGACTGGTCCTGCTGTCTCTCCTCGCGCTCTTCTCCACCGGACTGCGCGGCGCGCTGCGGCGCCTGGCCGGCGCTTCACAAGATGGTCGGCTCCCTCGCCGGTACCTGCTGGCCGGTGTGCTCGGCGGCACTTTCGCCCTGGCCCAGTCCACCGCCGCGCTGGTGACCGGAGTTGCCGTATTCACAGTGTCGGCCATCGCCGGCCAGACCTTTGGTGGTCTGATCGTGGACAGCCGGGGGATCGGCGGTGGCCTGCGGCGGCGCCCAGGCGCCGCCCGACTCACGGGAGCGGCCCTCATCCTGGTGGCCGCAGTCGTGTCCGCCCTACCCCGTTTCGCCGACAACCTCGCACCGGCCACGATCATCCTGCCGGCCCTCGCCACCATCGCCGCAGGCTTCCTCCTCGGTGTGCAGCAGGCCCTGAACGGAGCGACGACGGCCGCGTCAGGCTCGCCGCTCGCAGCGACCTGGCTCAACTTCCTTGTCGGTGCCGTGTTCCTCGGTGCGGCATGGGGGGTCAAAACACTCGTGCAAGGGACCTCGGGGCACCCCCTGCCCACCAGTTGGTGGGTCTACCTCGGTGGTCTGTGCGGCGTGGTGTTCATCGGTGCCTCGGCGTTCCTGGTACGCCGGATCGGTGTCCTGCTGCTGAGCATGGCCTCCATCGCGGGGCAGCTCGCCAGTTCGATCGCCCTGGACTTCCTGGTCCCTTCGGGCGGTCAGTCCCCCTCCGTCCTCACCGTCCTCGGTGCGCTGCTCACGTTCGGCGCCGTCGGGATCGCCTCCCGGCGCCCGCGTGGCACCGATACGAAGTGATCCACGTCCGCACCCGGACCCCACCGTCCCTCTCTCGATGGAAAAGCAAGACAGTGCCGCCACGGCACGAAAGGAACCCCAGGTGTCCCAGAACCAGCCGAAGGACAAGGAACGCATCCTGATCAAGGGCGCGTACCTGATCACGCAGGACGACAAGCTCGGCAACTTCGTGGGCGACGTCCTCGTCGCTGACGGCAGGATCCTCGAAATCGGCCGGGACCTGTCCGACGACCGGGCCAGGGTCATCAACGGCGCAGGCAACGTCGTACTGCCCGGTTTCATTGACACCCACCGCCACAACTGGCAGGGGGCGCTGCGCAATCTCGGCCCCGCCTGGACCTACCAGGAGTACCGCAGCCAGGTGCAGATCGGCCTCGGACAGTACTTCGATCCTCAGGACGTACACATCGGCAACCTGGCGGCGGACCTGATGTCCCTCGACTCCGGGGTGACGACCGTGCGGGACGAGTCGCACATCAGCAACAGCCCCGAGCACTCGGACGCGGCGATCGCAGCGCACTGGGAGTCGGGCATTCGAGCAGTCTTCGACCACGGCTGGCCGTCGACGGAGGCAGAGCAGTGGCAGTTCGGCAGTGACCGCAGCCACCCCGACGACATTCGGCGCATCCGCAACGAGGTGCTCTCCGACGACTCGGCGCGGGTGACCCTCAACGCGATGCTCCGCGGACCGGAGCTGTCCACCCCCGATGTGTCCGAGCGCGACATCCGGCTCGCCCGTGAACTGGGCCTGCGCATCAGCATGCACGTGGGCCTCGGCGAGTGGGGGGCGCAGCAGCAGGCCGTACGTCAGCTGGAGGAGGCCGGGCTGCTCGCTTCCGACATGACGTTCATTCACCTGTGCACGTCGACCGACGAGGAGCTGAGAATGGTGGCCGCACGCGGTGCCACCGCGTCCGTGGCCGGCGCCCTGGAGGTCTTCATGCCGGGCCTGGGCCAGCCGGCCACCAACCGGCTGCTGGCCGCCGGTGTCCGCCCGAGTCTCAGTGTGGACACCGAGACGATCGTGAGCGGTGACATGTTCGGCGTCATGCGGGCGACCCTCGCCTACCAGCAGCTGATCCTCGCCGGTGCGGCCGGGCCCATGGACCGTGCTCCCGGCCTGCCCACGTTCGACGCCGCCGACCTGCTGTCCTTCGCGACCATCGAAGGCGCACGGGCCGCGGGGATCGACGACCGCACCGGCAGCCTGACCCCGGGCAAGGAGGCAGACCTGATCATGATCCGCCTCGATCACGCCAACATGCTGCCCGCCACGGACGTTGCGGCCACGATCGTCGCGGGCGGCCACGCCGGCAATGTCGACCTCGTCGTGGTGGCCGGCGACGTCCTCAAGGAGAACGGTGTGCTCAAGGGAGGCGACACCGTCTTCGACGAGGCCGCGGCCTCCCGTGACCGGCTCTTCCACGCCGCCGGTCTCCCGCTCCCGGCCTGAGCCGACCAAGTAGCCGACGCCCCCGTGGCGCGGGGCTGCGGGCCCGTGTCACACACTCGCGCAATCAATATGAGAAGGCCCTGTTCTGGCCACAACGCCGTTCAGTCAGGCGTGGAGCCTACGGGTGAAAGCCAGAGGGCGCAGCAGCGGAGCTTCCGTGGAAGAGGTCCGTCACTCCAAGACAGCCTCACCACGGGAGCTCCGCAGCCGCCAGGGTGTTCATATAGGTCCAGAACCCACATTGGGTCCTGGACCCGGACGACCCGCGCGAAGTGCCGCACGTGCCGTTCCGAGATCAGCCAGACATCAGCCGGCGACACCCACCAGACCTCCGAGGCTCCACTCCTACGCCCTGAGGTCTCGCTACTGCGATGACCGGCTACAGGACCGGTGCGGGAACGGGGGGATACGGCCGAGCGGATCATCGAGGCCCTGACGGTTCACACCTACCTGGAGGATGAATTCGTCTATCCCTGGATCCGGCAGGAGGTGCCCGACCTCGCCGACGCGATGGCCGGCGCCCGGCAGGTACACCATGGCGCCGAGGTGTTGTGCGAGAACTGGATCGGATGAGCCCGGACAACGAGGAGTTCGACGCCAAGACCGCCGTCCTGATCGACGTGGTCGAGCGACATATCACCGAGAGAGCAGCGGCCGAGACTACGGGCCGCTGCGGTGGCCTCGAACGTCTCGGCGCAGGTGCCGGTACCGCTCGTGCTGCAGCGTCGCTCAGCCACCGCGTTCCCCCCGACTTGCCTGTCATCCGCCCCCCAAGACCGGGCGCGTGAGCGTGTCGCATCAGCCACCTCGACCAGAGCGATGTGTGGCGCGGGGCGGCTGATCCGGTCGGCCGTCAGCAGTCGTCGGACTCAGCGGCGTTCGGCTGGCGGGTGACCGTCCTGCGGGACAGCAGTATCGACAGTGCTGTGACGGCGGCCCACATCGGTCCCATGAGGATGTGGAGGAGCCCCAGCCAGGCGACCTCGCTCCAGCGATACAGTGCCACCTGCGCGACCAGGCTCACAACGCTCACGAGGGCGAGCACCACCGTGGTCGCCGCGTAGAAGCGGTGCAGTACCCGGTGCGAGCGCCACTCGGGTGGGCCGCCCACGATCCTGTTCGCGACCAGACCGGCCAGGGGGCGGTCGGCTGCAAGGGACAGCAGGCATGCCGCCGTGGCCACGGCCGGGATCAGCATGGGGACCAGGAAGAACCCCCGCGCCTGTCCCGTCCAGGCGGCTGCGGCCGCGCACGCTGTCGCCAGCACGGCGCCGACGACCGCGTGCCCGATCTGCCGCCGGGCGCGCAGCCGCCACGCGAGGACGAGCACGGCAGCCACCGTTGCGGCGACCGATGTGGGCCGCAGACCGCCGATCCCGTTTGCGGCCAGGAACACCAGGGTGGGTGCCCCGGCCGCGGCAGTGACCGCGGACGTGGCGCGTGGCGACATCATCGCGACGGCTCGGCGGCATCGTCGCAGCGACGTCGGCCGGTGACCTTTGAGGACGGGAGACGACCGGCCTTGGAGGTGCCGGTGAGCGTGTCGCCTTCGATGGCGACGGCAAAGGCCAGGTCGAGGCGCAGTGGGCGGGCGATGGACTGCTTCCAGGTCAGTCGGTCGCCGTCGAGGGCGATGTCGCGCAGGGGCAGGTTCTCGCCCGCGCCGTGGGCGGTGCCGACCAGCAGCCCGTTCTCCGTGCGCAGTTCGATGACGGGGTGCACCCGTCCGATGGGCGTGACGATGGTCAGGTCCCAAACACCTTCGATTTCAGTGGACATGAAGTGACGCTTCCTTGCTCGTGACGTGCGGGGCGGTGCGAGACGCTCAGAAAGCGGCGGGCTCGAGCCCGTCGGGGCGCCAGGTGATGCCGCGGCGCTCATGGGCGAACAGCTGCTCCACCGCGTGGGCGATCTGCGGACCCACTTCGCGCTCCAGCAGGTACAGGCCGAGGTCGAGGCCGGAGGTGACCCCGGCGGCGGTGACCAGGTCGCCGTCGTCGACGACGCGCGCGTGTACGGCGTGGACGCCGGTCGCGTCGAGCAGGTCCAGGCCCAGGTGGTGGGTGGTGGCGTGGCGGCCTTGGAGGAGGCCGGCCATGGCCAGGACGAGCGAGCCGCCGCAGACCGTCGCCACGGTGATCCGCGTGTCCGCCATGGCGGCCTTGAGCAGCACCGGCAGCTCGGTGTCCAGCGTGCGGGCCAGCCGGACCGGGATGGCGTCCTCCTGCGTACCGTCGTCTTCGAGGCCCGAGGTGTCGCCGGGGTCGCCGACGCGCCCGGAGGCGCCGGGGACGAGGACGATGCCGGGACGACGGGGGTCGAAGGTACCGGTGGTGCGCAGCGACAGGCCGCCGGTGCCGCTGACGACCTCCCGCGGGCCCTCGGCGCTGACCAGCTCCACGGTGACGGCGCCCCCGGAGGCGGTGCCGCCGGCGTGGAGGACCTCGAACGGCGCGATGGCGTCAAGCGGGTCGAACCCGTCGAACAACACGATCTGGACGTGCATATGAATGCCCCTTTCAGTAGAGCAGGAGCCGGCGATCACCGGCTTCACCTCGATGCTAGGAGCCGGCGCGCACAGCGAAGATGGGCTCGAATGACACATTCCAACGGAATCTCGCCACGAGCCGTACGCCGCCGCTCGAAGCCGCTCGTCGGCCGGCCGCGTCCGGCCCCACTCGCCCCGTTCCTGGACCGCGGAGCACGCCGCGACGGCCATACGGGGGTGGTCCCTATGACGCACGTGAACTGCTCGCGGAAGGCGATGGGCGCCCCGAAGCCGGCCTGACCCGAAATCCGCCCCACGGTACGGTTGGGGGTTCTCCAGCAGGCACTGCACCCTTTGGACACGGCGCCCACTGCAGTCGCCGCAGCGTGGTGGTGGTCTGCTGCTGGAAGCGACGGCCCAACGTACGCTCGCTCATCCCCCACAGCCGGGCCGGCGCACCGGCGGAAGTGAGCAACTGCCCAATGTCGACGCGGAGCACGTCGGGGCGTACCTCGATCTGCGGGAAGCGTCGGACGGAGGCGTCCGCAGCGATCCACCACCGTTCGAGGCGGAGCTCCTCAGGCGTGCTCGCTGCTGCGGAAGGTAACGCGGTAGCTCTGCGGCGTGGTGCCGGCGACCCGCTTGAAGCGCTCGCGGAAGGCAGTCGGGGAACCGAAACCGGCCTGGTCGGCGATGCGGTCGATGGTGTGGTCGGTGTTCTCCAGGAGGAACTGCGCCCGCCGGATTCGGGCCCGCAGCAGCCATTGCAGCGGCGTAGTGCCGGTCTGCTCACGAAACCGACGGCTGAAGGTGCGCCCGCTCATGCCGCTGCGCTGGGCTATGAGGTCGAGCGCCAGCTCCTCACCGAGGTGCTCCTCCATCCAGGCGAGCACCGGTTCGAGTGTGGAGCCCTGTGGGACCGGTGGCTGGCGGTGGACGATGAACTGGGCCTGGCCCCCTTCGCGTTCCAGCGGGGTGACCGCCAATCGGGCCGCATCGGCAGCCACCGCGGAGCCGAAGTCGCGGCGGATCATGTGCAGGCACAGGTCCAGCCCCGCCGAGGCACCCGCGGAGGTGAGCAGCTGCCCGTTGTCGACGTAGAGAACGTCGGGGCGGACCTCGACCGCGGGGAAGCATCGGGCCAGATCGGGGGCGGCAACCCAGTGCGTGGTCGCCGCCAGTCCGTCGAGCAGTCCGGTCAGGGCGAGGTCGAAGGCGCCGACACAGATCGAGGCGATCCTGGTGCCTCGGGCCGCCGCTGCGCGCAACGCCTCCAGCACTTCCTCACTCGGCGGGGGCGCGCCCTCCGCACGACCGGGAACGATCACGGTGTCGGCGTCGGCCAGCCCCTCCAGTCCCCACGGGGCGGTGATCATGAATCCGGCGGCCGGGATCTGCGCACTGGGTCCGCACACGCGCACCTGGTAGGGGCGGCGTCCGTCCGGCAGCCGGACCCGGGCGAACACCTCCAAGGGCGTGGACAGGTCGAACGGGATGACCTGGTCGAGTGCCAGAACCGCGACGGTGTGCACCTACGACTCCTCAGAATTCCGGGCGGAACCACGGTCCCTCTCTCCTACGGTTCACGATGGCACAGGTCAGAGGGCTGGCGAGAATTCGGTGAATTCTGTCATTTCAGCCACTGGGAGTCGGTGGTTCCCGGTTCCTAGGCTCCGATGTCGGTAGTCCCTCCATCAGGGCTTCACCGCTTCCGCCCCAGCACGCGAGAAGGCGTACCGAGATGCCAACTCTGCCCCTTTGTTCCTTCCCCGACGCCCCTCCGTGTCACGGTGAGGGCGCGGCCTGATGACCAAGCTTGTACTCGCTCTCCACGTCTTGGCTGCCGTCATCACCATCGGCCCCGTGACCGTCGCTGCCAGCATGTTCCCCGCGGCAGTCCGCCGAGCCACCTCATCCCCAGGCGACGACACCCTCGCGGGGGTGCGGGTCCTGCACCGGATCTGCCGGGTCTACGCGCAGATCGGACTCGCCGTCCCCGTGTTCGGATTCGCCACTGCCAGCCTGATGCACGTCCTGGGCAGCCCCTGGCTGATCACCTCCATCGCCCTGACGGCCGTCGCAGCCTTGGTGCTGGGCGTGTTGGTGCTGCCCGCCAGCACTCCATCCTCACCGCCCTCGCCGAAACGAGGACCGAGCCCCGGCCCGACCGGGCAGCCACAGCTCGACTGGCAATGTTCACCGGGGTCTTCAACCTCCTGTGGGCCACGGTCACGGTCCTGATGATCGTCCGTCCCGGCTCGACCACCGGAGCTTGAGAGACGTAAACCACTGCGCATCTGCGCAGCGATCGAACTGATCACCCTCGCCACGCTCTTGACCGAACGCAGCCATATCTCTCTGCTGCGGCGGAACAAGGGCGACGAGGTCGCCGCGTGGAGTGCGGAGCCGGTGGTGGCGGACTTCGGCCCCGGCCCGCGTGCCGCCAAGGCCGGGGAATCCTCTGAGCGCGGCCGTGGGGAAGAACTTCCCGATTTCGCAGCGCTCTTCCCTGTGGAGCCTCCGCACTGCGAGGACCCGGAGTGCGAGGACGAGCGCTGCTTGTGGCAGCTGACTCCCCGCAGGGCCGACCTCCTCCACACCGCACTGTCGCTGCTGGCCGATGAGGCGTACGAGGACGCCGAGGAACTCGGTGACGGGCACCTTGTACCGGGCAAGCACGAGGGCAATTGGGGGGTGTTCCCGCGGCTGCCGAAGCTGACCTTCGCCACCGACCTCCAGTGGCGGCGCCGCTTCGCCCGCGCCGCCGACGATCTCGCCGACGACCTCGAACGAGGCCACTGGCCACGGCCTACCTGCACCGCCGAGGAACTCGTCCTGCACCTCGCCATCGCCGACGCCGGCGACAGCGCCGACGAGCTCGGGGACGACTCCGACAGCACCGGGCACGGCACGCACAGCACACTGCCGGTCCACCGCGACGACTACGACTTCGACGCCTGCACGGACATGTTCTTCCAGGACACCGACGTCCTCATGCTCTACAGCTCCCGCTTCGACGGCATCGAGGACCCCGACGGCGAGGTCAACCGCCAGCTCGGCGTGGGCGACCTGCGCGCGCAGGCATGGTTCGAACCGTTCGGGAACGTCAAGGCCCGAGACCCCCACCGCCGTTTCCGCCGCTGAACGGCAGGGTCCGAATAGGGCGGCGGGCCGAGGTGCGCAAGTACCTCCGCCCGCCGCTGGCGGTGGGCGGAGGAGCTGTCAGGGACTTCCCGGGCTCGAGACGGTGCTCGGCCCCTTCCCGGCGTGGCGGCGCAGGGCGAACGGGCGGTCGAACGGATCGGGGCATCCTTCTGCGGCAGCAGTCCGCACATGAGCTGTTCCAAGGTCGTAGAACGCCCGACCCAGGAGGTCGCAGGGCCGCCCAGGATGGCTCGTTCAAACCGGTGGAGCCCCCGCCCACTTTCCCGCAGGTGCCAGATTGGTCACTCTCTGCGGATGGTCAACAGGTGCCGTGCGATGAAGAAGGACAAGAAGCTCTGCAGGAACCGGGTCTCCCACCCCGGACTCCGCTGCCATCTGCACCAAGGTCTCCCTGCCGGCCCGCGACCCACTGAGCCGTCCCCACGCAGGTGGGCAGCGAGCGGCGCACCTGCGAGGTCGGCCGTCCGAAGGCCCCGCCGGCCCAGTTCCACAGTGAACCGCCCGTCATCGGGCGCGCGGCCCACACCGTCGTCGAGGACACCCCGGATCCCGGCCCAGCGCACCACCTCCCGTCCGGCTCCGAGTCCTCCGCGGGTCGTGAGCCGCGCCGAGACGGACAGCGCCGCCCGGGTGTGCGTCGAACTCGTGGCGGCGGGCGGCGCAGACACCATCGCCACTCAGGCGCTGCGACACGTGAGCGACACCACCTGGAACGCCCTCGTCGAACGCCACCGGGGAAGGGGCTGCGAGACGCTCGCGACGCTCGCCCGCGCACTCCTGGACGGGAAGAAGTCGCTGCACGGCATGCTCGGCAACCTCGTGGGCAGGCTGCTGGCCGCACTGGGGCGGCCCCGGATCGAGCAGACTTTCGCGCGGGAACTGGCCGCCCGGGTGCCGCTGCCGTTCGGACAGGAGATCGCTGTCGCCGCACGGGGGCTCCAAGTGGCCGGGATCTTCGTCTGCTTCACCGGCGGTGCCGTGATGCGGGACTGCGCGTGCCTGCGAGACCTCCTGGCTCACGAGGGTAGGGGACAGTTCGAGAACCTCCTCGAAGGTGCCCTCCAAGACTGGAGCGAGCTGCCCGCCCGCATGCACGACGGCGTGGTCCTGCCTGGCATCCAGCGGCCGTGACCGACAGAGCCGCGCAACGCCGCCCGTCGCCCTCCCCGCGCCCTGGTGCTCGGTCGCCGCGGCCAGCGCCAGCGGCGGCCGCCTCGGGGGCTGGCCGCTTGGTCAGAGTGGATGACATGTCAGGCCGGACCCTTCAGGGCAGGCCGAGGCAGGACGAACGACTCAGCGTGAGCGTGTGTCCGATCGGATCGTTTCGGCCTGCTCGGGCTTGGCTGCTCTGCCATGCCCGAGCAGGCCGAGGACTCGGCCGCGTAGGGGGTCAGGGGCGGGTTGCGGCGACGCGTCCGTGGGCACCCATGCCGACGTGTGACCAGCCGGCCGCACGCCACCGGTCGGCCTCCAGCGCGTTGCGGGTGTCGAGGATGACAGGGGCGTCCACCAGACCGGCGAGCCATCGCGGGTCAAGCGTCAGGTACTGCTGCCACGGCGTGGCGAGGAGCACCAGTTCCGCTGCGGTGGCTGCCTGCACCAGATCGTCGGTGCACGTGATCTCGGGGTGTTCGGTCGAGGCGTTCGCTGCCGCCTGGGGGTCGTGGACCGTGACCAGCGCGCCGGCTGCGTGGAGGCCTTCCGCCACGGCCAGTGCCGGCGAGTCGCGGATGTCGTCCGAGTCGGGCTTGAACGATGCGCCCAGAACGGTGATTCGGCGGCCCGCGAGGTCTCCGCCGAGCAGGTCGGCGGCCAGCTCGACTGCGTGTCGGCGGCGGCGTCCGTTGACCGCGTCCACCTCGCGCAGGATGGCGAGCGACTCCACGAGCCCCAGTTCCCGGGCCCTGGCCTGGAATGCGCGGATGTCCTTGGGCAGGCATCCGCCGCCGAACCCGAGGCCGGCGTCCAGGAAGCGGCGGCCGATGCGGGCGTCGTGGCCGATGCCGTCGGCGAGGAGTACGACATCGGCGCCGGTGGCCTCGCAGACCTCTGCCATCGCGTTGATGAAGGAGATCTTGGTGGCGAGGAAGGCGTTGGCGGCCGTCTTCACCAGTTCCGCCGTGGCGAAGTCCGTCGTCACCACAGGGGTGCCGGAGGCGATGGCTGTCGCGAAGACCCGGCGCAGCGTGTCTTCGGCCCGTGTCGAACGGACGCCGAAGACCAGGCGGTCGGGGTGAAGGGTGTCCTCTACCGCGAAGCCCTCGCGAAGGAACTCGGGATTCCACGCCAGTTCGGGGGCGGCCTGGGCGGGTGCGAGGTCGTCGAGCAACATGGCCATCCGGTCCGCGGTGCCGACCGGGACGGTGGACTTGCCCACGAGCAGGGCGCCGCAGGTGAGGTGCGGCGCGATTGACCGGACGGCGGACTCGACCTGGGAGGTGTCGGCCGCTCCGTCGTCGGTGCCTTGTGGCGTCCCCACACAGATGAAGTGGACCTCACCGAAGGCGGCGGCTTCCTGGTAGGAGGTGGTGAACCGGAGCCGACCGGTTTCCACGTGTTTGCGGAGCAGCGGTTCCAGTCCGGGTTCGTAGATGGGTAGTTCGCCGCGGGCGAGGCGGGCCGTCTTCACCGGGTCGATGTCGACCCCGACGACCTCGTGGCCGAGATCGGCCATGCACGCCGCGTGTGTGATGCCGAGGTAGCCGGTTCCGATCACGGTGATTCGCATGGGTGCGGAGTCCTTCATGTGCTGTTTCTCTCTCCTGGTCGTGCGATGGGGCGAGGCGCCGGCGTGCCCGGGGGCGGCCGAGTGGCAGGCGGTCGCGGTCGGTGGTGCGGCGCTCGGGCAGGCCTGGTAGCAGGGCGCCGGCCGGGACGAGGTGGAGCCGGGCTGCGGCTTCTCCGAGTGCCGCCGCAGCCGGGTGCAGTGCGGCTGGGTACGGCCCCGGGCTGGCCGACCGGGTACGGGCGTGGAGCAGGACGGCGTCGTTGACGTCCTTGCCGATCACCCAGCCGCGGTCGGCGATCCCGGCCAGCAGGATCAGTAGGCTGTCCGTCGGATCGGGCAGTGACCAACCGCCGCCCGGAGCCGGGGTGGCGCGGCCGGGATCGGGGTTGACCCACAGCGCGGGCCCGGCGGGGATGCCGCCGAACTGGATGTCGAGAGCGGGCAGCGCCGTTCCGACAGGGGACAGCGCGAGGGTCCCGGAACCGGCACCGGCGGACACGGTGGCGTCGGCGTGGCAGCGGTACTGGCCGCCCGCGCAGAGGTGGCGGGCCAGGGAGTGGGCGCGTTCCCCGTCGGGCAGCCACAGGTCGAGGTCGTTCATGTCCCGCAGGTCGGCCCGGAGGTAGAGGGGCCGGACCGCGAGTCCCTTGATCGCGAGCGGCGTTGTGCCACTGGGGGCCGACCACTGGGCCACGAGTACGCGGGCCGCCTGTTCCGCGGCCGTGGTCACGCCGGGGCCGTGGGCGGCGAGGTGGTCGGCGGCCGCGGTACAGGCGGCACGATCGCCGCTGCCTCGGAGTACGGACCCGGTAGCCAGCCGCCGCAGATTGGCCGCTGCTTGGCGGGCGGTCTTGTTCGCCAGCACCAGGTCGAGCACGCCTTCGCGGCGTACCGCGTCGGCGGACCGGAGTAGGCGGACCAGGTGCTCGGCGAACCGCTCGGCGGTGGCCTCGTCGAACAACTCCGTCGAGTACTCCAGGAAGCCCAAATGGCCGGTGCCGTCCGGCACCACGTGGACGGCGAGGTCGTACTTCGCCGTGCCGTTGTGCAGGTGGACTCGCTTGGCCGTGACACCGGTCAGCTCCAGCGGCTCGGGGCGTTCGGCGAGCGTCACGACGAGCTGGCACAGCGCCTGGTGGTTGCGTGCGGAACCACCACCGAACTCCCTGACGAGGTCGGCGAACGCCACGTCGCCGTGGGCGGCGGCGCCGCGGAGCGCGGCAGCTGCCTCCAGGGCCGCCTGCGCGAAGGTGTCGCAGCCGCGCAGGCGGCTCCGGACCGGCAGGAGGTCCACCTGGCACCCCGCCGCGACCGAGCCGGTCAGCGGCCGTCCGGAGAACGGCACACCCACGACCAGGTCCTCCTGCCCGGTGTGGCGGAACAGCAGGACGCGGACCGCAGCGAGAAGGACGGCTTGGGGCGTCACCCGCAGGCTCCGGGCCAGTCGGCGTAGCTCGTTCGGCAGACCGAAGCTGACCCGAGCGCCCCGGCTCCCCGGCCGTTCGGGCCGGGGGCGGTCGGAAGGCAGTGTGGTCAGTACGGGAGCACCGTCGAGGTACTCCCGCCACCACGTCCGGGCGGAGTCCGAGAGCCCCGCCGCCGGACCGGTGGGATCCAGTCCGGCGGGCGCCGGCAGATCGGCGGTGCCCCCGACCAGGGCGGCCCGGTAGAGCGCACCGAACTCCCGGGTGAGCAGGTCGGTGGTCCAGTCGTCGACGGCCAGATGGTGGAAGGCGAGTACCAGGAGCGACTCCTCGGCCGTCCAACGCACCACTGCCGCCCGCAGCAGCGGCCCGGCCGACGGATCGATCGGGACCGCGATGAACTCGCGGGCCCACGCCTCGGCCGCCTCATGGCTCACGGCGTCGGCCACCTCGACCGCCACCGCGCCCGGCGCGCCGACCGCCTGGTACAGAGCCTCGCCGTCCAGCCGGTACGTCGCCCTCAGCGCTTCGTGTCGGCCCACCAGCGCGGTCAGCGCTTCGCCGACCGCCGCACGGTCGACCCTCCCGCGGAGCCGGTGGACCAAGGACTCGACGTACCGCGCCGTCCCCGGCTGCACCTGCTCGCTCAGCCAGATTGAACGCTGGGCCAATGCCAGTGGAACCTGGAGTGTCTGCGTCATGCAATGTGATATATCACTGTGATCATCACTGTCAAGTCATCGAAGGGTGGCCACTATGGCTCTACTCAAGCTTTTTGATGCTGCGTCAGAGCACTGGCCTGCGAAAACAGTCCTGGAGAGCCACGATCTGACGATCAGCTACAAACAGCTGCAACTCTGGAGCGAGGGGTTTGGGATCTGTCGACTCTCGCTGTTCACGGTGAGCCTCAACTCCCTTTGTTATCAGAGCAGTTTGGTAACAAAGAAGCCGAGACATCAAGGCCTCGACTTTCGACACTAGTTAAACCACTTGACTGGGGTTAAGGGGTTCAATCAACCGTCGACCGCCCCGCGTCGCCCCGGCTCGGCGACGGCTGCTGATCAAGAGTATTTGACCATAGGTCAGTTATGGCTGAAGTCGAACTTGACGGTGACTGGCGCGTGGTCGCTCCACCGTTCGGCATGGGATGCGGCGCGTTCGACGTAGGCTTCTACGGCCTTGTCGGCGAGGCCTTTTGTACAAACACTTAGGTCTACTCTCCAGCGGATGGACGCCTTTTCTAAAAGAGTCCACCTGTTCGAGAATAGCCTGTTCGAGGGTGTCCGCTGGCCTGGGTGGTAGGGGATCTCCTGTGAGCATCATGACGGCTTTGGCGCCGGTTCGGGCGGTAGTGGGTTCGCGTGTGTCGGACACGCACGGGGACGAGGGCAAGGTCTCGCACCTGGTACAGGCGGAGTCGGCGACAAGGCACGCGCTGGCGAAGGAGTGGGAGATCGTCGGGTCCTTCGAGGACCTGGACGTCTCCCGGAGATCACCCCGTGGAAGCGCCGGGACCTGGGCCCGTGGCTCACCGAGCGGCAGGGCGAGTGGGACGCGATGGTGTGGGCGAAGGTGGACCAGGCGTTCCGGTCGGCCAATGTTCCTGATGTTGGCGTCGATCTTCGCGGAGATGGAACTTGGGGGTGATGCCGCGTGCCGCGGCCCGCTGCATGCGGGCGATCCAGGCCTCGGCTTCCTCCTCCGTGGGGACGGAGGAGGAAGCCGACTTGCGGCCGCCGCCGTTGGGGTCGGTCCGGCGCACGCGGGCGCGGTAGCGGAATTCCGGACGTGACGTCCGCATCGGTTCACGGATATCCGTGAATGTGGGCGCTCGTGCCGTGCGGGGAACGAGCATCCCGGCATGACGTCGAACACGCTGACCACGGCCGAGCCGACGCCTCCGTCGTCCACCGGCGAGATGGTCTCCCGGTTGCTGCACACCCTCGGCGACCCCGATCCGGCCCGGGGAGTCGAGGACATCACCACCGCAAAGACCCAGGCATCCGCCTCCGCCGCAGAGATCGCCCGGATCGCTCCCCGACTTCACGGCGTTATCGGCGCCGCCCGGCTCCCCCTCCACCTCGCCACCACTCGGCTCTGGTCCTGGCGCGACGAAGACGGCGACGAAACCCACTGGGTGCGCCACCTGGCGCGGTCCGTCAAAGCCGCCGCCCTCCGGCCCGCCCTCACCGCCGAGCCCTGCGCCCTCGTCCCATCGCCTCCGCCGCCGACCGGCCCGACCTGGTCGGTGACGGAGCAGCGCGGTATCCGTACGGTTCGACGTCCCGATCCCCAGTAGCCCCCGGAAGATAGGGTGCCGTCCATGGAGTTCCAGGTCCTCGGCCCCGTGTCGGTCAGCGGGAACGACGGGCCGTTGCCGCTCGGGCCCGCCAAGCGGCGTAGCCTGCTCGCGATGTTGTTGCTGCGGGCCAATGTCGCGGTCTCCGTCGACACACTCACCGAGGCGCTGTGGGACGACGAACCCCCCCTGCACGCCCGCACCGTGATCCAAGGCCATGTCTCGCGCCTGCGGGCACTGTTGGCGGGCGTCGACGCATCGGCGTACGGCGTCGAGCTGAGCACGCGCGGCTCCGCGTACCACCTGGAACTTCCGGAGACGCTACTCGACGCCCACCGCTTCGAGGGGCTTGTGGCGCTCGCCCGCCGTGCCACCGACCCCGGTGACAGGGCCGCGCTGCTCACCGAGGCGCTCGCCCTATGGCAGGGCCCCGCGCTGGCCGGCGCCTATCCGTCGCCGCTGCTGCGCTCCGCCGCGCACACCTGGGACGAGGCGCGGCTCGCAGCGGTCGAGCTGCTCGCCGACACGTACGTCGTGGGCGGTGAACACGAGCGCGCTGTCCAGCTGTTGCGGCCGGAGACCGGGGCCCATCCGCTGCGCGAGCCGCTGGCCGCCCGGCTGGTTGAGGCGCTGCATCACGCGGGGCGTTCCTCGGAGGCCCTGGACGCCTACCACCGCGCCCGCCAGGTCCTCGCCGACGAGCTCGGCGTCGCTCCGGGCGCCGAGCTGACCGCCGCCTTCACCCTCGCCCTCGGCCCCGACAGTGCACCCGCGGCCCGGGCCGTTGCGCCCCAACCCTCCCTGGAGCCAGTGCAGTTCCGGCCCAATCTGCTGCCTCGTACCCCGCGCGGATTCTACGGCCGCACCGCCGAGAGCGCCGCGCTGACCGTGGCCGCGGCCGGACCTGACGGGCCGGTCGTCGTGGTCACCGGGCCCGCCGGGGTCGGCAAGACCGCACTGGCCGTGCACTGGGCCGCCAGCCGGCGCGCCGACTTCCCCGATGGGACGCTCTACGCCGATCTGCGCGGGTTCAGCGACACCTCGGACCCCGAACCGGGCGAGCTGCTGCGGGAGTTCCTCGTCGCTCTCGACGTTCCACCGCGCCGGATGCCCGAGTCGGCGGACGCCGCCGGTGCCCTGTTCCGCTCGCTCACCGCCGAACTGCGCCTGCTCGTCGTCCTCGACAACGCCCGTACCTCCGCCCAGGTGCGCCCGCTTCTGCCCACGGGACCCGGCTGTGTCACCGTCGTCACCAGCCGTGCCCGCCTCACCGGTCTCGTCGCCTCCGACGCCGCCCGCGTCCTCGCCCTCGACGTCCTCACCACCGATGACAGCGTGGCCCTGCTCACCCGTCTCCTCGGCGAGCACCGCACCGCCGCCGAGCCACAAGCAGCCCGCCGTACGGCCGAGTTGTGCGGTGGGCTGCCGCTCGCGCTGCGGGTCGCCGCCGCTCGGCTCGTGGAACTCCCCGCCCTCGGCCTCGCCTCCCTCGCCGACCGGCTCGCCGACGAGCGCCAGCGGCTCGCGCTGCTCGCCGTCGAGGACATCGGCGTCGCCTCCGCGCTGCGGCTCACCACCGCCCACCTCCCCGCCGATGCAGCGCAGCTGTTCACCGCGCTCGGCCACCACCCGGGCACACACGTCGACCGGTTCAGCGCCGCCGCGCTCGCCGGCACGACCCCGCCGGATGCGGACCGCGCCCTCGACCGCCTGGTCGCCGCGCACCTGCTCACCGAGACCGCCCCCGGCTGCTACGTCCTGCACGATCTGGTCCGGCTCTATGCGCGTGGCCAGAGCCATGACCCGGCCGCCCGCACCGCGGCCCGGCTGCGCCTGTATGACCACTGCGTGGCGACCGCGCTGTCCGCGTCCGAGGCCGCGGAACCGGGTGGAGAGCCCGCCTTCGTACAGCCTCATGACTTTCAACAGCCGCCCGCAGTACTGGACTTCACCAGCCGCGAGGAGGCGCTCGGCTGGTTCGCCGCCGAACGCGACGACCTCGCCCTGATCGCCGCTGCGGCCCGCGCCGAGGACCGGCCCGAGCGGGCCTGGCGGATCGCCGTGACCCAGTGGCCGCTCGTGGTCTGGCGGGTCCTCGCCGACTGGGCGCCCACCCTGGAGGCCGCCCTCGCCGACGCCCGCGCCTGCGCCGACCCCTATGCAGAGGCCCGCGTCCTGACCCTGCTCGGCTGGGTGCTCGCCGAGGAGGGCCGCACCGCCGAGGCCGTCCGGCACCTGCGCGTCGCGCCCGAACTCGCGGCCCGCGCAGGCGACGTACTCGGCGAGGCCACCGCCCTGGTCAACCTCGCCGCGGCCCTCCCCGACGACGAACCCGGCGCCGCCGAAACGGCCTGCACCCGAGCCCTCGCCCTCGCCACCGAGGCCGACGACGCGCACACCCGGATGCTCGCGCTCCAGCACCTGGCCCGCATCCACCTCGGCGCGGGCCGCCACCGGCAGGCGTACGAGGCGGCCGAGGTGGCGCTCGGCCTCGGCCCCGAGCACGAGGCGGTCGCCCGGCGCGTGCTCCTGCGTACCTGGCAGGGCGAGGCGCTGGCCGGGCTCGGCGACACCGTGGCCGGGCGGCGCTGCCTCGCGCAGGCCGCGCTTGAGGCCGAGCAGACCGGCTACGACGCGGGCGCCGTCACGGCGCTCGACGCCCTGCTGCACATCGCCGACCAGGACGAACTGCCCGAACTACGGCGCCGGCACGCGGCGGCACACGCCAGGATCCGGGAGCGTTAGCCGGGCGTTAGCGCCGCCGCCGCGCTCGTTAGTGATCTGCCAGCGCGCCGCAACACCCTAGTTCGTGTAAGGGGAAACGACCTCGTGCAGGATCGCGACCCACGAACGAGAACCGGGGGAACCAGCCATGCGCACCACCACCCGTCCCGCCCTGCTCGCCGTCGGCGCCGTCGCCGCGCTCGCCCTGTCCCTGACCGCCTGCAACGACGGCAGTGGCACGCAGGACAGCGCCGTCGGCACCAGCGCATCGTCAGCCGCCCCGTCGGGTGCCACCTCGGCCCCGGCCCCGGCCTCGGCGCCGGCCGCGGGCTCGGCCTCGGCGTCGTCCGGGGGCAAGACGAGCAAGAGCGGTGGAGGCAGTTCGTCCTCCGGCACGGGCGGGGGCGGCGTCATCGCGGCCTGCACGACCAAGAACACCTCGGTGACGTTCCGCCAGTCCTCGGGCCACGCCAGTGACGCGCAGCCCGCCGCCGCGACCCTCAAGATCACCAACAGCTCGGGTGCCCCCTGCACCATCGTCGGCCCGACGACCGTGGTCGCCGACGACGACCAGGGCAAGGCGGGCCCGGTCTCGGGGGACAACTCCAAGGACGGCTCGGACGCGGTCGACGTCCCGGCGGGCGCCGCGGTGGTGGCGGACGTGCTGTACAACGACGTGAACAGCGAGGGCACCCCGTCGGCCCGTTACACCTGCCCGGTGGAGGCGTCCCACGTCAAGGTCGCGCTGCCCAAGGACGTGGGCACCACGGTGAACGTGATGAAGGCGAACGGCTCGCCGGGCGGCGTCTTCAGCGTCTGCGGCACCGACTTCAAGGTCGGAGCCTTCGCGGCACGGTAGAGCGTGGCGTGGCTCCGTGCGTTCGCACGATCCTGGACATGACGGCGTGGACCAGGAGCAGGTCCAGGTACTGCCGTCGGCGGTGTGAACGGTTGAGCTGCCAGGGCCGGCAGCGGAGTGAAAACGCGATCTTATGCGTGGCGGAATCATGCCCCCAGGTCACGATCGCGATCCGCAGTTCCTCGCGGGTGGCCCGCACCAGGCGGTCGAGGACGTTCTTCTGCAACAGACTGAAGAACGACTCCACAGCCGCGTTGCCGCACGGACAAGCAGGTCACCGCGTGACGGCCCACCGCCCTGTCCCTTGGGTCAGAAATGGCCACAGTCAATGAGAAAGGGACATCCGCAATGCGAGCCTGCACGCCGACTGCAGGCCCGCGATTGGAATGTCCCGTTCCGTGATGACGGCCTGCGTGTACTCGGTGCGTCTCGCCCAGGGGCCACGGCAACGTGCCTCACGTCTCGTCTCTTCGCCGGGCCGGTGACGTCTGCAGGGGGCCGGGGTCGGCTTGCTCGTCGGGTGGTGGGGGAAGATCGTCCGGGCCGTGTCGGCGCGATCGGCCGGCGAGGTACAACGAGGACAAGGCGGGCGGGATGAGTGAGCACGGCCGACGGCGGCGTCACCGTACGGTGGACCGGGTCGTGTGGATCCTGGAGGCCGCCGCGCGGGCGCCGGGCGGGGTGACCGTGGCCGAGTTGGCGCGGACGGTCGGGGCGCCGGCGAGTTCGGTGCAGGATCTGGTCAACGGACTTGTCGCGACGGGTTTTCTGCTGGAACAGCGCCGGCGCTTCCGGCTCGGGCCCGCCCCGCACGTCCTCAACCTCATCGCCGGCCGGGTCGTCCCACGGATCAGCCAAGCCGAGCTCAACGAACTGAGCCGCGTCGCGGGTACCCCGGTGCTGCTCACGGTGCGGGTCGGGCTCGACGCCGTGCACCTCGCGCGTGGCGGCGAGGACGAGATTCCCCGCCTCGTGCCGCTCGCCGACGAGCACATGGCCCGGCCGCTCCTGCGCACCGCCGCGGGCCGTCTGCTGCTGGCTTTCACCGACGAGACGGAGCGCCGTGGGCTGCTCGACGAGCTCGCCCGCCACGACCCCGAGGCGGTCGCCGAGTTTCGCCGCGCTCTTCCGGGGATCCGCGCGTCGCGGATCAGTCGCAGCGAGGGTCTGGCCGATCCCGAGGTCAGCGCGCTCGCGATCCCCGTCACTGACGGCCCCGTCGTCACGGGTGCCCTGGTTCTGACGCACCGGCGTGGTGGCCGCTCGGAGCGGCTGAGTCTGGACCGGGCGGCGGCCCGGCTCCTCGCGCACATCCAGGAGGGGCGGACGTGACGTCCGCATCGGTTCACGGATATCCGTGAATGCGGGCGCTCGTGCCGTGTCGGGAACGAGTATCCCGGCATGACTTCGAACACGCTGACCACGGCCGAGCCGACGCCTCCGTCGTCCACCGGCGAGATGGTCTCCCGGCTGCTGCACACCCTCGGCGACCCCGATCCGGCCCGGGGGGCCGAGGACATCACCGTCGTCGGGGCCGATCCCCTGGTGCCCTCGGTGCACCGTCTCGCCGATGCCATGGCTGCCGCGATCGGGGTCTTCGGGCGGCAGACGGCGGCGGTCGGTGAACAGCGCGGTCACCCGCACCAGAGGGTTCGGGTACAGGCCGGGGCCGCGATCGACCAGCTCATGGCGACGTATCACACGACGCTCTCGGGACGCCCGCTCGGTGCTCTCCTCGACGATCCGACCCTGCTCGGCAACAACGACTTCTACCGGGCGCGCGACGGCCGGTGGATCTTCATCATCACCACCTATCCGCATCTTCGGGACGCGGTCCACTCCGTGCTGAGGTGCGGGCTCGACAAGGTGGGGATCGCGCAGGCCGCGGCCGGCTGGGACGCCTTCACGCTGGAGGAGGCCATCTGCGCGCGGGGCGGCGTCGCCTGCGTGGTGCGCAGCCGGGACGAGTGGCTCGCGCACCCCGCGGGGCGCCATGTCGCGCAGCGCCCGGTCGTCGAGATCGAACGCGTCGGTGATGGACCGGTCCGGCCTCTGGAGCCGATCGGTGCGGCCGATGAGGCGCTTGCGGGCGTACGGGTGCTCGATCTCACCCATGTCATCGCAGGTCCCGTCGCGGCGCGGCTTCTCGCCCAGTTCGGCGCCGACGTGCTGCACCTGTCGCGTCCCGACCGCCCCGACCCGATCCCGATGATCGCGATGACCGGCGGCGGCAAGCGCAACGCCTACTGCGACCTGCGCGACGATCACGACCGTGCGGCCTTCCACGACGCGCTCCAGGACGCGGACGTCTTCGTCCACGCCTACCGGGGACTTGCCCGGCACGGGGCGTCGACCGAGGAACTCGTCCGGCGCCGCCCCGGACTCATCACCCTCGAATACCACGCCTGGGGCGCCGACGGCCCCTGGGGCGAACGCGGCGGGTTCGACCAACTCGCCTGCTCGGCAACCGGATTCGCCGTCGAGGAGTGGACCGACCGGCCGTCGCTGCCGCCGACGTACCTGCTCAATGACTACCTCGCCGCCTACCTCGGGGCTGCCGCCGTCGCAACGGTCCTGTGCCGACGTGCGGCGGAGGGCGGCTCGTGGCGGATCCGCGTGACCTTGGCCGGGGTGTGTCACTGGGTGCAGGAACTCGGCATGCTCGCGCGGGAGGATGTACTCGGCCTGCCCCGGCCCGGGCGCGCGCCGCTCGCCGCGCTGTCGACCACGGGGACCGACTTCGGCCCGCTCACCGAACCGGCGACTCCGTTCGCGTACAGCGGGCGCACGGTCCCCCAGCCCGGTTGGCGGTCCCCGCTCGGGTCTGCTGCGCTCCAGTGGAGCTAGGCCACTTCTACGGCACCTTTCCAGACTGCCAGCGAGCCGCCGGCGGTGACGATCCCAAGCGACACCGGCGGGATCTTCGACGCTCAGGAGCAGTCGACGGGCAACGGTACGCACATCGTCGTCCCTGGCGACGACAACGGTAGCAACCAGCCCTGGCAACCGGAACCGCTGCCCCGTGCCGACCAATGCGGCGAGTTCCACCGCATCTGCCTCTTCGGCACCACGTGTCCGCCGCCGCCCGTACCGCAGCGCCGTTCATCCACCCCACCCGATACCCCAGGAGGCACAGGAAGATGTCCGAGAAGCCGAGCGGCCCGTCCGGCCGAGGACTCCTCGCCGGAGTCCGCGTCATCGAACTGGCCAGCGTGATCATGGCTCCGTACGCCGCCCAGCAACTCGGCGACCTGGGCGCCGACGTGATCAAAGTCGAGCCGCCCACCGGTGACATGACGCGCCACTACCCGCCACAGCGCCACCCCGGCATGGGCGGCGCGGCACTCAACCTGAACCGCAACAAGCGCAGCGCCGCCATCGACCTCAAGGCCCCGCACGGCCGCGACGCCCTGCTCGCCCTGCTGTGCACCGCCGACGTCCTCATCACCAACCTGCGCCCGCAGGCCCTGGAGAAGCTCCGCCTCGGCTACCACGACGTCGCGGCCGTCAACCCCGGTCTGATCTACGCCAACGCCCAGGGCTTCCGCAGCGACAGCCGCTACGGCACCCACGCCGCGTACGACGACATCATCCAGGCGGCCAGCGGCCTGGTCTGGCTCAACCACCAGGTCTCCGGCCAACCCCACTACGTTCCCACCGTGCTGGCCGACAAGATCTGCGGCATGCAGATCGCCCAGTCGGTACTGGCCGCGCTGCACTACCGGGAGCACGGCGGCACCGGACAACACATCGAGGTCCCGATGGTCGACACCATGCTCGCCTTCAACCTGGTCGAGCACCTGGGCGCGGCCGCCCTGGAAACCGACGGGGCGTTCGGCTCGCCGCGCTCGCTCAGCCCGCACCGCCGCGCCCTGCGCACCGCCGACGGCTGGATGTGCATCCTGCCGCAGAGCGACCGCAACTGGCGGGACTTCACCGCCTTCGTCGCCCGTCCCGAGCTGGCCGCCGACCCGCGCTTCGCCACCGGCCCCGACCGGGCCCGCAACGCCGACGCGTTCTATCCGGTGCTCGCGGAGCTGACGCCCCGTCACACGAGCGCCGAGTGGCAGGAGTTCTGCGACCGGGCGGGCATCGCAGCCGCCCCCGTGCTCGACCTGGCCTCCGCCGCCGCCACCGCCTACGCCCGCGAGGGCGGCCTGCTGCGCGAGGCCGACCACCCCACCGAGGGCCGCTACCGGGTCATCGGCCTCCCGGTCCACTACTCGGCCGACCCGGAGCCGGAGCTACGGCCCTGCCCGGCCATCGGCCAGCACACCGAGGAGGTCCTCCGCGAAGCCGGCTTCGACCCTTCCCTGCTGCACCCCACAGGCTGACCGAATTCCCGTACCGAAAAGAAATCAACCGCTCATTCACCAGCCCAGGAGCGAATGAACCATGTCGCCTTCAACGCTTTCACCGATGGCATTCCCCGACGTCGTCCTGCCCGAATCGGCCTGCCGACTCCGAACCGAGGTCCGCGCCTTTCTCGACGAGGAGCGCGCCCGCGGCACCGTACTCGGTCGCCCCGACTCCTGGCTGGCCGGCTGGGACCCCGACTTCAGCCGCCGCCTCGCGGAGCGCGGCTGGGTCGGCATGGCCCTGCCCGTCGAGTACGGCGGCGCCGGCCGCGGCTTCCTGGAGCGCTACGTGGTGATCGAGGAACTGCTCGCCGCCGGCGCCCCGGTCAGCGCCCACTGGGTCTCCGACCGGCAAGCCGGCCCGTCCATCCTCCAGCACGGCACCGAGGAGCAACGCCGCTTCTTCCTGCCCCGGATCGCCGCCGGGCAGTGCTTCTTCTCCATCGGCATGAGTGAGAAGAGCAGCGGCTCCGATCTCGCCTCGGTCGCCACCCGTGCCGAACGGACCGCCGACGGCTGGCGGTTGACCGGCACCAAGATGTGGACCGGCGGCGCTCACGTCAACGACTACACCATCGTCCTTGCCCGCACCGATGAGGCCGAGGACAGGCACGCCGGCCTCAGCCAGTTCATCGTCGACCTGCGTGCCCCGGGCGTGCGGGTCGAGCCGATCCGGCTGATGAGCGGCGAGCACCGCTTCAACGCCCTCCACCTCGAAGGCGTCGACGTCCCCGACGGCATGCTGCTCGGGCAGCGGGGCGACGGCTGGAAGCAGGTCACCGGCGAACTCGCCTTCGAACGCAGCGGCCCCGAACGCTACCTGTCCACCTTCCCCCTGCTGGTCTCCCTGCTCCGCGAACTGGAGCAGCGCTCCGAGACAGCCGAACAGCTCACCCGGGTGGGCATTCTGGCGGCGCGTCTGCACAGCATCCGCCGACTGTCCCTCGGCGTGGCCGCCGCCCTGGACACCGAAGCCTCGCCCGACACCCAGGCCGCCCTGGTCAAAGACCTCGGCACCCGGCTGGAGGGCACCCTGGTCGACACCGTCCGCAGCGTCCTGCCGACCCCCGCCGACCCGCACGCCACCCCCGGCACCCACCCGGAACTGCTCGCCTTCGCCCTGCTGCACAGCCCCGGCTACACACTGCGCGGCGGCACCAACGAAATCCTTCGCGGCATCATCACTCGTGGTCTGGAGCAGCACTGATGAACACCCACACGATCGACACCAGCACCCCCGTCATCTCCGCCGACGCCTACGACACCACCGCCTTCTACGCCGATGCGGACTCCATCGCCGTCGTCACCAACACGACTGCCCCGGACGCCGTGGCCCTCCCCTCCCCGGACGCCTCGACCGCCGAACTCCTCGCCGCCGCCCAGGAGGCAGGACGGCGCGCCGTCCCCACTCCTCTCGCCGAGACCGCCCTGGTCGCCCGCCCGCTGCTGCACCGCGTCGGCCTCCCCGTCCCCGACGGCCCGCTCAGCTACGCCATCGCCCCCGAGCTGACGATCCGCTACGCCCGTCCGGCCGCTTCCCCCGTCGGCTCGGCCGGCTGCCTGGGCGACGACGCCACCCTGCTGGTCACCGGCACCCTGCGTCGCGTCCCCTGGGCCCGCACCGCCACCGCCGTCATCGTCCTGGCCACCGCTCCCTCCGGCCCTGTCCTGTTCACCCTCACCCCCGACCGGGCCGTCCTCACCCCCGGCGGCAACCTCGCCGAGGAACCCCGCGACGACCTGCACCTCGCCGCCCTCGAGATCCCCGCCTCGCAGGTCCGCCGGATCTCTCCGGAACTGCTCGAGGAGGCCCGGCTCCGCGCAGCCCTGGCCCGGGCCGCCCTGATCGCCGGAGCCGCCGAACGCTGCGTAGAACTGACGGTCGCCCACACCACCGCCCGCACCCAGTTCGGCCGTCCGCTCAGCCGCTTCCAGGCGGTCAAGCAGGAGGAGGCACGGCTCATCGAGGAGGCCGCCCTGGTACGCGCCGCCGTCCAAGCCGCGGCCACCCCGCTGGACACCGGCGGGGTGGCCGCCCACTTCGTCGTCGCCGCCGCCAAGACCCAGGCATCCGCCTCGGCCGCCGAGATCGCCCGCATCGCCCACCAACTCCACGGCGCCATCGGCATCACCCGGCTCAACCCGCTCCACCTCGCCACCACCCGCCTGTGGTCCTGGCGTGACGAGGACGGCGACGAAACCACCTGGGCGCCCGCCCTGGCCCGGTCCGTCAACGCCGCCACCCTCTGGCCCACCCTCACCACCACACCCTGACCCCTCGCCCCCGCGCCTGCCGTCAATCGACCGAATGTTCGGCAGGCGCCGCACGAGGAAGGCTCCAGGCGGCGGTGGCTCCCGCGGCGGCGGTCGCCGCGTAGGCCGGGGGCCACCCGGCCGGGGCCCACCGGAGCGAGCTGGTGCGTGCCGCTCAGGCCGTCGTTGTGACCGCGGGCATGGAAGCGGGCCTGGACCAGCTCCTCCGGGATGAGGCGGGCCGTGCGGTCGGCGGGCATGTGGAACAGGACGCGGCGGGCACATAGGATCCGGGCTGCACGCTGACCGTGGTCGCTGCCCGCCCATCCCGGTGCGGCACCATGACGGACCTGTATGAGTATCCCGAGTTCCACTCCTCTGTATGCGGTGGCCCACCGAGCGTGACTGAGGGGCCGCATCGGAAGGGGGATCGGTGGGGACTTGCCGGGGACCACGCGTCGTTCGTCAGCACATCTGAGGTGTCCTCAGGTGAACGAACAGCGCGGGCTGTCCACCGTCTGACGTGCAGTGACGTCCATGCGCGGGCGACTGGGGGGCAAGCGGGTTCGTGAGTTCAAACCGATGCGACGGCGTTGCCTGGCTATAAAACTGCCGGACGTTGGTGACCGGGTGACGAGGTCGGCCGTCATCGCCATGTCCTCGTGTTCGAGGGACGGACGGCGCACGGGAGGAGGTGCTGTGACGGGATGGGCGTCCCCATTGGCAAGGCCCGCGACACGGACGCGGGCCTTGCCAATGGGGACGGCCGCCGCTCAGCAGTGCGGTGAGGCTGAGGTCGGCGAAGCCGGCGCGGACGGCGTCGGCGGTGACGGTGCTGGTGTCGACCAGGGTGCCGTCGGAATCGAAGATGGCCGCCTCCGGCCGCAGGGCGCTGGAGTGTTGACAATGCCATCGGAGCCGGCGATCGACTCACTTTGTAAAACGCTCCAGCGGGGAGGTCCGCTGGAGCGTGAGGCCGGTGTCGTGTCGGCCTGCAGATGAGAGGGAATTCTGGCACGGCCGGGTTTTAGGGGCCTCTGGCTGCCTCTCGGTGCTGCTGAACTATCGCCGGCTGTCGGCCAGTTAGCCGAGATCGAACACGGCAGTGACGGGTGCGTGGTCGGACCAGCGGTCGGCGTGGGTGGCGGCGCGTTCGACGTAGGCTTCGACGGCCTTGGCGGCGAGGCCGGGGGTGGCGACCTGGAGGTCGATCCTCCAGCCGGAGTCGTTGTCGAAGGCGCGGCCGCGGTAGGACCACCAGGAGTAGGGGCCGGTGCGGTCGGGGTGGAGGGCGCGGACGACGTCGACGTAGCCGGCCTCGTCGTAGACGCGGGAGAGCCAGGCGCGCTCTTCGGGGAGGAAGCCGGCGGACTTCTGGTTGGACTTCCAGTTCTTGAGGTCCTCGGGGCGGTGGGCGATGTTCCAGTCGCCGCAGACGACGACCTCGCGGCCGTCGGCGGCCGCGCGGGCGCGCAGGGCGGTGAGGTAGACGAGGAACTCCGCCATGAAGCGTTCCTTCTCGTCCTGACGCTCGGTGCCGACCTCGCCGGAGGGGAGGTAGAGGCTGGCGACGGTCAGGCCCGGCAGGTCGATCTCGACGTACCGGCCCGAGTCGTCGAACTCCTCGGAGCCGAATCCGATCACCGTGCGCTGCGGCTCCTGCCGGGAGAGGATGGCGACGCCGGCCCGGCCCTTGGTGGCGGCGGGGGCCCAGACCGCGTGCCAGCCGTCCAGGTCGCGCAACTCCACGGGCAGCTGCGCGGGTTCCGAGCGCACCTCCTGGAGGCAGACCACGTCCGCCTCGGTGCCGGCCAGCCACTCGACGAAGCCCTTCTTGGCCGCTGCCCGGATTCCGTTCACGTTCACACTCGTCACCACGATCACCCGGGCAGCCTACCGACTGGTGGTTGCCGACCCGAATCGTGACGCGCGGGCCGACGGCCCCGGCGGGCGCGGACGCGGCCCCGGACGCGGCCCCGGACGCGGCCCCGGATCCGGGTGCCGACGTGGATGGTGACAGCGGCTGACAGGAGCTGTCGTGAACGCGGCATGAAGATGTGCGGCCGCCCCATCAAGCCGCGCCATTGGTCTTGACCATCTCCGGACGGAGCGCCTAGGGTCACTTACTGCAAGGACCTTTAATAAAGAAGGACGGATAAAGGCCCGCTCTCCCACCTGCCGCGACAGCGGACAGTGGGCCCGGGATCCGGCCTCCTTGCCGCAGGGCGGACAGCATCAGGGTGGAGGACACGGTGGGGACGACAGGACAGCTTTCTGCGGTGCCGGAGCCGAAGTACTGGCACCTGCGCACGGTGCTGCTGCGGGCCATCGACTCGGAGTTCTCCACCGGGCAGGTCCTGCCCAACGAGCGCGAGCTCTCGGCCCGTTTCGGCGTCGCCCGGGCCACGCTGCGGCAGGCGCTCGACCAACTGGAGCTGGAGGGCCGCCTGGTGCGCCGCCGGGGGATCGGCACCCTGATCGCCGCCCCGCGGGTCGGCGTCCCGGTCAGTCGGCAGGAGGAGGGCTGGCCCGGCGCCGCGCGCAGCCAGTCCTGGCGCACGATCGACTGCACCACCGCCCCCGCCCCCGCCCAGCTGGCGAAGGCCCTCGGCATCGCCGAGGGTGCGACCGTGCACACCGTGCGCCGGGTCCGCCTGGTCGAGGGCCGCGCGGTGGCCACCGAGGCACTGCACGTTCCGGCCGCCGCCCTGCCGCACCTGCCGGGCTTCCGCGCCGAGAGCGACCGCGCCCGTTCGGTGCTGCGCCAGCTGGAGCGCCTGGAGGTGGACGGCGAGTCCCGCTCCGTGGAGCTGGGCGTCGCCGAGGCCGAGCAGGCCGCGCTGCTGGAGCGCCCGCCCGGCGCGCCGGTGCTGGTGATGACCACCCAGTACGCCTCGGCCGGCCGGCTGGTGGCGCTGGCCGTCTCTACCTACCGGGCGGACACCTGCAAGCTGACCTTCGGCGAGGCCGGACTCGTCGAGGTCACCCCGGTCGGCGCGACGGCCGAGGTCCGTACCGCCTCCTGAACCATTTTCCGAACACCCTCAGGTAGGGGCCCGGACGCCAACTGGCGTCCGGGCCTTTGCTGTTGGCCCGAGTGGCCCGCATGGCCCGTGTGGCCCGCAAGGCATCGGAAGATCCGGCAGTGTGGAGGGGGAAGGGTGGGGTCGTGAGCCTTTGACGAGCCGCTCCGCCCACGACGGAGCCGACCCGCCGATCAGGCAGCCGCCCCACCGACGCGACGAGCCGCCCCGCAGGGGCGTCAGGCCCGGGGCGGGTCGACCGCGAAGAGCTGCTCCTCGACGTGGTCGAGGGCGACGCGCAGGGCGCCCATCGCCACCACCTCCGAGCCGAGGGCCGCCAGGGCGACCTCCGGGGCGCGCAGGGTCAGCTGGGCGAGGCGTTCGCGCAGCGGGTCCAGGACGCCGTCGAGGCCGGCCGCCCAGCCGCCGATCACCACCAGCTGCGGGTCGATGGCCAGGACGAGCGCGGCGACGCCCTGCACGAGGCGGGTCAGGAAGCGGTCCATGGCGACCTTGGCGACCTCGTCGCCCTCCCGGGCCAGCCGCAGCACGCGGGCCACGGCGGCCTCGTCCAGCGGGTTGAGGGGCTTTCCGGTGGTGGAGAGCAGGCGCTCGGGGGTGACGTCCTGCCCGAGCAGGTGCAGGGCGCCGATCTCGCCGGCCGCGCCGCCGAAACCGCGGTGCAGCCTGCCGCCGATGAGGGAGCCGGCGCCCGGGCTGAGGCCGGCCATCACGAACACGACGTCGTCGGCGCCGACCGCCGAACCCTGCCAGTGCTCGGCGATGGCGGCCAGGTTGGCGTCGTTCTCGATCAGGACCGGGCAGCGGAAGGAGCGCCGCAGCCGGGCTCCGAGGTCGAGCCCGGTCCAGCCGGGCATCGCGGTGCCCAGCCGGATGGTGCCCTCGCGGTCCACGATGCCGGGGGTGCCGATGCCGACCGACCACAGGTTGTCCCGGGAGATGCCGGCCTTGCGCAGCACCTCGGCGACGGCGGTGCGGACGGCGGCGAGCCGGTCCTCGGCGTCGAGGCTCTCGTCGACGGGCTTGAAGTGACTGCCCACCACCTCGCCGGTGAGGTCGGCCAGGATGACCCGGATGTCGTGCACGCCGATCTCGATGCCGAGGATGTGTCCGGCCTCGGCGCGGAAGCGGAACCAGCGGGCCGGGCGGCCGCGGCGGCCGGTGCCCGGTTGGCCATCGTCCCTGGGCTGGTCGACCTCGGCGACCAGTCCGGTCTCGACCAGGCCCTCGATCACGCCCTCGACCGTCGGGCGGGAGAGTCCGGTCTCGCCGACGAGCTGAGTGAGGGTCACGGAGTGGCCGTTGCGCAGCGCCCGGAGCGTGACCGCCGCGTTGATCCGCCGCAGCAGCGAGGAGTCTCCTCCGGTGAGCCGATCCGCCAATGCGATGCCCTTCGCCGTTCGCGCGACTGCCCTGGCGCGCGGTGTCGAGTGCGCGGTGCCCACCGAATGGCCCGCGGGGTTGCGGCCCCCGGAGAACGCGGCAGGGCGGCAGGGGGCCGCCTGCGCGAGGGCCGGAGGACAAGCGGAGCCTACCCGGGGACCGGCCGGGGCGGCGAGGATCTTCGCAGCTCATCCCGGCTTCGGTATCGAAATGGTACGGATCGGGTGGCGGTGCGTGATCCGGACTTCACCGCCCGGCCACGGTGGGCGGGCAGGCGAGCCGCCGGGGCCCCGCCGACCGGCGGGAACGCTCCGACAGCAGCGAGTCGAGGCCGAGCCGGGAGCCGGCCGACAGGGCACTGAGGGTGGAACAGGCCGACCTGATCGAGCCGATGGAGCCGACGGACAGGATGGACCCGATCGAGCCGAGGGACCCGATCGACCCGATCGAGCCGAGGGACCCGATCGACCCGATGGAGCCGATGGAGAGGACGGACCCGATGGAGCCGATGGAGAGGATGGACCCGATCGACCCGATGGACAGGACGGACCCGATGGACCCGATGGAGTCGATCGACAGTAGCGATCCGAGGGAGCCGAGGGAGGCGAGGGACCCGCGGGCGGGTCGGGCCGGACGCGTGGAAGCGGTCATGACCCTTGAGCGTAGCCAGCCCCGCCCTCGGCGTCTCCCGTCAGTCCACCCGCGCCGCGAACAGTCGCCGCCCCAGCAGCGCCATCGGGTGCCCCTCCTCCGGCAGGGTCAGCACCGTCGGGCAGCCCGCGGTGGTGAGCGCGGCCCGCCAGTGCTCGGCCCGGTGGGCGGTGAGGCCGAGGGGGTCGCCGGTGATCAGCAGGTCGAGCTGTTCGGCGGTGGGCGCGAGCAGCAGCAGCCGGCCGCCGGGGGAGAGCAGTCGGACCAGCTCGGGGACCTCCCGCTCCGACCGCCCGGTCACGCTCGCGATGACGACGTCGTAGCGGCCGCCGTCGGGGGCGGTGTGGTGCTCGGTGTTCGGTCGGGGCCGGGCGGCGAGGGCGCGGGCGACGGCGGGTTCGCCGCCCTCGGCGTCGAGTTCGAGGACGCGCAGCGGCCCGGGCCCCTGGTGGGCGTCGGCGGCGCCGCGCACCAGCGCGCCGAGCGCGGCGCCGAGGAAGCCCCGGGCGGCGGCCCAGCGGACCGGGGAGGCGGCCGGCCGGGGGGCCTCCGCGCCGGTGATCAGCCGGGGCAGCCGCAGGGCGCCGCGGCGGACCCGGTCCAGGGCGGCGGCCGGGCCGAGCCCGTCCGCCCAGGTCTCGACGGCCGGGCGCCAGGTCTCCCGGACCTCGGCGGCGGCCGGTCCGGGTCCGCCGCGGTAGACCGGGCCCTGGGCTCCGCCGTCCTGACGGGTGAGCAGGCCGTGCCGGGCGAGCGCGTCCAGCCAGCGGGTGACCAGGGGGCGTTGGGCGGGGGTGACCATGGCCGCGGCCAGGACCTCGGCCTCGGGGTAGCCGCGCGCGGGGTCGGTCAGCGCGCCGCTCTGCTGGAGGGTGTGCAGCAGCGAGGCGAGCACGGCCCGGTCGAGTTGGGCGCCGAAGTCGCGGACCTGGGCGGCGGTGATGCCGATGCCGTACTTCCAGGCGGCGGCGGAGGCGTTCTCGGCGTCGGCGCGCAGCCGGCGGTCGGCGGCCTCGGCGTTGCTGTCCGGGGCGCGGACGTGGGCGAGGACGGCGCCGAGCGCGTCGACGGCGGCGTACACGTCCTCCTGGCGGGGTTCGGGGCCGACGTGCAGGACCAGGCGCAGCGCGCCGAGGTCGTGGGCGGCGAGGCCGGGCTGGCGGCTGAGCGGCCAGAGCAGGGCGGAGGGCAGGCTGAGGTGGGTGGCCCGGGCGGCGGCGACGGCTTCGAGCTGCTGTTCGGGCTGCTGCTCGGGGTCGCCGCAGTGGACGGTGCCGCCGGCCAGCAGGGTGGCGAGGGCGAGTTCGACGGCGAGGTCGGTGACGGGGTGCAGCACGGTGTGCCGGATCGGGGGCGGGCCGAGGACGCCGGCCCAGTAGCGCAGCCGCTGCTCGGCGGCCCGGGCGGCGGAGGGCGCCAGCGCCGCGTGCTCGGCGACGCGCCGGGCGAGGGCGCGGGGCAGGCCGCCCGGCGGGGAGACGCCGAGCAGCAGGCCGATGCCGCTGATCGCGCGCCCGTCGGCGACGACGGCGGGTCGGTCGCCGAGTTCGCGCAGCGCGCTGACCAGGGCGGGAGTCGTGGGCACGGTGATCACTCCGGGGTGCGGGGCAGAAACCGCACTACTGAACCACGGGGGCGGGGCGCGGGAGGCCGGTAGCAAGTCAAACTTCTGTAATGATTTTCATATCGGACAGCCAAGCTGTCGGGGCGAAGTCACCGCGAAGTGGTCGGAACCGCACATTCCGGAAGCTCTGTGCGATCCCTTGACAGGTGGTTCGGGTACTGGATCAATGGACCCGAACGGGCCTGACCGAACGATCGGTAGGCAGTCCGGGGTGGTCTGGACGGGACACGGACAGGTCCCGGCAGGACACAGGCGGCGCCCGGTAGGACGCGGCCAGATCCCGGCAGGACACAGGCGGCGCCCGGTAGGACGCGGCCATAGCCCGACAGGGCACAGGCAGAGCAGCAGCGAAGGAGCGACGATGACCGGCACCGCACCCGCCCCGCGCCGACACCTCGGGGAGCCGATCCCGCCCGAGCTCCTGGACGCCGGCGAGCGGATGACGCCGGACGAACTGCGCGCCCACCAGCTCACCCGGCTACGGGCCACCCTGCGGCACGCGTACGACAACGTCGAGCTCTACCGCCGCAAGTTCGACGCCGCCGGGGTCCGCCCCGAGGACTGCCGCACCCTGGACGACCTCGCCCGCTTCCCCTTCACCACCAAGGCCGACCTGCGCGAGGGCTACCCCTTCGGCATGTTCGCGGTCCCGATGGAGCAGGTCCGCCGGATCCACGCCTCCAGCGGCACCACCGGCCAGCCGACCGTGGTCGGCTACACCGACAACGACCTCTCCGTGTGGGCCGACGTGGTCGCCCGCTCGATCCGCGCGGCCGGCGGCCGACCCGGCCACAAGGTGCACATCGCCTACGGCTACGGGCTGTTCACCGGTGGCCTGGGTGCCCACTACGGCGCCGAGCGGGCCGGCTGCACCGTCATCCCGGCCTCCGGCGGCATGACGGCCCGCCAGGTGCGGCTGATCCTGGACTTCGAGCCCGAGATCATCATGGTCACCCCGTCCTATCTGCTGACCCTGCTGGACGAGTTCGAGAAGCAGGGCGTCGACCCGCGCAGCACCTCGCTGCGGATCGGCATCTTCGGGGCCGAACCCTGGACGGAGGAGATGCGGCGCGAGATCGAGGAACGGCTCGACCTGCACGCCGTGGACATCTACGGCCTCTCCGAGGTCGTCGGCCCTGGCATCGCCCAGGAGTGCGTGGAGACCAAGGACGGGCTGCACATCTGGGAGGACCACTTCTACCCGGAGATCGTCGACCCGCTGGCCGATCAGCCGGGGGCCGACGCGGTGCTGCCCGAAGGGGAGGGCGGTGAGCTGGTCTTCACCTCGCTCACCAAGGAGGCCCTGCCGATCATCCGCTACCGCACCCGCGACCTCAGCCGGCTGCTGCCCGGCACCGCCCGGCCGGCCTTCCGGCGGATGGAGAAGGTCACCGGGCGCAGCGACGACATGATCATCCTGCGCGGGGTGAACGTCTTCCCGACCCAGATCGAGGAGATCCTGCTGCGCACCCCGGGTGTCGCCCCGCACTTCCAGCTGCGGCTCGGGCGGCAGGGGCGGATGGACAGCATGACCGTCCGGGTGGAGGCCCGGCCGGAGGCCTCCACCGAGCAGCGGGAGTCGGCGCGGGCCGGCATCGCCCGCGCGGTGAAGGACGGGGTCGGGATCACCGTCGCGGTCGAGGTGGTGGACCCGTACACGCTGGAGCGCTCGGTCGGGAAGATCAAGCGGGTGGTGGACGAACGGCGTTGAGCCGGAGCGCGGCTGACGGGACGACGGGGGTGACGGGACGACGCGGCTGACGGGACGACGGGGGTGACGGGATGGCGGGCGGAAGCGTGGCAGCGTGGCAGAACGACCCCCGCGCGGGCTCTATGCTGCGGGGCATGCCGAGTGAGCTGCGCACTCTTCAGCCCGCCGAGGACCTCGCCTTCATCCGGCGGGAGACCGAGCTGAAGCCCGTCCCGTTCGTACCCGAGATCCGCCTGCACATGGCCGAGGACGCCATCGCCCTCTGGGAGACCACCGAGCGGGCACGCGGGGAGGCCGGACTGCCGCCGCCGTTCTGGGCCTTCGCCTGGGCGGGCGGTGTGGCGGTGGCCCGCTACGTCCTTGACCACCCCGAACTGGTCGCCGGCCGTATGGTGTTGGACGTCGCGGCCGGCTCCGGGCTGGTCGGGGTGGCCGCCGCGCTGCGCGGGGCCACGGAGGTGCGGGCCGCCGAGATCGACGCCTACGCGGTGGCCGCGATCGGGCTGAACGCCGGGGCCAACGGGGTGCGCGTGGACGGCGCCCTGGTGGACCTGGTGGACGGCGACGGCGGGCCCGCCGAGGTGGTGCTCGCGGGCGACGTCTTCTACGAACGGGCCATGGCCGCCCGCTTCCTGCCCTTCCTGGAGCGGGCCGCGGCGCGCGGCGCGACCGTGATCGTCGGCGACCCGGGCCGGGCCTACCTGCCCCGGGAACGGTTCACCGCGGCGGCGGCGTACCAGGTGCCGGTGGTCGCGGACCTGGAGGACACCGCGGTCAAGACCACCACGGTGTGGCGCCTCGGCTGACGGCCGCTCATGCCGAGGAGTGATCGTCCGAGCGCCGCGGGGCGGTCGTCCCGGCGCCGGCCGTCCGGCGGGCGGCGTGCCGACGCCATGGTGCTGGACGACAACGCCCTCGGCCACCGCACCTGGCAGGCGGCGGGTTACGCGCCCGAGCCGCAGTGGAGCCGCTGGGTCAAGCCGCTGCCGGCCTGACCGCCTGGCAGTCCGCCTGCGAGTCCGCCTGCCGAGCGCGTCCGCTCCCGCCCCCGTCAGGGCGGGAGCGGACGCGCTCGACAGGCCGTCCGTCAGCCGCGCAGGCGGGCCAGCCAGGCCTCGACCTCGTCGGAGCGGCGGGGGAGGTCGGCGGAGAGGTTCTCGTTGCCGTCCTCGGTGACCAGGATGTCGTCCTCGATCCGCACCCCGATGCCCCGGTACTCCTCCGGCACCGTCAGGTCGTTCTCCTGGAAGTAGATGCCCGGCTCGACGGTGAGCACCATGCCCGGCTTGAGCGGGCCGTCGACGTGCTCCTCGGTGCGGGAGTGGGCGCAGTCGTGGACGTCGATGCCCAGCATGTGGCCGGTGCCGGCCAGGGTGAAGCGGCGGTGCAGGCCCAGCTCGTACACCTTGTCGGCGCTCAGGTCGCCGAACAGGCCCCAGGAGGTGAGGTGTTCGGCGAGTTCGCGCTGGGCGGCGTGGTGGAAGTCGCGGAACTGCCCGCCCGGCCGTACGGCCGCGATGCCGGCCTCCTGGGCCGCGTACACGGCGTCGTAGACCTTGCGCTGGAGGTCGGTGAACCGGCCGCTGACCGGGAGGGTGCGGGTGACGTCGGCGGTGTAGAGGTGGTTGGTCTCCACGCCCGCGTCGAGCAGCAGCAGGTCCCCGGGGCGGGCGTGGCCGTTGTTGCGCACCCAGTGCAGGGTGGTCGCGTGCGGGCCGGCCGCGGCGATGGTGCTGTAGCCCACGTCGTTGCCCTCGATCCGGGCGCGGACGAAGAAGGTGCCCTCGATCAGCCGCTCGGCGGTCTCCGAGTCGGTGCCGAGGACGCGCACCACGTCCTCGAAGCCGCGGGCGGTGGCGGCGCAGGCGAAGCGCAGCTCCTCGATCTCGAACTCGTCCTTGACCAGGCGCAGTCCGGACAGGAAGACCTCGAACTCCTCGTCCCGCTGGGCGTCAGCCCGGTCCGCGAGGGCAGCTTCCACGCCCGCGTCGTGGCGGCGCAGCACCCGCACCGGGCCGGTGGCGGCGCGCAGGTCGGCGCCGACGGTGCGCACGTCCCGGCAGGGCAGGCCGAACAGCTGCTCGCTCTCGGTCAGGCTGTTGCGGCGGCCGTCCCACAGCTCGCCGTGGTTGTCCAGCCAGAACTCGCCGTTGTCGATGCGGGAGCGGTCGCGCAGGTAGAGCGCGGCCTCGTGGCCGTTCTCGCCGGTGGGGGTGAGCACCAGGACGCCGTCCTCGGACTGGTCGCCGGTCAGGTAGGCGTAGTCGGAGGAGGGGCGGAACGGGTAGTCGGTGTCGTTGGCCCGGACCTTGGGGTTGCCGGAGGGGACCACCAGCAGCTCGCCGGGGAAGGCGGCGGACAGCTCCGCGCGGCGGCGGGCGGTGTGCGCGGCCTGCGGGACCGGCTCCAGGGCGGTGCGCTCGGTGTCGGCCCAGCCCTGCGTCATGCTCTCGGCGAGTTCGTCCGTGACGCCGCGGGTCAGGCCGTTCTTCCGGTACTTGATGGTCTCGGCGGGCTCGGTCACTGCGGTCTCCTGGTGAGGTGAGGGAAGTGAGGCGTTTCGCTACGCTGCCCCGTCCGTCGGTGTGCGTCCCGTACGGTATATCGAACAGTGCCTGGTGAGAAGAGGTCGAGAGTGAACGACGCCGAGGAATCCGTCCGGGGCGTCCTCGCCGCCAATCTGAAGCGGGTACGGGCCCAGCGTGGCCTGTCCCTGTCCGAGCTGTCCCGGCAGGCCGGGGTCGGCAAGGCGACGCTCTCCCAGCTGGAGTCCGGGGCCGGGAACCCGACGCTGGAGACGGTGCTCGGGCTCTCCCGGGTGCTCGGCGTGCCGATCTCGGACCTGGTCGAGGCCCGGCCGGGCGGTGAGGTCACGGTGGTGCGGGCGGCCGAGACCGAGGTGCTCAGCGGGCGGGGCGTCGACCTGCGCCCGCTGCGCCGGATCGAGTCCGGGGACGCGGTGTTCGAGCTGTACGACCAGGTGGTGCGGGCCGGCGCCGCGCAGGAGTCCGGCGGCCACACCGGCACCGAGCACACCGTCGTCCAGGCCGGCCGGCTGGGCGTGCGGGTCGACGGCCGGGAGATCGAGCTCGGCCCCGGCGACTACATCGGCTTCGACGCCGCGCTGCCGCACGCCTACACCGCGCTGGACGGCGAGCGGGTCCGCTCGGTGCTGGTGCTGCAGTACCGGGCCGAGCAGCACGGCCACCTCGCCGAACCGGCCCGGCCGGCCGCCTCCTGGGGGCTCTGGCACTGAGCGGTCCCGGCGGTTCGGCGCACCGCCGGATCGTTCGGAATACCGAACGTGTCCGACCCGTGGGGCAGGATGATCACTATGACGGACGCACTCACCTGGCTGGCGGAACCCGAGTCGATCGCCTACGGCGGCTACAGCGTCGTGCTGGCCCGCGGCCTGACGCCGGAGCAGCTGGTGGCCCGGATCGCCGAGGAGCTTCCGGGGCGCACCGCACGACCGCTCGACGAACTCACCGCGGAGGACCTGGTCGAGGAGTACGAGCTCGAGTTCGCCGGCGAGGTCGAGGACATCGCGCTGCACCACGGGCGCAGCGGCGACCTCGCCTTCGCGGTGGCGTACGGCTACTGGCAGGGCGAGCTGACGATCCCGCCGTCCGTGTCACGCGGCGGCGCCGAGGTCTTCCACCTGGAGTTCGAGGAGGAGAACGGCAAGCCGGTGCCTCCGTTCTTCAGCAGCTACCGGGACGGGCGGGAGCACTGCTACTTCAACCTCCACCTGGACCCGAGCTGGGGCCCCGGTGACGTCCGGGGAGAGCCGGCCACGGCCGCCGCCCTGACGGCGGAGCTGGCCGCCGCCGGGCTGCCGGACCCCGAGCGCGAGAGCGGTGACCTCCACCGCACCTGCCTGGAGGTGCTCGGCCGCCACTTCGGGCTCACCCTGCCGCGCGCCCTGGTGCGGGAGGCCGCACTTCCGGCGGTGCTGCTGGAGACCGACTGATCCGAGGTGCGCCGCCGGCCGGGTGCCGGAAAGGGCACGGGCGGCCGTAGCGTGGTGGGCGGGAGACGCAGCGGGAGCGGGGGAGGCGGCATGGCGGGGACGGATTCGCGGTTCGCCGCCTACCTGCCGCATCCGGCCGCGCGGCCTGCCCCGGTGTCCGCGGTGGTGGCGGAGGCGACCGGGGCGGACGTGCCCGTGCTGGCCGGGCTGCAGGCCCGGGCCCGCGGCGGTTCGGCGGACGCATGGGCGGAGCGCATCGATCGGGCGCGCCGCGCCGGACGCAGCCTGGTGGTCACCGCGAAGGTGGCCGGTGAGGCCGTCGGGTACGCGCACGCGGCGTTCCTGCCGGAGCACCCCGTGGACCGCGCCCCGGCCGGCTACTACCTGACCGGCGTCACGGTGGATCCCGCCTGGCGCCGCCGCGGCATCGGGAGGCTGCTGACCCGGTGGCGGATGGACTGGGTCCATCAGCGGGACTCGGCCGTCTGGTGCTTCGTCTCCGCCAGGAACCCCGCCTCGCTCGACCTGCACCGGGAACTCGGATTCGACCACGTCAGGACCGGTGCCTCGTTCCAGGGCATCGAGTTCGACGGCGGTGCGGGCCTGCTCCTGCGGGCGGGCCCGCCGCCCCGCCCGGCACCGGAGTCCTGACATCCCTGGGGCCGTTTTCCGGGCGCGTCGTCAACCCGGCTGACACCTCTCCCTCTTGGGGCGCGAACGGGGCGGGAACGGGCCGTGAATTGTTCCTCGGGCGGCCGGCCGTCCGGCCGGTCGACGGGGCCCTGCGGGCATCATGGGCCGCGACAACGGGACGTCGCGGAACAGGGAGTCGACCGATGGGAAGGCCGCTGGCGGAGTTCGGCTGCGCGAAGTGCTACGGCGAGGACGAGCGGGCGGTGTGGGGCCGGCAGCGCGAGGGGTTCGAGCACGAGACGGCGGTGGTGGACGGCTCGCGCTTCGCCGTCAACCTCCGGCGCTGCCGGGAGTGTTCGCAGCGGTTCGTCTGGATCTACACCGAGGTCGTCGACTGGATGGGCGGCGACGACGCCCAGTACGTGACGATCATGCCGGTGACCGACGGTGAGGCCTCCGGCCTGACGGCGGGCACTCTGCGACCGTGTGAGCTGGGCGGGCTCGGCCGCGACCGCCGCCACCTGGACCACGACTGGCCCACCGGCGGCCCGGCGCGCCTGCACTGGCGCTCCGGCCGCTTCCAGGTCGCGCAGGGTCGCTGAGGTTCGCTGGTTCGCCGAGGGGCGCCGAGGGCTGCTGGGGCTCGCCGAGGGGCGCCGAGGGCTGCTGGGGCTCGCCGAGGACCGACCTGCGGGCGGCGCACTCCGGACACGGGAAAGATGGCATGTTTGCGTCATTCTAAGATTGGTCTACGCCAATAGCCCCGCTGCGGCGGGCGCCGCACGCCCCGCCGTCGCCAGACTGCGGATCCGATCGACTCGTTCGGACGCAGGGGACGCGGGGATGGTGCGAGACCACGGGGCGGTGCGCCACGGGCGGCAGGGCCTGCCCGAGGAACCGGTGAGACGCTCCCGCCTGGCCTGTCAGTCGGGCCTGCGGATCACCGAACTCGCCTGCTTCGAGGACCACCGGTCGTTCAGGCCGGTGGTGACCGGGGCACCCGACGACGCGGTGCTCGTCCTTTCGCTGATCCGCTCGGGCGGCTTCGTGCTCCGCACCGGCGGCCGGGAGGACTTCATCGACCCCACGACGGGCTTCCTGCTACGCCGCGGGGACGACGCGGCCGTCGCCCATCTGACCGACGCTCCCGAGCTGAGCACGGTGCTGGAGTTCCACCAGGACGTCCACGGGGAGTGCCCGGGCGGGGTCGGGCCGCGCAGCCTGCCGGTGGATCCCGGCCTCGACCTGGCCCACCGGAGCCTGGCCGCCGCCTGTCGCGCGGGGGCGGACCCGTTCGAGGTGGCGGAGCGCGCCCACGGCCTGATGGCCAGGCTGACCGGTGGCCGCCCGCCCACCGGTGGCGGACGGCGGGCCGCCACCGCCCTGGCCCACCGCAGGATCGCCCACCAGGCCTGCGCCGCACTGATCGACGGACCGCCGACCCTGGGACTGGAGGAGGTCAGCCGCGCGGCCGGCTGCTCGCCGTTCCACCTCAGCAGGGTCTTCCGGTCGGTCACCGGCCGCACCCTCACCAGCTATCGCAACCAGCTGAGGGTGCGCGCGGTGGCGGAGGAGATCGTCGGCGGCCGGCCGCTGCGGGAGCTGGCCGCGCAGTACGGCTTCGCCGACCAGGCCCACCTGACACGCGTGTTCCGGCAGTACGCCGGCGAACTCCCCAGCGTCGTGCGGTCCGTGCTGTCGCGCACCCCACCCGTCGCGGGACCGGGCAAGGATGTCCAACGCCGCGGCCGCCGTCCTCCCGAGGATTGTCCTGGCGCCGGCCCCACCGGCCGGACGCCCTCACCATGATGCGAACGGGAGAATCCCTGTGTCACGCAGTCTGATCGCCTCCGCGGTGAAGCGGGTGGCCACCACGGCGGGCGCCGTCGCACTCCTGCTCACCGCCACGGCGGGGGTCGGCGCGGCGACGCCGGCCGGCACCGCGGCGAAGACCTCCACCACCGCGTCCTCGCCGGCACCCGCCCCCGCGTTCGCGAAGCAGAACCTGACCACGATCCTCACGCAGTGGACGCACTGGACGCCGGACGCCGCGGACTCCAGCCACGCGGGCACCCTGAACGCCGGGGTGAACTACTTCTACTGCTGGACCACCGGACAGACGTACTACGCCGGCGAAACGGGCCGGACCAGCAACATCTGGCTGCTGACCGACGACGACACCGGACACCGCAACGTCTGGGTCAGCGACACCTACCTGGACGCGTACGGCTACGCCCACGACACCGGGATCCTGCCGCACTGCTGACACCACGAGACACGGCGCGCCATGGTCGTGGCGCAGCCTCGGACGAGCGGAGGAGCAAGATCGTGACAAGGACGAGGAAGGCGGCAACCGCATTCGGAGCGGTCTGCCTCGCGGCGGCCGCCGCTCTGGCCGGCGCCACCGCCGGGGCGGTGCCCGCCTCGGCGGTGCAGCAGGGGCCGGCCGGCATCCTGGGCATCGGTTCGCAGGTCACCCCGGTGCGCGACACCGGGATCTACTTCGGCCCGGGGCTGAGCACCCCGCGGATCGGCACGGCCTGGGCCGGTGACAACGTGGCTGGCATCTGCCAGGTCACCGACAACAACGGCAAGCGCCTGATCCTGGGCATCGAACGCCCGGGCCGCAACGGCGTCCAGTGGGCCAACACCGCCGGCTACCTCTGGGACGACGACATCGCGGAAGCCACCAGCGGCTTCCCGAGCTGCTCGAACTACGGCCGGCGGCTCACCCCGGTCCGCAACACCGCGATCTACTCGGGGCCGGGTCTGAGCACCCCGGCCGTCGGCACCGCCTGGGCCGGCGACGACGTGGCCGGCATCTGCCAAGTCCTCGACAACAACGGCAAGCGCCTGGACCTGGTCATCGAGCGCCCCGGCCGCAACGGCGTCCAGTGGGCCAACAGCGCCGGGTACGTGTGGGACGACGACATCGCCGAGCCCACCGCCTCGCTGCCGTTCTGCGGGACCGCGTAACGAGCGGAGCGGAAGCGGGGGGGGGGGGGGGGGGGGGGGGCGCCCCCCCCCCCCCCTGTCCTCCCCCCCGGGGAGGGGGGGGACCCAAGCCCACAATCCCAAGCTCTTGAGCTGGGGGGGGGGGGTTTCCAGGGTTGTTGG
>NZ_JBVILX010000005.1:177201-199856 GCF_055580145.1 Kitasatospora sp. NPDC032121 | reverse complement strand
AAGCGCGCGGGAAGTCGGCCGGCCCGACTTCCCGCGCACCCGTGTGTCCGGACCCGGGGCGAGGGGGTCAATCAGCGCCGAACTCGCCGGACTTGACGCCGGTGATGAAGGACTGCCAGGCGTCCGGGCTGAAGGCGAGCTGGGGGCCGTCGGGGTCCTTGCTGTCGCGGACCGGAAGGATCCCAGGAGTGCCCGGGGCGACCTCGATGCAGTTGCCACCGCCGCTGCTGTATGAGGACTTCAGCCAGGATCCGGGCTTGGCAGCCGCGATGGGGGACATGGCGTGGAACTCCTTGGGAGTTGAGCGCATTGAGCTCAGGCGGGGCCGAACTCGCCGGACTTGACGCCGGTGATGAAGGACTGCCAGGCGTCGTGGCCGAAGGCGAGCTGCGGGCCGTCGGGGTCCTTGCTGTCGCGGACGGGGAGGATGCCGGGGTGGCCGGGGGCGACCTCGATGCACTGGCCGCCGCCGGTGCTGTACGAGGACTTCAGCCAGGAGTTGGGCTTGACCGTCGCGATGGGGATCATGGCGTTGAACTCCTTGGGAGTTGAGCGCATCGAGCTCAGGCGGGGCCGAACTCGCCGGACTTGACGCCGGTGATGAAGGACTGCCAGGCGTCGAGGCCGAAGGCGAGCTGCGGGCCGTCGGGGTCCTTGCTGTCGCGGACCGGAAGGATCCCAGGAGTGCCCGGGGCGACCTCGATGCAATTGCCACCGCCGTTGCTGTAGGAGGACTTCAGCCAGGAGTTGGGCTTGGCGGCCGCGATGGGGAACATGGTGTGGAGCTCCTTGAGACGCGTGCGGATGAGAGCCAGCGAATCCGCACATGAGAGGGCTTGGGCCTGGAGCCAATCGTAAGTCCTCGCGAGGGAGCGGATGTTTTCCTGGTCTTCGCGCTCCACGTAGCCCCGTTGGATGGTTTCGAGGTAGGCCATCCATGTGCCGGTCGGGGAGGCCAGGAGCATGAACGGCCAGGTCGTCGGAAGGTTTTCGCCGAGGCTGGACGGCGCGATCTGCAGCATGACGTGGGGAAGGCCGGCCACGCTCTCCAGTCGGCGAAGCTGTTCGGCCATGACGGCGGGACCGCCGATGGGCCGGAGGCAGCTTTCCTCCATGACGATGCGGACCGAGGGGGCCGGTTCCCGGTAGAGCAGGGCTTGCCGGGCCATGCGGACATTCAGGCGTTCGCTGACCTTGTCCTGGGGGATCTCATCTCGTTGGGCTGCGGCATTGATGAGCGCGGAGGCGTAGGCCCGCGTCTGAAGCAGTCCGGGGATGACGTTCATCTCGTAGATCTTGAAGGCGGTGGCCTTGCGCTCGTGCTCGATGTAGGCGACGAATCCGCCGATCAAGGTGCTGCTCTTGGCGGTCCAGTACAGGAGTTCAAGCGCCTCGCAGGTGTCGAGCTCCTTGTCGCACCGCCGGACGAGGTTCAGCGGCGCGGGGCGGTCGCCATTCTCGATCATGGAGATGAGCGAGTCGCTGTAGTTGGTCCGCCGTCCGAGTTCGACCTGCGTCAGCCCCCTCGCCCTGCGGAACCGCCGGAGCTGGACGCCGATGGCCGCGTGCGCGGATGAGGTCGGGTCAACTTCTCGCTGAGACATGGAGATCACCCATTTCCACAGTGCCCGGTGTCAAAGTGAAGCTCTTCCCATGCTAACCCCGATTGGACACTCTTGGTGAGGGGGTAACAACAGAGAGAGACTAGTCGGTGGATATGACGAACAATCAATCCGAAAGCCTGATTCTGCGGCGGAACTTTCCGGCCTGCCGCTGCCCGCAGTGCGGCGACGCCATCCCCGAGGCGCGGATGAACCCCTCCGCCCTGACCCCGGCGGCGCCGCCCGCACGACGGGTGGCGCCGCCTCCCACTCCCTACCGGCCGTCGACCGTGGGCGAGCGGGTCTTCGACGTCCGCTCGGGCCGCTGGGCCGCCTTCATGGGGTGGCAGCACGGTCGTGCCTTCCTCCGGCCCCTCGGCGGTGGCGTGGAGTGGGACACCGAAGCCCGTTGGCTCGCCGACACCGAACAGTGAGATGGCCGATGAGCAGCATGATCGACAAGATCACGGAGGAGGACCGTCGCAGCGCGGCCGACATCCTCGACGACCTCCGGGCCGTCCTGAACGCCGCCTCCGTGAAACTCCCGTCCCTCGGGATCGACTGGCGTTCGGCCAAGGCCACCGGCGTCGTCCTGATCGACCTCGGGGCCGCCCGGCCGGACGTCATCGAGCGACTGGTCGTCGTCCTCCGCAGAGGTATGCGGCCGTAATCGCCGCGGGTGTCATCACCGTGGGAAGTCTCGTGATCGCGAGTTTCGCCACCCTCCTCATCCCCGAGGGCGTTTCCGCGTCGGCGAGTGTCATGGCGTACGCCCTCGTCTTCCTCGCATCCTCGACCGGCGGGTTCGCCTTCGCCGCCGGATGGATGAGGGCGCACACGTAGCAGCGCGGGGCTTCGAGTCGGACTCGAAGCCCCGCGTCATTTCCCCGTTCCTCAGGTGCCGTTGAGGGCGTAGCTGCGGAAGGTGGCCAGCAGCGGCAGCACCTCGGTCTTGCTGGGGTCCTCGGTGACAGCCCGCATCGCGTCGATCACCGTGTGGGCGATGATCTTCGTCACCGAGAGGTCGTCCGCGGGTGCCAGGGTTCCCCAGGCCTTCAGCGTCTGGGTCAGCAGGGCGCTCATCCTGGCGCCGATGTTGGAGCTGACGGCATCGGAGATCTCGGCGATCTCCTCGTCGCTCATGGTGGCGCGCAACCCGAAGGCGAGCGCCATCAGGGTGTCCATCGCATGCTCGCCGTACGCGGCGACCAGCGCCGGCAGCGGCCGTTCACCGGTGCCGCCCGCCGCCAGGGCGAACAGCGCCTCGTCGTCGTCCTTCCACGCCGCCTCGAGGGCGGCCAAGGCCCGCAGGGCCTCGTCTGCGGTGAGCCCGTCTGTCATGGAACGAACGGTATTGAGCCGTCCCGGCTTCCGACAGGTGCGGAAGCCGGGATCACCCCTTCGAGCGAAGCGGGGCCTGTTCGGGCCGGTGGACGTGGGCGAAGTGCTCCGCGTCCCAGACGCCGCCCAGCTCAGGGGCCAGCGAGGCGTGGGCGAGGGCGGCGAAGTCCGCCGAGCCGCCCGCCCGTTCCGGCAGTGCGCCGAGCAGCGGGGCGCCGGCGCAGCGGGGCAGGTCGGCCAGGTTGCAGCGCTCGGCGAGGCCCGGCTCGGCCGGCCAGGAGCCGACGAGCACACCCGCGAGCGGCAGGCGGCGGGCCGCCAGCGCCTCCGCGGTGAGGGAGACGATGTTGAGCGTGCCGAGCCCGGCCGAGGCGATCAGCAGGATCTCGGCCGGAAGCCCGGCGTCGAGCACGGCCCTGGCCTGGTCGGCGAGCGTGCGGCCTTCGTCGTCGTAGCGGACCAGCAGGCCGCCCGCGCCCTCCACCAGGACCAGGTCGTGCGCGCGGGCCAGTTCGGCGACCTCGGACACCACCTCGGCGGGGGAGAGGTACGCCATCCCGGCCCGCCGGGCGGCGGTGTCGGGCGCCAGCGGCTCGGGGTAGCGGACGAGCTCACGGATCGTCAGATCTCCCGCCATGCGCCGCACTTCGGCGGCGTCGCCCGGTTCGTCCGGTGAGACGCCGGTCTGCCCGGGCTTCAGCACCGCGACCCTCAGGCCCGCCCGCAGCGCCGCCGAGGCGACGGCCGCGGTCGCGACGGTCTTGCCGACGTCGGTGTTCGTCCCCGTCACGAACAGGATGCGCGCGCTCATCCGGCCACCGCCGCGGCGGTCACGGCGGCGGCGATCCGCGCCACGTCCTCGTCCTGCGTCACATAGGGGGGCATGGTGTAGATCAGGTCCCGGAACGGCCGCAGCCACACGCCCTCCCGCGCCGCCGCCTCGGTCGCCGCCGGAACGTCCACCGGGTGGTCCAACTGCACGACGCCGATGGCCCCCTGGACCCGTACGTCACGCACGCCGGGGACGTCCGCGGCCGCCGCGAGGCCCTCGGCCAGCCCCGTGCCGATCCGCTTCACCTCGACCGACCAGTCCTGCCCGAGCAGCAGGTCCAGCGAGGCGTTGGCGACCGCGCAGGCCAGCGGGTTGCCCATGAACGTCGGCCCGTGCGCGAGCACCGGCACCTCGCCGCGGCTGATCCCGTCCGCGACCTCGGCGGTGCACAGCGCCGCGGCCAGCGTCAGGTAGCCGCCGGTCAGCGCCTTGCCCAGGCACATCACGTCCGGCGAGACGCCCGCGTGGTCGGCCGCGAACAGCGCGCCGCTGCGCCCGAAGCCGGTGGCGATCTCGTCGAAGACCAGCAGCACCCCGTAGCGGTCGCACAGTTCGCGCAGCATCCGCAGGTAGGCCGGCGAGTGGAAGCGCATCCCGCCCGCGCCCTGGACCACCGGCTCGACGATGACGGCGGCCAGCTCGTCGGCGTGCCGGGCCATCAACTCCTCGAAGTGCTGCGCGTACTCCGGGTCGAGCGGGGCGTCGAACCCGGCCGGAGGCTCCGGGGCGAACAGCTGGCCGGGCAGCACCCCGCCCCACAGGTGGTGCATCCCGCCGTCCGGGTCGCACACCGACATCGGGTGGAAGGTGTCCCCGTGGTAGCCACCGCGCCAGGTGAGCAGCCGGCGCTTGGCCGGCCGCCCGGTGGACTGCCAGTACTGGAGGCACATCTTCATCGCGACCTCGACGGCGACCGAGCCCGAGTCGGCGAGGAAGACGTGCCGCAGCGGCTCCGGGGTGATCTCCACCAGCCGGGCGGCCAGCCGGACGGCGGGCTCGTGGGTGAGCCCGCCGAACATCACATGGCTCATCCGCCCCAGCTGTTCGCGCACCGCCTCGTCCAGCACCGGGTGCCGGTAGCCGTGGATCGCCGCCCACCAGGACGACATCCCGTCGACCAGCTCGCGCCGCCCGCCCGCGACCGGTTCGGCCATGCGCAGCCGCACCCCGGAGGCGGACTCGACCACGTACGGGGTGACGGTGCCGGGCATCGGCCCGTACGGGTGCCACACGTGGGCGCGGTCGAGGGCGAGCAGGTCGGACGCGGACGCGGCCGTGGACGGCTGGAGCATGGTGCGTTCTCCGGAGGGTCGGAACTGTCAGGCGTTGGGCGCGAGTTCGGTGCCGGCGCCGCGGCGGCGGACCTTCACGAGGTCGCTGCGGAGCCCGTCCTCGGTGCCGTTCCCGGTGCCGTTCTCGGTGCCGTTCCCGCTGTCGGGTACGGTGACGGCCTCCGGGGCGGGGGCGTCCGCGCCGTGGGCGTGCCCGCCGCACGGCCCGCAGCCGCCACCGCCGCTGCCGCAGGCCGAGGCTGCGGTGCCGCAGCCGCCGGCGGCCTGGGCGGCCTCGGCGACGTCCGCGCGGTGGCGCGGCAGGGTGGCCTCGCCGGCGCCCTCGACCTCGAAGCCGGCGTCCCTGATCATGTCGAGGTCGGCCTGCCCGGCCTGGCCCTCGCTGGTCAGGTAGTCGCCGAGGAAGATGGAGTTGGCGATGTGCAGGCCGAGCGGCTGCATCGAGCGCAGGTGCACCTCGCGCCCGCCCGCGATCCGCACCTCGGTGTCCGGGTTGACGAAGCGGACCATCGCCAGGATGCGCAGGCAGCGCTGCGGGGTGAGGTTCCACTCCTTGGCCAGCGGGGTGCCCTCGAAGGGGATCAGGAAGTTGACCGGGACGGAGTCCGAGCCGAGCTCGCGCAGTGCGAACACCACGTCGACCAGGTCCTCGTCGCTCTCGCCCATGCCGGCGATCAGGCCGGAGCAGGCGGACAGGCCCGCGCCGTGCGCCTTCTGCACGGTGTCCACCCGGTCCGCGTAGGTGTGGGTGGTGGCGATGTCGCCGTAGGTGCCCTCGGAGGTGTTGAGGTTGTGGTTGTAGGCGTCGGCGCCGGCCGCCTTGAGCCGCTCCGCCTGGTTGTCGGAGAGCAGGCCGAGGCAGACGCAGATCTCGACCGCGGGGTCGGCGTCCTTGATGGCGGCCATGGTGTCGGTGACCCGGTCGATGTCGCGGTCCGTCGGGCCGCGGCCGCTGGCGACCAGGCAGACCCGCTTGGCGCCGCCGGCCACCCCGGCGCGGGCGGCCTCGGCGGCCTGGTCCGGCTTGAGCCAGGTGTACTTGAGGATCTCGGCCTTGGACCCGAGCCGCTGCGAGCAGTACGAGCAGTCCTCGGGGCAGAGCCCGCTCTTCAGGTTCACCAGGTAGTTGAGCTTGACCCGGCGGCCGAACCAGCGGCGGCGCACCTTGCCGGCCGCGGCGACGACGTCGAGCAGCTCGTCGTCGGTGGTGGCGAGGACGGCCAGGGCCTCCTCGCGGGTCGGGACTTCGCCGCGCAGGCCCTTGGCGGTGAGGCTATCGAGAAGATCCATGGGGCCGATCCTGCCTGGTGGCGATCGAGCGGCGCCAGAGCAAACCTGCCAGAAGATCGGTGTGAGGATGTGCCGATTGCCACAGTGTCGAAGGTCACGGGCTCCGTTGCTGGTCGTGGGCTTGACGAGGTGCCGGGCCAGCGGTTACCGGCGAGTAGTCAGCGGGTGGCGGACGGGCGGTGACCGGGGTGGCGGCCAGGCCTCGGCCGGGGTGGCGGCCGTGCCGCGGCCGGGGTCGCGGACGGACGGTGACCGGGGGTGGCGACGGGTGGTGACCGCCGGCGGCCGGGCCGTGGACGGCTCCGGTGGACGATGATCCACAACCCCCGCCCCCGTGATCCACGCCACCCCGGGGATGCTTAGAATCTGCGCCATGACCACGCAGGGGGAGCGCACCCCGACTCCGGGAGAGGGCCGGGACGGCCGGGCAGAGCAGCGGGTCGGCGGGGCCGCCGGGGCCGCCGACGCCGAGGGGGGAACGGACCGCGGGCGGGGCCGTCGGATGACGGCCCGTCGGGCGGCCGGCTGGATCGTCGTGGTCGGGGTGGTCGCGGCCGGGGGATGGATCATCACCCGCCCGATGCCCGGCGACTACATACCCGGGCTCGGCCCGTCCACCAAGGACGCGGCCGCGACACCGCGGGTGGTGGGCGCCCCGCCGCCGCGCACCGACTCCGAGGCCCTCAACGTCGACACCCTCTTCCCCGCCCAGCGGCCCGTCGAGGTCGGCGCCTTCAAGGCGCGGCGCAACGGCGTCCGGCAGGGCGAGAACTGCGGCGAGGCGCTCCAGGACCGCACCCAGGACCCGCTGAAGGACACCGGCTGCCAGGGCTACCTGGCCGTCAGCTTCACCGGCCAGGACCACCCCGTGCTCAGCAGCGTCACCCTGCTGCGCTTCCCCGACCAGCCCTCCGCCGCCCGGGCCGCCGAAGCCCTGCGGGCCAAGCCCGGCGCGGTCGCGTTCATCCTCGCCGACGCCTCCACCGCCCCCACCCCGCCCCCCGGCGCCAAGCCGGGCGGCGAGCCGCGGATCGAGGCGGTCGGGCACTACGTGACGGTCACCAGCTCGCGGTCCGGCGACGGCCGCCCGGCGAGCGCCGCCCCGAGCGGCACCGGGGCGCCGGCCGCGCCGCTCCCGACGACCACCGGCACGGCGCCGAGCACCGAACAGAACCTGGACGAGGCCACCCGCGCGCTCTCCTACGCGGCGGGCTCGCCGTTCGCCTGGATGTGACGGCCGGCCGGCCGACGAAGTGGCCGACCGGTGTGACGCCCGGCCGAGGAAATGGCCGACCGAGGTGACGCCCGGCCGACCATGACGGAGCCCCCCGGAGCCGAGAGGACTCCGGGGGGCTCCGACGGTCCGTCGGCCGGTGCTCAGCCGCCGAGCCGGTCCACCGAGGTCACCCGGACCACCGCCCGGCCCTCCTCGTCCGAGCCGTACAGGTCGACCTCGGCGCTGATGCCCCAGTCGTGGTCGCCCTCCGGGTCGTCGAAGATCTGCCGGACCCGCCAGGCGGAGTCCTCCTCCTCGATGATCAGCATCTTCGGGCCGCGCGCGTTCGGGCCGGTGCCCAGGTCGTCGTACTCCTCCCAGTACCCGTCCATGGCGTCCGCCCAGCGGTCCGCGTCCCAGCCGTACTCGCCGTCCAGCTCGGCGAGCTCCTCGTAGTGCTCCAGCGCGCACAGCTCGACCCGGCGGAACATCTCGTTGCGCACCAGGACGCGGAAGGCGCGGGCGTTGGCGGTGACCGGCGCCGGCTTGTCGTCCAGCCGCACCTCGGCGGCCTGCGGCTCGGTCGGGTTGGCCAGCTGCTCCCACTCGTCCAGCAGGCTGGAGTCGACCTGGCGGACCAGCTCGCCGAGCCAGGCGATGACGTCCTTGAGGTCGTCGGTCTTCACGTCCTCGGGGACGGTCTGCTCCAGCGCCTTGAACGCGCCGGCCAGGTAGCGCAGCACGATGCCCTCGGTGCGGGCCAGCTCGTAGAAGCCGACGTAGTCCGAGAAGGTCATCGCCCGCTCGAACAGGTCGCGGACCACCGACTTCGGCTGCAGCTGGTGGTCGCCGATCCACGGGTGCGCCCGGCGGTACACCTCGTAGGCGTGGGTGAGCAGCTCCTCCAGCGGCTTCGGGTAGGTGATCTCCTGGAGCCGCTCCATCCGCTCCTCGTACTCGATGCCGTCCCGCTTCATCTCGCCGACGGCCTCGCCGCGCGCCTTGTTCTGCTGCGAGGCGAGGATCTGGCGCGGGTCGTCGAGGGTCGCCTCGACGACCGAGACGACGTCCATCGCGTACGAGGGGGAGGTCGGGTCGAGCAGCTCGAAGGCCGCCAGCGCGAAGGTGGACAGCGGCTGGTTGAGCGCGAAGTTCTCCTGGAGGTCCAGGGTGAGCCGGACGATCCGGCCCTCGGCGTCCGGCTCCGGCAGCCGCTCCACCACGCCGCCCTCCAGCAGCGAGCGGTAGATGGCGATCGCGGTGCGGATGTGCCGGCGCTGCGCGGCCTTGTCCTCGTGGTTGTCGGTCAGCAGCTTGCGCATCGCCTCGAAGGCGTTGCCCGGGCGGCCGATCACCGACAGCAGCATCGCGTGGCTCACCTTGAACCGGGAGACCAGCGGCTCCGGGTCGGCGGCGATCAGCTTGTCGAAGGTCTCCTCGGTCCAGCCGACGAAGCCCTCCGGCGCCTTCTTCCGCACCACCTTGCGCTTCTTCTTCGGGTCGTCCCCGGCCTTGGCGATCGCCTTGTCATTCTCGATCACGTGCTCCGGCGCCTGGGCGACGACCTGGCCGACGGTGTCGAAGCCGGCCCGGCCGGCCCGGCCGGCGATCTGGTGGAACTCACGGGCGCGCAGGATGCGCACCCGCTGCCCGTCGTACTTCGACAGCGCCGTGAACAGCACCGTGCGGATCGGCACATTGACGCCGACGCCGAGGGTGTCGGTGCCGCAGATGACCTTCAACAGGCCCGCCTGGGCGAGGCGTTCGACCAGCCGGCGGTACTTCGGCAGCATGCCCGCGTGGTGCACGCCGATGCCGTGGCGCACGAAACGGGACAGGTTGCGGCCGAACTTGGTGGTGAAGCGGAAGTTGCCGATCAGCTCGGCGATGGCCTCCTTCTCCGCCTTCGAGCACATGTTGATGCTCATCAGCGACTGGGCCCGCTCCACCGCCTCCTTCTGCGTGAAGTGCACGACGTAGACCGGAGCCTGGCCGGTCTGCAGCAGCTCCTCCAGGGTGTCGTGCATCGAGGTGCGGCGGTACTCGTAGAACAGCGGCACCGGGCGGGTCGCGTTGCGCACCACCGTGGTCGGCCGGCCGGTGCGGCGGGTCAGGTCCTCCTCGAAGCGGCGGACGTCGCCGAGCGTCGCGGACATCAGCAGGAACTGCGCCTGCGGGAGCTCCAGCAGCGGGATCTGCCAGGCCCAGCCGCGGTCCGGCTCGGCGTAGAAGTGGAACTCGTCCATGACCACCTGGCCGATGTCGGCCCGGGTGCCGTCGCGCAGCGCGATCTGGGCGAGCACCTCGGCGGTGCAGCAGATGATCGGTGCGGTCGGGTTCACGCTCGCGTCGCCGGTCATCATGCCGACCTGCTCGGTGCCGAACATCTTCACCAGGTCGAAGAACTTCTCCGAGACCAGCGCCTTGATCGGGGCGGTGTAGAAGGTCCGCTGCCCCTCCGCCAGCGCGGCGAAGTGCGCCCCCGCCGCCACCAGGCTCTTGCCCGACCCGGTCGGCGTCGCGAGGATCACGTTGTTCCCCGACACCAGCTCGATCAGCGCCTCCTCCTGCGCCGGGTACAGCGTGATCCCCCGCTCCTCCGCCCAGGCTGCGAACGTCTCGTACAGCGCGTCGGGGGTGGCGGGCTTCGGCATCAGATCAAGGAGGGTCACCCGGCTATCTTGCCTGCTCGCCGCCACCCCGGGCAAAGCCCGGAGCCGAGGGGAGCGGGCCGCCGGAGTGTGACGGGCACCCGTCCGCCCGGCCGCGGGGCGTTCGGGCGGCCCGGGAACCGATGCGGGGGGCGGTCACCAGGGCGCGGCGGGCGCCTGCGCGGCCAGCGGCGGGGCGTTCGTACAGCCCTGGGCGCGGACGAACTCCCTCGCGGTGCGCAGGGCGGCGTCGACCCGGATCTGGTGGACCCTGACGGCGGGGGTGTCCGAGGACGCCCAGTCCCCGCTGACGCCGATCATGCGGAACGGGAACACGGCCGGGCGTCCGTCCTTCTCCGGGTGGTCGCAGCGGAGCAGCAGCTGCACCGTGCCGTTGTGGAACAGCCACCCCTGGGCGCCGGGGCCGAAGTCCAGCGGCGCGGGCCGGATCGGCTCCCAGCCCGTCGACTCCGCCTCGGTCTTCACCCGCCGGAACTCCTCGTCGCGGGCGTCGATGCGGACGGCGGCGATCGTCGTCCCGTGCCAGCCGGCCTCGCAGGAGGGGTTGACGGCCAGGGCGTCCTGCTCCGCGAGCGGCGTCTTGCCCTGCCAGGCACCGACCTTGTGACCCTTGCCCGCCAGGGCGGCCAGATCCTCGTGGGTGAACGCGTTCCAGCAGGCGCTCTGCGGAACGTCCACCCCCTGCCACGGCTTGACGTACCACAGCCCGCCACCGACCCCGGCCACGAGCACCGCGGCGCCGACGGCGATCGGCAGGACAGGGCGACGGCGCGGGCGTTCAGCCATCGGCCTTCTCCTTCGGCAGCTCGGGGACGGCGGGGGCCGCGGCGGGCAGCTGCACCTGGTTGGTGCACCGGTACTCGGCGGCCGCGACCCGGGCGATCTTCAACGCGGCCCCGGCGTACGCCTGACGGGCCCCGGCCGGCGAGGCGCCCTCGATCGGGTCGCCACCGACGTCGACGCGGACGTACGGCGGGGCCTTGGTGTCGGGCTTGTCCGACGTCGGGACCTGGAAGTCGCAGCGTACGTAGAGCCGGACGCGGTGACTCTCGTCGCCGCTGGCCAGCCCCACCGCACCGGGGCCGAAGTCCAGGTCGGCGACGGGGCGGTGCTTCTCGACGTCCCGGGCACGGTCGGCGTCGACCCCGTCCCAGGCAGGGTAGACCTGGACGTCGAGGAGGAAGCCGCCGGAGCCGTCGTCCCCGTTCCAGACGACACGGCAGTCGTTACTGCGGATCCCCGGCTCGTCCGGCGCGGTCGGCGTCTGGATCCGGGCCCGCGGCACGGCCTCGTAGACCTTCCCGTACTTCCCGGCCAGCGGCTTCAGGTCGTCCTTCGACAGCGCCGACCAGCAGGCGCTCTGCGCGATCTCCAGGGACCGCCACGGCTGCCAGGCCCACAGCCCGCCCCCCACACCGGCGGCAACGGCGAGCCCGCCCGCCAGCCACGGCAGCACCCGGGGCCGTCGCCACCACGGCGGCGGAGCCGGAGGGTCGTCGGGCGAACGGGGGATGATGTGTGCGACGTCGACCATGGGTCGTCACTCCTTGGCGGCGGCCGCTGCCGCCTGTTGCTGTTGGAAGAGGCGATGGCCGGTGTTGCAGCCGGCGTCGAGGCTGGCCGAGCCCTGGCGGGCCAGCTCGCTCAGGTAGTTCGGGTCGAGTCCGGCGTCCTGGCCGGCGCTCTTGATGGCATCGACGACCGCCTGCTGGGAGCCGGTGACCGAGGTGGCCACCTTGGTTCCGGCGTCGTCCGCCGCCTGGTTGGTCGTGTCGACGTGGTAGCTGTTCGCCACGTTGGTCATGATCTCGTCGACCTGGTCGTTGATGAGTCCGCCGACCTTGGGAATCTTCTCGGCCGCGACGCCGCCGGTGTAGTCCCAGATGGTCTTGGCGATGTCCTTCTTCGCGTCGATCGCGTCGTTGACCTCCTGGTCGGAGATCGCGTGGTTGTGGAAGATCTCGTCCGACATGGCACTGGTGATCAGGCCGGTGACGATCCCGCCCGGCTTCGTCACGTTCTCGATCGACATGCCCAGGTCCTTGTGGAGCTCCGGGTGAGCCAGGACCTGCTGGATCTGGGCGGTCTGGTAGGCCTGCTGCGCGGTGGCGATGGAGGCGTACGCGTCGGTGTCCCGGCCGACGGCCAGCAGGAGCCGCTGGACGTCCTTCTGCGCGAACTCGGTGGCGACACCGGGGACGGGAGCCACGCCCGGAGTCGGCTCCTTCGCGCCTGGTCCCTCCAGGGAGTTCTCGATGTCCGCGATGTAGTTGGCGGTCATGTTGCCGACGCTGCCGTTGAGGTCGGAGAAGACCCCGCCGTGCAGCAGGCTCGGCCCGTCGCCGTTGCCGAAGCGGCTGACGACCTGCTGCATCACCGAGCTCATCTGCGGCGTGTGGGGCGGGTACTTGCCCTCGGTGTCGTCCCAGGCGCGGCCGGTGGCGGCGGCCTCCAGGGCGTGCCCGAGCGGCCCGACGTTGGCCGGGTCGGCCGGGCCGCCCTCGAGCGGGCGCAGCGGGTAGTTCATGTCGACGAGGACGGAGTTGTTCCCGGAGTCGGTGAACAGCTTGAAGTAGTTGTTCTGGCCGCCGGTGCTCTTGACGGTGCCGTCCGGGTTGTAGGTGGTGACCGGGTCGTTGAAGAACTTGGTGGCGGCTTCGGGGCTGTGGCCGAAGGCGTCCAGGATGCCGGACAGCGGGTTGAAGCCCTTGAGGTTGCCGTCCTTGTCCGGCTGGCCGATGAACTTGAACTCGTCGAACGGGTAGCCGCCGCTGCGGTAGGCGGGCACCTCCCAGCGGGTCGGGTTCTCCTGGGTGAGCTGGGTGACGTGCTGGGCGATCGGGTTCAGGAAGTGGTCGTCGTACTTCCCGTTCCGCAGCAGGTTGGACATGATCTGGTAGCCGTACGGGCTCTTCGCGGGATCGGCATCGGGCCGGAGCGGGATCTGCGTGGCGCCGGCCGCGCGGAACCGCTTCTCCCACTCGTCCGAGACGTGCACCGACTGCTTGGTGTCGGTCGCGGTGGCCAGGGTCAGGCCCAGGCCCTGCTGGATGCCCTTGATGGCCGCGCTGCGGGCCGGGCTGTTGGCGAAGTCGCCGCTCTGCGCCATCGCGCCGTACTTGGCCATGAACGTCGCCGGGTCCTGGTTGCCGTAGAAGGAGGTGGCGAACCGCGGGTCGTTCTTGTGGTGGTCCAGGATGTCCTGGAGGTGCTTGAGCTGGGCGTCGGAGGCCTGGGCGCCGAGGCCCAGGATGTAGGTGGCGGCCTTGGCCTCCTCCTCCGCGATGCCGCCGACGGGGTTGGCGTTGAACGCCGTGCCGTCGCTGCCGGTGTCGTCGCCAAGGGCCCTGGAGGCGTCCTGGTCGGCCTCGGTGGCGCGGTCGATCGCGTCGCCTATCGCCTTGGCGGCGGTCTCGGCCTTGGCCTTCCAGCTGTTGGCGTACTCGGGGTCCTTCTTGTCCGCCGGGTTGGTGGCCGGCGGCCAGTGCACGGCGCCCTGGTCGTCGACGGTGAGGCCCTCGTGGGTGGCGTTCTGGACGGCGGTGGTGAGGTCCTTCTTCGCCGCCGTGATCTCGGTGTGGGCGTCGCGGAGCGTCTTGGCCAGGGCCGAGGCCTCCTCGAAGGCCGCGTGGATCTGGTCGCGGGCCCAGGTGAGCTTGGCGTCGGCGAGGCCGGCGGCGTCGCCGTGCCAGCCGGACTGCTGGATGGTGCCGATGACCTCGTTCTGCATCCGCTGGGTGAGGTCCCACTTGCGGACGAGGTTCTCGAAGTCGCCCGCCGCGGAGGCGAGGCCGCCGAGGTCGACCTGCTGGAGCTGACTGAATGTCACCATGGTGGTGCGGTATCCCCCCGTTTGCGCCGGCGCTAGCTGCCGGTGCCCTGCGGCTTGTTGAAGTCGGCCTGGATGTCCGAGTCGGTCTTGCTGTAACTCTGGGCGGTGGTCTGCAGGTTGGTGCCGATGTCGCCGACGGTGGTCTGCAGTCCGCCGGACTGGCTGGTCCAGGTGCCCCAGGCGGCGGTGAGCGCGCCGCCGAGGTTCCAGCCCTTGAGGGAGCCGGCCGCCGCGTTGACGTGCTCGCCGGGCTGGTCGCACTCGGTCTTGACGGCGTCCCGCAGGGCGAGGGCGTTCTGCGCGGCCTGCTGGAGCACGCCGGCGTTCACGGCGATGGTCTTGCCGCCGCCCGCCGGGTTCAACGAGACCGGTGCGGAGTTGGCCCCGGCGAGGTCCGGGAACTGCTTCTTCGCCTCTTCGGTCAGATTGCCCTTGTCGTCAAAGAGCCACGGATTCATGCGACGCTCGAATTCGAGGTCGGTCATTGTTCTGCCCCCCGGATAAAGATCGGCATGGATCGTACTATTTTTGCGGCGAGAATTTCGGTGAATTGAATATTGACATCCCGTTAACACCTGGTGAATCACCACAAGGGCAACCCGCCCGCACTGTGCCGATCCGCACATTGCCCCGTACGCGGCGGCATGCCAGAGTGCCGGGCATGAACCATCCGCTCGCGGCCGAGCCGCGCCCCGCCGCCACCGGCCTCGCCCCCGCTCCCGCGCGCGTCTTCGACTGGCTCGACGAGACCGCCGTGATGCGCGCGGAGGCAGGGCTGAGGCGGACGCTGCGCAGCCGGGCGGCGGACGACGCGGTGCTGGACCTCGCCGGCAACGACTACCTGGGGCTGACCAGGCACCCGGTGGTCACCCGGGCCGCCGCGGACGCCGCGCTGCGCTGGGGCGGAGGTTCGACGGGCTCGCGGCTGGTGACGGGGACGACGGCCCTGCACACCGAACTCGAGGAGGAGCTGGCCGAGTTCTGCGGGGCGGAGGCCGCGCTGGTGTTCTCCTCCGGCTACACGGCCAACCTCGCGGCGCTGACGGCGCTCACCGACCCGGACACCCTGATCGTCTCCGACGCCTACAACCACGCCTCGCTGATCGACGGCTGCCGGCTCTCCCGCGCCGACGTCCACCGGGCCCCGCACAGCGCCCCGGAGGCCGTCGCCGAGGCGCTCGCCGGGCGGACGCAGCCGCGGGCGCTGGTGGTCACCGACTCGGTGTTCTCGGTGGACGGCGACGCAGCCCCGCTGCCCGGGCTGTCGGAAGCCGTCCGCGCGCACGGCGCCGCGCTGCTGGTGGACGACGCGCACGGGCTGGGCGTGCTCGGCCCCGGGGGCACCGGGGCGCTCGCGGCGGCCGGCCTCGCCGGGCAGCCGGACGTCGTGGCCACCGCCACCCTCTCCAAGTCGCTCGGCTCGCAGGGCGGCGTCGTCCTCGGCCCGCGCCGGGTGATCCGGCACCTCACCGAGACCGCCCGCACCTTCATCTTCGACACCGGTCTCGCCCCGGCCGCCGCCGGCGCCGCCCTCGCCGCCCTGCGGCTGCTGCGCGCCGAGCCGGCCCGCGCCGAGCGCGCCCGCGAGGTCGCCCGCACCCTGGCCCGGCAGCTCACCGCCGCCGGCCTGCACAGCTGCGAGCCCGAGGCCGCGGTCGTCTCCGTGCGCGCCCCGGGCCCGGAGGCCGCCGTCGCCTGGGCCGCCGACTGTCTGCGCGCGGGCCTCGCCGTCGGCTGCTTCCGCCCGCCGTCCGTCCCGGACGGCATCTCCCGGCTGCGGCTCACCGCCCGGGGAGACCTGACGGACGGCCAGATCGCGGAGGCCGTCCGCGTCGTCGCCGAGCTGGCCCCGCCCGGCGCGCGGGCCTGAGGCTCCGCAGCGAAGGGGACGGCTGCTACGTCTTCTTCGCCCGGCTCGGCTGGACCCGGGGCGGCTCGCCCTTCGCCTTGGGGTGGTCGGGCGGGTAGGGGAGTTCGCCGAGGCCCTCGTCGTGGAGCTGCTTCTCGTAGAGCTCCAGCAGGGGCTCCAGGCGGAACGCGTGCTGCTCCATCTCGGCGTTCGGATCGCCGAGTTCGGCGAAGCGGGCCGGGACGGTGCGCAGGTCGAAGTCCTCGGGGGCGGCGTCGTCGAGCTCCTCCCAGCGCAGCGGGGCGGAGGCGGTGGCGCGGGGGCGGGCGCGCAGCGAGTAGGCGGAGGCGATGGTGCGGTCGCGGGCCATCTGGTTGTAGTCGACGAAGATCCGCTCGCCGCGTTCCTCCTTCCACCAGGAGGTGGTGACCTTCCCGGGCATCCGCTGCTCCAGCACCCGGCCGAGCGCGATCACGGCGTGCCGTCCGTCGGTGAAGGTCCACTCGGGCGCGAGCGGCACGTAGACGTGCAGTCCGCGCCCGCCGGAGGACTTGGGCCAGCCGCGCAGCCCGTACTCCTCCAGCAGGGCGCGCAGTTCGTGGGCGGCGCGGACGGCGTCGTGGAAGTCGGTGCCGGGCTGCGGGTCGAGGTCGATCCGCAGCTCGTCCACGTGGCCGGTGTCGGAGCGGCGGACCGGCCAGGGGTGGAAGGTGAGGCAGCCCAGGTTGGCCGCCCACAGCACGGCGGCCGGCTCGGTGGGGCAGATCTCGTCGGCGGAGCGGCCGCTGGGGAACTCGATCCGGGCGGTGGGCAGCCACTCCGGCAGGCCCTTGGGTGCTCGCTTCTGGTAGAAGAACTCGCCGTCCACCCCGTCCGGGAAGCGCTGCAGGGTGGTCGGCCGGTCGCGCAGCCCGCGCAGCACTCCGTCGGCGACGGCCAGGTAGTACTGCGCGACGTCCAGCTTGGTGAAGCCGCGCTCGGGGTAGTACACCTTGTCCGGGTTCGACAGCCGGACGGTGCGCCCGGCGACTTCCAGTTCCACGGCTGAGCCCATGCCCCTCACGCTATGCGCGGTACGCCCGGCGCGCGCCCCGAGGCGAACCGGGCGAGGATCGGTCGCATGGACCTGCCCGTGATGCCACCGGTGGCGCCGATGCTCGCCAAGTCGGTGGCCGAGATCCCGCCCGGGATGCAGTACGAGGCCAAGTGGGACGGCTTCCGTTCGATCGTGTTCCGCGACGGCGACGAGGTGGAGCTCGGCAGCCGCACCGGCAAGCCGCTGACCAGGTACTTCCCCGAGCTGGTCGAGGCGTTCGGGCGGGAGCTGCCGCCGCGCTGCGTGCTGGACGGCGAGGTGGTGATCGCCCGGGAGGGGCGGCTGCGCTTCGAGGAACTGCTGGAGCGCATCCACCCCGCCGCGAGCCGGGTGAAGCTGCTCGCCGAGCGGACCCCGGCCTCCTTCGTCGCCTTCGACCTGCTCGCCCTCGGCGACGAGAGCCTGCTGGACGAGCCGCTGTCGGTACGCCGCCCGGCCCTGGAGGCCGCGCTCGCCGGCGCCGCCGACCCGGTGTTCACCGCCCCCGCCGCCACCGACCTCGACCTCGCCCGGACCTGGTTCGCCGAGTTCGAGGGCGCCGGGCTGGACGGGGTGGTCGCCAAGCCGCTGGACCAGCCGTACCGGCCGGGGGAGCGGACCATGTACAAGATCAAGCACGAGCGCACCGCCGACTGCGTGGTGGCCGGCTACCGCGAGCACAAGAGCGGCCCGGTGGTCGGCTCGCTGCTGCTCGGCATCTTCGACGACGACGGCAGGCTCCAGCACGTCGGCGTCTGCGCCGCCTTCTCGATGGCCCGCCGCCGCGAACTCGCTGAGGAGCTGGCCCCGTTGCGGATGGCGGACGTCTCCGGGCACCCCTGGGGCGCCTGGGCGGACGAGGCCGCGCACGCCGGGGGCCGGCTGCCGGGCGCCGTCAGCCGCTGGACCGGCGGCAAGGACCTCTCCTGGATCGCGCTGCGCCCCGAGCGGGTGGTCGAGGTCGCGTACGACCACATGGAGGGCACCCGGTTCCGGCACACCGCGCAGTTCCGCCGCTGGCGGCCGGACCGCACGCCGGAGAGCTGCACCTACGCGCAGTTGGAGGAGCCGGTCTCGTACGACCTCGGCAGGCTGCTGGGGATCTGACGCGCTGGGGATCCGCCGCGATGCCGACGTTTCGCCGACGTTCCGCCGACGCACTGTCGGCGGAACGTCGGCGAAACGCTTGGAACGTGCTTCAGGAGAGGTGCAGCGTGGCGGTGCCGGTGGGTGAGGCCGTGGGGGACGGGGTCGGCGTGGCCATCGGACTCGGCGACGGCGAGGCGGTGGGCGATTCCGTCGGCGAGGCCGTCGGCGACGTGGTCGGCGAGGTCGTCGGCGAGGGGGAGGCCGTCGGTGAGCCCGTCGGTGAGGGGGAGCCCGTCGGCGAGCCCGTGCCGGGCGCGGTGGGCAGCGTGTAGACGTTGTTCGGCGAGACGATCTGGGTGATCGCCCGGGCCACGAGCGTCGAGGGTTCCGAACCGTCGTGGGCGATGTCGGTGTTGAGCAGGACGACCAGGCCGGCCTTCGCCTCCGGCAGGTGGAGCACCACGGCCTCGTACCCGGGCAGCGAGCCGTTGTGGCCGATCCAGCCGTGGGTGGTGAACACCCCGAAGCCGTAGCCCAGGTCGGGGGTGTCTCCGGCGGACTTGAACTTCAGCCGCTCCGCCTGGGTGGCGGGTTTGAGCAGCGGCTCGCCGGTGGCCAGCACCTTCGACCAGGTCTGCAGGTCCCCGAGGTCGGAGATGGCGGCGCCGGCCGCCCAACCCCAGGACGGGTTCCAGGTGGTGGAGTCCTCGACGGTGCCGCTGGCCGTCTGGTTGGTGTAGCCGTGGGCGTGCGGGGCGGGGAAGGCCGCGTCAGTCGGCAGGCTGGTCTTGGTGAGCCCGGCCGGGGCGAACACCTGCTGGTCCAGGAAGTCCTGGAGCGGCTGCCCGCCGACCTTCTCGACCACCAGGCCGAGCAGGATCAGGTTGGTGTTGGAGTACTCGAACTTGGCGTCCGGCGCGAAGTTCGCCGGGTGCTTGAACGCGAACCCGAGCAACTGGTCCGGGCTGAAGGGCCGGTTCGGGTCGTTGAAGACCGCATTCTGGAAGTCGGAGTCCAGGGTGTAGTTGAACAGGCCGCTGCGCATCTCGCCGAGCTGACGCAGGGTGATGCCGTCGCCGCCGGGCACGTTCGGGACGTACTTGGAGATCGAGTCGTCCAGGCCGAGCTTGCCCTGGTCGACGAGCCGCAGGATGCCGGTGGTCGTGAAGGTCTTGGTCACACTGCCGATCCGCATGTACAGGTCGGGCGACATCGGGGTCCCGGCGTCCTTGTCGGCGACGCCGAAGGTGCGCTGGTAGCTGCCGTCGGGGGTGGTGTAGCCGACGATCACCCCGGGGATGGCGGCCTCGCTCATCGCCTGCTTGATCGCGGTGTCCAGTCGGCTCATGACGTCCGGGGTGAGCGCCACCACTCCGCCGGTGGGGCTGTCGGTCGGCGTGGCGGCCGGGCTGAGCGCGGCCGGCTCGGCGGTGACCGCCGGACCGGACTGCGCGGGCGACGAGTCCCCGGAGCAGGCGGAGACGGCGAGCAGGCCGCTCAGCGCGAGGGCGGCGGAGGCCGCCCGTACGGACCTGGGCACGGCCGGACGCGGAGAGCGGGGTACCCGTACGGAGCGGGGAACGGCCGGTCGGGGCCGTCGGGTGTCGGTCATCGGCGCAGGCGCCTCTCTGGGGCGGGCGGCCCCTTGGCGACGAAGGGCCCCGGAGCGCGGCTCGGCCGGGCCGGAGCACTGCTCCACGGGGCCGCGGGGGAGCGTCGCCACCGTAAGCCCCGCCGCCGTCCGGCCGCGCGCGGGTCCGTGCCCGGCTGGACCGAACGGGAGCAGCGTCAGCCGAGTGCGCCGCCCGGCTGGCGGTCCGCCGTCACCCACCCCGGGGCCGTGGTCGGCCCCCGCCGGAGCAACGCCCGCCGCCTCCGAGTTCGGCCGGACGGGTGAGCACCGGCACGCCGCACCGGCCTGCGAGCGCGGCTCGGGCACGATCGTTCAGCCCAGCTGTGGCCGCCCTTAAGAATTCCTCGATGGACCGCGCCCCCTCCGACCAGGCAGATTGCTGCCTGCCCGGAGCGCGCCCCGTCAGGAGCGGCCGAACCGGGCCCCCTCGGCCTGCCCCCGCACCCGCAGGCCGTTCCACCCGCACGTCAGGAGCCGCCGTGAAGGCACTCGTCAAGCAGCAGGCCGAGCCCGGGCTCTGGCTGATGGACGTCCCCATGCCCGAGATCGGCCCCGGCGAGGTGCTGATCAAGGTGCTGCGGACCGGTATCTGCGGCACCGACCTGCACATCCGCAAGTGGGACGGCTGGGCCCAGCAGACCATCAGGACCCCGCTGGTGCTGGGCCACGAGTTCGTCGGCGAGGTCGCCGAGATCGGCGCCGGCGTCGCGGACATCGCGGTCGGCGACCTGGTCAGCGGCGAGGGCCACCTGGTCTGCGGCAAGTGCCGCAACTGCCTGGCCGGCCGCCGCCACCTGTGCCGCAACACCGTCGGCCTGGGCGTCAACCGCGACGGCGCCTTCGCCGAGTACGTGGCCCTGCCCGCCTCCAACGTCTGGGTGCACCGGGTGCCGGTCGACCTGGACGTGGCCGCGATCTTCGACCCGTTCGGCAACGCCGTGCACACCGCGCTGTCCTTCCCGCTGGTCGGCGAGGACGTGCTGGTCACGGGCGCCGGCCCGATCGGCATCATGGCCGCCGCCGTCGCCAAGCACGCCGGTGCCCGCAATGTGATGATCACCGACGTCTCCTCGTACCGCCTCGACCTCGCCCGCGAGGTCGGCGTGACGCTGGCGCTGGACGTCTCCCAGCACACCATCGAGGAGGGCCAGCAGAAGCTCGGCCTGCGCGAGGGCTTCGACGTCGGCCTGGAGATGTCCGGCCGCCCCGAGGCGATGCAGTCGATGATCGCCAACATGACCCACGGCGGGAAGATCGCCATGCTCGGCCTGCCCGCCGAGCAGTTCCCGGTGGACTGGGCCTCGATCGTCACCTCGATGATCACCATCAAGGGCATCTACGGCCGCGAGATGTTCGAGACCTGGTACGCGATGTCCGTGCTGCTGGAGGGTGGTCTGGACCTCAGCCCGGTGATCACCGGCCGCTACGCCGCCACCGACTTCGAGGCCGCCTTCGACGACGCCGCTGGCGGCAACTGCGGCAAGATCATCCTCGACTGGACCGCCTGAGCCACCCCGCCGACGCAAAAGGAGCCTGCTGTGTTCGACAACGTGCGCGCCGACATCGCCACGACCCTCGACGAGATCCGCGAGGCCGGCCTGTTCAAGCCCGAGCGGGTGATCGGCTCCCCGCAGAGCGCCGCGGTCACCGTGACCGCCGGCGGCCGCCCGGGCGAGGTGCTGAACTTCTGCGCCAACAACTACCTGGGCCTCGCCGACCACCCCGAGGTGCTCGCCGCCGCCAAGGACGCCCTGGACCGCTGGGGCTACGGGATGGCCTCGGTCCGCTTCATCTGCGGCACCCAGGACGTCCACAAGGAGCTGGAGGACCGCCTCTCGGCCTTCCTCGGCCAGGAGGACACGATCCTCTACTCCTCCTGCTTCGACGCCAACGGCGGTGTCTTCGAGACCCTGCTGGACGACCGCGACGCCGTCATCTCCGACGCGCTGAACCACGCCAGCATCATCGACGGCATCCGGCTCAGCAAGGCCCGCCGCCACCGCTACGCCAACCGTGACCTCGCCGACCTGGAGAAGCAGCTCCAGGACACCCAGGACGCCCGCCGCCGCCTGATCGTCACCGACGGCGTGTTCTCCATGGACGGCTACGTCGCCCCGCTGCGCGAGATCTGCGACCTGGCCGACCGCTACGACGCCATGGTCATGGTGGACGACTCGCACGCCGTCGGCTTCGTCGGCGCGGGCGGCCGCGGCACCCCCGAACTGCACGGCGTGATGGACCGCGTGGACATCATCACCGGCACCCTCGGCAAGGCGCTCGGCGGCGCCTCCGGCGGCTACGTCGCCGCCCGGCGGGAGATCGTCGCCCTGCTGCGCCAGCGCTCCCGCCCGTACCTGTTCTCCAACTCGCTGGCCCCGGTGATCGCGGCCGCCTCGCTCAAGGTGCTCGACCTGGTCGAGAAGTCCAACGAGCTGCGCGAGCGGCTGGCGGCCAACACCGCGCTGTTCCGGACGAAGATGACCGAGGCCGGGTTCGAGATCCTGCCCGGCGACCACCCGATCGCCCCGGTGATGATCGGCGACGCGGCCAAGGCCGGCCGGCTCGCCGAACTGCTGCTGGAGCGCGGCGTGTACGTGATCGGCTTCTCCTACCCGGTGGTGCCGCACGGCCAGGCGCGGATCCGGGTGCAGCTGTCCGCGGCGCACTCCACCGAGGACGTCGAGCGCGCCGTCGCGGCCTTCGTGGACGCGCGCGCCGCGCTGGGGGAGTAGCCCCGCCCCAGGCTGCCCGCGGGCCGGACCGCTCGGAACCGGACCGGCCCGCGGGCTCACAACTGCCGTGGGGGGGGGGGGGGGGGGGGGGGCTTCCCCCCCCCCCCCCCCACCCACCCACCCCCCCCCACCCTTGTGGGGTGGGGGTGCAGGGTGGGCGGAAGCCTGGAATCCGCCGGTGTTTGTGTCTGGATGGGGAGG
>NZ_JBVILX010000005.1:21775-177192 GCF_055580145.1 Kitasatospora sp. NPDC032121 | reverse complement strand
ATCCCCTCCCTCCCCCCCCCCCCCCCCCCCCCCCCCCCCTCCCCCCCCCCCCCCCCCCCCCCCCCCCCCCCCCCCCCCCCCCCCCCCCCCACGGCCCAGAACCACCTGCCCCACCCTCCCGCTGCGGGGGCGGGACGCCGGCCCGGCCGACGTCCCGCCCCCGTCGCGGTTCCTCCGGGGGCGGGTCACTGCTCGTCGCCGTCCTCGCCCTGGTCGTCGTCACCCGCGTGGAGCCCGGTGGGCTTGGCGAAGACCTGGGAGTTCTCGACCGCCGGGCCGTTGCCGCCGGCGACCAGGTTGCCGCTGGTCGAGCCGAACAGCACGGTCCTGCCGTCGGCCGACACGAACGGGTCGTCCGACGAGCCGTTGCCGAGCGAGCCGTCCGCAGCGGTGGTGACCCGTTCGGTGCGGCCGGTGCGGAGGTCCTGGCGGTAGACGTCCCAGCCCGGGTGCTGCGGGCCCGGCACCAGGTTGTCGGCGGCGGACGAGAAGTAGACCCAGCGGTGGTCGGCGGTGATCGAGCCGTGGCCCGAGGAGGCGACCGAAGTGGTGCCGGGCAGGCCGCCGCTGACCCGCGTCACGGTGCCCGTCCGCAGGTCCCGGACGTGCACCACGGTGTGGTAGCGGTGGCCGCCGGTCGAGCCGCCGGGCTCGGGCAGGGCGTAGACCGCGTACCGTCCGTCGGGGCTGATGGTGGCGTCGAAGGCCGCGTTGGTGAGCTTGCCCTCGGTGTCGTAGCTCGCGGGCGAGATCGTCCGGGAGGCCACGTCGTACGTGTAGTAGGTGGCGGTCGTCGGGCGGGCCAGGAGCGGCGACGCCCCGGCGGACGCGGCGGGGGCGGGCGTCTCCTCGGGCGGCAGCAGCGCGGAGCTGGAGCCGAAGCCGATGGTGCGGCCGTCCGCGCTGATCGTCGGACGGAAGGACGTGTTCTCGCCCGCCCGGCCGTTGTGGTCGCGGGTGACCAGCCGGGTGGTGTGGGTCCAGCGGTCGGTGAGGTAGACGTTGATCTTCCAGGTGTAGGGCCTGGTGAGCGAGGGACCGGTGGTGGACTCCGTTCCGGGCTCCGTTCCGGGCTCCGGCTCCGGCTCCACGACGGTCGGGTCCAGGTCGTTCCGCGAGGACACGTAGACCACGTACCGGCCGTTCCCGCTGACCTGCGCGTTGTACGAGTAGTGGTACTGGTCCTTGTCGGTGTTGGTGGGGCTGCTGCTGACCAGCTCGGTGTGGCCGGTCCTGCGGTCCCTGATGTACACCTCGGTGCGGTGCTCGACCTGCGCGCCGGGCGCCACGTTCTCGCCGTCGCTCTCGAAGACGACGTAGCGGCCGTCGGCGCTGATCCCGGCCTGGTCGGTCGAGCCGTTCGGCGCCGCACCCGAGTCGGACAGGTTGACCTGCTCGACGCGGCCGGTGCGCAGGTCCTTCACGTAGGCGTTGCTCCAGCCCGCCGGGGGCTGGGGCAGCAGGTTCGTGGCCCGGGACGTGAACAGCGCGTAGCGGCCGTCGGCGCTGAGGCCCTGGGCCGAGGACGGGTTGTCGGGCACGGTGCCGTTGACCCCGGTGCTGACCTGTGAGGTGCCACGCGGCGGCGCGGCGGCCTGGGCGGGCGCGGCGGTGACGGCCAGTACGGCGGCGGCGGCCAGCACGCCGCCGCCCGCCGACCACCGGTTGCGGGTGGTACGTGTCATGAGGTTGTTCCTCCCCAGCGATCGCCCGGCCGGGCTCCCTCCCGGCGACGGGCTTTCGCAGAGCCAACCGTCGGGAGGGTCGGAGGGTCAACGTCCTCGGTCGATGTCGGCGGAAAATACGTCAACGGACGTATGCGGAACGGGAGTCAGGGCGTCACAGGCGGCGCAGGAAGACGTCCTGCTGGTCGCCGGTGTTCCCCGGGACCAGGTTGCCGCCGACGGCGGTGAAGATCACCGTGTTGCCGGCGGCGTCCACGGCCGGGCTGTAGGAGGCGGCGCCGGTGGTCTGCTCGCCGTCCCGGGTGAGGCTGACGCGTTCGATCAGGCCGGTCCTCAGGTCGCGTCGGAACACGTCGGTGCTGTCGTTGGTGTCGCCGGGGACGAGGGTCTCGGCGTCGGAGGCGAAGTAGACCCAGCGGTCGTCGAACGTCATGACGCCGCCGAAGGACGACCACTTCGTGCTGGTGCCCGGCAGGTCGGTGTTGACCTTGGTGACCTTGCCGGTGGCCAGTTCCTGGACGTACACGTCCATCCGGATGCCGTGGGCCGGGCCGGGGAAGCCGCCGATGAAGATCGGGAGGCTGTAGACCGCGTAGCGGCCGTCCGGGCTGATCCGGCCGTCCCGGGAGCCGACCAGCTCCCCGGTGTCGTCCAGGCTGCCGCCGACGATGCCGGTGGCGGCGTTCCAGACGTAGTAGCGGTAGTAGTGGGGCCCGGTCAGCCCGGGCGCCCCGCCGTCGGGCGCGGACTCGGCGTCGGCGGTCGGGTCGGTGCCCGGGTCGGTGGCCGGGTCGGTGGCCGGGGCCGGCGGTTCCGGGAGCAGGTTGCCGGCCCGGGAGGTGAAGCCGACCGTGGAGCCGTCCGCGCTGATCGTCGGCTCGAAGGAGTTGTTGTTCGCGCCCTCGCCGTCCGCGCCGACGGTGACCAGCCGGCTGGTGTGGGTCCAGCGGTCGGTGATGTAGACGTTGTTCTTGCCGCGCCGCAGGACGCCCGGGGCGAGGTCGCTGCGGTTGGAGACGTAGGCGACGTAGCGGCCGTCCCGGCTGATGCTGGGGCTGAGGGCGCCGTAGTTGCTCTGGTCGTCGGTGCTCGGCAGGGCGGCGGCGGTGACCAGTTCGGTGCGTCCGGTCCAGCGGTCGCGGACGAAGACGTCGCTGGCGTGCGGCACCTGGCCGGGCACCACGTTGGTGGCGGCGGTGCTGAACGCCACGTAGCGGCTGTCGCCGCTGATCGAGGCTTCGGTGGTGGGGGCGTTCAGCGGGGAGCCGTCGTCGGCGACGCTGGCCCGCTCGATGTGCCCGTTGCGCAGGTTCCGCACGTAGATCTCGTCGGAGTTCGGGGTGCCGGCCACGGGCAGCAGGTTGGTCGCGGCGGACGTGAAGAGCGCGGAGCGGCCGTCCTCGCTCAGCCCGAGCGCGGACGAGGGTCCGTTGAGCTGCTCGCCCTTCGGGCCCTCGCTGACCTTGGCGGTGTCGCCCTTGGGCGGCTTGGCCTCGGCGGCGGGCATCGCGGCGCCGGCCACGGCGGTGGCCGCCAGGACGGCGGCGGCGCGGGCCAGCCATCGGCGGGTGCGTGCGGTGGTCATGGATCGTCCTCCCCTGGGGTCGCCCGGCCGCGCTCCCTCCCGGCGGCGGGCTTCCGCAGAGCCAACCGTCGGGAGGGCCGGTGGTCAACGGCCACGGGTGATCCCGTCGGGAAATACGTCAACAGGCGTATCCCGCAGGGGAGTCAGGCCGTCACAGGCGGCGCCGGAAGACGTCGGTGGTGGCGCTGTCGACGACGGGCGCCAGGTTGCCGTCCTCGGCGCTGAACAGCAACGTCGTGTCGCCGTCGTCGACCTGCGGGAAGAAGGCGGAGGTGGTGCTCTGCGAGCCGTCCTGGGTGAGGGGGACCCGCTCGGTGAGCCCGGTGCGCAGGTCGGTGCGGAAGATGTCGGCCTGCCCGTTGGTGTCGTCGGGGACGAGGTCGGTGACCTCGGAGGTGAAGTACACCCAGCGGTCGCCCAGCGACATCACGGGGTTGTAGGACGATTCGAGGGTGCTGCCGGACAGTGGCTGGTCGACCTTGGTGGTGCGGCCGGTGGCCAGCTCGCGGACGTAGACGTCCTGGTGGCGGCCGTGCGAACCGGGCCGGCCGCCCTCCGCGTAGACCGTGTAGAGCGCGTAGCGGCCGGAGGGGCTGATCCGCCCGTCGCTGCCGGCGCCGATGAGCTGGCCGGCCGCGTCGTAGCTGGCGCCGGTGATCTTCCCGGTGCGGGCGTCCCAGACGTAGTACGGGTAGGCGCGGATGGCGGCCAGCGCGGCCTGGGCGCCGGCGGTCCGCGGGGACTGCGCCGCCTCGGCCCGGTCGGCGCCGCCCGAGGCGGCTTCCGCGGCGGCCGCGGGCGGGGTCTGGTCGGCCGGGAGCAGATTGCCGGCCCGCGAGTTGAAGCCGATGACGGTGCCGTCGGCGCTGATCGTCGGGCGGGAGGAGTTGTTGTCGGCCGGGGTGCCGTCCGCCCCGGTGGAGATCAGCCGGGTGGTGTGGGTCCAGCGGTCGGTGACGAAGACGTTGAACTTGCCGCGGCGCACGCCGGGGGCGAGGTCGGTGCGGTCGGAGGAGTAGACCACGTAGCGGCCGTCGGCACTGATGTCGGCGTCGAAGGCGTTGCGGCCGCTCTGGTCGTCGCCCGCGCCGGAGCTGCCGTCGCCGGTGGTGACCAGCTCGGTGCGTCCGGTCCAGCGGTCGCGGACGAAGACGTCGGTGGGGTGCTTCGGCTGGCCGGCCACCACGTTGCCGGCGTAGCTGCTGAACACCACGTACCGGCCGTCGCCGCTGATCGCCGCGTCGTAGGTGCCCGCGTCCAGCGCGGAGCCGTCGGGGGCGACGCTGATCCGCTCGGTGTGGCCGTTGCGCAGGTCCCGGACGTAGACGTCGCCCACCGCCCCGGCGCCGCCGGGCAGCAGGTCGGTCGCCGAGGAGGAGAACAGCGCGTAGCGGCCGTCGCCGCTCAGACCGAGGGCGAGCGAGGGCCCGTTCAGCGCCTCGCCCTTGGCGCCCTCGCTGACCCTGGCGGTGTCTCCCTTGGGCGGCCGGGCCTCGGCGGCGGGCATCGCGGCCCCGGCCACGGCGGCGGCCACCAGGACGGCGGCGGTGCGGGCCAGTCGGCGGCGGGTGCGTGCGGTGGTCATCGATCATCCTCCCCAGATGACGGCCCCGGGCCCTCGGCCCCCCGTGGCCCGGTCGGTAAGAGCCAAGCGCCGTACGGACGGTCGGTCAACGACCTGGAGCGATCTCGTCCGGAAATGCGCCTCCCGTGCCGCCTCCGGCCGAAACCGCTGCTCCGGGCACTGCCGCCGCCGCTCCGGCCGGTCCGGTGTGCCGCGCCGCGCTGGCAGAATTGGTGCGTGATCGACGCACGACGGCTGCGGACCCTGCGGGCCGTGGCGGACCACCGCACCGTGACCGCCGCGGCGGCCGCCCTCTACCTGACCCCCTCCGCGGTCTCCCAGCAGCTGGCCGCCCTGGAACAGGAGACCGGCCACCACCTGCTCGCCCGGGAGGGCCGGGGCGTGCGGCTGACCGCCGCCGGGGAGATCCTGCTCGGCCACGCCGACGTGGTGCTCGCCCAGCTGGAGCGCGCCGAGGCCGACCTCGCCGCGTACAGCGCGGGCGTCTCAGGGGAGGTCACCGTGGCCTCCTTCGCGACCGCCATCGCCTCCGTGCTCTCCCCGGCCGTCGGCCTGCTCGCCGAACGCGCGCCCGGGGTGCGGCTCAAGGTGCTGGACGCCGAGGGCGACGCCAGCCTGCCGATGGTGCTGGACGGCCGGGCCGACCTCGCGGTGGCCGTCGAGTACCGGGGCGCGCCGCGCGCCGACGACGCCCGGCTGACCAGGGTGCCGCTGTACGCCGAGCCCTTCGAGGCCGTCCTGCCGCTCGGCCACCGGCTGGCCGCCGAGTCGGGACCGCTGGCCGTCGCCGCGCTCGCCGACGAGCCGTGGATCGGGCCGTACCCGGGCAACCCCTGCCACGACGTGGTGCTGCTGGCCTGCGAGCACGCCGGGTTCCAGCCCCGGCTGCTGCACTCCTCCGACGACTTCCGGGCCGTGGTCGCGCTCGCCTCGGCGGGCCTCGGGGTGGCGCTGGTGCCGCGCTCGGCGCTGCGCGGTGTGGACCTCCGCGAGGTGGCGGTGCGCCCCGTGGACAGCGAGCTCGCCACCCGCAGGGTCTTCGCCGCCGTCCGGGCCGGCGCGGACGGGCACCCGCTGGTGCGGCCGGTGCTGGACTCCCTCGCCGAGGCGGCCGCCGCGGGCGCGTGAGCCCGCCGGGCGCGTACCGATGCGGGACGGTACCGATCGGTGCCGTTCGGCGTCGGGGGTGGCTAGGATCTGCCGCATGGCAGTCAACGCGAGGGCGCGCCTGCTGACCACGGCGGAGTCCCTCTTCTACGCCCACGGGATCCGCGCGGTCGGCGTGGAGCGCATCCTCTCCGAGTCCGGCGTGGGCCGGGCCTCCTTCTACCGGCACTTCGCCGGCAAGGAGGCGCTGGTGACGGCGGTCCTGGAAGGCCGCGACGCCCGGTGGCGGGAGTGGCTCAGCGAGCGGGTCGCGGCCCACGGCGGCCACCCGCTGTACGTCTTCGACGCGCTGGCCGAACGCTTCGCGGCGCAGGACTACCGCGGCTGCGTCGCGATCAACACGATGACCGAGATCGCCGACCCGGCCAGCCCGGCCCGCCGGATGGCGGCCCTGCACAAGACCCGCGTCATCGAGCTGGTCGAGCAGCTGATGCGGGGCGCGGACGTCCCCGAACCCGGGGAGCGGGCACGGCAGTTCGCGCTCCTGATGGACGGCGCCATCGTCACCGCCCTGCGCGAGGGCACCCCGGACGCCGCCTGGCGGGCCCGGGGCATCGCCGAGGCTCTGCTGGCGGCCTGACCCACCGCCGGAGGCCGGGCGAGCCCCCGCCCGACCCGCCCCATAGGGTGGGGGCGGCCGACGACCGCGCACCACAGGAGCCCTCATGAGTTCGACCGCCGCACCCGAGACCCGGCTCCCGGTCGGGGTGATCGGCCTCGGCGACATCGCGCAGAAGGCCTACCTGCCGGTGCTCACCGCGCTGCCCGGCCTCGACCTGCGGCTGATGACCCGGGACGCGGCCAAGCTGGACCGGCTCGGCGAGGCCCACCGGATCGCCCCCGAGCACCGCTTCACCGACCTCGGCGCGCTGATCGACGGCGGCATCCGCGCCGCCTTCGTGCACGCCGCCACCGACCAGCACGTCCCGATCGTCGAGCAGCTGCTCACCGCCGGGGTGGACGTCTACGTCGACAAGCCGCTCGACTACACCCTGGACGGCGCCCGTCGGCTGGTCGACCTCGCCGACCGCACCGGCCGCTCGCTGATGGTCGGCTTCAACCGCCGCCACGCGCCCGGCTACGTCCAGGCCAGGGAGCGCCCGCGCGACCTGATCGTCCTCCAGAAGAACCGCGAGGGCCTGGCCGAGGCCGCCCGCACCCTGGTGTACGACGACTTCATCCACGTCGTGGACCTGCTGCGCTTCCTGGCCCCCGGCGAGATCGAGCACGTGGACGTCCGGGCCCGCACCCGGGACGGGCTGGTCGAGCACGTGGTGCTCACCCTCGGCGGGGCGGGGTTCACCGCGCTGGGCATCATGAACCGGGTCTCCGGCTCCACCGAGGAGGTGCTGGAGGTCTCCGGCGGCGACTCCAAGCGCGAGGTGCGCAACCTGGCCGAGGTGATCGACCACCGCGGCCAGCCGACCGTCCGCCGCCGCGGCGACTGGGTGCCGGTGGCCCGCCAGCGCGGCATCGAGCAGTGCGTGCTGGCCTTCCTGGCGGCCGTCCGCGGCGGGCAGACCCTGGACGCCCACGACGCGCTGCGCACCCACGAGCTGTGCGAGCTGGTCGTCGAGCGGATCGAGGCTTCCTGGGAGTCCGCTGGGAGCGGCCTGTGAGAAGCCCGGGTTGACCTGGCGTCAAGTCATCCCGGCGGAACCGACAGTTCACCGGCAGGGTCTTGTCGGGGCATTTTCTACGCGCGTATCTTGAGGGGCGCCGCGGGGGGCGGGAGTCCGTCCTCCGCTTCTTCCCCACGCGAGTAGCGCGCGCTCCAAGCGCGCCTCCGCCCGGACCGTCGTGCCGCACCAGCGCCGCACGACGGAGCTAGGAGTCCTGCCCCGGTGACCACCGCCCCCGCCCCCCGTCCCCGCAGAGCCCTGCTGCGCGCCGCCCTGATCCCGGCGTCGCTGGCCGCCTCGCTGGTGCTCGTCCCGCTGCCGGTGGCCACCGCCGCCTCCACCGCGACCCCCGCCCCGACCGAGGTCGGCCCGCTGCGGATCCACGACATCCAGGGCAACACCCGGATATCCCCGCAGGCCGGCAAGCCGGTCACCGGCGTGCCCGGCATCGTCACCGGCGTGCGCGCGTACGGCAGCTCCAAGGGCTTCTGGATCCAGGACCCGAACCCGGACGCCGACCCGGCCACCAGCGAGGGCGTCTTCGTCTTCACCGGCGCCAACCCGACCGTGAAGGTCGGCGACTCGGTGCTGGTGAGCGGCAAGGTCACCGAGTACTACCCGAACTTCGGCGGCGGCTCGCAGTCCCTCACCGAGATCTCCGCCCCGGGCACCACCGTCCTGTCGGCCGGCAACCCGCTGCCCGCCCCGGTCGTCGTGGACACCCGCAACATCCCCGGCACCTACGCCCCGCCGGCCGGTGCGGACGGCTCCATCGACGGCGTGAAGCTCGACCCGGAGAAGTACACCCTGGACTTCTACGAGTCCCTGGAGGGCATGCTCGTCGAGGTCAGGGACGTCCGGGTGATCCAGGCGACCGACAAGTACAACGAGCTGTGGGTCGCCGCCGACAAGCAGGACCAGCGCAGCAAGCGCGGCGGCGTGCTGTACGAGTCCTACCGCGAGCCCAACGTCGGCCGCCTGATGATCCAGCAGCAGGCCGCCGTCTCCCAGCAGCCCTTCCCGGTCGCCAACGTCGGCGACGAGCTGACCGGTGCCACCACCGGCCCGCTGGACTACAACAACTTCGGCGGCTACACCCTGGTCGCCGGCACCATGGGCACGCTGAAGGACAACCACCTCCAGCGCGAGGTCACCGCTCAGGCGACCGACCGCGAACTCACCCTCGCCACCTACAACGTGGAGAACCTGGCCCCGGGCAACCCGGACGCCAAGTTCGCCGAGCTGGCCCGGGGCGTCGTCACCAACCTGCGCTCGCCCGACATCGTCGCCCTGGAGGAGATCCAGGACAACAACGGCGCCAAGAACGACGGCACGGTGGACGCGAGCCAGACCGTCGCCAAGTTCGTCGCCGCCATCAAGGCGGCCGGCGGCCCGGCCTACGACTGGCGCTCGGTCGACCCGCAGGACGGCAAGGACGGCGGCGAGCCCGGCGGCAACATCCGCCAGGTCTTCCTGTTCAACCCGCAGCGGGTGTCCTTCACGGACATCCCCGGCGGCACCGCCACCACCGCCGTCGGCGTGACCGGCACCGGCGCGAGCACCGCGCTGACCGCCTCGCCCGGCCGGATCGAGCCGAACGACGAGGCCTGGACCAACAGCCGCAAGCCGCTGGTCGGCCAGTTCTCCTTCCGCGGCAAGAAGGTCTTCGTCATCGCCAACCACTTCAACAGCAAGGGCGGCGACCAGGGCATCGACAGCCGCTTCCAGCAGCCGACCCGCAGCTCCGAGGTGCAGCGGATCAAGCAGGCCACCGTCGAGCAGGCCTTCGTCGCCCAACTGCTGGCCGCCGACAAGGAGGCCAAGGTCGTCTCCCTCGGTGACTTCAACGACTACCAGTTCTCGCCCGCGCTCGCCGCGCTCACCAAGGGCGGCGTGCTGCGCGACCTGGTGAACGAGCTGCCGGAGACCGAGCAGTACTCGTACGTCTACCAGGGCAACTCGCAGGTGCTGGACCACATCCTGGTCAGCCCCGAGGTCGGCTACGCCAAGTACGACGTGGTGCACATCAACGCCGAGTTCGCCCAGCAGGCCAGCGACCACGATCCGCAGGTCGTCCGCATCAAGCCGTAGTTCCACCCGGGGTTCCTCTCGCGGTTCCTCCCGCGGTTCCTCTCGCGGCCATCCCGCCTCCGCCGCCGGTGATCACCGGCGGCGGAGGCGGTACGCCCTGGAGGCCTCGGCGCGGATCCTGGAGACGGCCCTCCGCTCGACCCGGCCGCGGCGGCCCGGCCCGGGCCGGACGGCTCAGCCGGAGTGGGACGGCCCGGCCGAGGCAGGACGACTCAGCCCAGGTAGTCGGCCAGCGCCTCGCCGGTCAGCGTGGAGCGGGCCGCGACCAGCTCGGCCGGAGTGCCCTCGAAGACCACCAGCCCGCCGTCGTGGCCGGCACCCGGGCCGAGGTCGATGATCCAGTCGGCGTGCGCCATCACCGCCGGGTGGTGCTCGATCACGATGACCGACTTGCCGGACTCGACCAGCCGGTCCAGCAGCCCGAGCAGCTGCTCGACGTCGGCCAGGTGCAGCCCGGTGGTCGGTTCGTCGAGGACGTAGACACCGCCCTTGTCCGCCATGTGGGTGGCCAGCCTGAGCCGCTGCCGCTCGCCGCCGGAGAGCGTGGTGAGCGGCTGGCCGAGGCTCAGGTAGCCGAGCCCGACATCGGCGAGCCGCTCCAGGACGCGGTGCGCGGCCGGGAGCTTCGTCTCGCCCGAGCCGAAGAACTCCTCCGCCTCCGTCACCGACATCGCCAGCACCTCGGCGATGTCCCGCCCGCCCAGGTGGTACTCCAGCACCGCGGGCTGGTACCGCTTGCCCTCGCAGTCCTCGCAGGTGGTGGCCACCCCGGCCATCATCGCCAGGTCGGTGTAGACCACCCCGGCGCCGTTGCAGGTCGGGCAGGCGCCCTCGGAGTTGGCGCTGAACAGGGCCGGCTTCACGCCGTTGGCCTTGGCGAAGGCCTTGCGGATCGGCTCCAGCAGCCCGGTGTACGTGGCCGGGTTGCTGCGCCGGGAACCCTTGATCGCGCCCTGGTCGACGGAGACCACACCCTCCTCCGCCCGGATCGAGCCGTGGATCAGCGAGCTCTTGCCCGACCCCGCCACCCCGGTCACCACCGTGAGCACCCCGAGCGGGACGTCCACGTCCACGTCCCGCAGGTTGTGGGTGTTCGCGCCGCGGATCTCCAGCGTGCCGGTGGGCTCGCGCACGGTCTCCCGCAGCGCCGTACGGTCGGCCAGGTGGCGGCCGGTCGCCGTGCCGCTGGTGCGCAGCCCCGCCACGTCGCCCTCGTAGCAGACCGTGCCGCCGGCCGCACCGGCCCCCGGGCCGAGGTCGACCACGTGGTCGGCGATCGCGATGGTCTGCGGCTTGTGCTCCACCACCAGCACCGTGTTGCCCTTGTCCCGCAGGCGCAGCAGCAGCCGGTTCATCCGGTCGATGTCGTGCGGGTGCAGGCCGGTGGTGGGCTCGTCGAAGACGTACGTGGTGTCGGTGAGCGAGGAGCCGAGGTGGCGGATCATCTTGACCCGCTGCGCCTCGCCGCCGGACAGGGTGCCGGAGGGACGGTCGAGGGAGAGGTAGCCGAGGCCGATCTCCACGAAGGAGTCGAGGGTCTGCCGGAGCGTGCCGAGCAGCGGCGCCACCGAGGGCTCCCGGAGGTTGCGGACCCAGGCGGCGAGGTCGCTGATCTGCATCGCGCAGGCGTCGGCGATGCTGATGCCCGCGATCTTCGAGGAGCGGGCCGCCGCGCTGAGCCGGGTGCCCTCGCAGTCGGGGCAGGCGGTGAAGGTCACGGCCCGCTCCACGAAGGCCCGGATGTGCGGCTGCAGCGCGTCCTTGTCCTTGGACAGCATGGATTTCTGGATCTTGGGGATCAGGCCCTCGTAGGTGAGGTTGACGCCGTTGACCTTGACCTTGGTCGGCTCCCGGTACAGGAAGTCCTGCAGCTCCTGCTCGGTGAACTCGCGGATGGGCTTGTCCGGGTCGAGGAAGCCCGAGTTGGCGTAGACGCCGACCGTCCACCAGCTGTCCGTCTTCCAGCCGGGGATGGTGAACGCGCCCTCGGAGATCGACTTGCCGTCGTCGTACAGCTGGGTGAGGTCGATGTCCGAGACGGTGCCGCGGCCCTCGCAGCGCGGGCACATGCCGCCGGTGATGCTGAAGCTGCGCCGCTCCTTGACCGTCTTGCCCGCACGTTCGACGGTGACGGCGCCGGCGCCGCTGATCGAGGGGACGTTGAAGGAGAAGGCCTTGGGGGAGCCGATGTGCGGGGTGCCGAGGCGGCTGAACAGGATGCGCAGCATCGCGTTGGCGTCGGTGGCGGTGCCGACGGTGGAGCGCGGGTCGGCGGCCATCCGCTGCTGGTCGACGATGATCGCGGTGGTCAGGCCTTCGAGGACGTCCACCTCGGGCCGGGCCAGGGTGGGCATGAAGCCCTGGACGAACGCGCTGTAGGTCTCGTTGATCAGCCGCTGGGACTCGGCGGCGACGGTGTCGAAGACCAGGGAGCTCTTGCCCGAGCCGGACACCCCGGTGAACACCGTCAGCCGGCGCTTGGGGATGTCGACGCTGACGTCCTTGAGGTTGTTCTCGCGTGCGCCGTGCACGCGGATCAGGTCGTGGCTGTCGGCGACGTGCGGCCGCGCGTCCGTCCGGTTGGGCATCGTTGTCTTCGCTCCCTGGCTCTCGGTGGTCCGTGGGGTGTCCTGAAGGGTACGGGTACCGGCGGGGGTCAGCCCAGCTCGTTGAGGCGGACCATGTTGCCCGCCGGGTCGCGGAACGCGCAGTCGCGGACGCCGTACGGCTGCCGGGTCGGCTCCTGGACCAGCTCGGCGCCGCCGGACTTCAGCCGGTCGTAGACGCCGTCCAGGTCGTGGGTGCCCAGGACGATCCGGGCGAAGGTGCCCTTGGCCATCATCTCGGTGACGGTCCGCCGCTCCTCCTCGGTGCGGCCCGGGTCGGCGGACGCCGGCTCCAGCACCAGGGAGACGTCGGGCTGGCCGGCGGGGCCGACGGTGATCCAGCGCATCGGGCCGCCGCCGATGTCGCTGCGCACCTCGAAGCCGAGCAGGTCGCGGTAGAAGGCGAGGGAGGCCTCGGGGTCGGTGTGCGGGAGGAAGGTCCAGTGAATGGTGATGTCGCTCATGACGGCAACGCTAGGCGCGCACCCCGGTCGGGCGCTTCTCGAATCCTGATCGGTCGCGGCGGGTCCTGGCCGGTCGGGGCGGGTCCTGGCCGGTCGCGGCGGGTCCTGATCGGCGGGGCGGGCCCTGATCGGTCGCGCGCGCGGGCCCTGACCGGTCGCGCGCGGGCGTCCCGGGAAACGCGACCGTGCCGGCCGCACCACCTCGTCGGTGGCCGCGGCCGGCACGGTCGGCCCGCTGCTAGCAGTCGGGGATGGTCGTGCCGTTGTTGTCCTTGGCCGTGTCGTTGCCCCAGCGCGACAGGTAGAACGCGGAGACCCACTGGCCGGCCGGGCCGCCGTCCGAGTCCGTCTTCAGCCACCAGTGGTTGTAGCTGCTGCCGTTGGAGACCTCGCGGCCCCAGGCCTTGCAGTAGACGTAGTTCGTCCCCTGGTTCAGCGTCCCGGTGGCGTTGGTGGAGGTCGGCGAGGCATAGACGCTCGCGCTGGTGAAGGTGTCCACCCAGTACTTCCCGGTGGCGGGCGGGGCGCCGCCACCGGCGCAGGTGGGGATGGTGGTGCCGTTGTTGTCCTTGGCGACGTCGTTGCCCCACCGGGAGAGGTAGTACGCGGACACCCACTGGCCGCCGGGGCCCACGTCCGGGTCGGTCTTCATCCACCAGTGGTTGTAGGCGCTGCCGTTGGAGACCTCACGGCCCCAGGCCTTGCAGTAGACGTAGTTGGTGCCCTGGTACAGGGTGCCCGTGCTGGTGGTGGAGGTCGGGGAGCCGTACACCGGCGCGTTGGCGTTGGTGTCCACCCAGTACTGGCCGCTGTTCGACGGGGGCGGCGTGGTGGGCGGGGTGGTCGGGGTGGAGTTGCCGGGGCCGTACAGGCGGATGGCGCCGTAGTAGTCGCTGTGCGAGGAGAGCGCCACCACGCGGACGTAGCCGCCGGAGTACGGGGCCTCGACGATCCAGCCCTGTCCGAGGTACATCGCGACGTGGTGGATGGTGGAGGCGGTGTTGCCGAAGTACACCAGGTCGCCGGGGAGCAGCGGTGCGGTCCCGTCCGACTTGTAGTAGCGGGCGACGGCCCGCGAGGTCGGCCACTGGGTCCGCGTGGTGCCGTTGATGACGTCCGTGCCGACGGCCAAGTAGTACGCGTAGCGGACCATGCCGGAGCAGTCCAGGCCGCGCACGTTGCAGTCGTTGGGCGCGCCGTTGGCCGAGTCGCAGAGGCCGTACGTCGGGCCGGGCTGGGAGCCGTGGCCGCCACCCCACGAGTACGGGGTGCCTATCAGGCCGCAGGCGGAGCGGACGGCGGCGTCGGCCTGCGAGGCCGCGCCGGTGGAGAGCACCGCGCAGGAGGGCGCCGCCTGGGCCTCGCCGGCGCCGGCGAAGAACACCCCGACCGACACCAGCAGCGACAGCAGGGCCGCCAGCCGGAGCGGGGCGGTCAGCCGTCTTGACAGAAGGTTTACGCGCGTAGTCATGGTGGCGCATCCTTCCGGAATCGCTGACTCCGGGTCAATGGTTGTGGCCCACACACCTCCTGTGGTCGTCCGACCTGCCGGTTTACGGCTCGCGGGCCCCGCCGGCGGCAACTGTGCGGCAAGTTGCCGGGAGGGCTGTCGGGCCTCCCGCCCGGTCAGGGGCCGCCGGTCCGGAGTCCGGCTGTCCGCCGGTTCGCCGTCGGTGCGCCCGTCGAGCGGGGCGAACTGATGTCGGAAAAACAAGCAAGCATGATTGCTTTTTTCTCGGGGCGGTGCCACGCTGCTGGTCGGCGCCGCCCGCCCGAGGGTGCGCCCAACTCAGCGGCAGGGGAGGCGCATTGGCGCGCGACGGCACGGTACTGCGGATCGGCAACGCCTCCGGGTTCTACGGGGACCGCTTCGCGGCGGTGCGGGAGATGCTCACCGGCGGGCCGCTGGACGTGCTCACCGGGGACTACCTGGCCGAGCTGACCATGCTCATCCTCGCCCGGGACCGCTTGAAGGACCCGTCGCTCGGCTACGCCAGGACCTTCCTGCGCCAGATGGAGGAGTGCCTCGGCCTGGCCCGGGATCGCGGCGTGAGGATCGTGGTCAACGCGGGCGGCCTCAATCCGGCCCGGCTCGCCGAGGAGTTGCGCGCGCTGGCCCGGCGGCTCGGCGTCGAGGCGGCCGTCGCCCATGTCGAGGGCGACGACCTGCTTCCGCGCCGCGCCGAACTGGGCCTGCCAGACGTCCTGTTGGCCGCCAACGCCTACCTCGGAGGGTTCGGCGTCGCGGCCTGTCTGGCCGGCGGCGCCGACGTGGTGGTGACCGGCCGGGTGACGGACGCGGCGCTGGTCGTCGGCCCCGGGATCGCCCACTTCGGCTGGACCCCGCAGGACCTGGACGCCCTGGCGGGCGCCGTGGTGGCCGGGCACGTCCTGGAGTGCGGCGCCCAGGCGACCGGCGGCAACTACGCCTTCTTCCACGAGCACGACGTCACCCGCCCCGGCTTCCCGCTCGCCGAGCTGCACGCCGACGGCTCCAGCGTGATCACAAAGCATCCGGGCACCGGCGGCGCCGTCACCATCGGCACCGTCACCGCCCAACTCCTGTACGAGACCGGCGGATCGCACTACCTCGGCCCCGACGTCACGGCCCGGCTGGACACCGTGCGGCTCACCGGGCAGGGCCCGGACCGGGTCCGGATCGACGGCGTGCGCGGCGAGGCCCCGCCGCCGACCCTGAAGGTGGGCCTCAACCGGCTCGGAGGCCACCTCAACGAGGTGGTGTTCGTCCTCACCGGCCTGGACATCGAGGCCAAGGCCGCGCTCGTCCGGCGGCAGTTCGACGACGCCCTGCCGGCCGGTTCCCGCCCCGCCGAACTGCGCTGGACGCTGGCCCGCACCGACCACCCGGACGCCCCGACCGAGGAGGCCGCCTCCGCGCTGCTCCGGTTGGCCGCCCGGGACCCGGACCCGGCCAAGGTGGGGCGTGAACTCGGCAAGGCGGCCGTGGAGTTGGGGCTGTCCGGCTATCCGGGCTTCCACCTCACCGCCCCGCCGGGGCCGGGTGCGCCGTACGGGGTGTTCAGCGCCGCGTACGTCGACGCCAAGGCCGTCGAGCACACCGCCGTCCTGCCGGACGGCCGCCGGATCGTCGTACCGCCGCCGACCGTCACCGGGCAGGCCCGCCCGGTGGAGGGCGAGCTGCCCGAGCCGCTGCCGGCCGGCCCGACCCGGCGGGCCCCGCTCGGCCTGGTGGCCGGCGCCCGCAGCGGCGACAAGGGCGGGGACGCCAACCTCGGCGTCTGGGCCCGTTCCGCGGACGGCTGGCGCTGGCTGGCGCACGTCCTCACCGTCGAGAAGCTGCGCGAACTCCTCCCCGAGACGGCGGAGTCGACCGTCACCCGGCACGTGCTGCCGAACCTGCGCGCGGTCAACTTCACCCTCACGGGACTGCTCGGCGAGGGCGTCGCCGCCCGGCACCGCTTCGATCCGCAGGCCAAGGCCCTGGGGGAGTGGCTGCGCGCCCGTCACCTCGACATCCCGACCACGCTCCTGGACAGCCCGGAGGCCCCGCTGTGACCGTCCTGACCACCCGCGTCGACCCGGCCGGGCCCGAGTACGCCGAGCACCGCGCCACGATGCTCGGCCGGCTCGCCGAGCTCGACGCCGAGCACGCCAAGGCGCTGGCCGGCGGCGGCCCCAAGTACGTGGAACGTCACCGCAAGCGCGGCAAGCTGCTGGCCCGTGAGCGGATCGAGCTGCTGCTCGACCCGGACTCGCCCTTCCTGGAGCTGTCCCCGCTGGCCGCCTGGGGGAGTGACCACCCGGTGGGCGCGGCGCTGGTCACCGGCATCGGCGTGATCGAGGGCGTCGAGTGCGTGGTCACGGCCAACGATCCGACGGTGCGCGGCGGCGCCAGCAACCCGTGGACCCTGCGCAAGGCCCTGCGGGCCAACGAGATCGCGCTGAACAACCGCCTCCCGCTGGTCAACCTGGTCGAGTCCGGCGGCGCCGACCTGCCCAGCCAGAAGGAGATCTTCATCCCCGGCGGCGCCCTCTTCCGCGACCTCACCCGGCTGTCCGCCGCCGGGATCCCCACCGTGGCCGTGGTGTTCGGCAACTCGACGGCCGGCGGCGCCTACGTGCCCGGCATGTCCGACCACACCGTGCTGGTCAAGGAGCGCGCCAAGGTGTTCCTCGGCGGCCCGCCGCTGGTGAAGATGGCCACCGGCGAGGAGGCCGACGACGAGTCGCTCGGCGGCGCCGAGATGCACGCCCGGGTCTCCGGCCTGGCCGACCACTTCGCGGTGGACGAGGCGGACGCCCTGCGGATCGCCCGCCGGATCGTCGCCCGGTTGGACCACCGCAAGCCCGGCCCCGCCCCGGATCCGTCCGCCGAGCCGCCGAAGTACGCCGAGGAGGAGCTGCTCGGCATCGTCCCGGGCGACCTCAAGGTGCCCTTCGACCCGCGCGAGGTGATCGCCCGGATCGTCGACGGCTCCGACTTCGACGAGTTCAAGCCGCTCTACGGCGGCAGCCTCGCCACCGGCTGGGCCCGTCTCCACGGCTACCCGGTCGGCGTCCTGGCCAACGCCCAGGGCGTGCTGTTCAGCCAGGAGTCCCAGAAGGCCGCCCAGTTCATCCAGTTGGCCAACCAGCGGAACACCCCGCTGCTGTTCCTGCACAACACCACCGGCTACATGGTCGGCAAGGACTACGAGCAGGGCGGCATCATCAAGCACGGCGCGATGATGATCAACGCCGTCGCCAACTCCAAGGTCCCGCACCTGTCCGTGCTGATGGGCGCCTCCTACGGGGCCGGCCACTACGGCATGTGCGGCCGCGCCTTCGAGCCGCGCTTCCTGTTCGCCTGGCCGAGCGCCAAGTCCGCGGTGATGGGCCCGCAGCAGCTCGCCGGAGTGCTGTCGATCGTCGCCCGGCAGTCCGCCGCGGCGAAGGGGCAGCCGTACGACGAGGACGCGGACGCGGCGATCCGGGCGATGGTCGAGCAGCAGATCGAGGCCGAGTCGCTGCCGGTGTTCCTCTCCGGCCGGCTCTACGACGACGGCGTGATCGACCCGCGCGACACCCGTACGGTGCTCGGCCTGTGCCTGTCCGCGATCCACAACGCGCCGGTCGAGGGCGCGCACGGCTACGGCGTCTTCCGCCTGTAAAGGACCACCGAGACAATGATCACCAACCTGCTGGTCGCCAACCGGGGTGAGATCGCCCGCCGGGTCTTCCGCACCTGCCGGGAGCTCGGCATCGCGACCACCGCCGTCCACTCCGATCCGGACGCCGGGGCCCCGCACGTGCGGGAGGCCGACGCCGCCGTCCGGCTGCCCGGCGCCGCGCCCGCCGACACCTACCTGCGCGCCGACCTGATCGTCGGGGCCGCGCTCGCCGCCGGGGCCGACGCCGTCCACCCCGGGTACGGATTCCTCTCCGAGAGCGCCGAGTTCGCCCGGGCGGTGCTCGACGCCGGTCTGGTCTGGGTCGGCCCGCCGCCGGCCGCGATCGCCGCGATGGGCTCCAAGACCGCCGCCAAGCGGCTGATGGCCGAGGCCGGGGTGCCGGTGCTGGGCGCGCTCACCGAGCCCGCCGAGGCCGACCTGCCGCTGCTGGTCAAGGCCGCGGCGGGCGGCGGCGGGCGCGGCATGCGCGTGGTGCGGAGCCTGGCCGAACTCCCCGGCGCGCTGGCGGCCGCCAGGGCCGAGGCGGCCAGGGCCTTCGGCTCGGACGAGGTGTTCTGCGAGCGCTACCTGCCCGCCGGACGCCACGTCGAGGTCCAGTTGCTGGCCGACGCCCACGGCACCGTCTGGGCGGTCGGCGACCGTGACTGCTCGCTCCAGCGGCGCCACCAGAAGGTGATCGAGGAGGCCCCGGCCCCCGGCCTGCCGGCCGAGGTCCGCGCCGAACTGCACGCGGCGGCCCGCAGCGCGGCCCGGGCGATCGACTACACCGGCGCCGGCACCGCCGAGTTCCTGCTCGCCGAGGACGGCCGGTTCTTCTTCCTGGAGATGAACACCCGGCTCCAGGTAGAACACCCGGTCACCGAGGCCGTCACCGGACTGGACCTGGTGGCGCTGCAGCTCGCCGTCGCCGAGGGCGCCGCGCTGCCGCCCGAGCCCCCGGCCTCCCGCGGGCACGCGATCGAGGCCCGGCTCTACGCCGAGGACCCGGCCAGGGACTGGCAGCCCGCCACCGGCACCCTGCACCGGCTCGAACTGACGCTCCCGTACCAGGAGTTCACCAGTACCAGTACCGGTGCCAGTGCCAGTACCGGTGTCGGTGCCGGTGCCGGTGCCGGTGCCGGAGCAGAAGCCGGATCCGGAGCCGGATCCGGAGCAGGCACCGGACTGCGGCTGGACTCCGGCGTGGCCGCCGGCAACGAGATCACCCCGCACTACGACGCGATGCTCGCCAAGGTGATCGCCTGGGCGCCCACCCGCGCCGCCGCCGCCCGCCGACTCGCCGACGCGCTCGCCCGCGCCCGCCTCCACGGCCCGGCCACCAACCGGGAACTGCTGGTCCGCGCCCTGCGCCACCCGGCGTTCCTGGCCGCGGACCTGCACACCGGCTTCCTGACCGAGCACACCGCCGAGCTCACCGCCCCGGACACCAAGGGCGCCGACCGCGTCGCCCTGGCCGCCGCCCTCGCCGACGCGGCCGGCCGCCGCGGCGCCCTGCCCTCCGGCTGGCGCAACCTGCCCTCCCAGCCGCAGCTCAAGCGCTACCGGGCCGAGGACGGCACCGAGTCGGCCGTCCGCTACCGGCTCACCCGGGCCGGCCTGCTGGCCGAGGACCACCCGGGCGTCGAGCTGGTCGAGGCCGCGCCGGACCGGGTCGTGCTGTCCGAGGACGGGCTCCGCCGCGCCTACCGCGTCACCCGGTACGGCGACCGGGTGTACGTCGACACCCCGGCCGGCTCCGCCGCGCTCACCGCCCTGCCGAGCTTCCCCGACCCCACCGTCCGCACCGATCCCGGTGCCCTGCTCGCCCCGATGCCCGGTACCGTCGCCCGGGTCGTCGCCGCCGTCGGGGACACCGTCACCGCCGGCCAGCCGCTGCTGGTGCTGGAGGCGATGAAGATGGAGCACCGCATCGCCGCCCCGACCGACGGCACCCTCGTCGAATTGCGCGCCGCCCCCGGCCGCCAGGTCGAAACCGGCACCCTGCTGGCCGTCGTCCAGCCCACCGAAGCCTGAGGAAGGACCCCGCATGTCCACCATCGGCAGTCAGCTCCTGGAGACCCCCGAACGCCAGGCCCTGCGCCGGGCCGTCGGCGACCTCGGCCGCCGCTACGGCTCCGCCTACTACCTCGCCAAGGCCCGGGCCGGCGAGCCCGCCGACGAACTGTGGGCGGAGGCCGGCAAGGCCGGCTACCTCGGCGTCAACCTGCCCGCCGAGTACGGCGGCGGGGGCGGCGGCATCACCGACCTCGCCATCGTCCTGGAGGAGCTCGGCACCGCGGGCTGCCCGCTGCTGCTGCTCATCGTCTCCCCGGCGATCTGCGGCACCGTGATCGCCCGCTACGGCACCGAGGAGCAGAAGCGCCGCTGGCTGCCCGGCCTGTCCGACGGCAGTCGCCGGATGGCCTTCGGCATCACCGAACCCGACGCCGGCTCCAACGCGCACCGGATCTCCACCGTCGCCCGCCGGGACGGCGAGGACTGGGTGCTGACCGGCCGCAAGGTTTTCGTCTCCGGCATCGACCACTGCGACGCGGTGCTGTTCGTGGCCCGTACCGAGGACGCGCGGACGGGCAAGCTGAAGCCCTGCCTGTTCGTCGTCCCGCGCGAGACCCCCGGCTTCGAGTACCGGGCGATCCCGATGGAGCTCGTCGCCCCGGAGAAGCAGTTCCAGGTCTTCCTGGACGATGTGCGACTGCCCGCCGACGCCCTGGTCGGCGACGAGAACGCGGGCCTGCTCCAGCTGTTCGCCGGCCTCAATCCCGAGCGCGTCCTCACCGCCGCGTTCTCGCTCGGCCTCGCCCGCCAGGCCCTCGGCAAGGCGGTCGAGTACGCGAAGACCCGCACCGTCTGGTCCACCCCGATCGGCGCCCACCAGGGTCTGGCCCACCCGCTGGCCCAGTGCGCGGTGGAGATCGAGCTGGCCCGGCTGATGACCCAGAAGGCCGGGCTGCTCTACGACGCCGGCGAGGACCTCGCCGCCGGGGAGGCCGCCAACATGGCCAAGTACGCCGCCGGCGAGGCCGCCGCCCGGACCGTCGACCAGGCCGTGCAGACCCTCGGTGGCAACGGCCTGACCCAGGAGTACGGGCTGGGCGCGCTGCTGGCCGCCACCAGGGTCGGCCGGGTCGCCCCGGTCAGCCGGGAGATGGTGCTCAACTACGTGGCCCAGCACACCCTCGGGCTGCCCAAGTCGTACTGAGCCTCGACGTCGCGAACGGACGTGCGGACACCCTCGCACCGGTCCCGGTGGCCGGTGCGACGGTCCGCGGTCGGGGGGAGGCCCGGGGGCGCACGGGTACGGTGCGCACCGCCGCGTCGGGCGCCCCCCGGGAGCAACCCGCGCCACACGAGGTCCCGCACGGGTTCCCCACAATGGCCGAGCCAGGCCCCCGACTGTCCGTATGCTCCTGAACGCGCCCCGCACGGAACTGTTCGCCGGTTTTGTTGCTACGTCAACTTCCTTACTGGAGGCTCATCTTGGTGTTCCGCAGCGAGTTCCCCGACGTTCCGGTGGTCGACCTGCCGATCCACGAAGCGGTGCTCGGCGCCGCGGCGAGGTACGGCGACCGCCCGGCCCTGATCGACGGCATCACCGGCGACATCGTCACGTACGCCCAACTCGCCGTCACCGTCGAGCGGATGGCCGCCGGGCTGGCCGACACAGGCGTCCGCCGCGGTGACGTCGTCGCCCTCTTCAGCCCCAACTCGACCGCCTACCCGATCGCCTACTACGGCGCGAGCAGGGCCGGCGCCACCATCACCACGGTCTCCTCCTTCGCCACGCCCACCGACCTGGCCGGCCAGCTGAGCGACAGCGGCGCCCGCTGGCTGGTCACCGTCTCCGCCTTCCTGCCGACCGCCCGTGCGGCCGCCGAACTCCTCGCCGAACAGGGCCGCCCGCTGGCCGAGATCTTCGTCCTGGACGGCGCCGAGGGCCACCGCTCGCTCACCGACCTGCTGACCACCACCGCCCCCGTCCCCGAGGTCGCCGTCGACCCGGGCGAGGACATCGCCGTGCTGCCGTACTCCAGCGGCACCACCGGCCTGCCCAAGGGCGTCATGCTCACCCACCGCTCGATCGCCACCAACCTCGCCCAGTGCGACGCCCTCTACCGCCCCGCCGAGGGCGAACGGGTGCTCGCCGTCCTGCCGTTCTTCCACATCTACGGCCAGGCCGCGCTGCTCAACCAGCCGCTGCGCTGCGGCGCCACCGTCGTCGTGCTGCCCCGCTTCGAGCTGGAGCAGTTCTGCCGCACCGTCCAGGAGCAGCGGGTCCAGGCCCTGGTGGTGGCCCCGCCGATCGCCATCGCGCTCGCCCGGCACCCGATCGTCGACCAGTACGACCTCTCCTCGGTCGAGTACCTGCTGTGCGCCGCCGCCCCGCTCGACCGCGAACTCGCCGACGCCTGCGCCCGGCGCCTGGGCCTGCCGCACCTGCTCCAGGGCTACGGCATGACCGAACTCTCCCCGGTCAGCCACGTCGTCTCCCCGCGCGAGGGCGACCCCTCGCCCGGCTCCGTCGGCCGGATGCTCCCCTCCACCGAGCTGCGGATCGCCGCCCTGGACGGCTCCGACGGCGACCTCGGACCCGACGAGCGCGGCGAGCTGCTGATCCGCGGCCCGCAGGTGATGAAGGGCTACCTCGGCCGCCCCTCCGAGACCGCCGCCGTGGTCGACGCCGAGGGCTGGCTGCACACCGGCGACGTCGGCTTCGTGGACGGACGCGGCTACCTGCACATCGTCGACCGGGTCAAGGAGCTGATCAAGTACAAGGGCTACCAGGTCGCCCCCGCCGAGCTGGAGGCCGTCCTGCTCGGGCACCCGCAGATCACCGACGCCGCCGTGATCGGCGTCCGGGACGCCGAGGGCACCGAGTGCCCCAAGGCCTTCGTGGTCCGCGCCCCCGGCAGCACCCTCACCGAGGACGAGGTCACCGGGTACGTCGCCGGGCAGGTCGCCCCGTACAAGAAGGTCCGCGTCGTGGAGTTCGTGGACATCGTCCCCAAGTCCGCGGCCGGCAAGATCCTCCGGCGCGAACTGCGCGCCCGCGAGGCCGCCCGCACCGCCGTCCGCTGACCGGCCCCAGGCGCCCCGGCGGCCGCGGACCCGCACCCGTCTGTGAGGATCTTCCTGCCGCGCCCCGACCGGGAGCCGCCGCGCCCCGACCGGAACAGGAACCGCCCGCCGCCATGACCAGCCACCCCGCCGCCCGCACCCCGCAGCAGGACCGCAGCCGAGCGACCAGGGCCCGGCTGCTGGCGGCGGCCGTGGACTGCCTGGCCGAGCTCGGCTGGCACGGCTCCACCGTCGCCGTCGTCGCCGAGCGGGCCGGCGTCTCCCGGGGCGCGGCCCAGCACCACTTCCCGACCCGCGAGGACCTCGTCACCGCGGCCGTCGAGCACGTCACCGCCGAGCGGCTGGCCGCCGTCCGCGCCCACGCGGACGAGCTGCCGGCCGCCGGACCGGACCGCACCCGCGCCGTCGTCGACATGATCGTGCGCCTCTACACCGGCCCGCAGTTCCGCGCCGCCCTGCACCTGTGGACCGCCGCCGCCACCGAGGAGTCGCTGCGTGAGCGGATCATCGCCCTGGAGGGACACGTCGGCCGCGAGGCCCATCGGGCCGCCGTGGAGTTCCTGGACGCCGACGAGAGCCGCCCCGGCGTCCGCGAATCGGTGCAGGCCACGCTGGACCTCGCCCGCGGACTGGGCCTCGCCAACCTGCTCACCGACGACAGCCACCGACGTTCCGGAGTGATCCGGCAGTGGGCGGGCGTTCTGGAGAGTACGCTGCGGCCGGTACGCCCATGACGCCCGTACACCCGGAGCGGCCGGAGGCCCTGACCAAGGGGTCGCCGGGCGGCCGATGTCCGTGCAGTCTGGAGAAGAACCCGGCCGGCACGGACCGCGTGGCCCAACCGGCCGGGCACGAGCCGAACCGGGGTGCTGCCTGATCATGCACGGACACGAGTGGGACGCTACCGACGCCGCCGACCCGGCACCGGGCGGTACCCCGGGCCGCCCCGAGGGCGCGCACCTTGAAGGCCACCGGCTCGTCCCGTTCGCGACGGCGCTGCTCCAGGACGACGGACTGATCCTGCACTGGAACGAGGACGCCGAGGCCCTCCTGGGCTACACCGCCGAGGAGGCCGTCGGCAGCTACGCCGCCCAGCTGCTCACCGACGAGTCCGACCGCACCGAGGTGCTCGACCTCTTCCAGCGGATCATGAGCGGCACCGGCTGGTCCGGTGTCTTCCCGGTCCGCCACCGCGACGGCCACAAGGTCGACCTGGAGTTCCGCACCTACCCGATCGCCGGCCCGGTCGGCACCCTGCTGCTGCTCGCCACCGCCTCCGACACCCGCGCCCTGCACGCCGTCGAGGCCGACCTCGCGGTGCTCGACGGCATCTTCGACCGCTCGCCGATCGGCATGGCCGTCTACGACACCGAGCTGCGCTACGTCCGGATCAACGAGGCACTCGCCCGGATGAACGGGGTACCGGTCGCCGCCCACCTCGGCCGCCGGATACCCGTCGTGCTGCCCGGCATCAACAGCGCCGAGATCGAGCAGATCATGCGCCAGGTGCTCAATACCGGCAAGCCCGTGGTGGACGCCCGCTCGCACGGCAGGGTCCCCGGTGACCCCAAGCGGGACCGCGCCTGGTCCGCCTCCTACTTCCGGCTGCAGGACTCCACCGGCCGGATCTTCGGCGTCTGCTCCTCGATCATCGACGTCACGGAGCGCTTCCAGGCCGAGGCCCGCGCCGCCCGCGCCCAGGAACGGCTCTCCACCATCGCCGAGGCGACCGCCCGGATCGGCACCACCCTCGACCTCCAGCGCACCGCCGAGGAGCTGATCGAGGCCGTCGTCCCCCGGTTCGCCGACTTCGCCACCGTCGACCTGCTGGAGCCGGTGCTGCGCGGCGCCGAGCCCACCGCGATCCCCTCCGACCGCAACATCACGCTGCGCGCCGTCGCCGTCGGGGAGTCCTACGAGACCGGCCTGGCCCACGCCGTGGACGTGATAGGCGAGACCTCCGAGTACGCCCCCGACCGCAGCTACGTCCAGTGCCTGCGCAGCGGGAAGCCGCTGCTGCGCGCCCAGGTGGACGAGGAGGCGCTGCGCGGACTGGTGGCCAGTGAGGACCGGGTGGCCCCCGGCATGGCGGCCGGCATCCACTCGTACATGATGGTGCCGATCACCGCCCGGGGCATGGTGCTCGGTGGCTCCGAGTTCATCCGGATGCGCAACCCCCAGCCGTTCACCGCCGCCGACGTCGCCCTCGCCGAGGAACTGGTCGCCCGCACCGCGCTGGCGCTCGACAACGCCCGGCTCTACCGCCGCGAGCGGGAGACCGCCCTGACCCTCCAGCGCAGCCTGTTGCCGCAGGAGGTCCACCGCACCCTCGGCCTGGAGATCGCCTACCGCTACCTGCCCAGCAGCGTGGTCAGCGAGGTCGGCGGCGACTGGTTCGACGTGGTGCCGCTGTCCTGCGGGCGGGTCGCCCTGGTGGTCGGCGACGTGATGGGCCACGGCATCCGGGCCGCCGCCACGATGGGCCAGCTGCGCACCGTCGCCCGGACCCTCGCCACCCTCGACATGCCGCCCGAGCAGGTCCTCACCCGACTGGACGAGACCGCCTCGGGAATCGGCGAGGGCCAGTTCGCCACCTGCATCTGCGCGGTGTACGACCCGCTGGAGCGCACCGTCCAGGTCGCCTCGGCCGGACACCTGCCGCCGGTCCGGGTCGCCCCCGACGGCACCGCCACCCGGGTGGACGTGCCGCCCGGGGTGCCGCTGGGCGTCGGCGGGGTGGCCTTCGAGTCGATCGAGTTCACCATCCCCGAGGGCGGCATGGTCACGCTCTACACCGACGGCCTGGTCGAGCGGCGCGGCCAGGACCTGGACGCCGGGATCGACCAGCTCGCCCGCACCCTGGCCGGCCCCGGCCGGACCCTGGAGGAGAGCTGCGACGCCGTCCTCGCCGCGCTGGTCACCGACGGCACCGAGGACGACATCGCGATGATCATGGCCCGGGTGCTGCCGCTGCCCGCCGACCGGATCGCCAGCCTGCCGCTGTCCGGCGGCGGCCGGCTGCCCGGCAGAGCCCGCCGCTTCACCCGCGCCACCCTCGAGGCCTGGGGCCTGTCCGCGCTCACCGACTACGCCGAACTGCTGGTCAGCGAGCTGGTCACGAACGCCCTGCTGCACGCGGACGCCCCGCGCCGGCTGAGACTGTTCCGCGACCGGGTGCTCACCGTGGAGGTCTCCGACGCCGGCGGCCAGACCCCGCAGCTGCGCCCGTTCGCCGAGCAGGACGAGGGCGGGCGCGGGATGTTCCTGGTCAGTGAGCTGGCCCAGCGCTGGGGCACCCGGCTCACCCGGGACGGCAAGGTGGTCTGGGCGGAGCTGGAGCTGCCCTTCGGGACCTCGTAGGAACGACCGTTCCGCGGACGAGAACGGCCGTTCCCCAGGGGGAAACGGCCGTTCTCATCCGTTCTCGGGCGCCCTTGCGGGCCCCTGCGCTTCCGTTCTCGGGCGCCCTTGCGGGCCCCTGCGCTTCCGTTCTCGGGCGCCCTTGCGGGTCCCTACGCGTCGACCTTCGACCGGACGGCCGGTGCGTCGACCGTGCCCTCCGCGCCGCTCTGCGCCCCGGGCCTCCGCTCGGAGAGCCCGCGCAGCATCCGCCAGGCCATCACGGCCGCACCGACCAGCAGCGCGGCGGCCAGCAGTCCGGCGCTGTTCATGCCGTGGACGAAGGACTCCCGGGCGCTCGCCAGCAGCGGCTGGGCGAGCTCCGGCGACAGGCCCCGGGCCGTCTCGACGGCCGAGCCCAGCGACTCGCCGGCCCGGGCGGCGGCCGCCGGGTCCGTCCCGGCCGGGACGGCCAGACCGCTCGCGTACATCGAGCCGACCACCGAGCCCACCACCGCGATGCCGAGCGCGGTGCCCAGCTCGTACGCCGTCTCCGAGACCGCCGAGGCGGCGCCGGCCTTGTCGGCGGGCGCGGCGCTCAGCACCAGGCCGGCGCCGAGCGTGTAGACCACGCCCTCGGCCGTCCCGACCAGCAGGAAGGAGGCGGCCAGCAGCAGGTAGGCGGTGTCCTGCGACAGCCAGCCGAGCGCGCCCACGCCCAGACCCATCGCCAGCAGACAGGCCGTCAGCGCCTTGCGGGCGCCGAAGCGCCGGGCGATCGCGGCGGTCAGCAGTCCGCCGGCCACCGATCCGGCGAAGGCCGGCAGCTCGGCCAGGCCCGCCTGGAGCGGCTGGTAGCCGCGGACCAGCTGGAGGTACTGCGAGACCACGAAAATCACGCCGGAGAGTCCGACCAGGGAGATCAGCGAGGCCGAGACGGCCGCGGTGAACCGCCGGTCGCGGAACAGCCGGACGTCGAGCAGCGGGGTCTCCAGCCGCAGCTGGCGGCGGACGAAGGCGAACAGCGCGGCGGCGCCCAACACGAAGGCGACCGGCACGTCCCAGCGGTCCACGCCGTGTGCGGCGGCCTCCTTGACCGCGTACACCACGCCGATCACACCGGCCATCGACAGGAACACGCTCAGCACGTCCCAGCGGCCCGGCTTCGGGTCCTTGGACTCCGGCAGCAGCCAGGCGCCGGAGACCAGCAGCAGGGTCAGCACCGGGATGTTCATCAGGAACACCGAGCCCCACCAGAAGTGCTCCAGCAGCACCCCGCCGACCACCGGCCCGAGGGCGGCGCCGGCGGTGGCCGCCGCACCCCAGATGCCGATCGCGGTGGCCCGCTCCCGGTCGTCCGGGAAGAGCCCGCGGATCAGCGAGAGGGTGGAGGGCATGATCGTCGCCCCGGCCACGCCGAGCAGCGCGCGGGCCAGGATCAGCCAACCGGCGCTCGGCGCGTACGCGGCCAGCAGTGAGGCGGCGCCGAACGCGGCGGACCCGGCCAGCAGCAGCTTCTTGCGGCCGATCCGGTCGCTCAGGGCGCCCATGCTGACCAGCAGGCCGGCCAGGACGAAGGAGTAGGAGTCGCCGATCCAGAGCAGCTGGGTGCCGCTGGGGCGCAGCGTCTCGCTGATCGACGGGATGGCGAGGGAGAGGACGGTCGCGTCCAGGGCGACCACGGTCACGGCCAGGACGAGGACGGCGAGGCCGGTCCAGCGCTGGCGGGCGGTCAGGGTGCTCATGCTGCCACCCCGCTTCGCTCGGCAGGCGCTTCGCACGATGCGCGCCTCGTGATGATTCGCTCGCTTCGGTCACTCATGGTTTATCGGTGTCCGGCCTGTGGTCGGCGGTGCTGGGGGTGGGGGTGGGGGCGCTGTCGGCGACGGGAGCGGGGGTGCGGGCGTCCGGTCTGCGCAGCGCGCCGCCGAGGAACAGCTCGGCGAGCGAGAAGGCGGCGTCGCGCGGGGCGAGCCGGCCGTCCTGGATGGCCCAGCCGACGCCGGCCACCAGGTCGAAGAAGGCCTCGCTCAGCCAGGCGGCGCTCAGCTCGATGCGGAACACGCCGTGCTGCTGGCCGCGCAGGAAGAGCGCGTGCAGCCGGGCGATCTGGACCTCCCAGAGGTCGTTGATGTCGTCGTGCTCGTAGAGCTGGTTCTCTCCGGCCAGGAAGGCGCAGAGCGCGGCGTCCGGGACGGAGGCGTCCACCAGGCGGCGCAGCGCGGCCTCGGCGTCACCCTGCTCGACCTCGGCGGTGTCCAGCGCGGTGGCGAACCGGCGCAGTCCGAGCAGGCCGATCTCGCGGATCAGCGCGTCGCGCCCCGGGAAGAGCCGGTGCAGCGTGGCGCGGCTGATGCCGGCGGCGCGCGCGATCTCGTCCAGGTGGGCGGTCGGGCGGCGGGAGAGCACGCCGACGGCGGCTTCCAGGACGGTGTCGCGATCGGTGGCCATGAGTCGAGTCTAGTTCATGTGAGACATGGATGTCTCACTATTGATGTCCGGCTCTCAGCTGAGGCGTGGGGGATCGGTGTCCGGGCAGCAAAAAACCGGGGACGGTGGGTGTACCGTCCCCGGTTCCGGGGTGTCGCGGTCGCGGCTCTGCTCTGCCGGCCCAGCTGCGGCGGCTCAGCTCTGGTTGTAGAAGCCGGTGTCGTCCATCGGGCGGTCGATCACCATGACCTCGACGTCGGCCGGGGTGAGCAGGAACACCCGCTTGGCGATCCGCTCGATGCCGCCCCTGGTGCCGAAGATCAGCCCGGAGGCGAAGTCGACCATGCGCTTGGCCTCGGCCTCCTCCATCTCGGTGAGGTCCATGACCACCGGGGTGCTCGCCCGGATGTGCTCACCGACCGTCCGGGCCGCCTCGAAGCCCGTCGGCCGCAGGGAGACGATCTTCGCGGGCGCGGGGACGGCCGGAGCCGTCTCCTGATCGATCCACTCGTCGTCGTACACCGCGGCCGGGTAGTTCCCCGAGGGCATCAGCCACCCGTTGTGGTGCTCGTCGCGAAGTGCTCCCATGCCGCGCCTCCCTGCCTCGTCCCGTCCTGGTCCCCCGGGGGCGCGTGCCGTTCTTGACACGTCATCCACTCGTCGGAACTGTCCGAGTATCGCACTGTTCACCGGTCCCGTGCCCGCTCGCAACCCCCGTACGAGTCGTGCCGCGCCGGAAACCCGGGCGAACCCGGGCACTCCCACTGACGCGGCGCAGCGCCGTACGGTTGCGCGCGTTGACCTTATCGGTCGCCGTCACGGCGTAATTGACCTTCTGTCAACAATGCGGAAACGATTTCACCCGCGGCGTCACTCGCCGGTCGCACCGTCGATCAATTCGCGCAGAAGATCCGCGTGGCCGTTGTGTCGCGCGTACTCCTCGATCATGTGGGTGAGGATCCAGCGCAGCGTCACCGGCTCGCCCCGGCGCGGCTTCTTGCCGACGGTGTCCAGCGGCAGGCCGGCGGCGGCGCCGCGGGCGGCCTCGACCTCGGCGCGCCAGGTGGCCAAGTCGGCCGCGACGTCGGCGGTGTCGACGTCGTCGAAGTCGCCGTCCTCGTTCTCCTTCGTCCAGTAGTGGCCGTTGGTGGTCTCCCGGCCGAGCAGGACGGACTGGAACCAGTACTGCTCCACCTCGGCCATGTGCCGGACCAGGCCCAGCAGCGAGAGGTTGGACGGCGGGACGGAGCGCAGCCGCAGCTGGTCGTCGGTCAGGCCCTCGCACTTCAGCGCGAGGGTGTCGCGGTGGTAGTCGAGGAAGGCGGTCAGGGTGGCGGCCTCGTCGGCCGTCGTCGGCGGGTCCACCCGCGGGTCCGGTTCGATCATGCGTGCCATCCTGGCGTCCGGCGGCGCCCGGGGCGAACGATTTTCGCCGCGGGGTCGCGGGGTCGCGGGGCCGCGGGTCGCGAGTCGCCGCGCCGTGATGGCCTTGCTCGCGCCGGGTTCAGCCCGCCGTCGCCCGGCGGCGGGTGCGGGCCGTCCGCCACAGGCCGACCACGCTGCCCAGCACCAGCAGCGCGATCACCCCCGCCGACAGGAGGAAGGCCGCCGAGCCCGGCCGGCCCGCGCTGGCCGCCGCCGTGACGTACACCGCGGTGGTCGGCACCACGCCGATCGCGGTGGCCAGCACGAAGGGCAGGAAACGGACGCCGGAGAAGGCCGCGCCGTAGTTGGCGGCCTGGAACGGCATTCCCGGCAGCAGCCGCAGCACCAGCACGCTGCGGAAGCCCTGCTCGGTGAACCGCCGGTCCAGTGTCCCGAGCACCTTGCCGCGCAGGTACGGGCGCAGCGCCTCGCGGCCGAGGCCCCGCCCGAGCACGAAGGCCAGGGCGGCGCCCACCGTGGTGCCGAGCACCGCCAGCAGCACGCCCTGCTGGATGCCGAGCAGCAGCCCGGCCGCCGCGTTGAGCGCCGGCCGGGGCACGAAGGCGAGTGTCCCCACCGCGTAGACCAGGGCGAACAGCGGGCCGAACCAGTACCCCGGCATCCGCTCCGCCAGCCCGCCGGACAGCAGCTCCGTCGGGCTCCACAGCAGCAGCGACCCGGCGGCCGCCGCGAGCACCACCACCAGCAGGGCGAACCGCCACCAGGGCGAACGCGACGGGACGGCGGCGGGTACCGGCGGCGCGACCGGCGGCGCGGGCAGGGCCACGACGGGCGGCGCGGGAACGGCATCGGGCTCGAACACCGCCCGAGCCTAACCGGTGCCCGGGCCCCGCCCGCGCCGGGTCCCGGCTCAGCTGTACGGGCTCTTCTCCGGGTTGTAGTGCCAGTACTGGTTGTAGGCGCCCGCGAGGTACTTCCACTGGATCACCGGGGTACCGTTGTCGATGACGCCGCCGGAGACGTCGAGGACCAGGCCGCTGTTGGCGTTCACGATCCGGCGCGGGGTGCCGGGGTGGCTGGCCGGCGGGTCGCTCCACTGCTGGTTGCGGCCGCCGTTGCAGCTCCACTGGCTGGCCTGGACGCCCGGGGCGGTGCTGAAGGCGGCGATCTCCAGGCACTTGCCGCTGTGCAGGTTGATCCAGCCCTGGGCGGTCTGGGTCCACTTCTGGTTGTCGCCGCCGGTGCAGGTCCAGATCCGGACCGGGGCGCCGTTGTCGGTGCGCCAGTCGGCGACCTCCAGGCAGAGGTCGTTCGTCCCGGCGTACATCCCGGTGCGGATCTCGGCGGGTCCGAAGTCGGCGGTGGTGGAGGTGGTGGCGGTGGCGGGCGGGGCGGTGAGGGCCACCGCCGCGGTGGCGAGGACGGCGGCGGCGGTGGAGAGACGGGCTCTGAGGGGCATCTGTTCGACCTCCGTGGTCAGTGCACCTGGCGCGGCCGGGCGAGGAATCCCAGCAGGCGTTGCCAGGAGTCCCGGGCCGCGTCGGCGTGTTCGACAGCGGAGAGTTCGAAGAAGTTGTGCGGGGTGTGAGGATATTTGACGAACTCGTGCGGGCAGCCGGCGGTGGTGAGGGCCGCGTCGAAGGCCGCGACCGTGTCCGCCGGGATGTGCTCGTCGGCGCCGCCCCAGAAGGCGAGGATCGGGGCGGTCAGCTCCCCGGCCAGCTGGGTGGGCCCCGGGGCGCCGTTGATGGCGTCCGGGTAGCCGTAGTAGCCGACGGCGCCGGCCAGGCCGAAGCGCGGCGCGGCGGTGCGGAAGGCCTGCCGGCCGCCGAAGCAGAAGCCGAGCGCGACCACCTCGGCGGGCCCGACGGCGCGCAGCCGGGCCAGGGCGGCGGTGATGTCGGCGTCCAGTCCGTCGGGGGTGAGCGCGAGCAGGTGGGGGAGCAGGTTCGGCAGTTCGCCGAATTCCGCCGGGCGCTTTTCCGGGAATGCGCCGGCGGTGCGGCCGTAGTAGTCGAGGACGAGCGCCGGGTGGCCCTGTTCGGCGAGTCGGGCGGCGGTCTGCCGGTAGAACGCGGAAAGGCCCTTGTTGTCCGGCAGGACGAGCACGCCCGGCCCGGTGGCGATCTCCGGGCGGGCCAGGAAGGCGCCGAAGCGGGTGCCGTCGGCCGAGGTCAGGACCAGTGGGGCGGCCTCGGCCAGCGGCCACGGGGCGGGGGTGAAGGCGGGCGGGGCGGCGTCCGGGTCGTAGCACACGGGGAATCCCTCTCGTGGAACACGAAGAACCGCCGGGCGCGGTTGCGCCCGGCGGTTCGAGACCTTAGTCGGGAATTCCCTCGGGAATGCACCATCATATCGCGGGGAGATCTTTTTCGGAAGTCTTTTCCGGTGACGTTGTGGTCACGTTTTCACCGGTCCCGCTTTTTCCGGCGGTGTTTTTCCGGCGGTGCTTTCGCGGTCGGAATTCCGCTCGGCCAGCCGCAGCGCCCCTGCGCTCAGCAGCAGGGCGCAGGCGAGCGCGGTGACCAGCCCGAAGGAGACCGTCAGCGAGGTGGCCTGGGCGAGGGCGCCGATGACCGCGGGGGCGATCAGGCCGGAGGTGTAGGTGACGGTGGCGACGCCGGCGATGGCCTGGCTGGGATTGGTGCCGATCCGGCCGGCCGCGGCGAAGGCGAGCGGGACGATCACCGCGATGCCGATGCCGATCAGGCCGAAGCCGGGGATGGCCAGGGCGGGGCTGTCGGCGGCGACCACCAGCAGGCCGCCGGCGGTGGCGACGGCGCCGCCGATGCGGGTGGTGCGGACGGCGCCGAGGCGGCGGATCACCGCGTCCCCGGCGAGCCGGCTGACCGCCATGGTGAGCGAGAAGGCGGTGTACGAGGCGGCGGCGACGGTGGCCGAGGCGCCGGTGACGTCCCGCAGGTAGACGCCGCTCCAGTCCATCGAGGCCCCCTCGGCGAAGACCGCGCAGAAGCCGACCAGCCCGATCACCAGCGAGCTGCGCGGTGGCAGGGCGAACCGCGGCGGCTCCTCCGCGCCCTCGTGCGCCCGGATGTCCGGCAGGCCGCGGCAGACGGCCTGGGCGAGGACGAGCAGGACCGCCGCGGTGACGGCCAGTTGGAGCCGGGCGTCGAGGTCCAGGTGGGCGGCGAGGATGCCGAAGGGGGAGGCCAGCAGGCCGCCCGCGCTCCACATCCCGTGCAGCCCGGACATGATCGAGCGGCCGAGCCGCTCCTCGATCTCCACGCCCTGGGCGTTCATCGCCACGTCCGCCATCCCCGAGGTGGCGCCGTACGCCAGCAGCGCCACGCACAGCGCCGGCAGCGAGGGGGCGAGGGCGGGCAGGGCGAGGGCGAGGCACCAGAGCGAGAGCAGTCCGCGCACCGCGGCCCGGCCGCCGTAGCGGTGGACGAAGCGGCCGGCCAGCGGCATGGCGAGGGAGGAGCCGATGGCGGGCATGACCAGGGCCAGTCCGAGCTGGCCGGCCGAGAGGTGGAGGTGGTTCTGGATCCAGGGGATGCGGGTGACGAAGCTGCCGGTGACGGCCCCGTGCACGCAGAAGACCAGGGCGATGCTCGCCCGGGCCCGGCGCGGTGCGGTCAGCGGCTCCGGTGGTGGTGTGGTGGTCCCGGTCATGCGGTGTCCCTCCCGGTCGCGCGGCGCGGGCGCGACAGTGCCCTTGACGGTCGATAAATTATCAGGGAGGGATCCTGATAGAAAGGCTCTGGAAGGATGATCTGCCATGACCACCGCGCGTACGGCCACGCCGAGCACCGCCCGGGCGATCAACGACCGGCTGGCGCTCAACCTCCTGCTCGAACAGGGGCCCCTCACCGCGACCGAGCTGCGCGACCTCACCGGCCTGTCCCGGCCGACCGTCGCCGACCTGCTCGAACGCCTCCAGCGCACCGGCCTGGTGGCCGTCGTCGGTGAGCGCGGAGAACAGCGGCGCGGCCCCAACGCCCGGCTCTACGCGCTGGTCGCCTCCCGGGCGCACCTCGCCGCCGTCGACGTCCGCTCCGGCGGCGTCAGCCTGGTCGTCGCCGACCTGGCCGGGCGCAGCCTGGCCACCGCCGAGGTCCCGGTCGACGGGGACGGCGGGCCGGACACCGCCGGGGCGATCGTCGCCACCCTGCTGGAGACCGCCCGCGGCGTCGGCGTCGAGCGGCTGCACACCGTCGCGGTCGGCGCCCCCGGACTGGTCGACCCGGCCACCGGGCGGCTGCAGAGCACCGGCAAGCTCCCCGGCTGGCACGCCGAGCTCCTCGCCGCGCTGCAGGAGCTGCCCGGCACCGAGGTGATCCTGGAGAACGAGGTCAACCTGGCCGGGCGCGCCGAGTACCGGGTCGGCGCCGCGCGCGACCGCGACACCTTCGTGCTGATGTGGCTCGGCCACAGCGTCGGCGCCGCCGTGATCCTGGACGGCCGGCTGCGCCGGGGCTTCTCCGGCGGCACCGGCGAGATCTGCTTCCTGCCCGTCCCCGGCACCGTCGGCCTGCCCAGCGCCGACAGCTGCGAGGGCGGCTTCCACGGCCTGGTCGGCAGCGCCGCGATCTGCGCGCTGGCCCGCGCCCACGGACTGCCCGCCGACCGCGCCGGGGACGCCTCCGCCGCCGAGGCCGCCGTACGGGCCGCCCTGGTGGCCGGCCCGGTGGGCGAGGGCTTCCTGGACGCGCTGGCCGAGCGGATCGCACTCGGCGCGGCGAGCGTCTGCGTGGTGCTGGACCCCGGCTGCATGGTGCTCGGCGGCGAGGTCGGCCGGGCCGGCGGGCCGGAGCTGGCCGGCCGGGTCGAACGGCGGCTGGCCCTGCTCTCGCCGCTGAGCACCGAGGTGCGGGCCGGTACGGCGGGCGGCGGTGCGGTGCTCGCCGGCGCGGTGCTCACCGCCGGCGACGCGGTGCGGCGCGATCTCTTCGGCGAGCCGTGACGGCCCTCGCGTGACCGTCCGTGCCGCCGGTACGGCAGGATGGCGCGGGGGCGCACGCCTCCCGATCCCGAACCACCGTCAGGAGACGTACATGGGCCAGCCCGAGGTGCCGGCCAACCCGTACCGCATCGGCGAGGCCGCGGCGCTGCTCGGCGTCAGCGCCGACACCATGCGGCGCTGGGTGGACGCCGGGCGGGTCGCCGCCGCGCGGGACGAGAACGGGCACCGGATCATCCCGGGGGCCGAGCTCGCCGCCTTCGCCCGGGAGCTGGCGCGGCCGGAGAACGCCGAGACGGAGGGCCGGCCGTCCTCGGCCCGCAACCGCTTCCCGGGGATCGTCACCGACGTGGTGCTCGGTGACGTGGCCGCGCAGGTGGAGATCCAGGCCGGCCCGTTCCGGGTGGTGTCGCTGATCAGCCGGGAGTCGGCGGAGGAGCTGAACCTGGTGCCCGGCGCGCCCGCCACGGCGGTCATCAAGTCCACCAACGTGATGATCGAACGGCGCTGACGCTCCTCGCAGGAGCCGTCGCACCGAGTCGCCGCAGGAGTCCCGCACGAGCCCCCGCAGCACTCGCCGCAGGACCCCCGTCACGAGTCCCGGAACCGAACGAGAGGCCCCGGATGCCACCCCAGCACCTGCCGACCACCCAGAGCGCCGTGCTCGCGATCGAGGCCGTGGCCGCCAGGCACGGCCGCACCGTCCGCGCCCAGCACGACATCGGCCGCGACCGGACCTTCGCCGGGCTGGTCGGCCCGGACGGCCCGGGCGACGAACTCGACGGGGCCTGCGGCACCATCCCGCACGAGGCGCTGCTGGAGTTCGACGGCAGCCCCGCCGTCACCGTCCGGCTGTTCACCCACGACGAGGTCACCGTCACCGTCGAGGGCATAGCCTTCGACGTCGACCGCGACCGCGTCCCCGGCTTCCTGAACGCCGTCTGGTCCGACCTGGTGCACGTCAAGGCACGCACCTTCCCGCCGTCCACCACGCTGATCGTCACCGTCCCCGGGGAGCCGAGCCACCGCGAGAACGTCGGCGTCCGCGACCTCACCCCGTGGCTCGCCGGAAGGATCCGATGAACACCGCCGCCAAGCCGCTCGCCGTCGCCCACCGCGGCGACCCGTTCCGCTTCCGCGAGAACACCCTGCCCTCCGTCGAGTCCGCGTTCGCCGCCGGGGCCGACGCCGTCGAGGTGGACGTCCAGCTCACCCGCGACCGGGTGCCCGTCCTGCTGCACGACCGCACCCTGGGCCGGCTCTGGGGCGACCCGCGGTCGATCGACCGGGTCACCGCCGAACAGCTGGAAGAGCTGCGCCAGGGCCCGCTCGCCGTCCCCACCCTCGCCGAGGCGGTCAAGGCGGTGGCCGCCGTCGAGGGCCGCCGGCTGCTGATCGACCTGGACGACGCCCGGCCGGCCGCGGCCACCTGGGAGGTGGTCACCGGCCTCGGCGCCGAACGGGCCGTCGCCTTCTGCGGCCCCACCACCGCCATGCTCGCGGTGCGCGAACTCAGCCCCGACGCCGAGATCGCGCTCACCTGGAAGCAGCTCCGGATGCCCGTGCGCGCCCTGCTGGACGACCTGCGCCCGCGCTACCTCAACCCGCCGTTCGGCCTGGTCACCCCCGACTTCACCGCCGCCGCGGCGGGCGAGGGGCTCGCCGTGTCCACCTGGACCGCCGACCTGCGCCGCACCATGCGCCGACTGCGCGACACCGGCGTCGCCTCCATCACCTCCAACCGGATCGGCGTGCTGCGCTCGGTGCTGGACGGCCGCCGGTGACCGAACCGGTCCTCGGGCGGCGGGCGCTCGGCCGGGGCCTGCCGGCCCGCCGGCAGCTGCTCGCCCGCACCGACCCGGCGCCCGCCGCGCTGGTCCACCACCTCGGCGGCCTCCGGGCCCAGGCCGTACCCCAACCGCCCTCCGTCCTCCCGTTCGCGCCGCCGCGCCGGGCCGATCGGCGGGCGGCGGAGGCCGAGGCGGAGCGGGTGCTGGCCTTCGCGGGGCCGGGCGGCGGCGGGTCCGTGCGGTTCGGGGAATCCGGGTAGCTCGTTCGGGTGCTCCCGGCCGATCCGCCGCGCGGGCCGTCGGAACCTCTGCTGAGCTGGGGCGGTTCGGAAACGTCGACGACCCCCCGGCGGAGGTGGCCGTGTCCGTGGAGCGTGCGCCCGGCGAGGATCCGCGGCCGGACCACCGCAGGCCGTACCTGATGCTGCCGCCCGCGCTGCGCCGGGCGGCGGCCTGGTCACTGGCGGTGATCCTGCTGATCGCCGTCGCCTCGCTGGTGGTCTTCGCGCTGGTCGAACTGCGGGCGGCCACCGTGCCGTTCGTCCTGGCCCTGCTCGGGGCCTCGCTGCTCTACCCGGTGGTGCCCTGGCTGGTGCGCCGGGGCGTCGGACGGAGCCTGGCCGCCGGGCTGACCTGCGCGGTACTGGTGGCCGCGGTCGGCGGGGTGATCGCGCTGCTGGTCAACTCCCTGGTGCACAGCGCCCCGCAGATCGCCTCCTCGCTCCCGGCGGCCGGGCGGCGGCTGTCCGGCTGGCTCGGACCCTTCGGGGCGAAGATCGAGCACGCGCTGAGCAACGCCAGGGGCGAGACCAACTCGCTGATCTCCACCCTCACCAACGGGGTGCTCTCCGGGCTCGGCCTGCTCACACAGGTGATCACCGGCGGGGTGCTGGCGCTCGCCCTGGTGTTCTTCTTCCTCCGGGACGGGCACCGCACCGGCGACGTCATCCGCTCCTACCTGCCGGAACGCAGCGCCACCACCGTGATCGCCTGCGCGGAGCGGGCCTTCGAGGCGATGGCCGGGTTCATGCGCGGCACCACCCTGATCGCCCTGATCGACGCGAGTTTCATCACCATCGGCCTGGTCGCCCTCGGCGTGCCGGGCGCGCCGGGGCTCGGCGCGCTGGTCTTCATGGGTGCCTACATCCCCTTCGTCGGCGCGTTCCTGTCCGGCACGGCGGCGGTGCTCGTGGCCCTCGCCAACGGCGGCCTCGGCACGGCCCTGTGGGCGCTCGGCGTGGTGCTCGCGGTGCAGTTGATCGAGGGCAACATCCTCCAGCCCGTCATCCAGAGCCGCACGGTCGAGCTGCACCCGGCCACCATCATGGTCGCCGTGGTGGCCGGCGCCGGCATCGCCGGCATCATCGGCGCCCTGCTCGCCGTCCCGGTCTGCGCCGCCGGCATGGGTGTCGTCACCGTGTTGCGGGGCGACCGGGCCCGGACGGGGAAGTCGCTTGCCGGGCCGTGAGTCGCCGTGTGATCATCACTAATGCGAAATGAGTCGCAATAGTGTCTGAGGGGGCGTTCATGGAGCTGATCGAGGTTGCCGGGACGGGGGCCGGGCCGTACGGGGTGGCGATGGGGGCCGACGGGGGTGTCTGGTTCACCCTGGTGCACGGCGGGGAGATCGGACGGCTGGCTCCCGACGGGGCGGTGGAGCGGTTCGGGCTCGGGGCGGCCGGGTGCGGGCCGGCGGTGATCGCGGCGGGGCCGGACGGGGCGATGTGGTTCAGCCGGTTGCGGGACCACCGGATCGGGCGGATCGACGCGGGCGGGGCGACGGCGTCCTTCGCGCTGCCGACGGCGGACGCCGGGCCGTACGGGATCGCCGCGGGGCCCGACGGGGCGCTCTGGTTCACCGAGTTGAACGCGAACCGGGTCGGGCGGATCACCGTCGACGGCGAGGTGACGGAGTACCCACTGCCGGTCGACGGGGCCTTCCCCTCGCTGATCGCGGCCGGGCCGGACGGCGCCCTGTGGTGCACGCTCCACCAGGCGGACTGCGGTGGCGAGGGTCGCCACGGACGGCGAGGTGACCGTCCACCGGCTGCCCACCGGGGGCACCGCGCCGGTCGGGATCGCCGCCGGGGCGGACGGGGCGCTCTGGTACGTCGGGATCGGCGGCGGGCTGGTCGGGCGGATCGCCGTCGACGGGGAGGTGACGGAGTATCCGCTGGCCGACCGCTCGGCCAGGCCGCACGCGATCGCGGCCGGGCCGGACGGCCGGCTCTGGTTCACCGAGTGGGGCGCCGGGCGGATCGGGGTGCTCACACCGGACGGCCGACCGGACGGGTACCCGATCCCGGGCGAGCGCGCCGAGCCGCACGGCATCGCCGTCGCCCCGGACGGCACGGTGTACGCGGCGCTGGAGCGTGGGCAGATCGCCCGGCTGACGCCGTAGCGGCGCCCGACGGACGGTCAGGAGGTCCCGGCCGCGCGGTCGGGAGGTCCCGGTCGGGGCCCGGGAACTCGGGCCCAGCGGCCCCGGGCGGGCGGGCCGAAGGGCCCTGGGGTGCGGAGGCGGCGAATTCGGATCATGGATCGCCACCCATTCGCACGACGTTCCGAAGGAGTGCGTCCTTGAGCGCCACCCAGGCACAGGGCGACCCCACCTCACCGCCAACGGCCATCCCCGCGGGGACGGTCAGGGCCAGGAGGCCCGGTTCGGCCCTGGTCAGGCTGCTGACCACCACCGACCACAAGACGATCGGCACCATGTACCTGGTGTCATCGTTCGCGTTCTTCCTGATCGGCGGCATCCTCGCCCTGGTCATGCGCGCCGAACTCGCACGGCCCGGAACGCAGATCCTCTCCAACGAGCAGTTCAACCAGGCGTTCACCATGCACGGCTCGGTGATGCTGCTGCTGTTCGCCATGCCGCTGTTCACCGGCTTCGCCAACTGGATCATGCCGCTCCAGATCGGCGCCCCGGACGTCGCCTTCCCGCGGCTGAACATGCTGTCGTACTGGCTGTTCATGTTCGGCTCGCTGATCGCCGCGGCCGGCTTCGCGACCCCGCAGGGCGCCGCCGACTTCGGCTGGTTCCTTTACGCGCCGCTGTCCGACGCGATCCACTCGCCCGGCGTCGGCGCCGACATGTGGATCATGGGCGTGACGCTGTCCGGCTTCGGCAGCATCTTCGGCGCCGTCAACTTCATCACCACCATCATCTGCATGCGCGCTCCCGGAATGACCATGTTCCGGATGTCCATCTTCTGCTGGAACGTGCTGCTCACCTCGGTGCTGGTGCTGCTGGTCTTCCCGGTGCTGGCCGCCGCGCTGCTGGCGCTGGAGTGCGACCGCAAGTTCGGCTCCCACGTCTTCGACCCGGCCAACGGCGGGGCGATGCTCTGGCAGCACCTGTTCTGGTTCTTCGGGCATCCCGAGGTGTACATCCTGGCGCTGCCGTTCTTCGGGATCGTCTCCGAGGTCATCCCGGTGTTCAGCCGCAAGCCGATGTTCGGCTACGCCGGCCTGATCGCCGCGACGGTGGCCATCGCGGGCCTGTCGGTGACGGTGTGGGCGCACCACATGTACGTCACCGGACAGGTCCTGCTGCCGTTCTTCTCCTTCATGACCTTCCTGATCGCCGTCCCGACCGGGGTGAAGTTCTTCAACTGGGTCGGCACCATGTGGAAGGGCTCACTGAGCTTCGAGACCCCGATGCTCTGGACGGTCGGCTTCCTGGTCACCTTCCTGTTCGGCGGCCTGACCGGCGTGCTGCTCGCGGCCCCGCCGATCGACTTCCACGTCTCCGACTCGTACTTCGTGGTCGCGCACTTCCACTACACGCTGTTCGGCACCGTGGTCTACGCGATGTTCGCGGGCTTCCACTTCTGGTGGCCGAAGATGACCGGCAAGAAGCTCGACGAGCGGCTCGGCCGGATCACCTTCTGGACGCTGACCGTCGGCTTCAACGCCACCTTCCTGGTCCAGCACTGGCTGGGCGTGGAGGGCATGCCGCGCCGCTACGCCGACTACCTGGCCTCGGACGGCTTCACCACCCTGAACACCGTCTCGACCATCGGCTCGTTCCTGCTCGGCCTGTCGATCCTGCCGTTCCTCTACAACGTCTGGAAGACCGCCAAGTACGGCGAGAAGGTCACCGAGGACGACCCGTGGGGCTGGGGCCGCTCGCTGGAGTGGGCCACCTCCTGCCCGCCGCCGCGGCACAACTTCGTCAAGCTGCCGCGGATCCGCTCCGAATCCCCGGCCTTCGACCTCCACCACCCGGACATCGCGGCCCGGGACATCCTGGAGAACAGCGGCAAGCCCGCCAAGCACCTGGGTGACGTGGAGCCGGCGAAGTACGACCGGCCGCTGAGCCGGGCGGACCGGGCGGCGGCCGCCGTCGCCACCAAGGACCGGGTCACCGGGCCCACCGATTCACCCTCCTCGGGCGGCTGATCCCGCTCCCCGAACGCCGTCCCCGCCCGCGTCGCTGCCCCCGGGCGGGCGGGGACGGCTCCTCCGCTCCTGATCTCTCCCCTCTCCTCACCCCTTCGTGACCAGGAAGGCCGGGTCGTGAACCACAACGTTCTCGCCATCGGCACAGCCGCCCTCACCGCGAGCGGCTGTGTCTGGTACCTGCCCGCCATCGCCGACCTCCAGGCCGGCGCCGACCGGCCCCGCTCCACCCGCACCGCCGCCGCGGCGTGCGTGCTGTGGTGGGCCGGGCTCGCGCTCGCGGGCGGGCTGCTGCTCGTCCTCACGGACTGGCGGCCCGCCGCACAGGTCGCGCTCGCCGGACTGGTCGGCGGCACGGCGCTGCGGCTGCGGGCCCTGTGGGACCGCCGCCGGGAGGTGCGCGAGACGGCGGCCCGCTGGGCCGCCCTGGACGCCGGGCCCGCCCCGCGCTCCAACCGCCCGCCGGCGCTGGCCCTGGCCGGGTGGCTGGTGGTCGGTACGGCCGTCGCCCTGCTCGGGGCGGTGGCCATCCTGCTGTCCGGCGGCGGCGAGGTCGTGCCCAGGGTGGCGCTCGCGGCGGTCAGCGGCGCGGGCGTCGCGCTCGCCTTCCTGCTGATGGGCCTGGGGAACGTCCGGCGGCAGGGGCGCTGAGACGCGCCCGCCGGCCGGGCCCTGTGTCCCGGTCGCAATGGGGCCCTTGGGCCCTGGGCCGGCGGCCGGCCGTGCGGGATGATGCCCTGGGCCCCGCTGGGAGTGTGCGGGGGTGACGAAGGTGGAGCCGCGTGATGGCGACCAAGACGGAGGGTGCCGAGGCCTCGGCGCCGGTCCGGGTGTTCCTGCTGGACGACCACGAGGTGGTCCGCCGCGGGGTGCACGACCTGCTGGACGGCGAGCCGGACCTGGAGGTGGTCGGGGAGGCGGCGACGGCCGAGCAGGCGCTCGTCCGGGTGCCCGCGCTGCGGCCCGACGTGGCCGTGCTGGACGTCCGGCTGGGCGACGGCGACGGCGTCTCGGTCTGCCGTGAGCTGCGCTCGCGGATGCCCGGCCTCGCCTGCCTGATGCTGACCTCCTTCGACGACGAGGAGGCGCTGCTGGACGCCGTGATGGCGGGTGCCGCCGGGTACGTGCTCAAGCAGATCAGCGGGACCGACCTGGTCGCCGCCGTCCGCACCGTCGCCTCCGGGCGCTCGATGCTGGACCCCGGCGCCGCGACCCGCCTCCTCAACCGGCTGCGCAGCGACGCCGAGCCCGCCCAGCCGGTGACCACAGGACCCGGCCTGACCGCGCGCGAGCAGGAGGTCCTCGAACTCATCGGCGAGGGCCTGACCAACCGGCAGATCGGCGAGCGGCTCTACCTCGCCGAGAAGACCGTCAAGAACCACGTCTCGCGGCTGCTCGCCAAGCTCGGCGTCGAGCGGCGGGTGCAGGCCGCCCTGATCGCCACCGAGCTGCGCCAGGCCGCCGCCCCGCAGCCGTCCGCGCTGCGCTCCGGCCGGTACTGACCCGGCCGGTCGCGGCCGTTCGCGGCTGCCCGGGCCCGTCGGGGCCCGTCCGGTTCCGTTCGGGGCCGAACGGGCCTTCGGTCCCGGGGTCGGCGGTCCTCGGGGCGGGGCCCTCGCCGGGACCATCGGCCCTCGCGACCGGGCCCGGGCCCGGGCGAGCATCGCTCGCATGAACCGCGACCACGTCCCGTCCCCCCGGCCCGTCCCGTCCCCCCGGCCCACCCCGTACGACCTTCCCGAACTCCGCGAACTCGACCGCAGGCGCTCGCTGGAGCTGCTGGCCAGGGCCGACGTCGGCCGGGTGGTCTACACCGTCGACGCCCTCCCGGCCGTCCTGCCGGTGCCTTTCCGGCTCGGCCCCGGCGGCGTGCTGCTCTCGGCGCCGGCCGGTTCCGAACTGGCCCGGGCCGTCGACGGCGCGGTGATCGCCTTCGAGGTCGACGAGGTGGACGGCCGGGACGGCACCGGCTGGTTCGTCACCGTCCTCGGCCGCGCCCAGGTCCGCCCGGCCACCAGGAGCACCGACCCGGGCGACACCGTACGGATCCGGATCCGCCCGGAACTGGTCATCGGCCGCTGCCTGGCCTGAGCCCCGCCGGCGCCCCCCTGCGGCCCCGGCAACTCCTCAGTGGGGCTCCTCAGCGGAGCAGGGGAGTTCGGGGTCCGCCGCAAGGGTCCGGGCCGGGGCGGTCGGGTGGGCGCCCTCGACCGACACGGCGAACTCCCGGGCGCGGGACCGCCGTTCCTCCTCCGCCGGAGCCGGGCGGCGTCCGGCGAGGAGCCCCGGCACCCGCCCGGGGCCGATGGGGCGCTCGAACCTAAAATCACGTCATGACTGAATCCGCCGTGACCGGTTCCCCCGACGACCTGCGCTCCTTCGACAGCGGCCACGGCCGCCTCGCCTACCTCGACGCCGGTACGGGCGAACCTCTGGTGCTGCTGCACGGCGGCCTGCTGGACCACCGGAGCTGGGCGGACCAGCTCCCCGCCCTGCTGCCCGAGTACCGGGTGATCGCACCGGACACCCGCGGCCACGGCGCCTCCGCCAACGCGAGCCGGCCGTTCCGCCCCGCCGACGACCTGGCCGACCTGCTGCGCCACCTCGGCCTCGGTCCCGTGGTCGTGGTCGGGCTCTCCATGGGCGGGACGATCGCCCTCGACCTGGCCCTCGAACACCCGGAGCTGGTCCGCGCGCTGGTGATCAGCGGCAACGGCACCGGCGAGTCCGAGTTCAAGGACCCGTGGCTCGGCGAACTCCGCGACGAGCAGAACGCCGCGCTGGCCGAGGGCGACGGCGAGCGCTGGCTCGACTCGTTCACCCGCCTCGCCTCCGGGCCGCACCGCCGCCTGGACGAGGTCGATCCCGAAGTGGTGCGCCGGCTCAAGGAGATGACCCGGAACACCGTCGCCAAGCACACCCCCGACGAGCCCCAGTACCTGGTGCCGGTGACGGACACCTGGAAGCGGCTGACCGGGATCACCGTCCCGCTGCTGGCGATCAACGGCGGCATCGACTCCGTGGACCACATCGGCCTGGCCGAGCGGGTCGTCCGCACCGTCGTCGACGGCCGCGCGGTGATCGTCGAGGACACCGGGCACTACCCGAACATGGAGCGGCCGGAGGAGTTCAACGCCCACCTGCTCGGCTTCCTGCGCGCCCTGCGGGGCTGACGGCCCGGGCCCGCCGACGGGCGGCCGGCACCCGGCGGTGGCCGGCCGGCCACCGTGGCCCCGGTAGCCCCGGTGGCCGGCCTCCGCGTCGGGAGGGGCCCTCAGGACCCGAGCGGGGCCTCCCACACCAGCCGGGTGCCGCCGCCCTCGGCCGGGTCGACGGTGAAGGAGCCGCCGACCCGGTCGGCGCGCTCGGCGAGGTTGCGCAGCCCGCTGCGCCGCCCGCCCTCGGGCACGCCGACACCGTCGTCCGTCACGGTCAGCACCACCCGCCCGGCCAGGGCGCGCAGCGTCACCTCGACCCGGGACGCCCGGGCGTGTCTGGCGGCGTTGCTGAGCGCCTCGGCGAGGACCGCGACCACGTGCCCGGCCAGCTCCTGCGGCACGTCGGTGTCCAGCAGGCCCTCCAGGCTCAGCCGGGGCGGGAACCCGAGCGTGCCCTGGGCCTCGGTGACCACCCGGGTGGCGCGGGCGCGCAGGCCGCGGTCCGGCTCGCTGTGGGCGCGCAGGCCGAAGATGGTCGAGCGGATGATCTTGATGGTCTCGTCCAGGTCGGCCACCGCCCGGGCCACCCGGTCCGCCGCGGCCTGGCTCTCGATCAGCCGGCCCGCGCTCTGCAGCGTCATCCCGGTCGCGAACAGCCGCTGGATCGCCAGGTCGTGCAGGTCCCGGGCGATCCGGTCCCGGTCCTCCAGCAGGTTCAACTGCTCGGCGTCACGCCGCCGTTCGGCCAGCTCCAGGGCCAGCGCGGCCTGGTCGGCGAAACCCAGCAGCGGGCCGGTCTCCTCCGGCCCGAAGGCCGGCTGCCCCTGCGCCCTGGCCAGCAGCAGCACGCCCCGCCCGTACCCGGCACCGGTGCCCAGCGGCACCGCCACCGCCGCGCCCAGCCCGTCGAAGCGGCCCGCCGGTCCGGCCTTGAACCGGGCGTCGCAGGCCAGCTCGTCACTGGTGGCCGGCGAGCCGGAGGCGTACGCGGCACCGGACAGCGTGCCGTCCACCGGCACCGTCACCCCCAGCCGCGCCGACGGCGTGCCGCCCAGCGCGACCTCCACCGTCAGCTCCTCGGCCCGCTCCTCCGGGCCGGCCAGCGCCACCGAGACGTCCGCCAGCTCGGCGCCCGAGATCTCCCGCGCCCGGCGGGCGATCAGCTCGACCACCTCCAGCCGCGGCGCCCCCGACAGCAGGCTGCGGGTGATCTCCGTGCTCGCCCGCAGCCAGCGCTGGCGCAGCTGCGCCTCCTCGTACAGCCGGGCGTTGTCGATCGCCACGCCGGCCGCGACCGCCAGGGTGGCGATCACCGCCTCGTCGTCCTCGTCGAAGTCCAGTCCGCCGCGCTTGTCGGTCAGGTAGAGGTTGCCGAACACCTCGCCGTGCACCCGCACCGGCACCCCCAGGAAGGTGTGCATCGGCGGGTGGTTCGCCGGGAAGCCGACCGAGGCCGGGTGCTCGGACAGCACCGGGCAGCGCAGCGGCTTCGGCTCGCGGATCAGCTCGCCCAGGATGCCGCGGCCCGACGGCGGCGGGCCGATCTCGGCGATCTCCTCCTCGGTCAGGCCCACCGTCAGGAACTGCGACAGGGTGTGCCCGTCCGGCCCGATCACCCCGAGCGCCGCGTACCGGGCGTCCACGAGGTCGGCCGCCGCCTCCACGATCCGGTGCAGCGCCTGTGCCAGGTCCAGCTCCCGCCCGACCGCCAGCACCGCCTCCAGCAGGCTGTGCACCCGGTTCTGGGTGCCGCGCGCCGCGTCGATCCGCCCCTGGAGCTCCTCCAGTAGCTCGTCCAGGCGCAGCCGTGGCATCCGCGCGCCGCCACCCGTCGCGCTGCCGTCCGCTCCGCCCACCGCTGTCCTCCTCGTCGTGCCGCCCTGACCGGCCCGTCCACCGTCCGGACGTGCCCCATCCGCCCTGCGGACGGCCGCTCCCACCGTCCGGCCCGGCTCGGGCGCCGTCCGACCAGCGGGAATGTCCATTACACGATAGACCGAACGGGGGACCCCACACCGGGCCGGGGAGGGATCCGGGCGGCCGGCGGGCCCGAGATGTCAGTGGCGTGTGCCAGCCTTCCGGTGGGCGCGGGACAGAACGGGACGGAACGGGACGGCGGCGAGGTGGTGATGACGCGGGGCGTAACGGGACGGCGGTGAGGTGGTGGCGACGCGGGACGGAACGGGACGGCGGTGAGGCGATGACGACGCGGCAGGACGCCGCGGGGAGGGGGCGGTGGGAGCCGGGCACCGGATGCCGTGTCATTGGTGGGGACGGCGGGGTCGGCCGTAGGCTCCGTCGGGCGGGGCCTTTCGTCCCGCCGCAGGGGGTCCTGCGGCCTCTGCCGCCGGTCCTGCGCCGCTGCCAGGGTGGGGGAGGAGCGGACGGGGCGTCAGAGCGCACCGCGGCCCGCACCGAACCGCCGAGCGTCGACAGCGTGTCGACAGTGTGGAGGAACTCTCATGACGTCAACCGTGCTGGCCGGGGTCGACGGCTCGCCGCAGAGCACCGCGGCCGCCCACTGGGCCGCCGCCGAGGCGGTGCGCCGCGGTGCCTCGCTGCGCCTGGTGCACGCCTGGCCGTGGCTGACCGACGGGGTGTCCTCCTTCGCCGAGCAGGACGACCTGCCCGCGGCCGTCCGCCGCACCCTCGCCGAGGCCGCCGAGGACGTCCGCCGCCTGCACCCGGACCTGACGGTGGAGACCGACGCCGTCCTGGACGCGCCGGTGGACGGGTTGGTGGCCGCCGCCGCGGAGGCGGAGCTGCTGGTGCTCGGCTCGCGCGGCCGCGGCGGCTTCACCGGCCTGCTGCTCGGGTCGGTCAGCATGTCGGTGGCCGGCCGCAGCAGCGTGCCGCTGGTCGTGGTGCGCGAGGAGGGCGAGACCGGCGAGGGCGAGGTGGTGGTCGGCGTCGACGCCCACGCCCCCGAGACGGAGGTGCTCGACTTCGCCTTCCGTGAGGCGGCCCTGCGCGGCGCCCGGGTCCGGGCGGTGCACGGCTGGGACCTGCCGCCGGTGTTCGGCTACGCGGGCGGCGCCGTCCCGGCGGCCGAGCTCGCCCAGCTGGAGGCGCTGGAGGCCGAGCTGCTCTCGCTCGCCCTGGCCGGCCCGCGCGAGCAGCACCCGGAGGTCGAGGTGGTCGAGGACGTGCAGCTCGGCGCCGCCCGTGCCCTGGTCGAGGCCTCCGCCGGAGCCGCGCTGGTCGTCGTCGGCCGTGGCCGCCGCCCGATCGAGATCGGCCCCCGGCTGGGCCGGATCGCGCACGCCGTCCTGCACCACGCCGAGGCCCCCGTCGCGGTCGTTCCGCACGGGTGACGGAGCGGCCCGTCCGGTGGATCCACCCCCGTCCCTGATCCACCGGACGGGCCCGATGACGGGCCGAAGGACGGGCCCAAGGGCCCTGTCCTCGGGCACCACCGGGCGCGCACGCTCGGAAGCAGCGGGACCTCCTGGCGGGTGCGCGTGCCCGGAGGCGAAGCCGACGCCCCGCGGTTGAAGGAGTGGATCGCCATGACGCTCGACCCGGCTCTCACCCAGATGCTCAGCGCGGCCGACCTGCGCCTGCTCGCCGCCGCCGGCGGCGCGGCGCCGTCGCTGCACAACAGCCAGCCCTGGCGCTTCGTGCCGACCCCGGACGGGCGCGGGCTCGCCGTGTACGCCGACACCGCGCGCTCCGTACCGCTGGCCGACCCGGTCGGTGCCGCCGTGCACATCGCGGTCGGCGCGGCCCTGTTCAACCTGCGGGTGGCGGCCGGGCAGCTGGACCGGGAACCACTGACCCGGCTGCTGCCGGACGCCGCCGAGCCCGAACTGCTCGCCGTGCTGGACCTCTCCCGCCCGGCCGCCGAGCTCACGCCCTTCGGCCGGGACCTCTACCCCGCCATCGCCGCCCGGCACTCCAGCCGCGAGCCGTTCGCCCAGCGCGACGTGCCCGAGGCGGTGATCGGCGAGCTGATCGACGCCGCCCGCGAGGAGGGCGTCACGCTGGCCGCGCTGGAGGAGGAGGGCGCACGGCGGGTGCAGGCGCTCACCGCCGAGGCCGAGAGCCGCAACGCCACCGACCCGGCCCGTGCCGCCGAGTCCCGGGCCTGGCTGCGGTCCGACGACGGCACCGCCGAGGACGGCATCCCGCACGCCGCGCTCGGCCCGCAGGACCACGACGCCCGGGTGCCGATGCGCGAGTTCGGCGGCCGCCCGCCGGAGGCCCCCGCGCAGCCGTCCCGGCGCTTCGAGGCGCTGCCCCAGCTGTGCACCCTCACCACCCCCGGCGACGGCCCGCTGGACTGGCTGCGCACCGGGCAGGCGCTGGAGCGGGTCTGGCTGCTGGCCACGACGCACGGCGTCCGGCTCTCCATCTGGCACCAGGCGATCGAATGGCCGGACACCCGCTGGGCGCTGCGCGACCCGGACACCGGGCCGGGCCACGTCCAGCTGGTGCTGCGGGTCGGCTACGGCCCGTCCGGCGCGGCCACCCCGCGCCGGGCGGTCGAGGAGACGCTCGGGGAGCGGCCTTCCTGATCGCTGCCCCGAGTCGGTGGGAGTGGCCGGAGTCGACGGGAGTGGCCCGGGCCGGTGGGAGCGGCCCGGGCCGTCGCCGTCGCTCGTCGCCGTCGCGCAGCGCGGTCGCTCGCCGCCGTCGCTCAGCGCGGTCGCTCGGCCGCGGGCAGCACCCGGGCGCCGAGCCGCAGCGGCGGGCTGTGGCGGAAGGTGAGGGTGAACTCCACCCACTGGCCGGCCCGCAGCGGTGGCGGGTCGGCGATCATCAGGTCCGCGTCCTCCGGGGTCATCCGCAGCTCGCCGCGGCCCGGCACCGGCAGCGCCGACGCCGGCTCCCAGCGGCCCGCCGCCCCCTGGTGCAGATGCCGTTTCGGGGTGATCCGGCCGCCGAACTCCCAGCTGGCGCCGGTCAGTTCGTCGGGCACGTCGCCCGGGTTGCGGACCGTGAAGAAGGCCGCCGTGGCGGCGGACGCGCCCGCCGTCGGCAGCAGCACCCAGCCCGGCCCGGCCTCCACCGGGCGGGTGCGGCCGGCCCCGCCGACCGCCGTCCACCCGGTGAGCAGGACCAGCGCCAGTGCCGCCGCGCCGACCGGCGGGCCCGCCACCCTGAACCTCTCGGACACCCTCACCGGCGTCCCCCTCGGCTCCTGGCCCGCCCCGGCTCCCAGGTGCGCAGCCGCAGGCTGTTGCCCACCACGAGCAGCGAGCTGAGCGACATGGCGACCGCCGCCAGCATCGGGTTGAGCAGTCCGACGGCCGCCAGCGGGATCAGCACCAGGTTGTAGCCGAAGGCCCAGAGCAGGTTGGCCCGGATGGTCGCCAGGGTCTGCCGTGCCAGCCGTACGGCGTCCACCACCGCTTCGATGTCGCCGCGCACCAGGGTCAGCCCGGCCGCGCCGATCGCGGCGTCGCTGCCGGAGGCCAGCGCCACCCCGAGGTCCGCCGAGGCGAGGGCCACCGCGTCGTTGACGCCGTCGCCGACCACCGCCACCGTCCGTCCGGCGGCGCGCAGTTCGGCCACCACCTCGGCCTTGCGCTCGGGGGAGGCCGAGGCGTGCACCCGCTCGATGCCCAGCTCGGCGGCCACCGCCCGGGCTGCGCCCGGGCCGTCCCCGGTCAGCAGGACGGTCTCCAGGCCCAGCCCGCGCAGCCGGTGGAGCGCCCGCCAGCCGCCCGGGCGCAGCGTGTCGCCGACCGTCAGCACGGCCGCCGGCCGTCCGTCCAGCTCGACCACGACGGCCGTGCGGCCGGCCTTCCCGGCCCGCGCGGCCGCCTCGGCCAGGTCCGGCGGCAGGACGGTGTCGTCCGGCCGCACCACCCGTACGGCCCGGCCCTCGACCGTCCCGGACACCCCGAGCCCGGTGGCGGCCCGGAAGCCCTCCACCGCGGGCAGCGGCCCGCAGCGCTCCCGCGCCGCCTGCGTGACCGCCCGGCCGATCGGGTGCTCGGAGCGGTGCTCGACCGCGCCGGCCAGGCGCAGGGCCTCGTCCGGGGTGGGGCCGCCGGTGGTGGTGACCTCCGCCAGTTCCATCCGGCCGGTGGTCAGCGTGCCGGTCTTGTCCATCACCACCGTGTCCACCCGGCGCAGGCTCTCCAGCACCTCCGGGCCGCGCACCAGCACGCCCAGCTCCGCGCCCCGCCCCGTCGCCGCCAGCAGTGCCGTCGGCGTGGCCAGCCCCAGCGCGCACGGGCAGGCCACCACCAGCACCGCGACCGCCGCCGTCACCGCCGCCTGCGGGGCCGCGCCCGCGCCCAGCCAGAAGCCCAGCACGCTCGCCGCGACCGCCAGCACACAGGGCACGAACACCCCGGCCACCGCGTCCGCCAGCCGCTGCGCCCGCGCCTTGCCGGCCTGGGCCTCCGCCACCAGGGCGGTGATCCGGGCCAGCTGGGTGTCCGCGCCGACCGCCGTGGCCCGGACCACCAGCGCACCGCCGACGTTCACCGTCGCACCCGCCACCACGTCCCCGGGGCCGACCTCGACCGGCACGCTCTCCCCGGTCAGCAGACTCAGGTCGAGCGCCGAACCCCCTTCGACCACCACCCCGTCGGTGGCCACCCGCTCGCCCGGCCGCACCACGAACTCCTGCCCGGGCAGCAGCAGTTCGATCGGCACCAGGCGCTCCTCGCCGTCCGCCCCCCGCAGGCACACCTGCTTTGCGCCCAGCTCGGCCAGCGCCCGCAGCGCGGACCCGCTGCGCCGGCGCACCCGGCCCTCCAGCAGCCGCCCGGCCAGCACGAACAGCGGCACGCCGACCGCCGCCTCCAGGTACACGTGCGCGGTGCCGCCGCCGTCGGCGGTCAGCGAGAACGGCATCCGCATGTCCGGATCGCCGGCCCCGCCGAGGAACAGCGCGTACGCCGACCAGCCGAAGGAGGCCACCACGCCCAGGCTGACCAGGGTGTCCATGGTCGCCGCCGCGTGCCGCAGCCCCTGCCAGGCCCGGCGGTGGAAACCGGCCGACCCCCAGGTCACCACCGGGACGGCGAGCGCGAAGCAGACCCACTGCCAGGCGGTGAACTGCGCCGACGGCACCATCGACAGCACCAGCACCGGGACGGCCAGCAGGGCGGTGACCAGCAGCCCCCACCGGTCGTCCGGTTCCTCGGCCGCGACCCCGACCGGCGCCCCCGCGGGCAGCGGCTCGGCGGTGTAGCCCGCCCGCTCGACGGCCGCGACCAGCTCCGCGACCGGCACCCCGGCCGGATGCAGCACCCGGGCCCGCCCGGTCGCCAGGTTCACCCCGGCCGTCACGCCCTCGATCCGGGCCAGCCGCTTCTCGACCCGGCCCACGCAGGCGGCGCAGGTCATCCCGCCGACCGCCAGATCGGTGGCGACCACGGGCTCGGCGACGGCGCTCATCGCATCCCGCCCATGTCGTGCCCGCCCATCCCGGGCGAGGCGCCGCCCCCGCTGCTCGGCCGCAACCCGGGCGCCACGGGCCCGACCTGCCGTCCCACCCCGTAGGCCACCACGAACACCACCACCAGCAGCAGGACGAATCTCGCCAGCACACTCAACGGCCGGACACCCGGCGACTTCGCACTCACGCCCCAGCAGTCGGACGGGCACCGCGATCGGTTCCCGTACGGTCCGAAGTCGGAGGTGCGGAACCGCTCGCGGGGTGGCGCCCCGACAGGTGTCCTCCGGGCAGGCGTGTTCTGTCGGTGGGGTGTCGTAGGTTTGCTCCGTACGCCGAACACCAGGCGTACGACCGAGGGCACCGAAGGGGGAATCAGCGGTGAAGCGCATGAAGAAGCACGGCTTCGTGGCGGTGGCGGGGGCGTTGGGGGCGGTTCTCGCCGTCGCCGGGACGGCGGTGGCGGAGCCGGCCACGGGCGGGGCCGCGGCTCCCGTCAGGGCTCTGGGCCAGCCGGGGACGGGCGAGATCCTGCCGCACCCGGGGCCGGAGGCGCTGCTCTGGATACCGGACTGGATCGGCGACGGCGGCGCCGTGACGGCCTCGGTGAACCCGTCGTTGCCGTTCACGTTCACGCTCGGCTGTCGTGGCGGAGGCTCGGTGGACGTGCACATCGGCGGCGAGGCGCCGGCCGACTTCACGGTCCAGTGCCCGACGGACTCCACCGGCATCGGCTCGGTGGAGGTCCCCGCCCGCCCGGGCCGGGACCTGCTGTTCACCGCTCACACCTCGGACCCGTCCATCCACTGGGGCATGTACGCCGTCCAAGCCGACTGAGGTCCTACGGCCGCACGCTGCGCGGCCCGGTGACGTCGGCGCCCAACGCGCCGACCCGGGCGCGCAGTTCGCGGTCGGCGGTGGCCACCAGGCAGGCCCGCTCCGGGTGTTCGGTACGAGCCGCGCGGACCAGCTCCACGATCCGGTCGTCCCCGCTCCCGCTCGCCTCCACCACCCGCACCCCCGGCACCCCGGCGACGCCCCGGGCCGCGCCCTCCACCACCAGAACCACCTCCAGCGGTCCCGGCAGCTCCGGCACACCCCGCCCGGCGACGGCGACCAGCGCGTCCCGCAGCCGCTCTGCGGCGCCCCGCCGGTCCCGCCACCACCCGTCCGGCACCGATCCGACCACGTTCGCGCCGTCGACGACCAGCAGGGGGAGCGGCGCGGCCTCGTTCTCGTCCATGGCCGTCAGCCTGCCACCCCGGCCCGCGGGACTCCTCAGGGCGTGGCGGTCCAGCGGACCGGGTGGCCCGAGGAGTCGGTGGTGAGCCAGGAGCCGTCACCGAGCGGCAGGAGGTCGTACGGCTCCGCCGTGCGGGCGTCGAACTCGCCCCGGACCCGGCCGGACCGGGCGTCGACGAGGTAGTGCCCGAACCAGTCCTGCTCGTCCTCGGTCTCGCCGACGAGGGTGGCGACGAGGGTGTCCGGGGTCAGGTAGCCGCCGCTCCACTCCAGGCAGACGGCTTCCGGGTCGTGCCCGAAGTCCTCGGCCGTCAGGCTGAACGCCACCTCGCCTCCGGGGAAGGCGTGCACGGCGAGGTCGTTCTGCGCGTGGTCGACGGTCAGGAACCGGTGGCCGTCGGGCGAGAGGTCGATGAGGCACCGGTCGACCCAGGGGTAGCTGACGAGGTCGATCCGACCGTCGGCCAGCGACGCGTGGTGGACGACCGTGCCGTCCTGCCCCTCGCCCACGTTGAGGAAGATCCGCCCGCTCGCCGGGTGCGGCAGCTGGATGCCGCCGTGCCCGGCCGTCTCCAGGTCCGTCCGGGCGAGGACCTCCCCCGTCGAGGCGTCCACGGCGACCCACTGGTCCGGCCGGTCGCGGCCCGCCGGTACGTCGGGCCGGTAGACCCAGAGCACCCGTCCGTCCGGGGACAGCTCGCAGGCGGGCCGGTGGCCGTGGACGGGGTGCGCCTGCGGCTCGAACCGCGACCGCCAGACCTCGGCGCCGTCCGCCGTCGCCACGCAGACGGCGGCGTCGAGCGTCGTGTAGTAGGCGTGCCGGAGGTCGGCGGCGACGGTGTGGCCGACGACCTCGTCCCCGGCGGCCGGCCGGCAGGCCACGGCGGGCGACAGCACGCCCACGGCGTCGGGGGCGGGGGCGTAGGCGCAGACGAGTCCGTCGACGAGCCGGGTGGTGGGCCGAACGGGGCGGGGAGGGGAGGCCATCCCCGGAGGCTAGCGAACCCGGCCCCCGCCCGCCCGTCCGGGCCGGTCCCCGGGCGGGGTCAGTCCGTGAGCGTGATCCGGATGCCGACGGTGCCGCGCTCGCCGCGCCGCAGCCGGCTGCCGAGCAGGGTGAGCACGCCGAGCAGGCCGTACTTCTGACGCAACAGGGTGCGGTAGGCGGAGGTGCGCTCGGGGCCGAGGATCTCGGCGGTGGCGGGGTACTGCTCGCCGGTCGGGCGGCCCTTGACGTCGCACGGGCCTACCAGCACGTCGGCGCGGTTGCGGATCCGCTTGACCTTCCAGGAGTCCGCGACCGTCCAGACGCCCAGCGCCTCCCCGTCACGCACCACCCACACCGGGGTCGGTACGGCGGTGCCGTCCTTCTTGTAGGTGGTGACGAGCAGGTAGCTCCCGGCGGAGAGCCGGACGATCCGGTCGAGCCGGGCCGCGGGGGAGGAGTCGGGCGTGGTCATGGCCGGAAGTCTAGGGCGTGTCCGACAATGCGCGCCTGGCGCGAATCGTCGGACGCGCCGCCCTGGGGCCGGCCGGCGCGGGACACCCGGCGGGGACGTCCGGCGAACGACGGCCACCGGTGCGGCCCGCCCGGCCGGGATGTCGGCCTCGGTCACCGGGGTCCGCGGCCACGGGCGGTACGGGCGGAGCGGACCAGGGCGCGGGCCCGGCGGGTGAGGCCGCGCCAGCCGCGCCCGCCGACGCCGCGGAGGGCGGTCCTGCCGCCGCCGGACCCCGGGGCGGCCGCGGGTTCGCCCGGCGCTGTGCGGCGGCGGGCGACGACCCAGGAGATGGCCCAGGCGGCGAGGGCGGTGCCCAGGATGGCGGCGGTCCAGACGGCGGGGGCGAGGCCGGGGCCGGATCCGTCGGCCGCCGGCGGGCGGGACCCGGGCGGCAGCTGCTCGTCGGCCTCGGACCGGACCTGGGCCTGGGCCGTGGCACTGGGGGAGGGCGCGGCGGTGTCGTCGACCAGCTTGCCGACCGGTTGGACCTTCCCGGCGGCCGCGAAGCCCCAGTCGAGCAGGCTGGCGGCCTCGTCGTACACCCTGCCCTGTGCGTTGGGGTGCATCACCGTCACCAGCAGGGTGCGGCCGTCGCGTGTGGCGGCGCCGGTGAAGGTGGCGCCCGCCTTGGTGGTGTAGCCGTTCTTGACGCCGATCAGGCCGGGGTACTTGCCGAGCAGCCGGTCGGTGTTGGCGATGTCGAAGCTGATGCGCTGGCCGGTGACCTTGTCCAGCCCGCCGGGGAAGCGTGCGGTGCGGGTGGAGCAGTAGGACCGGAAGTCGGCGTTGCGCAGCCCGGCCCGGGCGAAGAGCGTGAGGTCGTAGGCGGAGGAGACCTGGCCGTCCATGTCGTAGCCGTCGGGGGAGAGCACCTTGGTGTCGCCGGCCTGGAGCGTCCGGGCGCGCTCCTGCATCTCGGCGACGGTCTGCTCGATGCCGCCGTTCATGTGGGCGAGCACGTGGACGGCGTCGTTGCCGGAGCTGAGGAACACGCCCCGCCAGAGGTCCTCGACCCGGTACGGCAGGTTCTCCTTGACCCCGACCAGGCTGCTGCCGACGCCGAGGCTGGCGAGCTCGGCCGGGGTGACCTGGTGCTCCAGCGCCCGGTCGAACTTGGGCAGCACGGTGTCCGCGAACAGCATCTTGAGGGTGCTGGCCGGAGGCAGCGGAAGGTGGGCGTCGCGGGCGGCGAGCACCTCGCCGGTGGACGCGTCGGCGACCAGCCAGGAGCGGCCGGTCAGCTCGGACGGCAGCGCGGGTGCCCCGGCCAGCGGCGCGACCTGGACGGCCGGGCGGCCGAGCCGATCCCCGCCCACGGCGGGGACGGCGTCCCGGGCGAGGGCGGACGGGGCGACGGCGGTGAGCACCAGGGCGGAGGCGGTGGCGCCGACCGCGACCCTGGTGACGGAACGTTTCTTCTGCGCCGCGTGGGTGGGGAGCACACGGCGAACGTAACCCGGGCCGCCGCCGGGGCGCCGGGCCTGCTGCTCCGTCCGGAGCCACTCGGGCGGGGACGACTTTGGTGGCGCAGGGCCGCACCGAAAGTCGGATGTCCGGCCGAGGGCGGCTTCCTAGGCTCGGGGACATGAAGACCCTGCTCGGCTACCTCGGTTTCGTGTTGATCGTCGGCGGCGCCTCCGGCCTGGTGTCCGGCTGGGTCGCCGGCTTCCGGCTGTTCGGTTTCGTCCGGTTCCTGGTACCGGAGGGCCACGAGACCGCCGGGTACGCCGTCCTGGTGGCGCTCGGCGTCCTGCTGGCGATCCCCGCCGCCCGGCGGGGTTAGGGGGTCTCCGAAGGGTCCTCCGTCGACGGCTGCCGCGCTGACGGTTCCCCCGCCGACGGTTCCTCCGCCGACGGCTGCCGCACCGCGATGCCGTCGAGGAGCACGGCGAGCCCGCTGCGGAAGGCCTCCCGGTGGCTGTCCTGCGGGGCGCCGCCGCCCGTGCTCTGCAGGGCGACGAGCAGCGGGAAGCGCTCCGCGAAGTCCGGTGCCAGCTCGGCGAGTCGGGCGGAGCGGCCGGCCCACCACTCCTCGTCGGCGACCCCGGTCGCGGCCGCCGCGCCGCGCGCGTCGGCGGTGGTGGCGGCCAGGCCGCGGACGAACTGCCAGAGCGCGGCGACCGCCCCGCGCAGCCGCAGCGGCGACAGCCCGGCCGGTCGCAGCGCGCCCAACAGCGCTTCCATCGCCGCCAGTTCGGCCGGGCCGAGGACCGGGCGGGCCTGCGAGACCTGGAGCACCCAGGGGTGGCGCAGGTAGCAGGCGTACAGTTCCTCGGCCCAGGCGGTGACGGCATCCCGCCAACTGTCCGACGCCCGCTGCCCGGTGGGGATTTCGGCGAGCGCCCGGTCGTGCATCAGGTCCAGGAGTTCGGCCTTGCCGGGCACGTAGGTGTAGAGCGCCATCGCGGTCCGGCCGAGCCGTTCGCCCACGGCGCGCATCGAGAGCGCGGCCATGCCCTCGGCGTCGGCGACCGCGATTCCGGCGGACACGATCGCCTCCACGCTCAGGCCCGGCTTGGGGCCGCTGCGCCCGGCGCGCGGTTCCTCGGGTGCGCCCCAGAGCAGGGCGAGCGAGCGATGGGCGTCGCCCTGCCCGGCGTAGACGGTCATCCGACATCTCCTTATGGCGTAAAGTATCGTTCCGACGGCAACTCTTTATGCCGTAAGGTTACCAACCGAAGGGGTTTCGCGATGACATTGCCCGTCACCTTCGTCGAGGTCGTCGAGGTCCGCCGGATCACGCCCCGCACCGCCCGGATCACCTTCGCCGCCGAGGAACTGCCCGACACCGTCGGCTCCGCCCCCGACCAGCAGCTCAAGCTCTGCTTCCCGCGCCCCGGGCAGCGCGAGCCGCTGCTGCCCGCCCGGCAGGACGACCCGACGGACTGGTACCGGGCCTACCTGGCGATCCCCGAGGAACAGCGCCCGCTGCTGCGCAGCTTCACCCTGCGCGGCCGCCGCGCCGGCACCCGGCTGGTCGAGATCGACTTCGTGCTGCACGGCGACACCGGCCCGGCCGCCGCCTGGGCGCTGCGCGCCGCGCCGGGGGACCGGCTCGGGATGGTCGGCCCCTCCGCGCTGTACGCCCCGGCGGTGCCGTTCGCCGAGGTCGCGGCGGCCGCCGACTGGGTGCTGCTGGCCGGGGACGAGACCGCGCTGCCGGCGCTCGCGACGCTGGTCGGGGCGCTGCCCGCGGGGGTGCGGGCGTACGCGTGGATCGAGGTCGCCGACCGGGCGGAGCGTCAGGAGCTGGCGAGCCGGGCGGAGCTGGAGGTGGTGTGGCTGTACCGCGCCGGGGCGGCTCCGGGCGCCGTGCTGGCCGAGGCGTTCCTGGACGGTGTGCTGCCGGCCGGCGAACCCTTCGTCTGGCTGGCCGGGGAGGCGGGGGCGGTCCGGACGATCCGGCGGCACCTGGTCGAGCGGGAGGGGGTGCCGAAGGAGAACATCGACTTCACCGGCTACTGGCGCCACCGGCTGACCCAGGACGACGCGCCGACCGCCGAGGACCTGGCGGACGCTCAGGAGCGGGCGGCCGGGTATTGACCAGGGGGAACGGGGCCGGATCCGCTCGGGGCCGATCGGCTGAAAGATGCGGATTCGGCCCGATTTCCTCCCCGAATTTTACTGATTGATGGTCAACTTTACTTTCTGATGGGGATTTACCCCCTTGTCGTGATCCTCTCAGGTGCGTTGGAATGCGTCAGCTATCCATTCGACTACCCATCTGACGAGAGGATTTATATGATCGGCTGGCGCAAAACCCAGCTAGCAGCCGCCGTCACGGTCACCGCCGCGTCCATGGTCCTGAGCCTCGGGACCATCGCGAGCGCAGCCCCGGCCCCCGACCCGCAGAACGCCTCGGCGGCGTCCGCGGACGGGGCTCCGGTGCCGGTGATCGTGATCCTGAAGGACCAGGTCGCGGACGCCCCGGCCGACCACGGCCACCTGGGCGCCCGGCAGCAGAAGACCGCCTCCGCACAGGCGCCGCTGCTGAACAAGGTCAAGGCGGGCGGCGGCACCGACATCAAGAGCTTCGTGGTCGGCAACGCGTTCTCGGCCACGGTCAGCCCCGCCCTGCGCGCCCAGCTCCAGGCGGACCCGGCCGTCTCCTCCGTGGTGGCGGACGCCCAGGTCCAGGTCGCCCCGCCGGCCGCCACCAAGGCGAAGGCGGCCAAGGACGCCGCCGCCGGTGCCGGCGCCAAGGCCCCCAAGGCCGACGCCGCCGCGCAGGCCGTTACGGGCAGCAACGGTCAGGGCGCCGAGGAGAACGCGACCAACACGGTCTGCCCCTCCGACCCGGGCAAGCCGCTGCTGGAGCCCGAGGGCCTGTACTCCACCCGGGCCGTCACCGGCAACGGCAAGCCCGGCGTGGAGGACCTGGCCACCGGCAAGGGCGTCAAGGTCGCCTACATCGCGGACGGCCTCGACCCGAACAACCCGGACTTCATCCGGGCCGACGGCTCGCACGCCGTGGTCGACTACCAGGACTTCGCGGGCGACGGCTGGGACGCGCCGACCGGCGCGGCCGAGGCCTTCGGCGACGCCTCGGCGGTCATCGCCCAGGGCCGCCAGGTCTACGACGTCTCCAAGTTCGTCAACTCCTCGCACCCGCTGCCGGCCGGCTGCAACATCCGCATCCGCGGCCTCGCCCCGGACGCCGACCTGGTCGCGCTGAAGGCCGGCGGCGAGATGATGTCCAACTCCTCGATCCTGCAGTCGATCGACTACGCGGTGCGGGTCGCCCACGTCGACGTGCTGAACGAGTCGTTCGGCGGCAACGTCACCCCGGACAGCGGCGCGCACGACACCATCTCGCTCTTCAACGAGCAGGCCGTCAAGGCCGGTGTCACCGTCGCCGTCTCCAGCGGTGACGCCGGGCTCAGCGGCACCGTCGGCACCCCGGCCACCGACCCGTACGTGATCGCGGTCGGCGCCTCCACCGACAACCAGAACTACCAGCAGACCGGCTACGCGGCCTCCAAGTTCTCCAACGGGACCTGGAGCGACAACCGCATCTCCGCGCTCTCCTCGGGCGGCTTCACCCAGGCCGGCCGGACCGTCGACCTGGTCGCGCCCGGCGAGTCGGACTGGGCGCTGTGCACCCCCGACACCAGCAAGTACACCGACTGCACCGGCTACAACGGCCAGCCCTCGCCGATCCAGCCGTTCGGCGGCACCAGCCAGTCGGCCCCGTTCGTCACCGGCGCCGCGGCCCTGGTCATCCAGGCCTACCGCGACACCCACGGCGGCGACTCGCCGTCCCCGGCACTGGTGAAGAAGTTCCTCACCGGCACCGCCACCGACCTCGGCGTGCCGGCCGAGGAGCAGGGCGCCGGCCTGCTGAACGTCCGCGCCGCCGTCGAGGCCGCCCGCGGCTACGACGACGGGGACGGCACCGACGGCGCCAGGACCGTCGTGGTCGACACCGGCCAGATCGACATCGCCGGCACCCCCGGCTCGACCCACATCGCCGACGTGACCGTCACCAACACCGGTGACAGCACCCAGACGGTGAGCGCCGCGACCCGCAGCTTCGTCCCGCAGTCGGGCAGCCGGCAGACCGTCCAGCTGGACCCGTCCTCGAAGGACACCTTCAAGTACGCGACCAACGGCGCGGACTGGGTGCAGAAGCAGGTCAAGTTCACCGTCCCGGCCGGCGCCGACCGCCTCGCGGCCTCGATCGCCTGGCAGGGCGCCCCCAACCCGGTCACCAACGGCCCGGTGGTCCGCATGACGCTGCTCGACCCCTCGGGCCGCTTCGAGACCAACACCCGTCCGCAGGGTGGCGCCACCCCGGCGAACTACGGCCTGGTGGACGTCCCGCACCCGGTGGCCGGCGAGTGGACCGCGATCCTCTACACCCCGGCCGGCAAGGCCGGCTACAGCGGCGCCGTCCAGCTCGGCACCGCCACCCAGCGCGCGGTGCCGGCCGGCGCCGTGAGCCCGAACACCACCGACCTGAAGCCGGGCCAGACCAAGACCCTCAAGGTCCAGCTCACCACCCCGGCCACCAGCGGCGACTCCAGCGAGGCCGTCCTGGTCTCCGGCTCCAACGGGAACACCACCAGCGTCCCGGTCGTGCTGCGCAGCCTGGTGCCGGTCAACCAGGGCAAGGGCACGTTCACCGGCACCATCACCGGTGGCAACGGCCGCAGCGCCTCGCCGACGCAGAGCTTCTCGTACGCCTTCGACGTCCCGAAGGGCCAGCGGGACCTGCGGGTCGGCCTGACCGTCGCCAAGGACCCGAAGCTGCTCATGCAGGGCGCGCTGATCAGCCCGAACGGCACCCCGGTCGACATCGAGGGCAACGGGCAGTTCGACGCCCAGGGCAACCTGGCCGGCACCGGCAACGGCGTCTCGGCCACCGCCGTCAACCCGGCCGCCGGCCGCTGGCGGTTCGTCCTGAACGTGCTCGGCCCGGTCAGCGGCCAGGAGCTCGCCCAGGACTTCACCGGCACCGTCGCGTTCAACCAGAACCAGGCCACCGCGGCCGGTCTGCCGAACGACCCGCGCACCGGGCTGGCGGCCGGCAAGCCGGTCACCGTCCAGGTGAACTACACCAACAACACCGTCGCGACCCAGCGGATCGCGGCCGACGGCCGACTGGACCGCCGGGTGGACGTGCCGCTGGTGCCGCAGGGCTCCTCGGCGACCGTCAGCCTGCCGCTGAGCCTCAGCTCCGCCGTGCCGTCCTTCCTGGTGCCCCCGGGCACCGACCGGCTCAAGGCCGTGGCGGCGTCCTCGACGCCGGCGCAGATCGAGCTGAGCGCCACCACCGGCTCGCCGGACCTGTTCGGCGACCTGAAGAAGGCCCAGGACGGCTCGACCGTCTCGGTGGTGACCGACAACGGCACCCCCGAGCAGCCGGTCGTCCCCGGCACCTGGGGCACCTTCGTCCAGCAGATCGGCCCGTTCGGCAACGGCTCCGCGCCGGCCGGCACCTCCACCATCACGGCCACCGCGCACACCCAGGCCTTCGACCCGGCGCTGACCTCCAGCACCGGTGACCCGTACGCCGCCTCGGTGAACGCCTCGGCCGTGGCCGCCAACCCGGTGACCGTCGCCCCCGGTGCCACCGGTTCGCTCCAGGTGACGCTGACCCCGACCGGCCCGAAGGGCAGCACCGTCAAGGGCGTGCTGTACCTGGTGTCCGGCCCGACCGGCGTGGCCACCGCCAACAACGTCCTGAACACCACCGGTTCGGTGCTCGCGGCGATCCCGTACAGCTACACGGTGAACTGACGTAACGTCAACTCACCTGATACCGAGGCCGTCCCGGAGTTCCGGGGCGGCCTCGGCCGGTTCCGGTGGGCCGGGTTCCGGCGGCCGATGGAAACCTTCGGGCGCCGCCGGTCGTTGGGCCGGGCAGGGGCCGTTGCGGCCCGACCGACCGACCAGGGAGCGGGAGTTGAACGACGCGATCAAGCACGGCGAGGTCGAGGTCAACGGCGTACGGCTGCACTACGCGGAGCAGGGCGAGGGGCCGCTGGTCCTGCTGCTGCACGGCTTCCCGGAGAGCTGGTACTCCTGGCGGCACCAGTTCGCGCCGCTCGCCGAGGCCGGGTACCGGGTCGTCGCGCCGGACCAGCGCGGCTACGCCCGCAGCTCCCAGCCCGAGCAGGTGGACGCCTACACCCTGCTGCACCTGGTCGGCGACGTGACCGCGCTGATCGGCGCACTGGGCGAGGAGCGCGCCGTCGTGGTCGGCCACGACTGGGGCGCGCCGGTGGCCTGGACCACCGCGGCGCTGCGGCCTGACCTGGTGCGCGGGGTGGCTGGACTGAGCGTGCCGCCGCTGCCGGTGGGCGGGCCGCGGCCGCTCGAGGCCGCCCGGGCGGCCTTCGGGGAGGGCTTCTACCAGGTCTACTTCCAGGAGCCCGGCAAGGCCGACGCCGAGCTGGCCGCGGACGTCAAGTCCAGCCTGCGGCGCATCCTCTGCGGCAAGCAGCCGGACGGCGTGCCGCGGCCGTGGATCGTCCCCGAGGGCGGGAAGCTGCTGGACACCGTCCCGGAACCGGAGCGGCTGCCCGACTGGCTCACCGACGCGGACCTGGACGTCTTCACGGCCGACTACGCCGCCCACGGCGAGCGCGCCTTCACCGGCGGCCTCAACTGGTACCGCAACCTCGACCGCAGCGCCGAACTCCTGGCCGCCTTCAGCGGGGTGACGGTCGAGGTGCCCGCGCTGTTCGTGGTGGGCGAGCAGGACCTGGTCAACGCGCTGGTCCCGCGCCCGGTGCTGGACCACCTGTTGGGCCGGCTGCCCAGGCTGCACGGCCACGTCCGGCTGCCGGACACCGGGCACTGGACGCAGCAGGAGCGCCCGGCCGAGGTGACCGAGGCGCTGCTGGACTTCCTGGCGCACCTGGACAAGTAGTCGGGCCGGGCGCCGTCCGCGGCCGACGACTGCGGCCGACGACTGCGGCCGACGACTGCGGCCGACGACTGCGGACAGCCGCGGACGGCGTCAGACCGGCAGCAGGCGGGCGATCAGTTCGCCGAGGCGGCGGGCGTTGCGGCAGGAGTGCATCTCCACCACGCCCGCGTAGGCGAGCGCGGCGGAGTCGCCGGTCGGCCAGAGCGAGGGCTGCTCCGGGTTGAGCCAGAACACCCGGCGCGCCCGGCCGGCGACCCGGCGCAGCGCGTCCAGGTTGGGGTCGCGCTGGTTGTTCCTGGCGTCGCCGAGGACCAGCACGCAGGTGCGCGGGCCGACGGCGTCCAGGTGCCGCTCGGCGAACTCCCCGAACGCGGCGCCGTAGTCGCTGTTGCCGTGGTAGCCCGTCACCTTGGCCTCGGCGAGGATCCGGGCGGCCAGCCGCGCCGGGTCGTCGCCGCCGCGCAGCAGTCCGGTGACCTCGGCGGTGCGGTTGACGAAGGCGAACACCCGGACCTTGCTGAACTGTTCGCTCATCGCCTGCACCAGCAGCATGGTGAAGTCGGCGAAGCCGGCCACCGAACCGGAGACGTCGCACAGCAGCACCAGCTCCGGCCGGGCCGGGCGGCGCAGCCGGTAGGCGGGGCGCAGCGGCACCCCGCCGGTGGTCAGCGAACGGCGCAGGGTGCGGCGCAGGTCGATCTCGCCGCGGGCGGCGCGGCGGCGCCGGGCGGCCAGCCGGGTGGCCAGCTTGCGGGCCAGGGGGTGGACGGTGCGGCGCAGTTCGGCGAGCTGGGTGCGGCCGGCGTAGAGGAAGTCGACCAGGTCGGTGGTCGGGGCGACGGCGCGTTCGGCGATCCGCTCGGGGCCGCGCAGCTCGGCGACCCGGCGGCGGGCCTCGCCGGCGGCCATGGCGCGGAAGTCCCGGATGCGGCGGCGGATCTCGTCGGCGAGCACCCGGTCGGAGAGGTCCCGGGTGTTCTGCCCCTCGCACAGGGCGGCGAGGACGCGGGCGAGCAGGGTGTCGGGGGCGAGCCGGCCGAGCGCCTGCTGGGCGGACCAGCCGTCGGAGCCGGGCGAGCTGCCGACGCCGTACCGGCCGAAGGCCTCCAGCACCTCGCCGGCCAGCCGGGCCTGGGCGGCGCGGTCGTCGGCGGCCAGCGCGGCGGCGAGCCGGTCGCGCAGCTGGTCGCGCAGCGGGTCGGGGCGGCCGAAGCGCGGCGGCTCCGGGTCGTCCGGGATCGGCGGCGGGTCGGCCCGCACGGCCTCCGGGGTGCCGACGCCGAGCGGGAAGAACAGGTCGAAGGTGGCGTCGAAGACCGCCCGCTGGCTCTGCGAGCGCAGCAGGGCGGCGGCCAGGCCGGCCCGCATCGGCTCGCGGTCGGTGAAGCCGAGGACGTCCAGGACGGCGGCGGCGTCCACCGTCTCGGCCGGGCCGATCGGTAGGCCGTGGCCGCGCAGGGCGCGGACCAGGCCGGTGAGGCGGGCGGCGGTGTCGGCTTCCGGGGGCGGCGTCGTCACGCGAGGGTGAGCTTCTGGGCGGCCTTGCGGACGTCGTCCTGGTGCTTGAGGATCACCCCGAGGGTGTCCCGTACGACGGTGTCGTCCAGGGTGTCGGCGCCGAGGGCCAGCAGGGTGCGGGCCCAGTCGATGGTCTCGGCGACGGACGGCGCCTTGCGCAGCTCCATCGCGCGCAGCGCGCCGACCACCCGGACCAGCGACTCGGCCAGCGTCTCGTCCAGCCCGGGCACCTTGAGCCGGACGATCTGTCGCTCCAACTCGGCCTCGGGATAGTCGAGGTGGAGGAAGAGGCAGCGGCGGCGCAGCGCCTCGGAGAGCTCGCGGGTGGCGTTCGAGGTGAGCAGGACGAAGGGGCGGCGGCTCGCGGTGATGGTGCCGAGCTCGGGGACGGTGACCTGGAAGTCGCTGAGCACCTCCAGCAGCAGCGCCTCCACCTCGACGTCGGCCTTGTCCATCTCGTCGATCAGCAGCACGGTCGGCTCCTCGCCGCGGATCGCGGTGAGCAGCGGGCGGGTGAGCAGGAACTCCTCGCCGAAGATGTCGGTGCGGGCGTCCTGCCAGCCCTCGTCGCGGCCGGCGGTGATCCGCAGCAGCTGCTTGGCGTGGTTCCACTCGTAGAGCGCGCGGGCCTCGTCGATGCCCTCGTAGCACTGGAGCCGGACCAGCCGGGCGCGGCCGATCTCGGCGACGGCCTTGGCGAGTTCGGTCTTGCCGACCCCGGCCGGGCCCTCGACCAGCAGCGGCTTGCCGAGCCGGTCGGCGAGGAACACGGTGGTGGCCACGGAGGTGGAGGCCAGGTAGCCGGTGGCGGCCAGCTGTTCGGCGGCGTCCGCCACCGAGGTGAAGAAGCCCGTGCCGTTGTCGCTCATCCGTCTGCCCCGTTCCGGTTCGCCGTCTCCGTGCGGCGACACCCTACCGGCCGGTCACTTCGCTGTCTCGGGTTCGTGGGCTCGGCGTTCGTTGGCCCGGGTTCGTCGGCTCGGCGTTCGTTGGCGTGGGATGGCGCGGTGGCTTCGGTGCGGTGCCGGGGCAAGGCGGTGCGGCGGCGTACGGCTCCGGTGAGGGTGCCGTACGCCGCCGTCGTCACGACGGGCCGGGTGGGCCCTGGTGTCAGTTGACGAAGAGGACCGGCTGGCCGGGGGCGGTGATGTCGATGACCTGGCCGTAGGTGGCGCTGAAGAAGCCGGTCGAGAAGCACAGGCTCGGGCCGGAGACCAGGGTGAACGGCTGGCCGGAGAAGCCGATGGTGTTGCCGGTGTTCGAGGTGGTGCCGTTGATCCCGGTGCTGTTCTGGTAGTTGCAGTTGATGCTGCCCAGGATGGTGTTGAGCACCACCGTGGTGCCCATCACGCCGGCCGCGCCGGGGGTGAGCTTGACCGGGTTGCCGGGCGCGTCGCTGACCGTGTTGGTGAACGGCAGGTTGGTGACGCTGATGCTCTTGACGCCGGTGACGCCCACGACGTTGGAGGTGCAGGACCCGAAGGTCTGGGTGTCGAGCCGCTCGACGGCGCTGCCCGGCGCGGCCGGGTTGGAGGTGACGGTCGCCGAGAAGGAGGAGGCGGCACACTTGACGCCGGTCGTCCCGGTGGCGCTGTTGTAGAAGGTCGCGTAGGTGCCGGAGACCAGGTTGGCGGTCAGTACGTCGCCGACGGCGACGGCCGGGCCGCTCGGGCTGCCGGTGGTCAGTACCGCGCCGGCGGCCTGGGCGGGGGCGACGGCCGCGCCGGTGAGGGCGAGCGAGGCGAGTGCGGCGGTGGCGAGGGTGCGGCTGATGCGCATGAGGGTGCCTCTCTCCGTCCGGTGGACGGGTGGGGGAATCCCCGCGTGCGGGTGTGGTGGTGTGCACGGCGGGGGAGGTGCATGGCGTACCGGGGGCTTCGTACCGGCGGCCGGTGCCGAACGCCGCTTCGGAGGCCTGAGTTGCGGGCGTCGTCCGGTGGGCTTCGGCACAGGCCGAGGGGAGGGCGGGCCCGGCGCCACGGGCCCGCCCGTGTGGTACGGCGGTGCGGACGTACGCGAGGGTGGGCGCGTACGGCGGTGCGGTGGTACGACAGTGCGGTGGTGCGGTGGTGCGACCTCGCGGTGGAACTGCGGTGCGGTGGTGCTGACGTGCGTACGGGCGGCGGCGTGGACACCAGCGGCACTGCGCCGTTCGGTCGGGGACGTGCGGTGCCGTGGGGCACGTGGACGGCTGCCACCGTCGCGTCCCCGCCTCCGCCGTGGTCCCGACGGCCTGGGCGTTCGCCCGGGCCGTCGGAGCCCCCGGAAGGTCCGTCCGGTGGTGGCCTGCTGGCCCACCGGTCGGAAACCTGTCAGTGTTGTAAACCCGGTGTACCGTCAATGTCAATACAGGACACAGGAGTTGGTGATGGATCGGAACTACCTCCGCGAAGCCGACGTGGTCCTGCTGCCGGGTGCCAGGACCGGCCGCGATCCGGCCCGCTCGATCAAGCCGGGGCCGCGCCGACTGCCCGCCGGCGTGATCGCCGCGACCCAGCGCGAACGGCTGCTGGACGGCCTGGTGCGGACCGTGGCCGAACGCGGCTACCAGCACGCCACGATCAGCGACATCTGTCGTGCGGCGGGCGTGACCAGGCCGGTCTTCTACGAGCTGTTCAGCGGCAAGGAGGACGCCTTCCTGGCCGCGCACCGGTACGGCACGGGCGTGGTGATCCGCCGGATGGCGGAGGCCTACGCGGCCGAAACCGACTGGTGCCGGGGCATCCGCAAGGGACTCGGAGTGATGCTCCAACTCCTCGCAGGTACACCGGCGTTCGCGAAGATGGCGGTGATCGAGATCGAGGCGGTCGGCCCGGCCGGACGTTGGGAGCGGGCCCAACTGCTCACCAGGTTCCGCACGTTCTTCTCCGAGGTGCCCCAACTCCCGGGTGGGGTGGAGTCCAAGGAGATGGTGGACGCCGTGGTGGGCGGCGTCTACAGCGTCGTCTACCGACGGATCGACTCCGGAAGGACCGAGCAACTGCTGGAGATCCTGCCGGTGTTGAGCATGTTCTGCCTGTCGCCGTTCCTCGGCCCGGCGGAGGCGGCCGAGCGGCTGGGGGTGCGGGACTGGCCGAAGCGTGTCGCGGATTGGTGAAGAACCTTCGTGCACCCGTATTGACCCGGCCAATACCGGGCAGTAGCTTCCCAGTTACTTACCGCGTGCTGACCGGAAGGACCCCGCTGCCGAGGGGTTGACGGCCCGGTCGCGCCGAAGAACGCTGTCCGCGCCAGGACAACGTGCCAAGTGCCTGCACACCCATCCACCCACAGGGAGCACACACATGGCCATGTCCGAGGACGCCGCCACGGCGGCCGAGGCCCCGCAGACGCCGGGCACGCCGAGAAGAGGCCGGGTCCGCCTCAAGCGCACCGCCCTGATGGCCGTACCGGCCATCGCGGCCGGCGGCGTCCTGATGGCGCTCACCGCCCAGGGCGTGCTCGCCGCCCAGTTCTCCATCTCCGGCATGCCGTTCACCATCACCGCCGACAAGCTGGAGGGCGAGGGCTTCGCCCAGTTCGGCGCGCTGGACTCGATGATCCCCGACAGCCCCAACGCCGGCTCCACCGGCGGCCAGGTGCTGGTCGCGGTGTCGGCGATCAAGAAGGCCGAGATCACCAACCTCTGCCAGAGCGTCGACCTCGGCGGCATCAACCTGGTGATCCACGCGGGCGACGGCGGCACCCCCGTCTCCGCCAGCAACCTCACCACCGACTCCGACCTGCTCTCCGGCGACGCGGAGTTCACCAACATCGAGATCGGCGGCGACGCCAGCACTTACACCAAGGCCGGTCCGATCGGCAAGGGCGGCCCCGGCGTGTTCGGCCAGCAGGCCGACACCGTCAAGCTGACCCACCTGAACCAGCACAACTACGCGAGCACCGCCGCCGGGTTCAAGCTGCCCAACCTGCGGCTGAGCTTCAGCTCCACGGGCTGCTGACCATGACGGAGTCCGTACCGGAGCCGGCCGGCACCGGCGAGGGCACCGCGGCACGGGCCGAGGGGGTGGCCGCCGAGGGGACGGCGGCCACGCCCGCCCAGGCCGTGGCGGCCCCCGTCGCCGAGCCCGCCGCACACCCGGTCAAGAACGACTGGCGGGGGCGGCGACCGTTCTGGGGCGGGCTGCTGGTGACACTCGGCGGCGCCGAGATCCTGTTCACCCTGAAGGCCCCGCTGCCCGTCCTCCTGCACATCGGAATGGAGGGGCTGGCCGGGTACCTGGTGCCCGCGGTGATGGTGCTGTGCGGCCTGCTGATCCTGTTCAACCCGGCACAGCGGCTGTTCTACTCCATCCTCGCCGTGCTGGCCTCGCTGGCCACCTGGGTCACGTCCAACCTGGGCGGCTTCGTGGTCGGGATGATGCTCGGGGTGGTCGGCGCCTGCCTCACCTTCGGGTGGCTGCCCGAGCAGCCGCTGCGCCAGGGCCGGCAGCGGCGGCTGGAGCGCCGGGCGGCGCGCCGGGCGGCGGTCTGACGGCGGTCTGACGGCGGTGCCCCGGGTCCTGGTGGTGGGAGAGCACCAGGGCGTGGGGCACCTCGCCGTCGACGCGCCCGACGCGGGCGCTGCGGGCGCTGCGCCCGCAGTGGTCCGGGGTGGTCCGGGGCCGGGTCCGGGGTGGTCCGGGGTGGCCGAAAACCATCCCGGACCGCACGCACCGAGGCAATGGGCCGAAGGTCCCGGGTCTCTCCGGGGCGATCGGCCCTTCTCGCGTTCGGCGGCCGGGCAGTTGACTGGACACGACATGGACCACAGCAGCAGCATGAGCACTGGCACCGCCGCCACCGCCGAGTACGACCGCCTGATCGCCCGCCATCACGCGATGCGCCTGCGACGCCAACTCCTCGCCCCGTCCTCCTCGGGCGGCGGCGACTTCGGGTACGGCGCCTACAGCGAGGACGGCGGCTACGACGGCGCCGCCGACCAGCACCTGATCCGGCGCGACCTCGACCTGATCTCCCCGCTCTCGGACCTGATCGACCACCTCTACGCGGTGATGTTCAGCCACCGCCCCTACCTGCGACCGATCTTCCCCGCCTCGATGGAGTTCCAGCAGCTCCACCTGGAACGGATCTTCCACCACTTGATCGACCACCTCGACCGCCCGGCCGAGCTGGAGCAGACGCTACGCCAACTCGGCCGCGACCACCGGAAGCTGGGCGTCCGGCCGGTGCACTACGAGGCCTTCGAGGAGGCCCTGTGTGCGGCCGTCCGGTACCGGGCCGGCGAGCGCTGGACCGAGGAGCTGGAGGGCGCCTGGGTGCGGATGCTGCGCTTCGCCGTCGGCGCGATGGTGGCCGGCGCCGACTCCGCGCTCACCGAACCGCCGTACTGGCACGCCGTGGTGACCGGGCACGAGCGCCGCCGCCCCGACCTCGCCGTGCTGCGGGTGCGCACCGGCGAGCCCTACCCGTACCGGGCCGGGCAGTACGGCACCGTCGAGCACCCGGCGCTGCCGCACACCTGGCGGCAGTACTCGATGGGCTGCGCCCCGCGGTCCGACAACGAGCTGGAGTTCCACGTCCGCCGCACCGGCCTCGGCGGGGTCAGCGCCGCCCTGGTCGACCACACCGCCATCGGCGACCGGCTGCGCCTCGGTCCGCCGCGCGGCAGCCTGCTGCCCGACGGTGACCCCCGCGACCTGCTGCTGATCGCGGGAGGCACCGGCCTCGCCCCGATGAAGGCGATCGTCGAGCAGCAGACCACCCAGCGGCCGACCGGCCGAAGGGTCCACCTGTTCGTCGGCGCCCGGGACCGCGGCGACCTCTACGACTGGCAGGCGCTGTCCGAACTCGGCCTGCACAAGCCGTGGTTGACCGTCACCCCGGTCACCGTCGGCGAACTCGCCGACGCCGTCGCGGCGGCCGGCGACTGGCGCGAGCACCTGGCCTGCGTCACCGGCCCTGTGGGCATGGTCGGCTCCGTCCGCACCCGGCTGGCGGAAGTTGGGATGCCGTCGACGCAGGTGCGGTTCGACCAGGCGCTCTTCCGCTGAGGACCGGTCGGCGCCGGATTGGCTTCGGCGCCGGCGTCGGTGTCGGTGTTGGCGCTGGTGTTGGCGCCCGCGCCCGTGCTGGCGTCCCGCGCCGGTGTCGGCGTCAACGTCCGGGGCGACGTCCGGGTCAGCGGAAGCAGTAGGAGTCGGAGGAGGCGTCGCCGCCCGCCAGATGGGTCTGGTGGACGCGCAGACCCCGGAAGTCGGCGCCGTGCGGGAAGAAGCGCTCGTCCACGCTCAGCCCGCCGGCCTCCGGATCGGCGTCCAGCTTGACCATCCAGGGCTCGATGCCGTCCGGGTAGAACTGGTCGTCCCAGGCGCCGTAGAGCGAGTTGGTGAGGTAGAGCCGCCGGCCGTCCCGGCTGATCTCCACCATCTGCGGCGCCCCGCTCAGCGGACGGCCGGGCTCGGCCGGGTGCGGGGTGCGCGCGGCGATCCCGCCGAGCCGCACCGAGTCCGTCAGCCGGGGGTGGAACGGGTCCGAGACGTCGTACTGGAACAACTCGCCGGTGCCCCAGGCGGACACGTACAGCCAGCGGTCGTCCACCGACAGGTTGATGTCGGTGACCAGCGGCGGCACCGCGCCGAACGGCTGCAGCGCGGGCGGCAGGTCCTCGGCCTTGGCCGGCTGGGCGGGGATCTCGATCACCTTGCGCGCGGTGAACGCCGGCCCCTCCCGGTACCAGAGCCAGATCGAGGAGGACAGGTCCTCGACGTTGGTGACCACCCCGACGAACCCCCACTCCGCCTGCGGGTCGTGCGCCGGACGCAGCTCCAGCACCATCTGGTACTGGTCGCCGAGGTCCACCCGCTGCAGGTGGCGGCCGGAGTCCAGCTCCCAGAAGTGCAGCGCGTGGCCGTACTTGCGCCCGAGCAGGAGGTCCGGCACCACCCCGTCCTCGACCATCCGCGGGGTGCCCCACTCGCTGGTGATGCCCACGTTGGTGCCCAGGTGCCACCAGACGTCGTACGCGAACTGCTGCGGCCCGCGCTCGGTCTCCCAGGCGCGCAGCACGTCGAAGGTCGTGTGGTCGAGCAGCGCCACCCCGCCCGGGCCGTCGTCGCCCTCGCCGCTGCCGAGGCAGGAGAGGAAGACGCCGTCGGGGCCGCAGTGCAGGGTGTGCGGACGCGAGTAGCCGGCCTTGGCGGCGAGCTCCTCGGCCTCGATCGTCTTCACCAGCCGCGGGCGGACCGGGTCGGGCCGGGTGTCCAGCACGTGCAGCCGCGAGGAGCGCAGCCCGGGCAGCAGCAGGTAGCGCCGCTCCGGGTTCTCGTGGCAGGCGTGGGCGAGGGCGCTGGAGCAGGCGTTCCAGCCGAAGTGGTGCAACTCGTCGCCGAGCGTGGGCAGTTCGGCGAAGTTCAGGACCTTCCCGTAGCTCGCCGAGTCCGGATCGGTGTCGACGCTCAGCAACGCGTCCGGCTGCCGCCCCGACCGGTCGAAACCGGCCACGTACGCCAGCTTCTCCGGCGGAGCGGCGATCGCCTCGGCGGCCGAACGGTAGAGCGACGGATCGGTATGCCCGTGCTGCATGCAAACTCCCCAACTCGCCGTGTCTGTCCGGGAAGCGTTCCACAGAGACACCGGCGCACAGCAGGCGCACGAGGGGCGGACGGGGGCGGTACGGAGGCGGCCGGGGTGGCGGTCCGGACGCGGTCGGGGTGGCGGTCCGGAGGCGGGCGGGTGGCGGTCGGGACGCGGTCGGGACGTGCGGGCGGCTACCCTCGGCCGGGTGCACAACAGCATTCGCGGGGGCGACTTCCACGCCCCGGTCGTCCAGGCGGACACCGCACACGTGACCGTCCCCGCCCGGCCGCCGACCATCTCGGGGCTGCCACCGCTCACCTCCGCCTTCACCGGGCGTGACCAGGACCTCGCCGAACTGCGGACCCTGTTGGCGTCGGACGGCCCGCCGACGGTCACGGTCACCGGCCTCGGCGGCATCGGCAAGACGACGCTGGCGATCGCGGCCGGCCACGCACTGCTCGACGCCGGCCGCTTCTCCCTGGCCATCTTCGTCGACCTCCGCGGTTACGACGAGACCCCGGTGGAGGTGGGGCGAGCCCTCGACGCCCTGCTCCGAGCCCTCGGCGTCCCCGCCGACCACATCCCCCCGGAGCCGCAGACCCGCGCCGCCCTCTACCGCGCCCAGCTGGAACGGCACGCCGGCGTCCTCGTCATCGCCGACAACGCCTCCGCCGCGGAGCAGGTCCGTCTCCTGCAACCCCCGTCCACCCGCCACCGCCTCCTGGTCACCTCTCGCGAAACCCTCCCCAGCCTAGGCGCCCGCCTCCACCGCCTCGGCGTCCTCGCCCCCGAGGCGGCCACGGCCCTCCTCGACACCGCGTTGCGCGCCGCCCGTGCGGCCGACGACCGCGTCGCCGCCGACCCGGCAGCCGCCCAGCGGATCGCGAAGCTGTGTGGTCACCTCCCGCTCGCCCTGCGCCTCGCCGCCGCCCAGCTCGTCCTGGACCCGCACCTGCGCCCGGGAGAACTCGCCGACGACTTGGTCGTCGGTACGGACTGCCTCGACCTGCTGTGCGACGGCGACATCGGCGTCCGTCTCACCTTTGAGCGCTCCTACCGTCGCCTCACCCCCGAGCAGGCCGAGCTCTTTCGCTTCCTCTCGATCTGCGTCGGACGCGATGTCCCGACCCAAGCCGGGGCGGCGCTCATCGGCAGGAAGGTCCGAGCGGCCCGTGCCCTGTTCGCCCAGCTGGCCGGTACTGCGCTGATCGAGCAGAGCCCGGGAGGCGGTCGGTGGTACATGCACGACCTCGTCCGGTCCTACGCCTTGGAACGACTGGTGGAGGACCCGGAGCTGGGCGCACTCGGTCTGAGCCGCTTCACGGAGTACTACGTGATGACCGCTCATGCCGCCAACCGGCGGGTCATGTCGAGGCCCGATCGCTCCGGTGGTGATCTCTTTCCGGAACGGGCCGCCGCTCTGGCGTGGTTGGACGACGAGCGGGCGAACATGGTGGCCATGACGCTGGCGATGGCGCAGGCCGGAATCCACAGAGGGGTGGTCCGCCTCTCCTCCGTCGTGATGCCCGGCTTGATCCACAGCGGTAGCGCCGAGATGGCGATGGCCGTGTCGGAGGCGGCACTGAGGGCTGCAGGTTCGGTCGATTCGGATGCGGACGAAGCCGACGAAGCGAATGCGTGGAACAACTACGGCACTTCGCTCCGCCTCGCGGGACGCTTCGAAGAATCGGTCGAAGCCTATCGACGCGCTCTCGCCATCTCGCCCGACCGCCCCGGCTCGGTGAGTCAGATGATTGCGTTGATCAATCTGGGCGAGGTGCTCCGGACGGCCGGTCGCCCCGGGGAAGCCCTTGAGCTGCTCGAACGTGTCCGCGCGCTCTGCCGGGAGCGTGGCGACCGGAAGTGCGAGGCCATCGCCTGGGAGAGCACGGAATCGGCGCTTCGTGTGCTGGGCCGGAACGACGAGGCGGCCCAGGCCCGGGAGCGTGCCCGCGCCATCCTCCTGGCCCTGGGCGTGGACGGAGCGGATTCCCGGGACGGCGATGAGCCCAGTACCACCCGTGCCTCCCTTGAGGCCGCCGGGCAGATCACCTGGTGACACCCCGCCGCCGAGCGCCCCGCAGCTACCGGCCGGTATGGTCGGGGGCGGAAACAGGTGGTCACCTGCCGAGAGGGCAGGCGGAACAGAGGACGGGTGCGGCGGCAGATGGAGTTCCGTGAAGACATCCTGGGTGCCCCCTACGAGGCGGCCGAGCTGACGCTGCGGCCCGACGACGAAGGGGCCGTGTGCGCGACGCTCGTCCGTCGGCCGGTGCCCGGGTCGGAACGGGCCGTGCTGTACATCCACGGCTACAACGACTACTTCTTCCAGACCAACCTCGCGGACCACTACACCGCGCTCGGGTTCTCCTTCTACGCCCTCGACCTGCGCAAGTACGGCCGCTCCCTGCGCCCGCACCAGTCGCCGAACTTCGTCCGCGACCTCGCCGAGTACGACGAGGAGATCGACGAGGCGGTCCGGATCATCCGCGAGGTGGACGGGCACCGGCAGTTGCTGCTGAACGGGCACTCCACCGGCGGGCTGATCGGGGCCCTGTGGGCCGGGCGTCGGGCCGGACGCGGAGTCGTGGACGGGCTGTTCCTCAACTCGCCGTTCCTGTCGATGCCCGCCGCGCCCGCGGTCCGCACGCTCGGCGGGCCCGCCGTGACGGCGCTCGGGCGGCTGGCGCCGACCCGCGTCCTGCCGTCCGCGCTCAACCCCCACTACACCCACAGCCTGCACAAGGACCACCAGGGCGAGTGGGACTTCGACCTCACGCTCAAGCGTCCCCAGAGCTTCCCGCTGTACGCGGGGTGGCTGTCGGCGATCCACCAGGGCCACCGGCGACTGCAGCGCGGGCTGGGCATCGACGTGCCGGTGCTGCTGATGGCCTCGACCCGCTCCATCTCCACCACCAAGTGGCACAACGCGCTGCACCACGCCGACGCCGTGCTGCGCGCCGACGACATCGCCGCGCAGGGGCCGCGGCTGGGCCGGCACGTCACCATCGTCCGGATCAAGGGCGGCATGCACGACCTGATCCTCTCCGGCGAGGCGGCCCGCACCGAGGTGTTCGCCGAGCTGGACCACTGGCTCGCCGCCTACCTCGACGTCAAGCCCGTCGGGGAGCACGCGTGACCTCCGAGCACGACCCGCACGACTCGCACGACTCGGACGACCTGCACGACTCGGACGACCATGCGGGCGGGCACGACTCGCACGACCCGCACGACGAGCCCGTGCCGGTCGGGCGGCGCACCGACCTGGGCTTCGCCAAGCTCATGCCCGACCTCGACCGCGACGGCGGCTGGCTGCTCACCCTGGACGGCACCCCGCAGTCGTACGTCGACCTCGCCGACCCGACCCACCTCGAGTTCGAGTACACCCGGCGCCTCGGCCACCTCGCCGACGCCCTCGCCCCCGCCGGCCGGCCGCTGGACGCGCTGCACCTCGGCGGCGGCGCGCTCACCCTGCCCCGCTACCTGGCCGCCACCCGGCCCGGCTCGCGGCAGCGGGTGGTCGAGGTGGACGGGCCGCTGCTGGAGCTGGTCGCCGAACAGCTGCCCTGGCAGGGCCCCGGCGCGGACATCACCGCGACCGCCGGCGACGCCCGGGCGGCCCTCGCCGAGACCCCGGCCGGCTCGCAGGACCTGGTGATCGCCGACGTCTTCCACGGCTCGCGCACCCCCGCCCACCTCACGTCGGTGGAGTTCCTGCGGCTGGCGGCGGCCGCGCTGCGCCCCGGTGGCTGCTACGCGGCGAACCTGGCGGACGGCCCGCCACTGGCCTTCGCCAAGGCGCAGGCGGCGACGGTGCGGGCGGTGTTCCCGTACGTCTGCCTGGTGGCGGAGGCGCCGGTGCTGCGCGGCCGCCGGTACGGCAACATCCTGCTGGCCGGCTCGACGGCGCCGCTCCCGGTGGCCGAGCTGACCCGGCTGCTCGCGGGCGACATCTTCCCGGCCCGCCTCACCGAGGGGGATGACCTGGCGGCCCTGGTCGGCCGCACCGCCCCGGTCACCGACGCCGAGGCCACCGACTCCCCGCCCCCGCCGGACGGCGCCTTCAGCATCGGCTGACGCCCCACCCCTGTGGACCTACCCCTGCGGCCCCACCCCCTGCGGCCCTGCCGCCGGAAATCCGCTGGTCCGTCCCCGCCGCCCCGGATAGCGTGCGGGGACGGTCCGGAGGAGGCGAGACGATGCGGCCGCTCCTGCTGGTGGACGTCGACGGCCCGCTGAACCCGTGCGCGGCGAAGCCCTCCCGCCGGCCCGACGGCTACCGAAGCCACCGGCTGATGACACCGCGCTGGGCGGTGACCGAACGCACTTCTCCATCGGATAGTTGGACGCGGGGTGGTGTCAGGCCGACTCGGCCAGCGGGCCGGCGCGGCGAGCCACGCAGTTTCGGCAGGCACAGGTGGAGCGCACAGCGGCGTTCTGGACCAGCGTGCCGACGGACGGAGCCTGACCGGCCGCGTTGGCTGCCCGGTAGTCGTCCAGCGGGCTCCAACCGGCGGGGATCTCGGTCCGCTTGGGCTTCATGGGATGAGCCGGGTCCCCGTAGACGCGTTTCGCCGTACGTCGCTTCGGAGTCGCCACCGAGGACTTCTCGGACTGGCCGGACTGTCTTCCCCTGGCGACGCTCCCTCTCCGTCTCAGGACGCCTGGTGACGTTCAAAAACGGTAGGGAACAGCGGGGCGCGCGGTCGATGAACTTGCTTGAGCTTGCTCGCATTCATCCGAGCGCGTTGATGGCTCCAGTGATGAGCGATCTCGCCTCAGCACCGTGAACAGCGATGCTGGCCGGCTCGGAGAAGGCCTGGCCGTACTCGGAAATCTCGGCCGCTGGGTGAGGGTGAGGTGCGCGGAGACGAGCTCGACGTTCACCTGTGCGTCGTCGTAGACGGTGAAGGACTCAACCGGCCTGCCAGCACCTCTGGTCGAACCGAGGGGAATCACCCCAAGACTCACCGACGGGAGGGAGCTGACGGTGATGAGATGGCCGAGTTGACCGACGAGGATGTCCGGAGCGCCGATGACGGTCCGCAGCACCCACTCCTCGATCAGGATGGCGAACCGGTGATCTGCCGTGTGCAGTACCTTCTGCCGCTCCATTCGTACGGCGACAGCGTCGTCCATATCGTCGGGAGTGCTGCGCAACGAAACGATTCGCGCATCTCCAGGTGGAGAGCCGACTGGACCACCGACAGGCGTCGGGCCTTCGCCGACGATCTGGAGCACTCCCGGCTGCTCGCAGTGTCCGCCGCCTCGAACCGGGCGAAGGCCGACAAGGGCCCGACGGTAGGTCACTTCGGTATCCGGGGCGCAGGGGGATGTGCACGAATCGGACGAGGGTGACGAATCAGTCCTTTACCTGCGTTTGGGTGGATCCATTGCAGGTCTATACGGCCGGTGGCAAAAACGGACGGAGATTAAGCCAGTTGGCACGCGATCCAGCCAAAATCATTCCACCCCGTCGATCTGCCTTTTCCGGCACTAGGATTCCTGCGGCATCAGAACAACTGTCCTGGTGAACACCGATCCTGACGGATCGGTAGTTGGGGAAGGAAGAGGGGGAAAATGGCGAAATCGCCAATGAGGGCAGGACCGGCACGGCGCTCACGCGCCAGGATCCTGTCCGCCACGGCCATGATGCTGGCCGCGACCGTCATGGGGACGACGGTCGCCCAAGCACTCCCGTCCGACACGGCCCCGGAGCCGCTTCCGGCCGGCTACCGCGCGCAGGTGGTCGAAGCCTGGCAGGGCGGCGGCACGGCGGTGAAGGACGCGGCCGCACGGGCACTGGTCGGCTCGGACGCCGACATCACCACGTTCTTGACCAGCACGCTGAGCCGTGCTCAGGCGTCGGACGAGCGCTTCGCCGTCATCAAGATGCTGAGCAACACCGGCAAGGGCGTGCGCGATGCCGCGACGAAGGCACTGAGCGGGTCGGACGCCGACCTCCACGCGTTCGTCACGAGCGGCTGGCAGAACCCGATGATGGACGATCGCCGGGCGGCGATCGTCACCATCGTCGACGGCGCCGACGTCGCCGTCCGCACGGCCGGGACCAAGGCGCTCAGCGATGGCACCGCCGAGGCCATGGACGCCTTCCTGACCACCGGCCGGTTCAAGGCGCAGGAGGAGGACGACCGGGTCGCCGTCCTGCGGCTGATGGATGTCTACACCGGCCCGGAGTTCACCAAGCAGGCGGGCCGGGCGCTCGGCGGCACGCCCGCCGACGTCCGCGAGTTCCTGGAGAACGGCCAGCTCCTCGCCCAGGCCAGGGACCAGGAGACGCTCGACGTCAAGCAGCTCGCCCAGACCGCGAAGGACGCCACCAAGCGGGCCCTGGAGGAGACGGCGGCCGCCCAGGAGGCGGGCGCCCGGGCCGAGATGGCCGCCGAGACGGCCAAGCGGGCCGCGCTGACGGCCGCGGACGAGGCTGCCAAGACCAAGGACGACGCCGAGAAGACGGGCGCCGCGGCCAACAGGGCGGCCGAGGCCGCCCAGGGTGCGGCCGAGGCCGCGAAGACCGCGATCGACGCCTCCAACACGGCGGTGGCGGCAGCCAAGACGGCTGCCACGGCGGCGCGTTCGGCCGCTTCGGCCGCCGCCGCCGCCGGCCAGGCCGCCAGCCGCGCGTACAGCGCCGCGGCCGCCGCCGCGGGCGACCGGGCCCAGGCCAAGGCGGCGAGCGACGCCGCTGTGCTTGCACGCAACGCTGCCGCCGGTGCGCGTGACGCGGCGTCGGCCGCCTCGTCCGCCGCCGACGCGAGTGCCCGGGCGGGCCAGGCCGGCTCCGCCGCGGCCCGCGCCGCCAACAACGCCGCCGCTGCCGCCGAGGCCAGCGCCCAGGCGGCCGGTTCCGCGGGCCAGGCCACCGAGCAGGCGGCCCGCGCCCGCAACGCGGCCACCACCGCCCGCAACGCGGCCAACGCGGCCGGCGCGGCCGCGACCCGTGCCGAGAACCTCGCCACCTCGGCCGCCACCGCGGCGGGCGAGGCCAAGGACCTGGCCAACCGGACCGCCGACCACGCGGAGAAGGCCGCCGCAGCAGCCGACGCCGCGGCCGCCGCCGCGGGCCAGGCCCAGGACTGGGCGAACATCGCGGGGCAGCACGCGGACGCCGCCGCCGTCGCCGCCCAGACCGCGGCCTCGGCGGTGACGAAGGCCCAGACGCTCGAGAAGCTGGCCCGTGACGCCGAGGCCGTGCAGCTGGAGTCGGACAAGCAGCTCGGCATCACCCAGGCCGACCTGCTGCTGAAGGACGATCAGGCCACCCAGGCGAACTTCAACCAGCAGCAGACCGAGGCCGCCTCGCAGGACGCCGCGACGAAGGACCTGGTCAAGCAGGCCGCGGCGCCCGGAACCGCCACCGCGACGGCCGCCCAGGCCGGCCGCAAGGCCGCGGCCAACCTGCTGAAGTCCACCGGCTCCTGGACCCGGGCGTCGGCGCAGGCCGCGCTCTCCGGCACCGACGAGGCCGTGGTGTCCTGGGCCAGGTCGGACTACCAGCGCAGCCTGCAGCTCGACGACCGGGAGAAGGTCCTGGCCGTCACGAGCATCGCGAACGCCAAGCTGGCCACCGAGGCGCAGAAGACGCTGGAGAGCGCCGACCCGACCGCGGTCGAGAAGTTCCTCAGCGGTGGGGCGCTCCAGGCCCAGGCCGAGGACCTGCGGGTGCGGACCGTCTCCCTGATCTCGGACGGCGGCAAGGCCGTCCAGCGGGACGGCGGCGCCGCGCTGGCCGACGGCCGGGTCTCGGTCATGGCCGCCTTCCTGTCCAACGGCTACGCCAAGGCCCTGGCCGAGGACGACCGGGTGGCCGTGGTGGTCGCCACGGACGGCGGCGGGCCCAACGTGAAGGCCGCGGGCGCGGTCGCCCTGGCCGGACCGGCCTGGATGCAGCACGAGTTCGTCCGCAAGACCCAGTACACGGCGGCGCAGAAGGACGCGGACACCGACGCACACGTGTCGTCCGTGCTGAGCATGATCGCCAACGCTGCGAAGGACGCGGCCACCGCGAGCGAGAGCGCCCAGCGGGCGTACCAGATCGCGGCGGACGCGCGCCACGCGTCGGAGGAGGCCGCTCACTGGGCGAGCCTGGCAGGGCAGTCGGCCCAGGAGGCGAAGGGGTACGCGGACGACGCCAAGGCCAAGTCCACCGCCGCCGACGCCTCCGCGGCAGCCGCCGCCGCTTCGGCGCAGAAGGCCAGGAGTGCGGCGGCGACCGCGCAGACGGCCAACCGGCAGGCCAACTACTCGGCCACCCAGGCGACCGCCTCCGCGAACCAGGCCGTGAGCTCGGCGGCGAGCGCGAAGGCCTCGGCGGAGCAGGCCGCGGCGAGCGCGAGCGCGGCGGGCAAGGACGCCGCCACGGCGTCGCAGGCCGCGAGCGACGCCCACGCCATCGCCGCCCAGAAGCGCGCGCAGGAGCAGGCCGCTGCCGCCGCGGCCGCGGCGGCCCAGGCGAAGGCCAACGAGGCCAACCACGTCGACCCGGTGAACACGCCGGCCAACGACAAGGTGACCACTCCGGCTCCCGACAAGCCGGCGCCGGGTTCTCCGCCGAAGGACGACAAGCAGCTGTTCCGGGACTACGGAAAATTCCTGAGCACTGTCAGCACCGTCAGCGGGTTCATCGCGGCCGGCCTGATGCTCGTTCCGGGTGGTCAGCCCTTCGCGGCTGCCGTCGGTACGTTCTCGCTGGTGACGGGTGTGGCTTCGGCCCTGTACACCGGAATCGGCTACGGCTTCAGCAGCGACGAGTTCATCGTCTCGGTGGCAACCGTCGGCCTCGCCCTGATCGGTGGCCGAGTGGTCGGCGCGATCGAGAAGGGCGCGGCGGAAGCGGCAAAGTTCGGCGTGAAGGTGACCGAGAAGGTCGGCGAGAGGCTGGTGAAGGCCGGACACAGTGCCGTCTCGTCCGTCGTCGGCTGGTTCACGAGCGACTGATCAGGTCATCGCTAGGCTGTCAGGGATCGGCCGTGTTCGAATGGCCGTGACAGAACAGCGCTGTGGAGCCCGCGTCCGGCGCGGGCTCCACAGCCGGAACGAGGGGGGTGCGCGGTGTATCCGTTGGGGCTCGGCGCGGTGTCGTGGTGGTGGCTCGCGATCCTGGCGACCGCGGTGTTCTGGGCGGTCCTGGTGCCGGGAATGCCCACCCGCACGCACCGGATCAGCATGGCGCTGGCGCCGGCCGTGATGGCGGTCTTCGGCGTCGGCAGTTACTACGCGAAGCACATGGACGCCGCCGCAGTGCTCGCCATGTACTCGTTCGCGGTGGTGTCCTTCCCGGTGGGAATGATCGGCCACCGCAGGAAGTTCGCGGAGCGCCTGATGGAGGCGAAGCGGAGGGGCGAGTCGGAGGAGAACACGTGGCCTCCCGCCATGATGGCTCAGGTCTTCGTGTCCTTTGTCGTATTCGGGACCGCAGCGATCTGGACCACCCGGTAGCGGCGCGGCCCGCGGCTCACCCGCCCGCGGAAACCTCCTTCCCGGACATATGAGTCGCATGCGAACAGAGCGGAATTCCAGATACTTTCGAAGCAGGAAACGATCTTCCGGAAGTCGACCCGCTCGTGATAGCAATGGTGCCGGTCGGGGCCGGGGGTGGCCGAAGCGCCATTCGACCGGGTTGCCGGTACGTGCACCTACTCGGCAGGTCTGCTGCGATCCAGCAGCAATTGACGGTTAACCAGGGGGTTCCATTCATGCGTTCCATTACCAAGATGGTCATCGTCGGCGTGGTCGGCGGTACGGTCGCGGTGTCCGGCGTCGTGGGCGCCGTCGCGGCTGACCGCACCGCCGCCGCGCCCGGCGGCATCGCCGCCGCTCCGAAGGCGCTGACTGCCGACGACACTCCTCCGCCGGCCGTGGAGGACTTCGCCTACCCCGGCGCTGACCAGATCTTCGCGGACCGTGGCATCCGGCTGAAGAGCGGTGACGGCCACATCGTCCTCGCGCCCTGCGCTCCGGGCCTGCTGGAGGTCGACGCCCGGAACATGGCGGAGACCGACAAGGTCGGCGGCGGCCGCTTCTGCTTCACCACCACCGGCACGTCCGGTCGGCTCAGCCTGGAGCTGCCGTCGACCTACGCCGTCTCCACCTCCGACTACTCCGTCCACCTGGTCATGGTGAACGGCGCCGAGACCAAGATCCACGACCTGAAGCCGAACACCTGGAACAAGGTCGGCGAGCTCACCGACCCGCAGCAGCGCCCGTTCACCCTGATGGAGATCACCACCTCCAAGTGAGGATCCGATCAGGCGGTTTGACGCGCGTCTGATCCCCCGGTTCCGGCCCCGCCGCGTGAGTGGCGGGACCGGAACCGTCTGAGCGGTCCGCATCGCCGGAGACCGCGAGCGGCGGTGCGAACGCCCTCCGCGCCCACCCCGCAACGACGGCGGCCGACTCCACGAGGCCCAACGGGGCCGCACAGCGGGGCTTCGGCCGCACAGCGGGGCTCCGACCGCCAGGATGGCGAACGGCTGGCCCAGCGCTTCGAGTTGCTTGACGGCCGGCTGCCGCCGCTCGGGGGTGGGCCACAGGACGGCACAGGCCGGTGAGCCGGCTGTAGGCGTGCCGCTCGCGCCGCTCCAGGCGGCTGAGCGGGTTACGGGGCGACGGCCTGGCCTGGCGGCCCGTCAGAGGCCGCACGATCGCGGACTCCGCCGGACGCGGGCGGCCCACTCGTCCCCGGCCTCGGCGACGGCGGGCCCGGACTGCCGGGGCAGCCTCACCGCTGACGTGCGCCCCGCAGGTCCTCCGCGCTCCATGGCAGCGCTCCGCGATGTCGGCGAAGGCGCCGGCGGGAAACCCGCCGGACCACGTCGGACCGATCGCTACCCGAATTCACCTCTTACCGTTGGGAACCCTGTTCATGCCTCACAACTCCTCGCTCCGCTCCCGGCGAGCGGGCGTGCTGATAGCGGCCGCGGCCGCGGCCGCCGGCACGATGACCTCCTTCGCCCCGGCCGGCGCCGTGACCGGCGACGCCGCCGCCGACGGCTCGTACGCCTACACCGCCCGGATCGTCGTCGGTGACGCCCTGCGCGGCTGCACCGGCACGCTGGTGGACCCCTACTGGGTGCTGACCGCCGCGTCCTGCTTCTCCGACGACCCCGCACAGCCGCAGACGCTGGCGACCGGCGCGCCGAAGTGGAAGACGACCGCCACGGTGGGTGCCAAGTCCGTCGACGTGGCCGAGCTGGTGCCGCGTCAGGAGCGCGACCTGGTGATGGCCCGCCTGGCCACCGCCGTGGACGGCATCGCCCCGCCGGCGTTCGCCACGACCGCCCCCACCCCGGGGGAGAACCTGCGGGTGGTCGGATACGGCCGCACCAAGGACGAGTGGGCCCCGTTGAAGCCCCACACCGGCTCCTTCGCCCTCGGCACCGTGAACGCGACCGGCGTCAGCATCACCGGCACCGGCGGCGCGGCGATCTGCAAGGGCGACACCGGCGCCCCCACGATCCGCGAGAGGGGCGGCAAGACCGAACTCGTCGCCGTCGCGTCCCGCTCCTGGCAGGGCGGCTGCCTCGACACCCCGGCCACCGAGACCCGCACCGGCGCGACCGCCACCCGCATCGACGACCTCGGCGGATGGATCTCCTCGACCGTGGCCGCCGGTGGCGTGTCGGTCAAGTCGGACACCAAGCTGACCTCCGGGCAGTCGGTCGTCGGCGCGGACCTGAAGCTGACCATGCGGCCGGACGGCGACCTGGTCGTCACTCACCGGCAGGTCGACAGCGGGATCCTGTGGTCGAGCGGGACGTCGGGCAACAACGGCGCCTGGGCGTACGTCCAGCCGGACGGCAACTTCGTCGTCTACAAGAGCGACGGCAACCCGGCCGCCGGCACCGGCGCCCTGTGGGCCTCCGGCACCTGGGGCCAGAGCGGCGCGTTCCTCAAGCTCCGGAACGATGGCAACGTGGCCATGGTCAAGGCCGACGGCAGCTCCACCGTGTGGTCCGCCGGCACCACCCGCCTGGATCAGAAGCTGGACAGCGACACCAGGATCAAGCCCGGTCAGTGGTTCCAGTCGCAGACCGCCGTGGTCGAGATGCAGCAGGACGGCAACCTGGTGCGCTACCGCCGCGTCGACGCCACACCCACCTGGTACACCAACACCGCCGGGAACAAGGGAGCGTGGGCGTACCTGCAGTCGGACGGCAACTTCGTCGTCTACAAGAGCGACGGCAACCCGGCCGCCGGCACCGGCGCCCTGTGGGGCTCCAACACCTGGGGCCAGAGCGGCGCGTTCCTGAAGCTCCAGGACGACGGCGGCCTCGTGCTCTACAAGAAGAACTCCGCCGAGACGGCCGCCAACTCGGTCTGGAGCGCCACGACCTTCCGCCCCGGCACCCGGCTCGCGGCCGGCCAGCAGACGTACGCGAAGACCACCCGCCTGGCGATGCAGTGGGACGGTGACCTCGTCCTCTACCGCCTCAGCGACGACGCGGTCCTGTGGCGCAGCAACACCGCCGGCAACAGCAACGCCTTCCTCCGGATCCAGGACGACGGCAACGCCGTCGTCTACACCGCGGACGGCAGCCGCGGCCTCTGGGCCTCCGGTACCTTCTGGTCGGCAGGCGCCTTCCTGAAGCTCCAGGACGACGGCAACCTCGTCGTCTACAAGGCCGACGGCGGCGAAGGCATCGGCGGCGCGATCTGGTCCACCAACACCTTCGCCTGATCCCGGGCCGGCCTCACCGCACGGACCGCCGACGGACCGCGCGGCGCGGGAGCCCCGGACGGCGGGGTGTGGTTGCGGCGTCGGTGCTACGCCCTCTACCACCCAGGGCCTACGAGGCCCGCTGACGCCGGTGCCGCTGAGACCAGCGGCACCGGCGTCTGGGCGATCGGAAGGGTATCGGGCGGCTTCCATCAGTCACGACGTCCATCAGTCACGACGTTCCCCTGCGCCCTCGAAGACACGCATGAAGCGCGACTCTGTCGGGGGCATCGGAGCTTTCCCGAGCATGCCCGTTGACCAGCGGGCATGCTCGGGGCTGATCGACGCTACGAAGGTGTCGAGATGTCAGTTGCCACTCCACGTGGTGCGGATGGCGGGCCGCGGGGCCGATCAGCGGCTGACACCGGGAGAGCCGGGTGCGGTCGGTGCCCGCGGCCGTCGCGTGCCGCGACAGCCGCGCGAACGCCTCCCGGGCGGCGTCCGCGGCGGCAACGTCCCGCAGGCCGTTCTGGACCTCCTCAACGACAACCGCCGCCAGTACAGCCAGGCCGTGTGGGCCAACGCCGACGAGCCGACGCTCGGCCGCATCCTCGTCGACTACTCCTGCATCGGCGTCCCCACCCCCGCGGCGAATGGAGGCCCCGGAGTGAAATGAAATCCGTTTTCATTTAGGCTAGGGTGAGTCGCGCTTCCCCGGGGCGTCGTGCCGACCCCGGGAGCGAGACCGACCGCCTGCCCGCCCGATCCGCAACGGAGTCGCCTCCCCATGTCCGCTCACTGCCAACTGACCGGCCGCAAGCCGTCCTTCGGCAACGCGATCTCCCACTCGCACCGCCGCACCCGCCGCCGGTTCGACCCCAACATCCAGCGCAAGCGCTACTGGCTGCCCAGCGAGGGCCGGTTCGTGCGCCTGACGCTCAGCGCCAAGGGCCTGAAGACCGTGGACGCCATCGGCATCGAGACCGCCGTCGCCCGCATCCGCGCCCGGGGGGAGAAGGTCTGATGGCCAAGCAGAGCAAGATCGCCAAGAACGAGCAGCGGCGGGCGACCGTCGCCCGGTACGCCGAGCGCCGGGCCGAGCTGAAGCGGGTCATCGCCCACCCGTCCAGCACGCCCGACGAGCGAGCGGCCGCCCGGCGGGAGCTGGACCGCCAGCCCAGGGACGCCAGCGCCACCCGGATCCGCAACCGCGACAGCGTGGACGGCCGCCCGCGCGGCTACCAGCGCGCCTTCGGCCTCTCCCGGCTCAACCTGCGCACCATGGCGCACGCCGGGCAGCTCCCCGGCGTGCGGAAGTCGAGCTGGTGAGCGCGGTGACCGAACACGTGAGGCTCCCCGTCGTCGTGGTGGCCGGGCTGCACCGCGCGGAACGCCGCCGTGCCGTCCAGGAACTGCTGGACGGCAGCGTCAACGGCGTCGTCCTGCACCACGATCTGCGCGACGCCGGCCGCGGCACCGTCCACCGCGAACTGCGCGACGGCGACGGTGCGTACGACACCACCGACGTCCCGCTGGCCAACGACTGCGCCTGCTGCGCCCTGCGCGAGGACCTGCTGCCCGAGCTGGCCAGGGTCGCCGAGGCCGGGCAGCACGGGCTGGCGATCGTCGAGCTGTGGGGCGGCAGCGACCCGCACCCGGCGGTCGAGGTGATCGCCGGCGGCGAGGTGGACGGCCGCCCGACGGCGGAGTTCATCGAGCCGGCGGGCGTAGTGGTCGCGGTCGACCCCGACCGGCTGCTCGGCGAGCTCTCCGTCCCGGACACCCTGGCCGAGCACGGCGAGCACACCTCGCCCGACGACACCCGCACCCGTGCCGAGGCGCTCGCCCACCAGATCGAGTACGCCACCACCATCGCCGTCGCCCGCGGCGGTGCGGCCGGGCTGGCGATGCTGCGGCAGCTGCACCCGACCGCCCGGCGGGTCCTGCTCGGCACCGGCGAGCTGCTGCGGGCTGCGCTCGGCGGCTTCGACGTGGCAGCGGCCCGCGACCGGGTGAACCCGGCCCTGGCGCTGCTGCCGCAGCCGGCCGACGAGGCGGGCGTGGCCACCCTGGTGTGGGAACGGCGGCGCCCGCTACACCCGGGCCGGCTCTACGAGGCGCTGGAGCTGCTGGTGCCGGCCGCCCAGCGCAGCCGGGGCCGGTTCTGGCTGGCCAACCGCGGCGAACTGATGCTCGCCTGGGACGCCGCCGGCGCCAATCTCGCGGTCGAGGAGTGCGGGCCCTGGCTGGCCTCGCTGCCGGACGCCGCCTGGGAGCAGTACCCGCCCGCCCGGCGGGCCGCCGCGGCCCTCGACTGGCACCCCGCCCACGGCGACCGCGTCCAGCAACTCGTCTTCACGGCCGAGGGGTTGGACGTCGACGGGATCACCGATCTGCTCGACTCCTGCCTGCTCACCGACGCCGAGCTGCTGGCGGGGGAAGCCGGCTGGAAGGCGCTGCCCGACGCCTTCGAGGACCTGCTCGAACCCGTCTCCTGAACGACCGTACGAAGGAACCGACATGGCCAAGCGCCCCACCGCCGGACGTCCGGCCCGTCCGCGCCCGAACCCGCTGATCGAGGCGGGCATCACCCGCATCGACTACAAGGACACCGATCTGCTGCGCAGGTTCGTCTCCGACCGCGGCAAGATCCGCAGCCGCCGGGTCACCCGGCTCACGGTCCAGCAACAGCGGGCGATGGCACGGGCGATCAAGAACGCCCGCGCCATGGCGCTGCTGCCCCACACCTCGACCACCCGGTAGGGGCGTGTCCCGTGGCCGTACCCAAGTGCAGGACGTCCCGCAGCGCCACCCGCCACCGCCGCGCCCAGTGGAAGGCGAGCGCGCCACGGCTGGTGCCGATCACCGTCGACGGGCGCGAGCACCTGGTGCCGCGCAATCTGGTCCGCGCGTACGAGCGCGGGCTGATCCAGCCGTGAGGGAGAGGGGCCGCGGCGCATGCGCCGCGGCCCCGCACCCTTCCCGGGGTCGGCTGCGTTCGGCGGCCGTCAGGACTGTCGGGTTGTCGGACGGGCGGCATGGGCGGCGTGGGCGGCACGGGCTGTGACCTCGGCTGCCTCGCCGGTGCCGAGCTTGATGCTCGCCGCCCCGTGCGGGCCGGTGGCGGGACTGGAACCACAAGGTCCACCGGCCGCTGCACTGCCGGGACGCCGCGACGCCTACCGCCGGTTGGCCGGCCTGCGGATCAACCGCTCGGCGCGGTCGAGTGCGGCCTGCGTCGACTCGATGAGTTCGGTGTCTCCCTTGGCGACCCGCAACCGCATCGCCTCTTGCAGATGGGCGAGGGCACCCGCGAGGTCGCCGCGCTCCATCAGGTGCTTGCCGAAGTGCTGGAGCGCGTAGTCGACGAGTTCCGGATGGTGGCTTCGCGCGGTGTTCAGCGCGCTGCGGTAGAGCGCGTCCGCGGTCCGCACGTCGCCGGAGTAGCGGTGCGCGTCGGCCAGGTTGAGCCCGGTGGCGACGACGGCCCCGGTGTTGCCGAGAGCGGCGGCCAGGTCGAGCGACCGCTTGAGGAACGTACGGGCGTCCTCGTGATCGCCCAGGCACATCCGGCCGATGCCGATCCACCTGGTCAGGACCCGAGTGCGGGCGTGGTCGCTCCCTTCGGGCAGGCCCCGCAGTTCCTCGTGGAGGCGCCCGAGCGCGGTGGTCAGCTCGTCCCGGTCGGTGGGGACCATCTGCAGGTCATCGTCGTGAGTGATGAGGTGCCCGAGCACATGACCCTCCGTCGTTCGGTTCCGCTCAGCGTGGCACTACAGGTGGTCGGTCTGGTGGCGCAGGTCAGCCAGCAGGCCCGCACCGTGGGGCGTGAAGTGCTCACGCAGCAGCTCGAGTTCGCGCATGAGATAGCGGACGGCCGGCAGGCCCTCGTCGTAGGAGGCCTGGAAGCTCGCGTGCCCGTCGGCGGTCAGGACCTCGGCCGCACTGCCCCGGTCACCGACGCCGAGGCGGTCGACTCCCGCCCCCGCCGGACGGCGCCTTCAGCATCGGCTGACCCCGCGCCGGGGCGGCCGGCCCCGGAAAACCACTGGGCGTCCGCCCGTTCCCGTCGGTAGCGTGCGGGGACGATCCCGGAGGTGAGACGGTGCGGCCGCTGCTGCTGATGGACGTCGACGGGCCGCTGAACCCGTACGCGGCGAAGCCGTACCGGCGGCCCGAGGGCTACGAGACCCATCGGCTGATGATGCCGAGCTGGGAGGCCGCCGAGCGCCGCCGGCTCGCTGCGTGGGGCCTGCCCCACAAGGCGCCGAAGCTCCTGCGGGTCTGGCTCAACCCGGACCATGGCCCGGTCCTCGCGGCGCTACCGTACGACCTGGTGTGGGCGACCACGTGGCAGGAGGAAGCGGATGCCTTCATCGCCCCCCTCCTCGGACTGCCCGCCCTGCCGCACATCGCCTGGTCCGAGCCGCGGCCCGAGCCGGACGGCGGGGTGTTCTGGAAGACCCCGCAGATCGTCGCCTGGGCGCGCGGCCGCCCGTTCGCCTGGGTCGACGACCTGATCACCGACGCCGACCGGGCCTGGGTCGAAGCCCACCACCCCGGCCCGGCCCTCCTCCACCACGTCGACCCGAAGGCCGGCCTAACGGCGGACGACTTCGCCCGGCTGACGGACTGGGCCCGCCAACTCGGCTGACGCCAGCGGCGTCACTTCCTCCGAGTCCTTCGGCCTCGAGTTCGGTTGGGCCGGCGCTTCGCCCGCACCGGTGTGCTGCCCCGGCCCCATCGCCCGCGGCACATTGAGTACTCTTCCGGCATTGGTCTCCGCGCTGGCGCCCGACCTTCGCTGTCGGCCATTACTAGTACTGCAACGACACTTCGACATGCCCTCTTCGCTTGTAGTAGCTGGCGCGTGCCCGGGCTTGGGCTTTTCTGCGCCAGTGGGACCAGGCGAGCGCATGCCGGATTCCGTGGCGTATCGGAGAGGAGACGCGGTTGAACAGCCGTCGTGCCTCGTTCATGCTGATGGGCACGAGGGCTTCATCAGTTCGAGTTTTTTCGTCCCCTTTTTTGTCTCGGCCCGCAGGATAGCAAGGAAAGCGAGAGCGGCCATCGAGAGGGTGATGTGCCGGTACCACGGGGTGTAGCCGCGGACCTGGTAGTGGTCGAGGCCAGCCTCGTTCTTCGCGGTCTGGAAGCACTCCTCCACCATCCACCGCGCCCCCGCGATCTCCGTGAGCTTTTCAAGTGGGGTCCCGGTCGGGCAGAAGCAGATGTAGTAGGCGATTTCCGTGGGATCGGAGGTGCTTCGCCGGGCGAGCAGCCAGTGGTCCCATCCCTCGCGCCGCCAGGGCCGGATCGGGGCCGCGGCCCAGTTGTACTCCCGCGGGCCGTGGGCGCCGTCGCCGCAGCTCAAGCGTTGCCACGCCTCGTCCGGAAGGCGGCCGATCAGCTCGTGCGCGCGGGCCTGGCCGAAGAACTCCATGGTCATGACCATCTGGGATTTCGGAACTGCGAGCACATGGGGGATGTCGTTCTCTTCCAGCCAGAGCCGCAGGCGCCCGGTCTGGCCGTAGAGTTCATCGGCTGTCACCCAGCCGAACGGCACTTCGGATTCCACCGCGCGTTTCAGCATCCGCAGTCCGATATCGGGTTTGGTGGCGAACTGGACGTCGTCTCCGATGCCCGCCGCCCGGCAGCGTTCACGGTCCGAGGTCCAGTCCTTCGGCAGGTAAAGCTCCCGGTCGATCAGCGCCCGGCCCCGGTTGGATCCGTAGGCCAGGAAAACCGCCACCTGGGAATTCTCGATCCGTCCCGCTGTGCCCGAGTACTGGCGGGCCACGCCCGCCGACCGGACACCCTTCTTCAGGAATCCTGTCTCGTCGAGGATGAGAACTCCGTCATGGGGATCGCCGATGTTCTCCAGAACGGCATCACGGACATCGTCGCGCAGCGCGTCGGCGTCCCACTGGTAGTGGTTCAGCAGGCGCTGCATCCCCTGCGGGCCATCGTCGCCGGCGGCCTCGGCCAGGGTCCAGCCGTTCTTCCGCTCGGCCTCGCCGAGCAGTCCCCGCAGGTAGGACACCATCCGCCGCCGGGGCTCCACCCGACCGAAGCGGCCGGCGAACCGCGCCGTGAAGTCAGCAAACTCGCCCGACCATCCGTCAGTTATGTCTTCCAGCACGAACACACTCAACGAAGTGAGCACGCGCAACGTTACGGAGTGTCGTTGCAGTACTAGAGACCCGCGAGCGCGGGGCCGATCGTCAGGTATCCCCAACTGGCCACGCCGTGTCGGAGCAACCCCCGCGAGCGCGGGGCCGATCCCCCAGCACCGTGCCAACGGGTACAACGTCGGGAGCAACCCCCGCGAGCGCGGGGCCGATCATGCGACGTCTTCGGCCCGAACAAGCTCCGGGGAGCAACCCCCGCGAGCGCGGGGCCGATGACCGGCTGGAGGAGGCCCGGCGCACCCTCGGCGAGCAACCCCCGCGAGCGCGGGGCCAATGGCTTGCCGATGCGGTACGCCAGGGTGGTCGTGGAGCAACCCCCGCGAGCGCGGGGCCGATGTGGGCGGACTGGCGGGTGATACCGCCGACCGCGAGCAACCCCCGCGAGCGCGGGGCCGATGTCCTCACCAACTGCATGGTGCTGACCGAGGGGGAGCAACCCCCGCGAGCGCGGGGCCGATTCGGAGATCGAGGCGATGCGGGACTGCGTACCGGAGTAACCCCTGCGAGCGCGGGGCCGATCCTTCGCTCTCCGGGGTGATCCACTCCGAGAGGGAGCAACCCCCGCGAGCGCGGGGCCTATGCGGTGTCCACGATGACGCCCTCGCGGCCGCCGGAGCAACCCCCGCGAGCGCGGGGCCGATGCGGCAGCTCAATTTCGGGTGTGACAAATCGAGGAGCAACCCCGCGAGCGCGGGGCCGATCGCCCCTGCGGGCACCACAGGACCCGGCCGCCGGAGCAACCCCCGCGAGCGCGGGGCCGACTTACCAGTCTTCTGGGAAATGCCACTCACGTAGGAGCAACCCCCGCGAGCGCGGGGCCGATCAGTCGGTCCAGGGGGTGGGGATGTCGACCGCGGAGCAACCCCCGCGAGCGCGGGGCCGATCCCAACTCGGTGGCAAGCCCCGCGAAGCGCCGGGAGCAACCCCCGCGAGCGCGGGGCCGATGCGGCCGGGTTGGCGCCGGGGCACGGGGCGTGGGAGCAACCCCCGCGAGCGCGGGGCCGATAGCTCTCTCCCCCCGCTCAAGCTCTCGACCCTGGAGCAACCCCCGCGAGCGCGGGGCCGATTACGCCCTCGCGTGCCTCTGACCTGACCGCCGGGAGCAACCCCCGCGAGCGCGGGGCCGATTGGGCGACGACGTTCGCGCCGGGCGCCAGGTAGGAGCAACCCCCGCGAGCGCGGGGCCGATGCGTGCTTGGCCAGCAGGACGCCGGCCTCGTAGGAGCAACCCCCGCGAGCGCGGGGCCGATCTGGGTGACGGGGAGGCGTCCCCGAGCCGAAAGGAGCAACCCCCGCGAGCGCGGGGCCGATGGCAGGTGACCACATCTCCCCGCCTCACCGCCGGAGCAACCCCCGCGAGCGCGGGGCCGATCGGGAGTGCACTCTCGGTAACCGGGGGCCGTGGGAGCAACCCCCGCGAGCGCGGGGCCGATCGGCCGTCGGGGGTGGGTGCGATCGGGCCGTGGGAGCAACCCCCGCGAGCGCGGGGCCGATCGCCTCCTTTCAGGGTTGACAGAGAGTCACGGAGAGCAACCCCCGCGAGCGCGGGGCCGATAAAATATTCGAGCTTTTCTGTCCAGTGTCTCCGGAGCAACCCCCGCGAGCGCGGGGCCGATTGCGGGGTGACCGCGAGCATCCCGGCCGGCGGGGAGCAACCCCCGCGAGCGCGGGGCCGATGCGCGCCGCTCGGTAACGGCGCGGCCCCGATCGGAGCAACCCCCGCGAGCGCGGGGCCGATGCGCTGGCCCGCACCAGGTCGTCCCCGGCGCCGGAGCAACCCCCGCGAGCGCGGGGCCGATCACACCCGCCGCTCCCAACACCTGGGGTGGCAGGAGCAACCCCCGCGAGCGCGGGGCCGATTGGCTGCCGCTGCCGGCCGAGTTCCCGTCGCCGGAGCAACCCCCGCGAGCGCGGGGCCGATACTTGCTGACCTGCGGCGATTGGCGTCAGGGGGCGCCGATTGATTCAGTTCGATTGGACGGAAACCTGGAGGGCAAGTGATGTCGTACCGTCATTCTCGTCACGCCAACCCGAGTTGCCAGCATCATGTCCCGTGCTCCCGAAGCGTACTCGCACGTGGGGGTCGGGATGATTGTCGAGGACCTCTGATAGCGGTGCCCGCCGGAAGTCAGAGGCTGGTTGCGTGCCTTGTGGGACAAGGTCGCGCGCGAGGAAGGCCGGTGGGTCTGCTCCGGGTTCCAGCGGCTTGACCACGGCTGCGCGACCGGGGAGAGCTTTCCCTCCCCGCCAGGGCCGGCGACCACCAACCGGTTCGGTGTGGGCGCTCGGAGTCGCGCGACCATGTCCTCGAACCCGAGCTGTTCAGGCAGTCCCGTGCGCGAGTCGCTTCCGTGAGGCTGCTCCAGCTCTCACGGAAGCGGCATCGCGGCCCGTTCCCGTAGACCGCGGACGTCGGCCTTGCCGCGCCCTGCTCCAGGACCTCGTGGGTCAGCCCGTCCACGGCTTCCTCGGTGTTGGCGGGGCGGCCCCGATTCGGTGGATCGCCGGGGCGAGCCGCCGGAGACCTCGCTCGCTGACCAGGGCCGCAAGCACGAGAACCGTCCGCAGCCTTCCGACCGGGCGACCCGTAAATCCGGGCGCAGACCGTCCCCTGTGGTGCCGTAGCATCCGGACGGCACGACGCACAGCTGTTCACGGGGGAGTACCGCACTTGTTCAAGAGATCGACGCCCGCGTTGTCCGGAGCGGGCGTACGGGCCGCCCGTGCGGCCGTACTGGCGGTCTCGGGTGCCCTGGTGCTGAGCTCGTGCTCGCTCGTGGAGCCACTGGTCGGAGGGGCGGAGAAGCCGAGCAAGCCGGTACGGGTCGAGTCCCGGGAGGAGGCGCTGCTCCGGGCGGACCAGGTGCAGAACCACGTGTGCGAGCTGACGGGCCTCGAACGCGATCCGTGGACCAAGCTCATCGCCTACTCCAGGTGCTCGGGGCGGGGGACGGGCATCGCCGATGAGGGTGAGGCGTACGAGCTCAGCTCGGCGATCCGCTTGAAGGCCACGGACGACCAGCGTCCCGAGGTGGTTCGGGCACTGCGGGAGAAGCTCGCGGGCGAGGGCTTCAAGATCACCTCGAACGAGCCGGATTCGGCCGATCAGTCCACGTGGGAGTTCGAGGCCGTCCACGAGCCCGACCGCTACACCGTTCGCGCGGGTGAGGCGAAGCCCGGCCAGGGCGTGGGTGTCGTCGTCACGCTCCCCTGCCAGGATCCGCCGGCCACCGCGGCCTCGCCTGCTCTGTCGGTCCCCCTCTGACGACCGCAGTGGCGAGCACCCACTCGGCGGCGGTGACGGTGCGCCGGGTGGGCGGCTGACGGCGGCAGGCTGGTGGGTCCGGAACGAGTGGCCGAACAACGGGCGCCACGGCCGTCTACTGCCCGATCGCGGCGGCCTCGGCCGTCTACCGCCCGGTCACGGCCACTTCGGCCGGCCCCAGGCCGTGTCGATCCGGACGCGCGGCCGCGGACCGCCGATGCTCATCGCTACCCGGCGGCAACTGCCGCCGGGCGACGTGTGGTTCGCGGCTATCCGAAGCCGCGGGCGTCCTGCTTCAGCGCGGTGTCCACGGTGAGCGCGGTCGCCAGGACGAGGCTGAGCAGCGGGTCGGCGAGCGGGCGGTGGATCTGGAGCACGTAGTTGTCGGCCGTGGTGAACATCGTCTTCGCCAGGCCCTCCCACGTCTTGGTGATCCGGGCGACCTCGGTGTCCGTCGCGTCGACGATGGAGAAGTTCCAGGCCCGCCAGTTCTCGGCCTTGATGGCGCCGATCCTCTGGCCGTTGACCTCGAGCGCGAAGTCGATCTTTCCGATGACGTTCTGCTGGATGATCCGGCCGACCTCCTGACCGTTCGGACGCTGCACGATCACCCGCGACTTGATGAGCTTCGCCGGGCGGGTCAGCAGCAGCACCGGGGTGCCGTGCGCGTCGCGGATCTCCAGCTTGTGGGTCAGGTACTGGTCGATGGAGGAGAGCAGCCGCAGCACCTTGCGCAGACCGCTCTGGCCGACCTGGACCACCGAGCCCAGCGTGGCGCCCTGCTGGTCGAAGACCGAGTACTCGTTGGTCAGCTCGATCAGCTTGACCTTCTGGTTCACCACCAGGACGGGCTCGGAGAAGAGGGTGCCGCCGCCACCGGAGACGGGTCCGACGCCCGCCTGGTGCTGTACCTGGCGCTGCACCCTGGCGGCGTCGCCGGACGGAGCGGCCGCCTGTCCGGGGAAACCGGAGGTGTTCGTGTTCTGGGACATGGCGGGCAGGCTAGGGCCAGGCCGCCGCGGACAGCCAGATCGTTTGCACCGGCTCCCGGGTTCGTTCGGTCGCGAACTCGACAGGGAGGTCGGGGCGTTGCGAATGACGAGCGACCGGTACTCGGCGAAGTGGATGTGGCAGATGTCACATCCACTCGGCCTGATTCGAGTTCCGTGCCGGCGCCTGGTCCGTCGCTCAGGCAGTGCGCAGTGCAGAGGCGTCCGGCTGCTCCGGTCCGACTTCCGAGACGACCGTCAGGGGAGCGGGGGCCTCGGCGTCCTCCTCCGTCCGCCGAGCCAGCTTCGACTTGAGGCTGATCAGGCCGCTCCTGACGTGCGGAGCGGCCTTCACCGCGACGATCCCCAGGGCGACGCCCGCGCCGAGGATCCCCAGGGCCACCTTGGTCCCGGGGAACAGCACGGCGTGCGTGGTGAGTTCGTTGTCGTCGTTCCGCGCCAGCGCGCTCTTCCCGCCAGAAGTGCTCGACTGCGAGAGGTGCGTATCGGAGGGGCGCTGTACCAGCATCAGTTCCCAGGTCGAGTCGTCCCAGTTGACATCCATGGCGCCACTGTAGGGGTGACCGGGTGTGCCGCGGTCCGAAACGTCGTCAGGAATGGTCCTTCTTGCGGTGGTTGACGATGCTGGCGGGGGCGCCGCTGTAGTTGCAGTCGGCGCACTTCTGCCACGAGCAGTCCGGATCGGCGACAGCGGCATGGCGGACGGAGTGGTGTGAGCCGTAGCCGTGGGCGTGGAGCAGTTGAGCGACGGACCCGTCGTACTTGAGCGCCATGAGCGCTGCTTCGGCGATCTTGTCGTGGCCGGCGGCGAAGAACTTGCCCAGGCCAACGTCCTTCCCGCAGCCGCACCAGCACTTTCCGGTCGGGATGAGGCGAGGCTTCTCGTTGTTTGGCATGAAGCCAAGGTATCAATCCTTGGGTCGAAGTCAAGATGTCAATCCAAGGATTTCGTACGAGGATTGAGTTGATGTCAGACGGCATGCAGGCGGCTGCGGCGGGACTACTGCGCGAGGTCTCTCCGGGGGTGCGACGACCCGTCACCGGCCCAGTTCGGGGTAGTAGCCGCGCTGGTACGGCGACAGATCGGTCACAGCGAGCTCCGCCGCACCCCGGCAGATCACGCAGACACGACGCCGGTGACAGACAGGGCAGTTGACCCGCCCGCGGGCCGCGTCAGGGCGCCAGCCGCGTCCTCCGCAGTCATGGCACCAGCCCAGGCCGTCGCACTCGTAGCACAGTACATATCCGAGGGTGACGGTCTCGGGCGTGAGCAGGGGTTCCGGGCGTCGGAACTCCTCCGGCTCGTACAGGGCCATCGCCGGTGTCTGCCCGCTGAACCAGAGAGTGGACATGTGCTCGACCGCACAGATCTCGATGCCGCAGCCGTGGCGGCGGCCGGTGACGACGAAGCGGACCGTCCCGCCGGCCTCCTCCCGCGAGGTCGCGACCTTCCAGCCGGCCGATTCGAGCAGGGCGGCCCCGCGGGACGCGGCGTCGGCGGCGGTGACGTTCGCGGGGCGCCTTCCCGTGAAGCAGCCGACCGAGTACCGGTAGCGGAGCGGCTCGTGCCAGTCGACGACCTCCGGCTCGGCGAGGAACGGCGGGCTCAGATCGCCAGCGGGAGCCAACTCGTCTATCAGCTTGACGAGTTGTGCTCGCAGCACCTGGCCCAGCCGGTCCAATTCCTCCCGCGCCCGGTACGGGCCCCATGGCGCCCTCCTCCTCACCCGGACCTGCCGTCGCCGGGATTCCATGAGGGGATCATGGCACCGGGCCTGTGTCGGCGAACGGTCGTGGCCGGTGCGGCCTCAAGCCGATCCGGACGTGGTTGCGCGATCCCCGCGAGCGCGGGGCCGAGGGCAGCGGCGCCATCCACGACTTCCTCAAGAAGGAGCAATCCCCGCGAGCGCGGGGCCGAGCAGCCCGAACTGGCCCGCGCGAACACGATCTTCGAGCAATCTCCGCGAGCGCGGGGCCGAGGCGGTGAAACTCGGCGGCAACGACTACCGGCAGGAGCAATCCCCGCGAGCGCGGGGCCGAGGGGGTCGTGAACCAGGGCGAGCCCGTGGTGTGGGAGCAATCCCCGCGAGCGCGGGGCCGAGGTCGGCGCGCCGAACCGGCTCACTGGCCGCATGGAGCAATCCCCGCGAGCGCGGGGCCGAGTCCTGGGCCACGGTCCCCTCCTAGGGGTCGAGGGAGCCATCCCCGCGAGCGCGGGGCCGAGACCGAGACCGCCGCCCGTCGGCCGACCACGGTGGAGCCATCCCCGCGAGCGCGGGGCCGAGAATCGGCGTACTGGGCGATCACGGCCCTGTCGGGAGCCATCCCCGCGAGCGCGGGGCCGAGGTCGCGGACGGTGGACGGCTTGATGCCGGCCACGAGCCATCCCCGCGAGCGCGGGGCCGAGGACGAGGAATCGCTGCGGATGGGCGGCAAGGAGGAGCCATCCCCGCGAGCGCGGGGCCGAGTACTTCAACGTCAGCGCCGCGGACACCCTCCAGGAGCCATCCCCGCGAGCGCGGGGCCGAGGGGGCGTTCGGCAGGCGCGACCGCCTGGGCTGCGAGCCATCCCCGCGAGCGCGGGGCCGAGCGGGGACTACCTGAGGGGCGACGATCTCCAGGGGAGCCATCCCCGCGAGCGCGGGGCCGAGTCCAGGTAGCCGAGGCAGGGGTGTGACCAGCCGGAGCCATCCCCGCGAGCGCGGGGCCGAGCGCGGCTACCTGCCGACCACCGACGGCATGAGGGAGCCATCCCCGCGAGCGCGGGGCCGAGGCTGGGCAGGTACTCCCAGCTCCATGTCACGCGGAGCCATCCCCGCGAGCGCGGGGCCGAGCGGGGAGGCCTGTCCCTCGTCGGCGGGCATCAGGAGCCATCCCCGCGAGCGCGGGGCCGAGGGGGCGGAACCACCCCGCCGGCCCCGGAACACGGAGCCATCCCCGCGAGCGCGGGGCCGAGCCCGGTCTGCTCCGGCCGAAGGGCGCGCTGCCGGAGCCATCCCCGCGAGCGCGGGGCCGAGGGCCCAACCCGAGCCCGGCCCCGAACACCTGCGGAGCCATCCCCGCGAGCGCGGGGCCGAGGTCGTGGTCGACGACGGCAGCTTCGATCGGGAGGAGCCATCCCCGCGAGCGCGGGGCCGAGCTTCAAGAGTGCGCGTGCTCGGCTGTTTGGATGGAGCCATCCCCGCGAGCGCGGGGCCGAGAGCGTGATGCGGAGCTTCCACGTGCTCGCGGCGGAGCCATCCCCGCGAGCGCGGGGCCGAGGCTTCGTGACCTGCACCGATTCTCCTCAGAGGGTGCCGATTGATTCAGTTCGAATCGGTAGACGGTCCATGGCAGCACTCATGTGGTGTCGTCACCTCTTCTCACGGCCAGGCCATTGTCAATGCTGCGGCTCCCGAAGGGTACTCGCTCGTGGAGGGCGGGATGAGTGGTATTGCCTGAGGTCACGGGCGGGCTGGGTTGTGAGCGAAGTCGGCTGGGCGGGGCCGGGGTTCTGCTGATGTGCCATTGGCTCGCTGCTGCCGGTCCGTCCGGGATCTGTGTCGGCCGGGACGGCGTCGAGGGTGAGCATTCGGTCGGTCTGCAGGACGCACGCTTCGGTGTAGGCGGCCGGCCGTGCGACCGAGTTCGTGAGGAGGAGTTGGGCGCGGTCCACGTACGACCAGAAGTCGGACAGGTTCTCGTTGCGCAGGTGCCCCGCCTTGAACACCAGGCGTCCGTCTCCAAGGTCGGCGCCGACCTGGGGCGGCGCATCGAGGACGCGTTGATGGACGGCCACGGGCACGCGTCGGACGGCGCGGGCGGCCGTCGCCGCATCGAGGCAGGCGCACACAGCGCGGCGCGCGCCCCAACCGTCGTCGTGCCCGCCCCCCTGCCGCCGGTCGGCGCGTCGGCGGGAGGAGTGGGGCGGACGGGGTGTCAGAATCGGCGGGTTCATGCCCATGGCGGGGATGCGTCGGGAGTGCGGCGCCACGTCCGAAGGAGCGAGCGATGAGTGGCGGCGGGGAGCAGCCGGAGCTGGGGCAGGTGCCGGAGACGGCATTGTGGACGCTGTGGCACCGGGCGGTGGAGGCGCGGCGGCCGGACACACTGTTGCCGGATCCGGTGGCGGTGGATTTGGTGGAGCGGATCGACTATCCGTTCGCGGCGCGGTTCGGGGAGAACGCGCTGCTGAGCCAGCTCCAGGCGCTGCGGGCGGCCTGTTTCGACCGGGAGGTGGCGGACTTCCTGACCCGCTGTCCGCGTGGCACGGTGGTCGGGCTCGGGGACGGGCTGGAGACCCAGGCCTGGCGGGTCGACAACGGGCGGGCGAGCTGGCTGTCGGTGGACCTGCCGGAGGTCGCCGAGTTGCGGCGCCGGCTGCTGCCGCCGGACGAGCGGCGCCGGATCGTCGCCCGCTCGGCCACCGACCCGGGCTGGATGGACGAGGTGGATCCGGCGAACGGGGTGCTGATCAGTGCCGAGGGGCTGCTGATGTACCTGCGGCCGCAGGAGGTGCGCGCCCTGATCGCGGCCTGCGCCGAGCGCTTCCCCGGTGGGGCGATGGTGCTGGACGCGGTGCCGCGCTGGTTCAGTCGGCGGGCCGTCGAGGGCAAGCTGCGGGACCGGTACTACCAGGCGCCGCCGATGCCGTTCGGGATGGACGCGGACGAGCGTGGCCGGCTGGCTTCCGCGCACCCGCGGGTCACGGACATCCGCGAGGTCTATCCGGAGGGCGGGCGTCTGCCGCTGAGCGCCCTGCTGCCGCTCGTGCGCTGGATCAAGCAGCGCCCGTCCGTCGTCGCGCTGCGTTTTGCCGAATCTTGAAGAAACGCAGGTCAACCTGGAACCATGGTGTGGGGGCGTACGTCGTAACCACGGGTGATCGGCCGGGGGGACAGGCCGCCCGGCACGTTAGGCTCGCTCCGGGGGAGCGGCCTGGTGCCGCCATCGGATGAACTGCCGGGACGGGCACGCTGCTCCAGGGGGAGCGCGGCCGGTCCCGTCCTGCCACGGAGGGACTGGCCTTGCACATCGACGCCTGGATCGAGGGGATTCCGCCGACGGCGGTGTACGCCGTAATCGGTCTGATCATCGGGCTGGAGTCGCTGGGTATCCCCTTGCCCGGCGAGATCGCTCTGGTCACGGCGTCCCTGATGGCGGTCAAGGGTGTGGTGAGCCCGTGGGGCGTCGCGATCTGCGCGATCGCCGGCGCGATCATCGGTGACTCGATCGGTTACTCGATCGGGCGCAAGGGCGGCAAGCCGCTCTTCGAGAAGCTGGGACGCAAGTTCCCCAAGCACTTCGGGCCCTCCCACCTGGCCACCGCCGAGCGCTCCTTCCAGAAGTGGGGCATGTGGGCGGTCTTCTTCGGCCGCTTCATCGCCCTGCTGCGCATCTTCGCCGGTCCGCTCGCGGGCGCGCTGAAGATGCCGTACTGGAAGTTCCTGATCGCCAACGTGCTGGGCGGTGTCGTCTGGGCCGGTGGCACGACGCTGCTGGTCTACAAGGTCGGCAAGAGCATCGAGCCCTGGCTGGCCCGGTTCTCCTGGGCGGGCCTGGGGGCGGCCCTGCTGATCGGCCTGCTCTCGGCGTGGATCATGAAGCGCCGCACCGCCAAGACGCATGCCAAGATCGAGGCGGAAGAGGCGGCCAAGGCCGCCGCCGCGGCCAAGGAGCCGGTCGCCGACTGACCACCCCCTCCGGCCGGTCTCCCGATCGGTCGTCCGTCCGGTCTCCTGGCCGGTCCTTGCGGAGGACCGGTCACGGACGGGTCCTCCTCCGCAGCCACCGTCGTGGTGCCTCGGGCCCTCGGAGTAGCATCGGCCGGGTACTGCCGATCTTGCACTCCGGAGGGCCCGATGTCTTCGCAGCCGACCTGGGACGCCGTGGACGCTTACTTCTCCGAGCAGCTGGTCGGGCACGATCCGGTGCTGGAGGGCGCCACGGCCGCCGCCGACGAGGCCGGGCTGCCGAGGATCGCGGTGGCCCCCAACCAGGGCAAGCTGCTGCACCTGCTGGCACTGACCCAGGGCGCGAAGCGGATCCTCGAGGTCGGCACGCTCGGCGGCTACAGCGCGATCTGGCTGGCCCGGGCGCTGCCCGAGGACGGAACCCTGCTCACCCTGGAGCTGGACCCCCGGCACGCCGAGGTCGCCCGGCGCAACCTGGCGGCCGCCGGGCTGACCGGGACCGCCGAGGTGCGGGTGGGCCGGGCCGCGGACTCGCTGGCCGAGCTGGTGGAGCAGGGCGTGGACCCCTTCGACCTGGTCTTCATCGACGCCGACAAGCCGAGCAACCCGGAGTACTTCCGGCGGGCGCTCCAGCTGACCAGGCCCGGCTCGCTGATCATCGTCGACAACGTGGTGCGCGGTGGCGCGGTCGCCGACGCGGCCAGCACCGACCCGGCGGTGGTCGGCACCCGAGCGCTGCACGACCTGATCGCGGCCGAGCCGAGGGTCGACGCGACCTCGGTGCAGACGGTCGGCAGCAAGGGCTACGACGGCTTCACCCTGGCCCGCGTCCGGGGCTGACCGCGGGCCGGGTGCCGGCTTACCGCGGACCTGGCGTCGGCTGACCGCGGGCCGGGTGCCGGCTTACCGCGGGCCTGGCACCCACTCGCTCGCCTGCCACCGACTTGCCACTCACTTGCTTATCTGCGACTGACCCGCGCGCCCGCGCGTCACTCGCCCACCGGAGAACGGAGACATCGTGCGGATCGGACTGCTGGGAACCGGCCCCTGGGCGGAACGGGTGCACGCGCCCGTCCTGGCCGAGCACCCCGGGCTGGAGTTCACCGGCGTCTGGGGCCGCCGACCGGAGGCGGCCGAGGCGCTGGGCGCCGCGCACGGCGTGCCCGGGTACGCGGACCTCGACCGGCTGCTGGCCGAGGTGGACGCGGTCTCCATCGCGCTGCCCCCGACCGTGCAGTCGGGCCTCGCGGTGCGGGCCGCCGAGGCCGGGTGCCACCTGCTGCTGGACAAGCCGGTCGCGCTGACCGTGCCGGACGCCGAGGCCGTGGTCGAGGCGGTGCGCGAGCACAAGGTCGCGTCGGTGGTCTTCTTCACCGTGCGCTTCGGCGGCGAGCAGATGCCGTGGATCGAGCGGCAGGCGGAGCTCGGCGGCTGGTTCACCGGCCGCTCGGACTGGCTCGGGTCGGTGTTCGCACCCGGCAGCACCAGCCCGTACGCCGCCTCACCGTGGCGGGTGGAGAAGGGGGCGCTGTGGGACGTCGGCCCGCACGCGCTGTCCGTACTGCTGCCGGTGCTGGGTGACGCGACGCAGGTGACGGCGATGGCCGGTCCGCTGGACACCGTGCACCTGGTGGTGCGGCACGCCGGGGGAGCCTCCAGCACGCTCGCGCTCAGCCTGACCGCGCCGCTCGCGGCCGGCGGGACGGGCATGGAGCTGCGTGGCGAGCACGGCGTGGTGCAGCTGCCCCCGCGCGGCGAGGGCCCGGTCGCGGCGCTGCACCGGGCGCTGGACGCCCTGCAGGCCTCGGCGGCCTCCGGCGAGCCGCACCCCTGCGGGGCGGACTTCGGCCTGCGGGTGGTGGAGATCCTGGCCGCCGCCGAGCGCTCGCTGGCGGGCGGCGGACCGGTGGAGGTCTGAGCACCGGCGGACGCCTGAGCAGGTGACACGGCGGGGCCGGGTGCGGAGGGAGATCCGTACCCGGCCCTGCCGCGTCACCCGGCCCCGCCGTTCCACCCGCCCCACCGCGTCACCCGCCCCGCCGCGTCGCACGTGGGCGTCACCCGCGCGTCAGTCCGGTGGCAGCGGCAGCGGCGGAGGGGTGGCGGATGGACGGCGGTCGACGGGGCGGGCCGGCGGGATGACCGGGGCGCGGAAGTCGCGCGGGCCGGTCCACAGCGCCGGGACGGCGTCGCCGCGGCGGGCCAGCTCGTACGCCAGCGCCTCGTAGTTGACCCGCCAGCCGTGGAAGTGCACCCAGGCCTCCTCGACCGGGCGCTCGCGCGGGAAGCCGGCCGCGGTGATCATCGCGACGGCGCCCAGGTACTCGGCGTAGGTCAGCCGGATCGGGACGTCCGGGTCCGGGTCCGCGTCGAAGTCGAACCGCAGTGAGCGGGCGATGTCGCGCAGGGCGGTGAAGCCGGCCCGGAGCACCAGCCGGGCCTCGGGCGGGGCCGAGCGCGGGCAGAGCGCCAGGTGCAGGGCGGCGGCGTCCATCACGGCGATCAGCCCGACCACCCAGCTGCGGTTGGGCTGGGGGGAGCGGAAGGAGAGCAGCACCGGGTAGTTGGAGTGGCTCTCGCCGATGTCGGCGGCCAGCCGCTCCCAGTCCCGGTAGAGCTGGGGGAGCGCGGTCTCGGTGTCCACCAGGGACTGGCGGGCGAGCAGCTCGGGGCCCCAGGCGGGCTCGCCGGCCCGGGACTGCAGCAGCGTCACCTCGGTCTCGCGGCGCTGGTAGGCGGCGTAGAGGGTCGGCAGGTAGGAGATCTGGAGGGCGATCACCAGCGGGCCGCTGGCGGCCGCCAGGAAGTCGATCGCGGACAGGTGCAGCCGCTCGCCGCTGGCGAAGCCGAGGGTGAAGAGGCTGGACCCGGCCTCGCGCACGGCCACCGACCAGCTGAGTTCGGAGGTGCCGTGCAGCAGCAGGGTGTAGGCGATCAGCATGCAGCTGAGCCAGACGCCGAGCATGCCCAGCAGCACCAGCGGCGCCAGCCAGGTGAGCGCCCGGTCCTGCGCGTGGTAGCCGCGGGACGGCCCGGCGAACAGCCGCAGCAGCTTGCGCAGCACCCGCCAGAGCCGCATCACCAGTGCCGAGTAGAGCCCGCGCGGAACGACCAGGGTGCGCAGGATGCTGCCGACGACCAGCAGGAGCAGCAGCGCGCCGAGCGCGGTCTGGATCATCCTCATGGCGCCATTCTGGCGGTACGCCGGGACTGCCGTGGCACGCTCCGGGGCGGGTCGGCCGACCGGCGGCGGCCCGGCAGCCGGTGGCCGCACGTCCGCTGCTCGTCCGCCGTGGGCCCGCCGCCCGTCCGCCGTAGGCCTGCCGCGCGTCCGCTGCCCGTCCGCCGTGGGCCCGCTGCCCGTCCGCCGTGGGCCCGCTACCCGTCCGCCGTGGGCCCGCTACCCGTCCGCCGTGGGCCCGCCGCCCGTCCGCCGTGGGCCCGCCGCCCGTCCGCCGAGCGTCCGCTGAGTGCCCGTCCCGGGTCCGTCGCACGAAGTATGACCATGATCACACCGAATCGAGGCTTACGTACTGGCGTTCCCATCGCGTCTACGTGGACGGAGGAATCAGTCCCACGAGCGAATCGGAGACCGGACTGTGCGTGCTCAGCAAGACGGCGCCGCCGAGGAGGAGAAGCCCGGGTGCCGACGGCTCCGGAAGCGTCGCCCGTCCCCGCGGATCGACTACCCGCGCCGAGGCCGGCGCGGGGTCCGCCGCTGGCTCCCGTCCTGGCGGCAGCTGCTGTTCGTGGTCGGGACGGGGGTGACGGCGCTGACGGGCTGGCTGGTCTGGTTCTACGTCACCACCGCCGTCCCGGAGGACCTGAACGCCTTCGCCACCCAGCAGAACAACGTCTACTACTGGGCGGACGGCACCGAGATGGCGCGGATCGGCCCGACCAACCGGCAGGACGTGCCGCTCGACCAGGTTCCGGAGCCGGTGCGGTGGGCGGTGCTGGCGGCCGAGAACGAGACCTTCTACACCGACCCGGGCATCTCCGTGACCGGCATCGGCCGCGCCGTCATCCAGATGGTCAAGGGCGGCGACACCCAGGGCGGTTCCACCATCACCCAGCAGTACGTCAAGAACATCTACCTGAACCAGCGCCAGGACATGTCCCGCAAACTCAGCGAGATCGTCATCGCGATCAAGCTGGACGACCGGATGAGCAAGCAGGACATCCTGGCCGGCTACCTGAACACCAGCTGGTTCGGGCGCGGCAGTTACGGCATCGAGCGCGCCGCGGCGGCGTACTACGGCAAGGACGTCTCCCAGCTCGACCCGAGCGAAGGCGCCTTCCTGGCCGCCCTGTTGAAGGGCGCCGGGCAGTACGACCCGGCGGTCGGCCCGGAGAACCGCAAGCGGGCCGAGGAGCGCTGGTCCTGGATCCTGGACCGGATGGTGGAGGTGGGCAAGCTGTCCGCCGCCGAGCGCGCCCGGTACACGGTCTTTCCCGAGCCGAGGCCGCAGCCGAAGTCGGCGGGTCTGAGCGGCCAGATCGGCTACCTGGTCGACATGGCCCGCGCCTACGTGGAGAGTCACAGCGACATCACCCCGGCCCAGTTCGACCTCGGCGGCCACCAGATCCGCACCACCTTCGAGAAGCCGAAGGTCGACGCCCTGGTCGCCGCCGTCCAGGAGGGCAGCGCGGGGATCGACCCGGACAACCGGGAGTCCGACAAGCTCCTGAAGGTCGGCGCCGCCTCGGTCGCCCGGGACGGCCGGATCGTCGCCCTCTACGGCGGCCCCGACTACCTGAAGCAGGGCTTCAACAACGCCAACACCACGACCGTGCCGATCGGTTCGGCCTTCACCCCGGTGGTGTACGCGGCCGGGCTCGGCCAGGGAGCGCAGCGCCAGCGGGGCGGCAACCGCACCCCGGTGACGCCCGCCACCACCTACAACGGCGACGACGGGGTGAACGTGATGACCCCGGAAGGGCCGTACTGGGGGCGGGACGGGAAGATCGTCAAGACCGCCAACGACGGCAAGCGGAACTGGGGCAACGTCACCCTGCGGAATGCCGTCGAGCAGTCCGTCAACGGGCCGCTGATGCAACTCGGCATGGACGTCGGCCTGGACCGGGTGCAGAACACCGCCACCGACCTCGGCCTGCTCCCCACCAGCCTGGGCGAACTCGTCCCGGCCCTCGCCGTCGGCAACTCCACCCCCAGTGCCGTCCGCACCGCCGACGCGTACGCCACCTTCGCCGCCGGCGGCACCCACACCGACCCCTACTCGGTGCTCGGCGTCTCCCGCAACGGCGTCCAACTCCCGCTGCGCCTGCCGGCCGCCGCCCAGGCGCTCACCCCGGCGGTCGCGGGCGAGGTGGACGCGGCACTCAAGGGCTCCGTCCGCGACGGGGCCGCCAAGTCGGTCGCCGAGGCGGGCCCGAACCTGGCCGGCAAGCCCGGCACCACCGCGGACCGTACGGCAGGGTGGTTCGTCGGCTACAACGGGCAGCTGTCGACGGCGGTCACCGTGTTCCGCGCGGACCTGAAGGACATGAAGCTCCTCTCCCTCGAAGGACTGGGCGGCGCCACCCCGGACACCTCCGACGCCGCCCTGCCGACCCGGATCTGGACCGCCTACATGAAGTCCCCGGCCACCCGGTAGCCCTGTCGCCGCGGGATCCCTCCCCTCTCCGAACCGGCGGGGGCCCGCGACACTAGGCTGAAGCGGATGAAGATGACGTTCGGGGTGTTGGGCCCCCTGGCGGTCGAGGTGGACTCGGTGCCGCAGGTGCTGCCGCGGGCCACCGTGCTGCGGGGGCTGCTGGGGGCGCTGCTGCTCGCGGAGGGGGAGTGGCTGCCGGTGGGGCGGCTGCTGGACCTCGTGTGGGCTGGGCAGGCGGACCGGGTCGGCCGGGGCGCGGTGCACACCGGGATGTCGCGGCTGCGGACCTGGCTCGGGGGCTTCGGGGACGAGAGCGTGGTGCTGGCGTCCGACGCGCAGGGGTACCGGCTGGTGACCGGGCCGGACGCGGTGGACCTCGGGCGGTTCCGCAGGCTGGCCGCCGGAGGGGACCCGGTCGGGGCGATCGGGCTGCGGCGCGGCCCGGTGTTGGCCGGGCTGGAGCGGGTGAACCGGGCGGACCCGCTGGTCGCGTCCGTGGTGGACGAGGTGCGCGCCACCGTCCTGGGCCTGGCCCGGGCCGGCCTCGCCGCCGGAGCGCCGCGGCCGGCCGTGCCCGCCCTGACGGCGCTCGCCGAGGAGCACCCGTTCGACGAACCCGTGCAGGCCGCCCTGCTGGAGCTGCTGGCAGCGGACGGCCGGGCGGCCGAGGCGCTGCGCCGCTTCCAGGCGCTGCGTCGGCGGCTGTCCGAGGAGCTCGGGATCGAGCCCGGCGAACAGGTGCAGAACGTCTTCCTGGCGCTGCTGGCGCAGGACCGCGAGGGCGCCCGTACGAGCCCGGGGTGCGCCCGCGTGCCCTCCCAACTGCCGTGCGACATCCCGGACTTCACCGGACGGGACGAGCAGGTGCGGCTCGTGCTGGACGCCCTGGCGGCCGGCCGGGTCCCGGTGATCGCCGGCATGGGCGGCATCGGCAAGACGGCGCTGGCCGTCCACGCCGCCCACCGCGCCGCCGTCGACTACCCGGACGGCCGGCTGTACGCCGACCTGCGAGGGGCCGACGAGTCGCCCGCCGACCCGGCCGGCGTGCTGGCCGCCTTCCTGCGCGCCCTCGGCGCCGACCCCCGGGAGATCCCGGCCTCGCTGGAGGAGCGTTCCGCGCTCTACCGCACCCTGCTCGCCGGGCGCCGCGCCCTCGTCCTCCTCGACAACGCCGCCGGGGAGCAGCAGTTGGGCCCGCTGCTCCCCGGCACGCCGGCGGAGTGGGCCTGCGACCGGTCGCAGGACCGCCCGGCGGTCCTCGTCACCAGCCGCGCCGCGCTCACGGCCCTGCCCGGCTCCCGGCTCGTCTACCTGCACGAACTCGACGCCGCCCACGCGAGGACGCTGCTGAGCCGCATCCTCGGGGAGCAGCGGGTCGCCGCCGAGCCGGTGGCCGCCGCCCGGATCGTCGAGCTGTGCGGCGGCATGCCGTTGGCGGTCCGCATCGCCGGCGCCCGCCTGGCCGCCCGGCCGCGCTGGACCCTGGCCCGGCTCGCCCACCTGCTGCACGACGAACGGCGCCGGCTCGACGAACTGGCCGCAGGGAACCTGGCCGTACGGGCCGGCTTCGCCGTCGGCTACACCCGCCTCGCCGAGCCGACCCGCCGCACCTTCCGGCTGCTCGGGCTGCTCGACGCCCCCGACTTCGCGTCGTGGGCCGCGGCGGCGACGGCCGACATCCCGCCGGAGCAGGCCGAGCGGCAGCTGGAGGAGCTGATCGACGCCCAACTCCTCCAGGAGACCGGCACGGAGCCGCACCTGCGCTACCGCTTCCACGACCTCGTCCGGCTGTACGCGCGCGAGCACGCCGAGGCCGCGGACGAACCGGCCGCCCGCGCCGCCGCGCTCGAACGGGCCTTCGGCGCCTGGCTCTGGCTGGCCGAGCAGGCGGCCGACCAGGTGCCCGGGCCGTGCTTCGCGCCGATCCACGGCGCCGCGCCGCGCCACCCGATGCCGTCCGGCGTCGCGGCGGCGCTGCTGGACGACCCGACGGCCTGGTTCGACGCCGAGCAGCCGGCCCTCAACGCGAGCGCCCGGCAGGCCGCCGCGCTGCGCATGGTGCCGATGGCGTGGGAACTCGCCGCCTGCCAGGAGAAGTACTGCGACGTGCGCGGCCTGTACGACGAGTGGCGCACCACCCACCTGGCCGCCCTCCAGGCCTGCCGGGCGGCCGGCGACGGCCTGGGGACGGCCGTGCTCACCCGCGGCCTGATCGAGGTGATGACCTGGACCACCGCGGCCGACGGCTCCGGGGCGACCGTCGACCTGCCGGACGGCACCCAGACGATGGTCGCGCTGGACGACCGGGCGCGACACCTGCGAGGCCTGTTCGAGCAGGCCGGGGAACCGCGCGGGACCGCCGACGCCCTCGTCCTGACGGCCTGGAGCCTGGTGGCCCAGGGCCGCGAGCAGGAGGCCCTGGACGCCGCCCGGCAGGCCCTGGACCTCGCCACCGCCCACGACCACCCGGGCGGCGAGGCCCGGGCCCACCAGATCATCGCCATCGCCTACGGGGAGACGGACCTCGACCGCACGATCGAGCACCTCACCGAGGCACTGCGGCTGGCGCGGCTGATCGGCAACACCCGCTTCGAGGCGACCGCGATCCAGTTCCTCGGGGCCGCCCACGGCCGGGCCGGCCAGGTGGAGCGGGGCGGCGAGCTGCTCCTGCGCTCGCTCGCCATGGCCCGCTCGCTCAAGGACCGCTACGTGGAGGCGTTCTCGCTGCTCTACCTGGCGATGCTGTACGCGGCCACCGGCGACGACCGGGCCCGTGAGACGGCCGAGGCCGCGCTGGCCATCGCCCGCCGCTTCGACCTGGGGCACCACCTCGCCCAGGCCCTCGGCATCCTGGGGGAGCTGGACCTGGCGGCGGGGGACCACGCCTCGGCGGTCGGGCACCTGGAGGAGTCGGTGCTGGTGTGGCGCGCCCGCGGCTGGCGCTCCTTCCTCGCGGAGGCGCTCCGCGCGCTCGGCCGGGCGTACGAGGCGGCCGGGCTGGCCGAGTCGGCCGCGCGGGTGCTGGAGGAGGCGCGGGAGTTGAGCGACATCCGGTAGCCCGGCCGGGGGCGTACGGCGCCGGGTCCGTACGGCGCCGGGTCCGTACGGAGTGGCCGGCCGGCGGCCGAGGGGCGCCGTCCGTGGGCCGAGCGGTGAGCGATCGGTAAGCGAACGGTAAGGCGCCCCTGCCTAGGCTCGATCCCCACGGCACAGGACAGGCGTACGCACCCGGCCCCGGCCCGGTCGACGCGCCCGTCCCGTACGCGCCGCATGGGCAGCCGGTCGGGTCCGCGCAGGGGACGGACCCGGCCGGAGGCGCGGCCGGTCGATGCTGAGCCGGCGCCAGAGCCAGAGCCAGTGCCAGCTCCAGAGCCAGTGCCAGCTCCAGAGCTAGTGCCAGTGCCAGTGCCAGTGCCAGTGCCAGAGCCAGCGCCAGAGCCGCGCCGGAACATCCGGCGCGGCCGCTCGTGTCCACCCCCTATGATCGCGCCCCGGGGGGAAGGCCGCTGACCTGGTAGGACGCCGGTCGTGTCCGCTCCCTTTCGGCGACGCGGGCCCGCGCCGCCGATCCGACGACCGGGAGACTACGACTCGGTGATACTCACTCAACGCCTGGGCCGCGGGCTGCTGGCCGGCGCCTCGGCGCTCGCGCTGGCACTGCTGCCCGCGGGCCTCGCACCCACCACGGCGGCCGCCGCCCCGACCGCCGCCCCGACCGGCACTCCGACCGCCGCCCCGGCCGCCGCCCCGGCCGGCGACGGCTCCGGGCCGACGCCGGTGGACCTCGACACCACGCGTGTCTTCGCGGACACCTTCCAGCTGGACCCGGCCAGGGACACCGACCCGCTGTACGGGCTGAACGTGGGGCTCGAAGCCCGGCAGTCGGTTCCGGCCGGGCAGCACGGGATCTCCTACACCCGGGTCTCCGGCCGCTGGGACACCTCGGTCGCGCCCGACCAGTGGTTCGTCCAGACCAGTCATCCCAACTACCCCAACAAGCTGCTGTTCGCCAAGGGCGTCTCCGCGGTCATGCTCGGTGCGCCGGCCGTCGCGGACGGCACCGGGCACTACACCGTCTCGACGGTGATCGACCCCGTCGTCGGTGACACCGGCGGCAACGACTGGGGCTCGATCGTGCTGAGCCGCAGCCACCGCAGCAACGGCTACGTCACCGGTGGCGACGTCGACCTCGGACTGACCGTCAGCTCGCGCGGCGGGCTCGCCCTCTTCCACGGCGGCGGCGGTGAGACCCCGTTCTGGACCGGCACGGTGGCGCCGACCGCGCAGTACGCCGTCTCGCTGACCGTCTCCACCGGGGCCGACCGCGCCGTCACCCTGACGGTGAACGGCACCCCGTTCACCGTCTCGGCGCCGGCCGGGGTGACCCGCTGGCCGGGCAGCGAGTTCCTCTACCTCGGCGCCTACCTCACCAACCCGGACCGGTTCACCACCTTCGGCGACGGCGCCGGCCACGGGCTGAACGTCAGCAGGGTCGACACCGGTGCCACCCGCAGCGCCAAGCCGCTCGTCGACACCTTCGACGGCGCGCCCAACGCCACCGCCGACTTCGGGCTCAACCAGGACCTCAGCGCCCGCCAGCCGAGCCTGATCTCCGCGAACTACACCGCCGTCTCGGGCGTCAAGGGCCTGGCCCTCGACCCGCCGGCGGGCTCGGTGCAGGTCAACAGCCCGGCCCAGCCGAACGTGCTCTCCTTCCCCAAGGGCACCTCGGCCGTGCGCCTGAACAAGCCGGCCACCTCGGACGTCCCGACCGGCGCCTACACGGTGCACGCCGTGCTGACCCCGGTGGTCGGCAGCACCTCCGGCCAGGACTGGGCCTCCCTCGCCGTCAGCAACGCCTCGGGCGGTACGGGTGCCGTGGACGCCGAGGACGTCGCGCTCGGCCTGCGCGTCCAGGCCGACGGCGGGCTGACGCTCTTCCAGGGCGGCCGGTCGACCGTCCTGCCCACGGCCCCGGCGGCGGGCTCCTACGAGGTGTCGGTCGCGCTCAAGACGGACGAGCAGCGGGCGACCGTCCTGGTCAACGGCGCGACGGTGTTCTCCGGCCGCACCGACGTCCAGCTGCCCCGCGACGGCTACGTCTCGCTCGGCGCCCACCACTCGGCGGCCGGCCAGGTCACCACGGTGGACGACCTGCGGATCTCCATGCTGGGCGGGCTCGGCTACTACGGGTTCTTCGACATCCGGGACCCGGACTCGCCGAACAACGGCGTCAACCACGCGCCGGAGGTGGCGCAGTGGACCAACCTCAACAACTACCTGCGTGGCCAGGACCCCCGCCTGGAGTTCCTGGACCAGTGCCTGCCGGCCTCCTGCGTGATCGACGTCAACCAGGAGACGGTGATCCCGAACTCGCCGGGCGACTGGGCGGTCCACCCGAACCCGGACGCCGCGGAGAACCTCCGCAAGCTGGTGGAGCGCATCGGGCCGAACCTCGACAAGATCGCCGCCGTGGACATGGCGGACGAGCCCTACTCGCACAGCATGGCCCCCGAGCAGGTCATGCTGCAGGCCAAGCAGATCCGGGCCGCGTTCCCGGACAAGATGCTGATCATGAGCCTCGACCACTGGAACGCCGAGCAGACCGCGCCGATCCCGCCCGAGGTCGACATCGTCGGCTTCGACTACTACTGCATGGGCCGCGGCCGGCTCCAGCCGCTGCTGGCGAACCTGAAGACGTTCCTCTCCTCGCCGGACCAGCACCTGATGCTCTTCCCGGAGTCCACCAACGAGCGGTACGTCGCCGACAACTGCTACCCCGACAGGACCGACGCGGACATCGCGGCGTACAACGCCGAGTACCGGGCGCTCGCCGCGCAGGACCCGCGCGTCGTCTACCTGCAGAACTTCCGCTGGCTGGGCCCCGACCAGCCGAACAAGGTGCCGCTGACCGTCGCGGCGCAGCAGCGGATCGGCAGGGCCGTGGTCAAGGCCACGCCCACGCCGAAGCCGGCCTCGGCGGGCGTCTACCGGCGGTCCGACGGCAGCTTCGGCGAGGCCGCCCACAACGGCCGGTACACCGGGCAGACCGTGTTCGGCGGCGGCGGCGACGACGTCGTCCCGCTGACGGGCCACTGGAACGGGCCGGGCACCGACACCATCGGCGTCTACCACCGCGACACCGCGACCTTCCAGCTGTCGAACGACAACGCCACCGTGGCCGCCACCTTCCCGTTCGGGATCCCCGGTGACATCCCGCTGGTCGGCGACTGGAGCGGGCAGGGGCGGACCACGGTCGGTGTCTACCGGCCCAGCGACCAGTACTTCTACCTCTCCGACGACAACTCCACCGTCAAGTACCGGATCAGGCTGGGCAACTCGGGCTGGAAGCCGCTGGTCGGCGACTGGGACGGCAACGGCACCACCACGGTCGCCGTCTACGACCCGCAGACCCAGATCTTCTACCTGAACGACTCCAACCAGACGGAGAACGTGCGGCCGGGCGTCAAGTTCGGCAACCCCGGCGACATCCCGGTCAAGGGCGACTGGGACGGCACCGGCAAGGAGACCATCGGTGTCTACCGGCCCGGCGACCAGACCTTCTACGGGGCCGCCGAGAATTCCGACCTGGTGATCTACCGCACGAAGTTCGGCAACCCGGGCGACGTCCCGCTGGTGGGCAACTGGGGCTGACGCCTCGTGTGACGTCCGACGGGCGCCCTCCCGACCGACCGCTCCGCGGCGTCGGGAGGGCGCCCTGCTGTTGCCGGCCCTCCAGGGGGAGCCGGCGCCGGCAGCCTCTTCGCCGCCGTCACACGGGTGTGAGCGCCGGTCCGCGTCCGCTGCTTCCCCGTCCGGGGCGATGCTCCGGACTGTCGGTCATCCCGATCGGAGACGACCGTGGGACCCCTGCCTGCGGGCCGTGCGCGGTCTCCGGATCCGGCCCGCGCCGCCCGGGCCCGTCACTTGACCAGGCGGGACCAGTCGGCCGGCTGGGCGGGGTCGAGTTGGCGGAGCTTGTCGAGGACCGCCGGGTCCTGGGCGTCGAGCCAGTCGGCGACCTGGCGGAAGGAGGCGCAGCGGACGCCCTCGCGCTTGCAGACGCTCTTCATCACGTCCTCGACGGCCTTCATGTAGATGCCGCCGTTCCAGTCCTCGAAGTGGTTGCCGATGAACAGCGGGGCACGGCTGCCGTTGTAGACGCGTTCGAAGCCGGCGAGGTAGCTGTCGCGGGTCTCCTTCTCCCAGGTGTCGTACTTCTTGGGGTCGCCCTTGGTGGTTTCCCCGGACTGGTTGGCCAGGAAGTTGAAGTCCATCGAGAGGCTCTGGGTCGACTTCCCCGAGTAGGGGAGCATCTGGAGCGGGAAGTTCCAGATGCCGTCCTTCTTGGTGGGCCAGACCTGGAACTCGCCGGGGGAGCTGGCGTCGTAGCGGAAGTTCGTGGCCTTCTCGGCCGGCAGCAGGTTCTTCTGGCCCTCCAGGCAGGGGGCGCGGCCGCCGACCAGTTCCTTGGTGTAGTCGAAGGGGAGCGGCGGGAGGTCCTTGAAGCCGGTGTTGGTCTTCCAGTTGGTGACGAAGGAGATCGCCTGGTCGAGCTCGCTCTTCCACTCCTCGGTGCTCCACTCGCCGCCGCCCTTGGCGTTGCAGAAGTGCCCGTTGAAGTGGGTGCCGATCTCGTTGCCGTCCTGCCAGGCGAGGCGCAGCTGTTCCAGGGTGTCCTTGATGTGGGGGTCGGTGGCGTAGTCGATGGAGGCGTCGCCGGGCTTGTGCTGCGGGGGCTTGTACAGCGTGCTCTTGGACTTGGGGAGGGTGTAGAGGCCGCTGAGGAAGAAGGTCATCTGGGCGTTGTTCTCCACGCCGAGCTTGCGGAAGCGGGAGAACATGCGCTCGTCGCCCTCCAGTGCCCCGTCCCAGGAGAAGACGACGAACTGCGGCGGCTTCTCGCCCGGCTTGAGCCGCTCGGGCGTGGGCTGCTTGGGCTGTGGGCCGGTGTAGGAGGTGGAGCCGTCGCCGAGCACCTTGACCTGGCCGTCCCAGGTGGCGGTGGGAACGGGCGGCGGCGGGGCCGGGGCCTCGGTGGTGCTGCTCGGGGCGGGGCCGGACGCGGTGGTGCCGGTGGCGGTCGTGGGTCTGCTCGTTGTGTCGGAGCATCCGGTCGCCAGGGCGGAGGCCCCGAGGACCCCCATCGTCAGCAGGATGGCCGAGCCGCGAGCAGTCCGCACGGGACCCCCTTTTCCCTGATGTCTGATCAGAAGTGTTCGGAAGACGATCGACGAATGCGATCATCAGAACATTTTTGAGCGCCAAGGTCGAACCGCTCGGAGGCGGTTCGGCGGTGGCCCGTCCGGCGCGACCGGCGGTGGTGACGACGTCACGGGATCGTGGGGCCCGGGGGTCCATGCCATTGACAGGGGGCCTCCCGGGTTGAATGCTAAGCAAGCGCTTAGTCAATGATCCGCCTCCCCGAGGAGCCGCCCCATGGCCGAGACCCCCGTCGACCCGCCCGGCCTGGACCTGGCCCGTCTCCGGGCCCACCTGGACCGCGAGCTGCCCGGGATCCTCCAGGGGCCGCTGCGGGCCGACCTCGTCGAAGGGGGCCGCTCGAACCTCACGTACGTGCTGAGCGACGGCACCTCCCGCGCCGTCCTGCGGCGCCCGCCGCTCGGGCACGTCCTCGCCACCGCGCACGACATGGGCCGCGAGTACCGCGTGATGACCGCGCTGCGCGACACCGGCGTCCCCGTGCCCCGCACCCTGCTGCTCGACCCGGACACCGACACCCTCGGCGCCCCCTGGTACCTCATGGAGTACGTCCCCGGCACCGCCCACCGGGACGCCGCGCCGCTGGCCGCCCTCGGCGAGCAGCGGGTGCACGCGCTCGGCACCAGGCTGGTCGACACCCTCGCCACCCTGCACCGGATCGACCCCGCCGCCGTCGGCCTCGCCGACTTCGGGCACCCCGAGGGCTACCTGGAGCGCCAGCTGCGCCGCTGGTCCAAGCAGCTCGCCGCCTCCCGCAGCCGCGAACTACCGGACCTGGACCGGCTGTACGACCTCCTCGGCCGGCGACTGCCCGTCTCGCCCGCGCCCGCTCTCGTCCACGGGGACTACCGGCTGGACAACGTCCTGGTCGACGACAACGACGACATCGCCGCCGTCCTGGACTGGGAGATGTCCACCCTCGGCGACCCGCTCACCGACATCGGCCTCCTGGTGATGTACACCGAACTCGCGGGCGTCGGCGGCGGCATCATCCCCTCCGCCATGACCGCCCCCGGCTTCCCCAAGCCCGACGAGATCGTCTCCTCCTACGCCGACGCGACCGGCCGCCGGGCGGAGGACCTCGACTGGTACGTCGCCTTCGCCTCGTTCAAACTCGCCGCCGTCGCCGAGGGCATCCACTTCCGCTTCCGGCAGGGCCGCACCCTGGGCGCCGGCTTCGAGCGCGCCGGCGAGATGGCGCCGATCCTCGCCCGGCACGGCCTGAGCACCCTCAAGGAGAACTGAGCACCGATGGACTTCGCCTACGACGCCCGGACGAACGAACTCCGCGAACAGCTGCTCGCCTTCATGGCCGAGCACGTGTACCCCGCCGAGCCCGTCCTCGCCGCCCAACTCGCCGACCGGGCCCGCGACCCGTGGGCCATCCCGCCCGTCGTCGCCGACCTCCAGGCCGAGGCCCGCAAGCAGAACCTCTGGAACCTGTTCTTCGTGGACAAGCACGGCCTGCCGGGCGGGCCGGGCGCCGGCCTCACCAACCTCCAGTACGCCCCGCTCGCCGAAATCACCGGCCGCAGCATCCAGTTGGCCCCGCCCGCGCTCAACTGCGCGGCGCCCGACACCGGCAACATGGAGCTGCTCGCCCAGTTCGGCAGCGCCGAGCAGCGCGAGCGCTGGCTGCGCCCGCTGCTGGACGGCGAGATCCGCTCCGCCTTCGCGATGACCGAGCCCGAGGTCGCCTCCTCGGACGCCACCAACATCGCCACCCGGATCGAGCGGGACGGCGGCGAGTACGTCATCAACGGCCGCAAGTGGTACATCACCGGCGCGATGAACCCCGACTGCCGGATCCTCATCGTGATGGGCAAGACCGACCCGGACGCCGAACCGCACCGCCAGCAGAGCATGGTGCTCGTCCCGCGCGACACCCCGGGCGTGACCGTGCGGCGCGGCATGACGGTCTTCGGGTACGACGACGCCGACCACGGCGGCCACGCCGAGGTGCTGTTCGAGGACGTCCGCGTCCCGGTGGAGAACCTGATCGGGGAGGAGGGCACGGGCTTCGCCATCGCGCAGGCCCGGCTCGGCCCCGGCCGCATCCACCACTGCATGCGCGCCGTCGGCATCGCCGAGCGGGCGCTGGAGCTGATGTGCCGTCGGGCCAACGAGCGGGTGGCGTTCGGGAAGCCGCTGGCCGAGCAGGGCGTGGTGCAGGACTGGATCGCCGAGTCCCGGGTGCGGATCGAGCAGCTGCGGCTGCTGGTGCTGAAGACCGCCTGGCTGATGGACACCGTCGGCAACCGCGGTGCGCACACCGAGATCCAGGCCATCAAGATCGCCACCCCGCGCACCGTGGAGTGGATCCTGGACAAGGCCGTCCAGGCCCACGGCGCGGCCGGCGTCAGCCAGGACACCCCGCTCGCCCAGCTCTGGGCCGGCAACCGCACCCTGCGGCTCGCCGACGGCCCGGACGAGGTGCACAAGCGCTCGCTGGCCCGCAGGGAGCTGCGGCAGTACCGGCCAGGGCGTGTCTGACGGTTGCCGTCGCCCGTCCGGCGCGAATCGTCGGACACGCCCTTACCCGTAGGGGTGTGACACCGGGGTATTCAGGGGACCGGTTGGCCCCCTGGTATGACGGCCGCGGCCCGTCCCCGACCGTAGTGTCCTGCGTGTTCGATCGATCGGAACACGGAGGGGAACACCATGGGCATTCCGGGACGGGCCGTGGCGGCGGTGGTACTGGCGGCGGCTGCGGCGGTGGGCACGATCGGCACGGCCGGAGCGGCCACGCCGACCGGCGGCGGCACCGGGACCGACGGCGGCATCGGGCGGCAGGCCCGGGCCTGGCTGCCGGAACCCAGCGGGCCGTACCCGATCGGGACCACCGCGCTGCACCTCACCGACGCCGGACGGGAGGACCCCTGGCACCCCGGACAGCGGCGCGAGCTGATGATCAGCCTCTGGTACCCGACCTCCCACCCGGCCGCCGGCGACGACCGCGCCCCCTACATGGAGCCCGCCGCCGGCCGCCACTTCGACGGCCCGGACGGCGTCGGCCTGCTCAACTACGGTACCGAGCCGGGCCGCACCGACTGGTCGGCCATCCGCACCCACGCCCGCAGGGACGCCCCGGCACTGGCCGGCGGCCCGCGCCCGGTCGTGCTCTACTCGCCCGGCCTCGGCGACCCGCGCACCTGGGGGACGGCGCTGGTCGAGGACCTCGCCTCACGCGGCTACGTGGTGGTCACCGTCGACCACACCTACGAGGCCTCCGAAGTCGCCTTCCCCGGCGGCGACCTGGCCCCCTCGGTGTTCCCCGGCATGCTCGAACAGCCCGGCCTGGACGTCGGCGCCGTGCTGCGCAAGGCGATGGACACCCGGGTGGCCGACACCCGCTTCGTCCTGGACCGACTCGCCGCGCTGGGCGGGCGCCCCGGCCTGCCCACTGGGCTCGCCGGGGCCCTCGACCTCGGCCGGATCGGCATGGTCGGCCAGTCGGCGGGCGGCTTCACCGCCCTGCAGACCATGCACGACGACCCGCGGATCACCGCCGGCGTCAACATGGACGGGCAACTGCACTTCCCCGGCCCCGACGGCCACACCGGCGTCTTCCTGCCCAGCGTCGCCGAGGACGGCCTGGACCGGCCGTTCCTGCTGATGGGCACCGGCAGCGGCGACTCCGGCAGCTACCGCGACCAGCCCGGCTGGAACGCCCTGTGGCAGCACAGCACCGGCTGGCGCGCCGACGTCACCCTCGCCGGTTCCCGCCACGGCTCGTACACCGACGGCCAGCCGCTGCTGCCGCAGCTCGCCCGGCAGGGCGTGCTCAGCGCCGAGCAACTGCGCAAGGACGTCGGCGACATCCGCCCCGGGCGCGCCGAACTCGCCACCCGCTCCTACGTGGCGTCCTTCTTCGACCGCTGGCTGCGCGGCCAGGACGACCACCTGCTGGACGGCCCCTCGGCGCGCTTCCCGGAGATGGCCTACGAGCGGTAGTGGGCCGGGGCGGCGGCGGGCGCAGCCGCGGCGCCGCCCCCTCCCGGACGAGCCGCGGACGAGGGGCCTGTGCGCGCGGCGGTGAATTGCCGTCAAGGCGGCCTCACCACCAGGAAACCGCGGATTCCGGAGCCCGATTTCCCCGTTCCATTCAGTGAATGGCTACACGCGTCGACAGCTTTTCATCAACACTGCTTGACCTGCTTGGAAACCGCTTGACCTGCTTGGACGCGCTTCTTAATCGTTCCTTACCCTACGCCGTTGACCGGTGTTCATCAGCTCTGCTTTCCTTCTTGCCACGCAGGCGGCAAATCGCCGACGGGCAGTCAATTCCGGTGCGCGAACGACATTCGACCGGAACCCGCCCTGACGGAATCCGCCGCCGGCCCTTCCCCACAAAGGGATCGTTCCCGGCCCCTGGGCCGCGGGACGATCGGCAGAAGAGAGGCACCCTCACCCATGGGTCACTCCCCCAGGACAGGACGCGCGAGGTACGCGGCGCTCACCGCGATCGCGTCGCTCGCGCTCGCCGCCGCCGGCTTGGCCGGCGCGGCCGCTCCGGCCTCCGCGCAGGACGTCTCCAGCTCGCAGGGCAGCTCCACCAACGAGTTCAACCCCTGGAGCCCGCAGAACGGCCACCCCTACCGGCACGGCGCGGTGCCCGGCATGTCCCAGCACGAGAACTACAAGAAGTGGCTCGCCGCCCACAACCAGGCCGCGGCGACGGGCCAGCAGACGCTGTCGTACGGCGGTGGCGTCGACGGCATCGGCGTGCAGAGCGGGCACTCCAAGGTCTACCTGGTGTTCTACGGCAACCAGTGGGGCACCCAGAGCACCGACGCCAACGGCAACGCCAAGTTCTCCAACGACTCGGCCGGTGCCGCCGGTGCCACCCAGCAGATGTTCAAGGGCATCGGCACCAACGGCGAGACCTGGTCCGCCGACCTGACCCAGTGGTGCGACGGCCCCAACGTCGCCACCGGTGCCGTGAGCTGCCCGTCCAACGCCAACTTCATCCCGTACCAGAGCGGCGGCGTCCTGTCCGGCGTCTGGTACGACAACGCGGCCGCCTCGCCGAGCCAGGCCAGCGGCAACCAGCTCGCCCAGGAGGCCGTCAAGGCCGCCGGCCACTTCGGCAACACCACCGCCGCCGCCAACCGGGACGCGTACTACATCGTCCTGTCGCCGCACGGCACCAACCCGGACGACTACCAGAACCCCACCACCGGGTACTGCGCCTGGCACGACTGGAACGGTGACACCACCCTCACCGGCGGTGCGGCGAGCTCGCCCTACGGCGACATCGCCTTCTCCAACCAGCCGTACAACATCGACGCGGGCTCCAACTGCGGCGTCGGCTTCGTCAACTCGCCCGGCACGCTGGACGGCTGGACGATGACCCTCGGCCACGAGTGGCACGAGATGATGTCCGACCAGAACCCGGCCGGCGGCTGGACCAACCACGTCTCTGGCAGCAGCTACAACGGCCAGGAGAACTCCGACGAGTGCGCCTGGATCCAGCCCGGCAGCACCGGCGGCGCCGCCAACATCTCCTTCGGCTCCTTCGGCAGCTACGCCGAGCAGGCCAGCTGGTCCAACGACACCAACTCCTGCGCGATCTCGCACGCCATCCTGACCCACGGCAACACGGTCACCGTCACCAACCCGGGCAACCAGAGCGGCACCGTCGGCACGGCGGCCAGCCTGCAGATCAACGCCACCGACTCGGCCACCGGCCAGACGCTGAGCTACTCGGCCACCGGCCTGCCCGCCGGCCTGTCGATCAACTCCTCCACCGGCCTGATCTCCGGCACCCCGACCGCCGCCGGCACCTCCAGCGTCACGGTCACCGCCACCGACGGCACCGGCGCCGCCGGCAACACCGCCTTCACCTGGACCGAGTCCACCACCGGGGGCGGCGGCAACGCCGTCACCAACGGCGGGCTGGAGAGCGGCAGCCTGACCGGCTGGACCACCGCCGGCAGCACCTCCGCCACCACCTCCGCCGCCCACAGCGGCAGCTACGGCGCGATGGTCGGCTCCACCGGCCCGACCGGGGACTCCTCGATCGCCCAGACCTTCACCGCGCCGACCGGCTCCAGCAAGCTGTCCTTCTGGTACAGCAACACGTGCAACGACACCGTCACCTACGACTGGGCCACCGCCACCCTGAAGGACAACACCACCGGCACGACCACCACGGTCCTGGCCAAGACCTGCACCACCGTCGGCACCTGGACCAACAAGACGGCGACCGTCACCCCGGGCCACAGCTACACCCTCACCCTGAGTAACCACGACGACAACTACGCGGGTGACCCGACCTACACCTACTACGACGACGTGACCGTCTCCTGACCACCGTCGCGCCGAACGCACCGGGGTGGGCCCAGCGCCCGCCCCGGTGCCGTTTGCGGCCCGGGTGCCGTCCGGCGGATCCGAACCGGCCGCCGGTGCGTCGAACCGGTGCCCCTGGAACAACGGCCGCCGGAACAACGGCCCCTGGAACAACGGCAAGAGGAACCACCGTGAATCCGAGAAGACCCGCCGCCCTGGCACTCGCCGCCGCCCTGCTCACCCTGACCGGCTGCGCCTCCACCGGAACGGGCCCATCGGCGCCCGCCACCACGTCGGCCACCCCGGGCCCGGCGACGGTCACGGTGGACGAGCACGCCGACCGCACCACCGTGCGGATCGCGGTCGGCGCGACGCTGACGCTCGCGCTCCACAGCACCTACTGGTCCGCCGCCACCAGCTCCGCCCCCGAGGTCCTCGCCCCGGACGGCGTCCCGAGCACCGCCCCGTCCCCGTCCTGCCGCCCCGGCGGCGGCTGCGGCACCGTCACCGCGGACTTCACCGCCCGCACGGCCGGCACCGCCCGCCTCACCGCCACCCGGACCTCCTGTGGGGAGGCCCTCAACTGCCCGCCCGAGCAGCGGACTTACGAGGTCACGGTGGACGTCGAGGGCTGAGCGCCGACCTTCGCCCGGCGCCGGTGCGTCCACCGGGAACGCCGTCCCCGGCAGTCGTACGCCGGTGGCTGTCGGCCCCTACACGTCCGGGCGGTCGCAGGGGCGTTCCGACGCGCCGAAGGCCACTGTCCGTCACATGAAATTCACAAACCGGGGTCTACCCGCATAGACAGTGGTAGGCCATCCTGATGCGATGCCGGTCCCCGGAGCCCGGGGGTCGAGTCGGAGGCACGCCATCCTCACCGGGAGATGCAGATGAAGCCACGCACCGCAGCCACCGTCGTCGCCCTGGCCCTGGCGGGCCTCGCCCTCTCGGCGCCCACGGCCGGCGCCAGCGGTACCAAGTTGTCGCAGTCGGCGGCCGCCAGTCAGTTGAGCGGCGCCGGCATCACGTGGAGCTCCAGCGGCGGCTGCACCACCAGGTCCAACTCCACCTGCACCTCGTTCGACCAGATCAACTCGGGCACGGTGAGCGCCATGATCACCCTGAAGCAGGCCAGCGGCTGTGCCATCAACATCACGGGCGGGACCGAGGTGGGCCACGCCGCCGGCACCTACAGCCACTACAACGGCTACAAGGTCGACGTCTCCCGCAGCTCCTGCATCGACAACTACATCCAGAACAGCTTCACCTACATCGGCTACCGGGGCGACGGCTACCCGCAGTGGAAGGCCGCGTCGGGCAACCTGTACTGCAACGAGGGCAGCCACTGGGACATCCTCGTCTACTGACGCCGAGCCGTCCTGCTTCGACGAGACCGTGAACCTCCTGCGGGCCCACGCCTTCACCGCTGGACTCCGGTGAAGGCGGACCCCGGTCGGCCCGCCCCCTCGCGAGGCCGGGCGGGCCGACCGGTTGCCGCTGCCCCGCTACGGTGGTCCTGTGCGAGGGCCCCTGCACGTGAGCGCGCGGAGGGTCAGTCGCCCAGGACGGCGATCCGGCCGGTGGTGAGTCCGGCGGCGACGCGATGGACGGCGTCCGCCGCGCCGGCCAGCGGCACGCGGGCGCTCACCAGGGGCCGGACGGCGCCCCGCTCGGCGAGCCTGGTGAGCTCGTCGTGGGCGGTGCGGACGGCGCGCGGGTCGTGGGTGTTGTAGAGGCCCCAGTGCAGGCCGAGGATCGAGTAGTTCTTCACCAGGGCGTGGTTGAGCGCCGGGGTGGGGATCCGCCCGCCGGCGAAGCCGACCACCACGATCCGGCCCTCGAAGGCGACGCACCTGGCGGAGCCGGTGTAGGCCTCGCCGCCGACCGGGTCGAAGACCACGTCGGCGCCGCGCCCGTCGGTGGCCTCCTTGACGGCGGCGACGAAGTCCCGCTCCCGGCGGTCCACCACCAGGTCGGCGCCGAGTGCCCGCGCGGCCCGCGCCTTCGACGGCCCGCCGACCACGGCGATCACCCGCGCACCGGCGGCCCGGCCGAGTTGGACCGCTGCGCTGCCGACCCCGCCGGCCGCCGCGTGCACCAGCAGGGTCTCGCCGGCCCGCAGCCGGGCCCGGCGGTGCAGCCCGAACCAGGCGGTCTGGTGGCCGATGTGCAGGGCGGCCGCCTCGGCGTCGTCCAGCGCCTCGGGCGCCGGGAACGCGGCGTCGGCGTCCAGCAGCGCGTACTCGGCGAAGGCGCCGTGCGGCAGCACCGGGTTGCCGATCAGCCGCTCGCCCCGCCGGGCGCCGTCCACCACCTCGCCGCACAGCTCCACGCCGGGCGTGAACGGCAGCGGCGGGCGGACCTGGTACTGCCCGCGCACCATCAGCGCGTCCGGGAAGTTGACGGCCGCCGCCCGCACCCGGACCAGCAGCTGCCCCGGCCCTGGCACCGGCCGCGCGACGTCCTCGGCCAGCCGCATCACCTCGGCGGGCTCGCCGAGTTCGGCCACCTGCCAGGCCCTCACAGCACTTCGCTCCTCTCCAGCCCCTGCTGGAGCCGGTTCATCCCGGCGAGCCAGCGGTCCGGCTCGGTGGCCCGGACGCGGCAGTAGTCGGCGACCTCGGGGTGCGGCAGCAGCAGGAAGCGCTCCGCGCGCATCCCGTCCAGCGCCGCCTCGGCGACATCCGCCGGGTCGAGCGCGGTGGGGGCGAGCAGCGCCTCGCCGACCGCGCCGGTGGAGGCGAGCAGGTCGGTGCGCACGCCCTGCGGGCAGAGCGCGTGCACCCGCACGCCCCGGTGGCGGTAGGTCGCGGAGAGCCACTCGGCGAAGGCCAGTGCACCGTGCTTGGTGACGGAGTACGGGGCGGAGCCCAGCATGGTGAGCAGCCCGGCGGCGGAGACGGTGGCCAGGAAGCGGCCCTCGCCGCGCTCCAGCCAGCGGGGGAGCAGCAGGTCGGCGGCCCGGACGTGGGCCATGACGTTGACCTCCCAGGCGCCCGCCCAGGCCGCGGCGGGCGCGTCGGTCCCGCCGGCCGGGGCGACGCCCGCGTTGGCGCACCACACGTCGATCTCGTCCAGTTCGGCGCGGGCTCGCCCGACCAGCTCGGCCAGGCCCTCGGCGGAGGCCGCGTCCCCGGGCAGGGCGGTGCCCGCGCACTCCTTCGCCACGGCGCGGGCGGCCTCGGCGTCCAGGTCGTTGACCACCACTCGGGCGCCGGCCGCGGCGAAGGACCGGGCCAGCGCGGCGCCGATGCCCCGGCCGCCGCCGGTCACCACCACGCCCCGGCCGGCGAACTCCTGGCCGTCCGGCGCCTGGTTGTCCGGCGCCTGGCCGTTCGGCGTCTGGCCGTTCGGCGTGGGGCCGTCGAGTGCCCCGGTGGTCACATGCCACCGCCGAGGGTGACCCCACCGTCCAGGACCAGGGTCTGGCCGGTGATCCAGTCGGCGTCCGGGGAGAGCAGGAAGGCGACGGCGCCGGCGACGTCCTCGGGGACGCCGAGGCGGCCCAGCGGGTAGGCCTTGGCGACCTTCTCCTCGCGGCCCTCGTACAGCGCTTCGGCGAACTTGGTCTTGACCACGGCGGGGGCGACGGCGTTGACCCGGACGCCCTGGGGGCCCAGCTCGGCGGCGAGTTCGGTGGTGAGCCGGATCAGTGCGGCCTTGCTGACGCCATACATGCCGATGCCGAGTGAGGCGCGGATGCCGGTGATCGAGGCGACGTTGACGATCGAGCCGCCGTGCTCGCCCATCCACGCGGCGTGCGCGCGGCGGGTCCAGGCCAGCGGGGCGAGCACGTTGACGGCGAGGATCTTCGCGGCGGCGCCCTCGTCGGTGTCCAGGATCGGCCCGAGGACAGGGTTGATGCCGGTGTTGTTGACCAGGTGGTCGAGCCGGCCGAAGGTCTCCAGGGTGCGGGTGATCGCCTCCTCCTGGTGCGCGGGGTTGTCGGCCTTGCCCGCGACGGCGATCGCGTTCTCCGGGCCGCCCAGGTCGCGGACGGCCTCGGCCAGCGGCTCGGGGTTGCGGGCGGTGAGGCAGACCTTGGCCCCGCGGTCGACCAGCTCGCGCGCGATGCCGAGGCCGATGCCCCGGCTCGATCCGGTGACGATGGCCACCCGGCCCTTGAAGGAGTGCACCACGGAGCGTCCTGCCTTTCGTGCGGGAACCTGCGGGAACGTGCGGGGATCTGCTGCGATCTGCGGGGTCTGCTGGGAATCCGCGGGGCCCCGGGGGAATCCGCCAGCTGCTGACTAAGCGCTTGCTCAGCATGCTGTCGGTGCGGGAGCCTGTCAACAGTCCGTCGGACGCCCGCTCCCGCCCGAGGGGGACGACCGGCGGGAAAGCCTGTACGAGTTCTCTGGGAGGATGGCGCCATGACCAGCACCCCGCTCGCCGACCTGTGGCCGACCCTGCCCGGTGCCGACGTCCGCCCCGAAGCGGCGTACCGGCTGCTCCAGGCCGCCGTCGAGTCGTTCGCGGAGCGCGGCTTCCACGCCACCACGACCCGGGACATCGCCACCGCGGCGGGGATGAGCCCGGCGGCGCTGTACATCCACTACCAGTCGAAGGCCGCGCTGCTGGCCGAGATCAGCCGGGCCGGCCATGCCGCCACGCTCACCCTGGTCCGGGACGCGGCGGCCGGCCCGGGCGGCCCGGCCGAGCGGATGCGGCAGCTGGTCGAGCGGTTCACCGCCTGGCACGCCCGGGGCCGGACGGTCGGCCGGGTGGTCAACTACGAGCTGCACGCGCTGCCCGAGGATGCCTACGCGGTGGTCGCCGCGCTGCGGCTGGACATCGAGCGGGAGGTCAGCGCGCTGATCGAGGCGGGCGTGGCGGCGGGGGAGTTCCAGGTGGCGGAGGTGCGGACGGCGGCCCGCGCGGTCACCTCGCTGGGCATCGACGTCTCCCGCTGGTACACCGGCAACTCCACCGAGGCGCCGGAGGAGCTCGGGCGCCGCTACGGGGAGTTGGTGCTGCGGATGCTCGGCGCCCGGGTCTGAGGGTCGGCAGCCCTGCGGGCCGCCCCGGGGCCCCGGGCCCCTTGACCCGCTCCGGCGAGGCGAGCAGACTTGTATACGAAGTATGTTTTTCCCGTACGTGTGCCTCGTAAATGTACGGACAAACCGAGGGCGCCCGCCACGACCGATCGTGGCGGGCGCCCTGGCTGTCGGGCACGGTGGCTGTCGGGCACGGTGGCTTCGGGGCCTCCTACGGAGTTTCAGGCGGTGGCCAGGCAGAACTGCACCAGCCCTGCGTCCACGTCGAGGACGATCTGCTCCATCTCCGCCCACCGGGGGTGGAACTCGGTGCCCCACTCGACGGTGAAGCCCAGTACCTTGCCCTGGTCCGGGTCGGCGAAGGCGCGGGAGTAGACGTAGTCGTCGCTGGTTCCGCTGGTCGGGTACAGGTGGAACCCGCTCATCGGCTTGTACGCCAGGCCGCGTACGCCGTTGACGCCCTTGCAGAACGCCTCGGCGAGCAGCACGGCGGCGTCCTCGTCGCCCTTGGGGATGTACTCGGCGTACGTGAGGTCGCCGGGCAGGCCGCGCTTGCCGTCGTAGTCGGAGTTGCGGAAGTTCATGTCGGGGTCGACCGACTGGTTCTCGTCGTCGCCCCAGTTGTAGAGCATGTCCTGTGAGTAGCTGTGCACGTCGACGAACCACCGGGTCAGCGGGAACTGGTCCAGCAGCCACTGGACGTTGCGGGTCTCCGGTTCGGAGAACGCGCTCGGGCCGGCGTAGACCTGCTGGTCGCACGGGTCGTTCGACACCTGGGGATTGGCACCCGGGGCGAAGGCGGTGACGAAGTCGAAGAGGAAGTCGTAGTTGCGGTTGAGGTCGACGCCCACGCAGTCCGGGGCCGGGTTGCCGCCGGCGTTCGCCGGGTTGCGGTTCTTGCGCCACATGGGCCTGACGGTCTGGCTGTAGTGCCGGCCGTCGGGGTTGACCAGCGGATAGAACACCAGGTCCAGCCGCTGGAGCAGGCCGCTGACCTGACCGGCGGTGAAGGCGGTGCCGCCGTAGCCGAGGCCGGTGCCGTCCCGGTGGGCCTCCAGCAGGTCGGCGGCGAGGTGGATGAGGATCTCGCAGCTGCCCCATTCGCGGGCGTGGACGCCCCCGATCATCATGACGCACGGTTTGGGGGCCGGCGCGGGTTCGCTGATCAGCAGGGCGTGGGCGGTGCGGCCCTCGAACGAGGGCTCGGGCAGGGTGAGGAGTTGGGTCAGGTCGGGGAAGGCGGTGGCCAGGCTGGTCACGGCGGACTCGACCTCGGTGACGTTCAGATACGGCATGGCGGGCCTCCCGGGTCAGCCGGAGAGCTTGGTGGCCAGGCCGCGCGGGACGGCGTCGGCGGGGGCGAAGCGGTCGCCGCTGCCGACCTCGGACTGGGCGGCGCGCCCGGCCTCGCTGGCGTTGCCGATCAGGGTGACCGTGACGCCCTCGCGTTCGAGGGTCGGGATCCGGTCGGCCGGGGCGTAGACGTCGATGCCGACGCGGCCGTCCTCCTCGACGCGCGGGCGTCCGCCGACGTCGGGGCGGGTGTCGCGCAGCAGTGCGCGCAGGGTCTCCGGGTCCCTGGCGGTGACGCGGAGGCGCAGGATGTCATCCGGGGGTGGTGTGTCGGGTACGGAGGACATGAGGGCTTCTTCCGGGCGCCGTCAGCGGGCTGCCGGTGGCGCCGATTCGAGCGGATATGTCCGACGTGTACCTCGTATCCTCAGGATGCGTCGCCGCCGTAGAAGCCGTCAAGGGGCGGCTCGGGCATCCCGTCGAGCAGGCTGTCCAGGCCGCTCAGCATCTCGGCCTCGTCGTCGAAGTCGGCGAACCGGGGCACCAGGGCGCGCAGCCGGGGGTAGTCCGTGGCGGACAGCCGGTGCAGGCCGAGCCGCAGCGCGGGGTCCGGCTCGCTCGGGTTGTCGACCACCTGGCGCTTGTCCACCAGCATGCAGCCGAGGTTCCAGGCGACGAAGCTGCGGTAGACGGTCAGCGAGCCGGCGTCGTCGAAGCCGGCCCGGCCGAGCACGGCCAGGATGTGCTCGGTGAGGTCCAGCACCGAGGTCGGGCGCCGCGACACCGGGACGGCCAGCGGGCGGGTCGCGACCAGCGGCAGGATCTCGGGGTGGGCGTGCGCGGTGGCGGCGAACGCCCGGGCGATCCGGCGCAGTTCGGCGCGCCAGCCGTCATGGTGGGGGCCGCGGACGGAGCCGGCCCGCAGCCGGGCGTTGATCTCGTCGAAGTAGGCCTCGACCAGGCCGTCGATCAGTGCCTCCTTGCCCGGGGTGTAGCGGTACAGGGCCATCGACTCCACGCCGAGCTCGGTCGCCAGCCTGCGCATGGTCAGCGCGCCCAGGCCCTCGCGGTCGACGAGGGCCACGGCGGCGCCCAGCACCAGCGGGCGGCTCAGCCGCCCCCGCTTCTCGGAGGCGTCCTGCTCGGCCATCTCCGCACTCCTCCGGGTCGGTGCCGGTGTCGTCGGCCCGCGCCCCGGCCGCTCGGCCGGCTCGACGGGCCAGTCGCGACGCGGGGCCCGCTTCCGGGCCGGGTTTCGGCGGATGTCACTCAGCGGATACAGAACCAGGATACAAGGTATGAATCGGACGTAAATGGTTGAGCGGACTCCGGCGGCCGATTCGCCGATCCCGCTGGTCAGCCGACCCAGGGTGGGGTGGGGGCGGGGAGTGGTTGCGGCAACGGCGGTGGCGGGGCCGGTCGCGGTGGGTGACGTGGCTGGCGCGGGGGGGCGGGTGTTCGGTCGGGTGGGAGTCGGGTGGCGAGTGCGGTGAGCGGCGGTGGGCCCGGGGTGGGGCGGGGTGCGGCTGTGGCAACGGCGGTGGCGGGGCCGGTCGCGATGTGACGCCACTACGCGTGGAGAGAGGGTGCGTTCAGTCGAGCAGCAGCCGGACGGCGAGTGCGGCGACCAGTGCGGCGGAGCCGAGCGCGGTGAGCAGCCGGCCGCGCGGGCCGGTCAGGGCGCGGCCGAGCAGGGCGCCGCCGGAGGCCAGCAGCAGCTGCCAGCAGGCGGAGGCGGCGAAGGCGCCGAGGGTGAAGGCCGCCCGGGCCGGGACGCCGCCCTGGCTGCCGCCGCCGAGGACCAGCGCGGCGAAGTAGAGCACGGTGAGCGGGTTCAGCAGGGTGATGCCCAGCAGTGTCAGGAACGCCCGGGCGGGGGAGGGCGGTTGTGCCCGCGGTCCGTCGTCGGCGGTGTCGGGGCGGCTGCGCAGTGCCGTGACGGCCGTCCGGGCGGCGAGGGCCAGCAGTACCAGGGCGGAGACGAGCCGCAGTGGCCGGGCGACCGGTTCGAGCAGCGGCGCGAGGCCGGCGCCGCCGGCTGCCGCGAGCAGCGCGTACAGCCCGTCCGCGGTGGCCACGCCGAGGGCGGCGCAGGCGCCGGTGCGCAGCGAGGTGCGTGCGGTGAGCGACACCAGGTAGGCCCCGACGGCCCCCACCGGGACGGCCACGCCGAGCCCGGCGAGCAGCCCTGCGGCCAGCGCGGCCCTCACGCGCGTGCGGCGCCGGGCCTCCGGGGACGGCGGGGCTGCTGCTGGACCGGGGCGGTGACCGGGAGCGTGGCGGGGCGGGTGGCGGCGGGTGCGGACAGCGGACGGGCGGGGGAGTCGGTCATGGGCCGATGGTGGCGGCCCGGCCGCGGGTGCGGCAAACGGTTTTCCGGGTGCCCGGGATAGCGTGGGGCCGACCCCGTGATCGCCGTTCCGAAGAGACCGGAGGAGAGCAGATGGACAGTCAGAACGACCAGGTGCGAGCGCTGTTGGTGGAGGTCTGGGCCTCGTGGGCGGAGCGGGGCGCCGCCCTGGCCGCGGAGGACTGGGAGCGGTCCACCCGGCTGCCCGGGTGGACCGTACGGGAGCTGTTCGCGCACGTGGCGCCGGTGCCGGAGATGTTCGCCGGGCTGCGCGCGGCCGTCCTGGACGCGCCGGCCGAGGTGGTGGACGGGGCCGGCATCCTGCGCGCCTACAACCGTCCTGGCGGCATCGCCCACACCGCCGCCGAGCAGGTCGCCGAGGCGGCGAAGCAGTCCGCCGAGGCGGCCGAACCCGCCGTGCTGATCGCCCGGTTGGGCGTCGAGGGCCCCGCCGCGCTGGACGGCATCGCGGACCTGTCGCCGGGCACCACGGTGGCGCACCCGCTGCTCGGCAGCGTGACGGTCGGCGCGCTCGGCGAGGTGGCGCTGATGGAGGCGACCGTCCATCTGCTCGACCTGGTCGCAGCCGTCGGCGGCCCGCTGCCCGCCGAGGAGGCGCTGGACTTCACCCGCGCGCTGCTGGCGCGGGTCGCCGACCCGGTGGCCTTCATCGAGGCGGCGACCGGCCGCGGTGCGCGGGCGGTGCTGCCGGTCGTCCGGTGAGGGTGAGGCGTACACGTCTCATGTCATGAGCCTTTCAAAGGCGCGGGCTTGCTGTCACGCTGCTGCTCCCGGCCCGCTCCCCACGAGAGGCTCCGATGAGAAGAATCCTGCCTGCCCTGACCGGCGCCGCCCTGTTCGCGGCCGTCGGCCTCGCGGCGCTCGCCACCCCCAATGTGGCGAGCGCCGCGGACTGCACACCCGCCCAGGTGGTGGCCAACGGCGGTTTCGAGTCCGGCGGTTCGTCCTGGACGGCGCCGAGCGGCGCGATCACCGCGGACAGCGGCCAGAGCGCGCACTCCGGCAGCTCCTACGCCTGGCTCGACGGCTACGGCTCCAGCCACAGCGACACCCTCTCGCAGTCCGTCACCCTCCCCGCCGGGTGCGGCACCGCGACGCTCGGGTTCTGGCTGCACGTCGACACCGCCGAGACCACCGGCAGCACCGCCTACGACAGGCTCACCGTCAAACTCGGCTCCACCACGCTGGCGACCTACTCCAACCTGGACGCCCGCAGCGGGTACGTGCACAAGACCCTCGACGTCTCCGCCTTCGCGGGCCAGAGCGCGACGCTCTCCTTCACCGGCGTCGAGGACGCCGGCCTGCAGACCAGCTTCGTGCTGGACGACGTCACCCTGGACGCCTCCGGCGGCGGCACCCCGCCCCAGCCCGGTGACCCGACCCGCACCCCGGTCTCGCCGGCGTACACCGTCGCGCTCACCAGCGATGCCTCCGGCGGCAGTTGGACCGGGCACGAGAGCGTGAGCTTCAGCAACGCCTCGTCCTCGCCGCTGAACGAGGTGTACCTGCGGCTGTGGGACAACGCCCACGGCAGCTGCCCCAGCACCCCGATCACGGTGACCAACGTGACCGGCGGCACGCCCTCCCCGCTCACGGTGAACTGCACCGCGCTCAAGATCACCCTGCCGGCGCCGCTCGCGCAGGGCCAGAGCGGCACCGTCGGCTTCGACCTCGGCATCACCGTGCCGAGCGGCGCGGACCGCTTCGGCCACGACGGCGCGTACAACTTCCTCGGCAACGCCCTGCCCGTCCTGGCGGTACGGGACGCGACCGGCTGGCACCTCGACCCGTACACCGACAACGGCGAGTCCTTCTACTCGGTGGCCTCGGACTTCACCGTCACCCTGGACCACCCGACCGGCCTGCTGGTGCCCGCGACCGGCACCTCGGTGGACACCCCCGGCGCGGCCGGACGGACCGTCACCAAGGCGACCGCGAGCAAGGTCCGCGACTTCGCCTGGGGCGCCGGACCGTTCACCAGGATCTCCGGCACTTCCGCGGCCGGGGTGAAGGTCAACGTCTACTCGGTGGCGGGGATCAGCTCCTCCGACTCCGCGTCGATGCTCTCCACCGCGACCTCGGCGGTCGACGCCCACGCCCAGCGCTTCGGCGCCTACCCGTACGGCGAACTGGACGCGGTGATCGACAACAACTTCTGGTTCGGCGGCATGGAGTACCCGGGCTTCGTCCTCGACCTGGTCAGCACCACGGCGCTGACCCACGAGATCGGCCACCAGTGGTGGTACGGCATCGTGGGCGACGACGAATACAACGGCCCCTGGCTGGACGAGGCCTTCACCGACTACGCCACCGACCTCGCCCTCGGCAAGACCGGCAACAACTGCTGGAACAGCGTCTCCTGGGCCTCCTCGGCGGAGCGGATCACCAACTCGATGGCGTACTGGGACGCCAACTCCTCGCGCTACTCCACGGTCGTCTACGGCTACGGCAAGTGCGCCCTGCACGACCTGCGCCGGACGATCGGCGACACCGCGATGACCACGCTGCTGCGGAACTACGCGCAGGCGCACTGGTACGGCGTCTCCACCACCGCGGAGTTCAAGGCCGCGGCCCAGGCCGCCACCACCGTGGACCTGACCTCCTTCTGGAGCCAGCACCGCATCGACGGCTGAGCGGCCCGCCACCCCTGGCGGCGCCCCCGGTCCCGGCCGGGGGCGCCGCCCCCTGACGCTCCCTCGGCGCCCCTTGACGCCACCCGGCCCCCCGGAGGACGCTGTACGCATACGACATAAGCGTGTGCCGTATGCGGACAGTCGAAAGCACACGACCCAGAGTCGCGAGCTCCCGGCGCGGACCCGACCGCTGGAGCGATCATGTCGACCAACCACTACGTGGCGCTGCCGGACAGCTCCCGCGTTCCGCTCGACGGAGCGCGGGCCATCGGACCGGCCCACCCCCAGACACCCCTGACCGTCACCGTCTACCTGCGCCGCGACCCCGCCGCGCAGCCGCGGCCGGACGTCTACGAGCTGGCGCTCCAGGCGCCGACCCGGCGCGTCCTGCCCACCGACGACCAGTACGCCGCCACCCACCGGTGGCTGGACACCGACCTCAAGGCGGTCGAGGCCTTCGCCGCCGAGCACGGCCTCAAGGTCGAGAACCCGAACCCGTTGGCCCGCAGCGTCCAGCTGACCGGCACCACCCGGGACGTCTCGGACGCCTTCCAGGTGACCCTGGCCCGCTACCGCTACCAGGACGCCAAGGGCAATCCCCGCACCTACCGTGGCCGGGTGGGCCAGATCTTCGTCCCCGCGGAGCTGGACGGCATCGTCAGCCACGTCTTCGGCCTGGACGACCGGCCGATCGGCAGCCGCCTGCTGATCCGCCGGCCCGCCGACGCCGCCCCGGTGGCGCACACCGCCGCGACGCTCCGGCCGGGAGCCTTCCTCCCGCCGCAGCTCCAGGCGCCGTACGCCTACCCGGCCGGCACCGACGGGAGCGGGCAGTGCATCGCCGTCCTCGCCTTCAACGGCGAGACGCCGCCCGGCGTCCCGTCCGGCGGCTACTCGCTGGACGCGCTGAGGAACTACTTCGTCAACGTCCTCCACCAGGACATGCCGGACATCACCAACGTGGTGATCCCGGGCGTCGGCAGCCCCGGCAACGACCCGGGGCAGGACTCCGACTTCGAGACGGCCGACAGCAGCGGCGAGATCATGCTCGACCTGGCGGTCGTCGGCGCCCTCGCCCCCAAGGCGAAGATCGTCGTCTACTTCAGCCGGTTCACCGAACAGGGCTGGGTCGACCTGATCACCCGGATCGTCAACGACACCGAGAACCGGCCCGGTGTGATCTCCTGCAGCTACGGCAACGCCGAGGCCAGCCCGGGCAGCCGGTGGACGGTCGGGGCGATGAAGCGGGCGGACGACGCCTTCGCGGGCGCGGCCGAGAAGAACATCAGCGTCTGCTGCGCCTCGGGTGACGACGGCTCCCGCGACCAGGTCGACGACGAGCGCGCCCACGCCGACTTCCCCGCCTCCAGCCCGCACGTGCTCGGCGTCGGCGGCACCCGCCTGGTGGTCCGCCAGGGGCAGGTCGTCAGCGAGGTCTGCTGGGACGACGGCCCGGGCAGCCGGACGGGCGGCGGCATCAGCGCGGTCTTCCCGGTGCCCGCGTACCAGTCCGGCGTCGACGTGCCGCCGTCGGCCGACCCGCCGCACGCGCGCGGGCGCGGCGTGCCCGACGTGTCCGCGCTGGCCGACCCGCAGACCGGTGTGGTCGTCCCGAGCGTCGACGGCGTGCACTTCAACCAGATCGGCGGCACCAGCGCCTCCGCCCCGATGTGGGCCGCGCTGCTCGCCCGGATCAACCAGGGCCTGCCCGGCTCCGCCCAGGTCGGCTTCCTCGACCCGCTGCTGTACACGAAGTTCGCGACGGGCGTCCTGCGGGACATCACCCAGGGCAGCAACGGCGCGTACGCCTCAGGGCCCGACTGGGACGCGTGCACCGGCCTCGGCAGCCCCGGCGGCCAGGGGCTGTTGGACGGCCTCAAGGCGCTCTGACGCCGGACCTCCCCCGGCGCCGGGCCCCCGACTTCGGACGCACCCCGGCTCCGGACGTCGCCATCCGTCGGACCCCCGCCTCGGCGGTGGGGGTCCGACGGTCGGTGGATCAGCCCAGGGCGAGGGCGCGGAGGCGGTCGGCCGCGCCGTTGAAGTAGTTCTGGTCACCGGGGAAGGTGCCGGCGTCGGCGAACTGCCAGAAGGTCTGGTAGCCCCAGCCGTTCGGCAGGATGCCGACGGAGGAGGCGTAGCGGGCTATCCAGAGCGGGTTGGTGGTGCCGAAGCCGGCGTTGTTGCCGGTGCACTGGGTCCACCAGTTGGTGGTGGTGTAGATGGTGGGGTAGCGGCCGGTGCGGGAGTGCACGGTGTTGCTGAAGTCGCGGATCCAGTTGACCATGGCGCTCTGGCTGAGGCCGTAGCAGGTGGCGCCGTAGGGGTTGTACTCGATGTCCAGCGCGGGCGGCAGGGTCTTGCCGTCGGCGGACCAGCCGCCGCCGTGGCTGACGAAGTAGTTGGCCTGGGTGGCGCCGGAGGACGCGTTCGGCAGCGCGAAGTGGTAGGCGCCGCGGATCAGGCCGGCGTTGTACGAGCCGTTGTACTGCTGGGCGAAGGAGGGGTTGGTGTAGCCGGTGCCCTCGGTCGCCTTGACGTAGGCGAACTTGGCGCCGTTGGCGGCCACCGACGACCAGTTGACGTTGCCCTGGTAGCCGGAGACGTCCAGACCGGGGGTCTGGGTGGCGGCGAGGGAGGCGAACGGCGCGGCGGCGCCGCGGCCCTCGCGGGCGGCGACGGTGGAGCCGGCGAAGTCCTGCTCGGGGTGGAAGCCGGGGCGGCCTTCGGCCACGGGGGCGACAGGGGCGGGTTCGGCCGCGTACGCGGGGGCGGCCACACCGGCGACCAGGGCGGTCGCGGCGGCGAGGGCGGCCAGCGCGGGCAGGCGGCGGCGGGCCGGTCTGTCGGTGCCGGTGGGGCGGGCGGAGCGGGAAGAGCGGGGCATGAGCACTCCTCTGGTCCGAGCGTGGGGAAGGTCGAAATGACCCGGTACGGCCGGGGTCTGACCGGCCGTACCGCAGAGTAGCCATGTACCTGGCACCACCACCAGGCATCTTTTTTCACATAGTGAACGCATGTCAGATGTGTCCGGGCCCCATGACCGGCAACCGGCGTTGCCGGTCCTGCCCGTTTCCGGCGGCCCGGAACGCGCGCGGAGGTGGTGTCGGAGGCGGTGTCAGGCGCGGTGTCGGAGGCGGTGTCGGGCGCGGTGGCCGGGCCGACGGCGGGAGGCCCCCGGGGTCCTGGGGCGCGGCCGCCGCTGTGCGACGATGCCCGCGGGCCGGCCACCACGGGCGGCCCCGCACGCGAGGAGAGGACCCGCCATGCCCGAGACCGCCGCCGACGCCGCCCGTCCCGCCGGGGAGCCCGCGTTCCGGCCCGCCACGCCCGCCGACGTCCCGGCGCTGGTCGCGCTGGTCGAGTCCGCCTACCGGGGCGAGTCCAGCCGGGCCGGCTGGACCACCGAGGCCGACCTGCTGGACGGCCGGCGGACCAACCCGGAGGCCGTCACCGAGGCCCTGAGCCACCCCGACGGTCTGGTGCTGCTGACCGAGCTGGACGGCGAGCCGGTGGCCTGCTGCCAGCTGGAACGGCGTGGCGGGCTGGCCTACTTCGGCATGTTCTCGGTGCGTCCCGGGCTCCAGGGCGGCGGCATCGGACGGGCCGTGCTGGCCGAGGCGGAGCGGCTGGCCGCCGAGGAGTGGGGCGTCGGCGCGATGGAGATGACGGTGATCGAGCAGCGCGCCGACCTGATCGCCTGGTACGAGCGGCGCGGCTTCCGGCGCACCGGCGAGTTCAGCCCGTTCCCGTACGGCGACGAGCGCTTCGGCATCCCCCGGCGGCCGGACCTCCGGTTCGCCCACCTCGTCAAGGAGTTGAAGACTGGATCGTGAGTGGATGGATGTCCGTGTACGGAAGTTGGCGGCTGCGGCGGTGGTGAACCGGTGGCCGCGAAGGGAGTTGACGGCGGTCGGAAACGGCTCCCCCTCGGGGGAGGGTTCGGTTCCGCCGGAGTGGGTTTCCGCAGGTGACGTACCGTCAAGTCGGTGAGCTGGGGCGATGCGGGGATGTCATACCTCGTTCATTATTGGTCTAGGCCAATGTGAGAGGCTGGGCGCGAACGGCCACGTTCCGCCCGCTGCCCAGGGGGGCCATTTCCGCATGCCCGCACTCCATGGCACCGCCATGCCCGCACCCGACGCCGGTCCGCGCCGGACACCCGCGGACCCCGACGACAACCGACTGCCCGGCCCGCCCGACGACGAGGAGCTCTACTGGTACTTCGGCCCGCAGCGCCGCTGGGTGCTGCTCTGCGCCACCCTCTCCTACGCGGGAGCCACCGCCACGCTCGGCCTGTTCGCCCTCAGCAAGCCGCTGCTCTGGCCGTTCCTGGCGCTCACCCTGCTCAACGCGGCCACCTGGCTGCTCTCGCTCGCCGACGGCCAGCGCGCCCGGCGCTTCACCCGCGACTCGCACGACCTGCTGCTCCGGGCCTGGAACCCCGCCCGCGCCCCGAGCGTGGACCTGCTGCTGCCGACCGCCGGTGAACCACTGGCCGTCCTGGACAACGCCTACCGGCACACCGCGGCCGTCCGGTGGCCCGGCGAACTGACCGTCCTGGTCCTCGACGACGCCGACCGACCCGAGGTCCGCGAACTCGCCGAGTCCTACGGCTTCCAGTACCGCGCCCGCCCCGACCGGGGCCGGTTCAAGAAGGCCGGCAACCTCAACCACGGCCTCGCCGAGGGCGCCGGCGAGATCGTCGCCGTCCTGGACGCCGACTTCTGCCCCCGCCCCGACTTCCTGCACCACCTGGTGCCCTACCTCGACAACCCCGGGGTCGGCATCGTGCAGAGCCCGCAGTGCTTCGACACGGACGCCGACATGTCCTGGCTCGAACGCGCCGCGGGAGCCACCCAGGAGATCTTCTACCGCTGGATCCAGCCCTCCCGGGACGCGCAGGACGGCACCGTCTGCTGCGGCACCAACGCCCTCTACCGCCGCGCCGCACTCGAGCGGATCGGCGGCTTCGCCGAGATCGACCACAGCGAGGACCTCTACACCGGCCTCGCCCTCGCCCGCGCCGGATGGGCCACCCGCTACGTCCCCGCGCTGGTCGCCAAGGGCATGTCGCCCACCGGCCTGCCCGCCTTCATCAGCCAGCAGTACCGCTGGTGCCTCGGCTCCCTGGCCCTGGTCCGCGACCCGGACTTCCGCCGGGGGCCGCTCTCCCGATCCGCCCGGCTCTGCTTCTGGAACGGCATCCTCGGCTACGTCACCAGCGCGGTGAACGTCTTCGCCGTGCCGCTGCCCGCCCTGATCATGCTGTTCTTCCGGCCCGAGGAGATCCGGCCCTGGCAGGTGCTGCCGTTCCTGCCGCCGATCTGGGTCGCCCTGGTGCTGCTGCCCGCGATGTCCCGCACCCGCTGGCGCTTCGAAGTCACCCGGGTCCAACTCCTCGGCGGGCTCTGCCACGTGGTCGCCATCGCGCACGCGCTGCGCCGCCGCTCCGCCGACTGGGTCCCCACCGGTGCCGTGTCCGGCGGCAGTTCGCTCGCCCGCGCCGTCGCCCGGATCGGGGTCGGCTGGCTCGGGCTCGTCGTCCTCGCCGGCGCCGCCGGACTGGTCCGGGCCGCGCTGCTGTACGGCTGGCGGCCGTACTGGGCGCTCGCCGGACTGCTCGCGCTCACCGCGTACACCATGGTCCCGCTGATCCGGGAGCTGTGGCCGCTGCTGAACGGGACCGGCGGCAAGGGCGCGCCCGTCGGGGAGGTCGCCGCACCCGCACCGGGCCGCTCCGACCTCCGGTTCGGACGGGCCGAGGCCGTCGCCGTCACCGCCGTGCTGCTGCTGTGCGGGCTGCTGGCCTCCGGCTGGGCCGACCCGCTGATCTTCTGACTCACCATCAGGAGCGCCGTACCGCTCGATCGTTGCGTTTCCTTGCGCGTCGCCCCACCGGCGCGGACACCGCCCGGCCGCCCCATCGGCCCGGCGGCCCGACAACCGCTGCCAGCCCTGCAAGGAGCACCGCCGTGTCAACGGCCGTACCGCCTTCGTCGTCCTCCGCCGCGTCCACCGTCTCGTCCTCGGAGGCGTCCGCCGCCGCCTCTGCCCCACCCGCCGACCTGTTGCCCGGCCCCGTCCGGGTCGACCGGGTCGACCGGGCACCCGCCGTCCCGCGGCGCGCCCCCGTCGCCGGGAGCGGACCGCACCGCCGGCGCACCGCCTTCCGCCCCGACATCGAAGGGCTGCGCGGCGTCGCCGTGCTCTCCGTCCTCGCCTTCCACTCCGCCGCCCCCGGCCTGACCGGCGGCTTCGTCGGCGTCGACGTCTTCTTCGTCATCTCCGGCTTCCTGATCACCGGCCTGCTCGTCGGCCGCCCGCTCGGCCTGTGGGACTTCGCCGCCCGCCGCGCCCGGCGCATCCTGCCCGCCGCCGCCACCGTGCTGGTCGCCACCGCCGTCGCCGGCGGCGCCCTGCTCGACCCGCTGCGCGGCACCGACCTCGCCCGCGACCTGATCGCCTCCGCCGGCCAGTTCGCCAACTGGCGCTTCGTCGGCCTGCAGACCGACTACCTGGCCGCCGAACGCGACCCCAGCCCGCTGCAGCACTTCTGGTCGCTGGGCGTGGAGAACCAGTTCTACCTGCTCTGGGGCGTCCTGCTGCTCGGCCTCGCCCGCCACCTGCACGGGCGCCGCCGCACCGTGGCGACCACCCTCGCCACGGTGGCCGTCGGCGCCGTCTCGCTGGCGCTCTGCCTGCGCTGGACGGACAGCTCCGCGCCGCTCGCCTACTTCTCCACCGGCAGCCGGCTCTGGGAGTTCGCGGCCGGAGCCTGCGCGGCGCTGGCGGGCCCGGCGCTGGCCGCCCGCACCGAGCGGCGTCCGGTGCGATGGTCGACGCGGTGGTCGCTGCGGACGTTCGGGTGGCTGGGCCTCGCGGCCGTGCTCGCGCCGGTGGTCCTGTACGACCGCGACACCCCGTTCCCCGGCACCGCCGCGCTGCTGCCCGTCCTCGGCACCGCCGCCGTCCTGCTCGCGGGGCACGGCGCCCCCGGCACCCTCCGTACGGCCGACGTCGGACGGCTGCTCGCCACCCGCCCGCTGCGGGCCGCCGGACGCCTCTCCTACGCCTGGTACCTGTGGCGCTGGCCGGTACTGACCATCGCCCAGGCCCGGTACGGCGCGCTGCCCTGGACCACCCTGCTCGCCCTCACCGCCGCCGCCGCGCTGCCCGCCTGGCTCACCCTTCGCCTGGTCGAGCAGCCGCTGCGGTACGGCAGCAGCCCGGCACCCCGGCGCGGGCTCGCGGTCGGCGCCAGCGCCCTGGTCATCCCGCTGATCGCCGCGCTCACCCTCGGCGGCGGCACCGTGCGCGCGCTCGGCGACCCCTCCTCCGGGCCCGTGACGGCCCCCGCCGGAGCCACCGACGGCCCGCTGCTGCTCGCCCCCGGCACCAGGGTGCTCGCCCTGACACCCCCACTGGCCCGGGCCCGGGAGGACTTCCCGCCCGGCAAGGGCTGCGAGATCCCGCTCAACGCCGACAGCAGCCCGCGCTGCCTCTTCGGCGCCGAGGACAGCCCCGACCGGATCGTGCTGCTCGGCGACTCCCACGCCGGGCAGTGGATCTCCGCCGGCCTCGCCCTGGCCGAGCAGCGGCACTGGGCCCTGGAGGTCCTGGTCAAGCCCGGCTGCCCGCTGGCCACCCTCACCGTGCGCAACAACGTGCTCGGCCGCACCTTCGAGGAGTGCGACCGCTGGCGCGAGAACACCCTCACCCGACTGGCCTCCGGACCCAGGCCACGCCTCGTCCTGATGGCCGGCCTCAACCGCTACGGCACCCAGGCCGAGCGCACCGAGGGCTGGACCCGCACCCTGGACCGGCTCACCGCGCTCGGCGCCCCGCTCGCCTACCTCGGCGACACCCCGATGCCCGGCAAGGACGTCCCCACCTGCCTGGCCGCCTCCGACGGGCGCTCGGACGCCTGCTTCTTCCCGCGCGACACCGCCTTCGAGCCCGACCCGGTGCTGGACGGCGGCCTCGCGGACCGGTACGGGGTGCGGACCCTCGACCTCGGCCCGCTGCTCTGCCCCGGCACCGGGCCCTCCTGCCCGGCCGTGCTGGAGGGCGTGGTGCTGTACCGGGACACCGGGCACATCACCGACACCCTGGCGCGGGTGCTGGCACCCCGGCTGGACAGGGGGCTGCTCGGGGCGGCTGGGACCCCGGTCGCTCCGACCGGCCCGGCCGGTCTGACCGCTCCGATCGCTCCGACCGGTCCGATCGCTCCGACCGGTCAGGCCGCTCCGGCCGGCCCGACCGGTCAGGCCGCGTCCGTGGCCCCGGGGCCGCCGTCGGCCCAGCCGTGGACTCAGCCGTAGATGTTGCGGCAGAGCCGGGCCGAGTCCGACCCGACCGGCCAGTGGCCCGCCCGCTCGGCCTGATCGCAGATGGTGCCCCGGCCGCCGCCCGAACCCGCCCCGGCACTCGCCGGGGCGGCAGTGCCCGACGGGCCACGGGCCGGAGCCGACGCGTGCGGACTGTGCCCCGGCCGGGGATGCGCGCTCGCCGAGGCGTGCTGGGCGTCGGGCGTCGCGGCGGCCCCCACACCGGCCCCCGCACCGGCCGCGGGCGCGGCCACGCTCGGCCCGTCCACCGGCACCGCCGTCCCCGGGGTGGGCGGCGGCGGCAGCGGGGACGGCGCCGGCGTGGCCGGGGAGGGGGAGGCCGGCAGCAACTGCGCCGTCGGGTCCGCGGCGGAGGGCGAGGCCTCCGGCAGCGCAGCCGCGCCGGTCTCGTCGCCCGGCCCCGGCCCGCACATCACCAGGACGGAGGCCAGCACGGCTCCCGTCCCGACCATCGCGGCCGTCCAGGCCTTGCGCGACAGACGCCTCGGCGGCTCGGGAGTGGACCACGGCGGTAGCGGATTCGTCGGGACCGGTGGCGGCTGCCAAGCGTTCTGCGGCCACTGCCACTGCCCTCCGGTGGGCTGCCCAGTCATGTGCTCGTCCTTCCAGCGGCCCCCCTCGAACGTTTCCGTGCTCAACGAGCGCACCGACGCCGGGATATGACCCGGAAGAGGGGTTTGGACGGGCGTTGATTGTCAGCGCGCCACATGCTGGGGGCATGGAGACCAACAGCACGTCCAAACCGCTGGTCGAGGTGGCCGAGCTCCGGGCCGACAACCGCTACCGCCTCGTCCGCTTCGAGGGCCACGGCTGGGAACCGCTCGAACGGGAAGAGTTCGAGCCGCGCGTCCACCAGCTCTTCCCCGACCTCGACCCACGCGACCCCCAGCGGGTCCACTGGGTCGACCACCCCTGGGAATGGCCCCGCTGGCACCCCGGCGAGGCCTGAACTCCGAGCGGGGGTTGCCGACCCCGCTACGCTGAGCGGGTGAGTGTGGATCACTTCTGGTGTCGCTTGCCGGGTCAGGCCGTGGACGCCTGCTCGCCGGAGGAACTCGGCGAACTCGTGCCCCGCGACCGCGACGTCCGCTACGACCGGCTGGCCGCCGCGGGCCTCGCCCTCGGCGTGCGGCGCACCGCCGTCCTGATGGAACTCGCGCTCACCGAGAACGGTCTGCACCCCGACCCGGCCGCCCGGCTGCCCGTCTACGGCGGCCGATGTCACCGGCCGAACGGGGCACTGCCCGGCGGGGCACCGCGGGGCGGCGCCATGCCGGTGCTGCGCCCCGAACAGGTCGCGACGGCCGCCGCCTTCCTGCGCGGCTCGGCGCTCGGCGAACTCGTCCGCCAGCAGGACAGCGTGCTCGCCCGTACGGTCGCCCACCTCGGCTACCCGACGCCCTGGTCCGAGGCCTGGGCGGCGCTCGTCGTCCACGACCTGCGCGAGCTGCGGGACTTCTTCGCCGGAGCGGCCGCCGCCGGCGACGCGGTGGCCGTCCGGGAGGCGCAGTGAACGGGCCGGAGCGGGTGGACCAGCCGGCCGGGACGCGAGGATACGGCGAGGCGGCGGAGCAACTCGCCGTCCAGTACGAGGACGTGACCTTCGCCGAGGTGCACCGCGACCTGCACCACCTGTACCCGGCGCCACCCCGCTCCGTCCTCGACATCGGCGCCGGCACCGGCCGGGACGCCGCCGCCCTCGCCGCCCTGGGCCACCGGGTGGTCGCTGCCGAGCCCACCCCCGAACTCCGTGCCGTCGGCGAGCGGTTGCACGCCGGCTCGGGTGTCCGCTGGGTCGCCGACGCGCTGCCCGAACTGCCGCTGCTCGTCGCCGAGGGCCGGCGCTACGACCTCGTCCTGCTCACCGCCGTCTGGATGCACCTCGCCCCCGCCGAGCGTCCGCCCGCGATGGCCGCCCTCAGCCGCCTCCTCGCCCCCGCCGGCCGTCTCGCCCTCACCCTGCGCCACGGCCCCGTCCCGCCCGGCCGCCGGATGTTCGACCTCCCGCCCGAGCCCACCGTCGCCCTCGCCGCCGACCACGGCCTGCGCCTCCTCCACCGCGCTGCTCGCCCCGACCTGCACGGCCGGGACGGGGTCCACTGGACGGCGCTGCTCTTCGAGCGGGAGGGGTAGCCGCTCAGCCGCGGCGCGGGCGGACGGTCTCGATCGACAGTGGCGGGCAGACGACCTCCTCCTGCTCCTCCTCGGTGAGACCGGCCAACTCCTCGGGCGGCCTGGCCCGGCCCCGTCCCGTACGGCCGGCAGGTACGCCCTGGCCTGCCGGGAGGTTCCTCTATGCCCTTCGTCAAGGTTGCGTGGGTCAGACGGGCACGGGGCCCCGAGACCAGGAGCCCCGTTTCAGGGCCACGAAGAAGGCAACGGGGCTGCGCCGGGGCGGTAGGCCACCCGGGCGGATCGCCCTCACCCCGATCGCTGTCCTGGTCCCGATCTGGCGAAGCGCTGGGCTGTCGAGCGCTTGTCCGGGACGGATCACGGTGCGCTGACCGCCACTCAGAACCGCGCGCCGCTTTCCAAGGGGCCGTGGTCCACCAGGCCACAGATCTTTGATCGGTATGCGAAACGTGCCGCAATTCCACCTGGCTGGCCCCATGGCGTCACACCTTGGACACGTCCGAAATGCCAGCCATGAGAGCTCTCATTACGTTCATCGCAGATCGGGCGCCTGGTCGGCGTCCGCGCGACAGAGAGAAGTGACATGTTCACGCGCACACTGACTTTGACCGCTGCCGGAATAGGCACGACGGTCCTTGCAGCCACCGGCATCACCTACGCCTCGTCCCCCGCATCCAACCCAGCGCCCCCGCCCGTCCAGCCGGCGGCCCAGCCTGCGGCCCCGCCTGTCCAACAAGCCGCCCCGGCCGCGGCCGCCCCTGGCGGCGGTAACGCAGGTGGAGAGAAGGCGGTTGCCCCTGGCGGCGGTAGCGCAGGCGGAGAGAAGGCGGTCGCCTCTGGTGGCGGCAACGCAGGCGGAGAGAAGAACGACAACCGCGGACACGAGGGCGGCGAAAACGGCGGACGCGGCCACGAAGGTGGCGAACGCGGCCACGAGGGCGGCGGCCACGAGGGCGGCGGCCACGAGGGCGGCGAACGCGGCCACGAAGGTGGCGGACACGGCCACGAGGGTGGCGGCCACGAGGGCGGCGGACGCGGCCACGAAGGTGGCGGACACGGCCACGAGGGTGGCGGCCACGAGGGCGGCGGACGCGGCCATGAGGGTGGCGGACGCGGCCACGAGGGTGGCGGACGCGGCCACCGCCACGAGGAGGGAAGGATCTTCTTCAACGAACGAACGTTCTCCGCCCACACCGAGGGCTGCATCACCACGGCCAGCGGCCTGGGTGCCACCAGTTTCAACGTTTTCAACGACAGCTGGAAGACCATCGAGGTCTTCCGCGGCTTCAACTGCGACCACGGTGGTCCGGTCGCCATCGTGGGCCCCCACAGCTCCACCAACGGCGTGGCGGCCCGCCACTTCGACGAGGACGAGTCCCATTTCGGTGGCGCCTTCGATTGCGAGGGCGTCGTGGGCAGCTTCCGGGTGATCGGCCACCGCGGCGAGTGGTGACGGCACCGTCCGGAGCACGGGAGCGATCCCGGCCCGCCGGAAGCGGGCGCGACACGGCTTCGAGGCCGCCGCCCACGTGCATCAGCACCTGCTGTCGGCGTACAGGTGAAAGTGGCTCTGGCAAGGTTTTCGTAGGCAGAGATCATCCCGGAGCGGCGGTCTGCTGGTTCGCCAGTGGGCAACCTCTGACCGTGTCATGTTGAACTGACAGCGCTGTTACCGCGCCTGGCCGATGTGCTGGTTGTCCCGGTCGAGGTCTTCGGTACTGTCGTAGCGATCCGCGCCCGCACCCGGTCCGGTGGTCCGGCGGCGTGTACGGGCTGTGGAGCGTTGAGCGAGTGGGGCCAGCGCCGCTACGTGCGGCTGCTGGCCGACGCCACGGTCGGCGGTCGGCCGGTTCAGGTCGACCTGACTGTACGACGTCTGTACTGCGAACACCTGGCCTGTCCGAAGTGACCTTCGCCGACCGGGTACCTGGACTGACGGTGCGGTACCAGCGACGGACCCCGCTGCTGCAGCACCTGGTCGAGGCGGTCGGCGTCGTGTTGGCGGTCGGCGTCGTGTCGGCGGGCCGGGGCGGGGCCCGGATGCTGCGCATCCTCGACATCGTGCTCTCGCGGTGCGCCTGCGCTTGCACCCCGCAGTCTCAGCCGCGGGACCTGCTTCCGCAGGTGGCTCATCGCGGCCACGATCCCGGCGGAGGGAATCAGTGCGCGAACCCTGCCGCGCACCACCACCGGCCGCCGCCCCGCCCTCGACGGCATCGGCGTGCTCGCGGTCTCCGGCTCGCTCGCCCTGGCCCTCGTCCCGCTCGTCCTCGGCCGGGAGGCCGGCCGGCCGCTCTGGGCCTGGGCGATGCTCGCCGCCGCCGTCCCCGCCTTCCTCGCCGCCCTGCGCTGGGAGGGCCGGCTCGCCGCCCGAGGCGGACAGCCGCTGCTCGACCCGGAACTGCTCCGCGGTCGGGTCTTCCGCACCGGGCCGGCCGTCAACGCCGCCTTCATGGCCTTCTTCGCCGGCTTCGTCTTCGTCATCAGCCTCACCGTGCAGACCGGCTTCGGCTACAGCCCGCTGCACTCCGGCCTGGTCTTCACCCTCACGGCTCTCCTCGCCGTACCGCCAGTGGATCGTCGGTGACTGGTGCCGCCGGTCAGGGCCTCGAAGTCCCGGCCGGTCGGGGCATGAAACTGCTGCGGCTGAGTGACAAGGGTGCGGCTTCCCGAGAATGTTCACGGTGTGACGAGCCGAGCCCTCTTAACTTCTTCTGACACTCGACTGTATTGCCCGGCCGGCGGTTGCCCGCGTCCGTCACCGCTGGAGGTCATCTGATGATTCTTCGACCCTGGGTTGCAGCGTCCCTGGCCGGTGTGGCCATCGCTCTTGCTCCTGCGTCTGCAGGCGTCGCCGCGCAGGCGTCCACACTGCACGCGTCCGACTCCTCATGGCCCTGGGAAGAGGACGGGGAAGGGGCAGGAGAAGGGAATGGGGAGGGGCACCGTCATCACTACAGTCCCTGGCGCCACTGCTTCAGCGCCCGCCGGGTCGTGCTCATCGACCCAACCCTCAGGGCGATTCTGACCAATAGCCGGCGTGGGCCGGAGGCTCTCGTTCTCCAGGGGAGTTCGTCGTCTTCGCCCTCGTCGCCGGAGGCACCGTGGGACAATTTTTCCGTTTCAACGTATTTGAACGTGAATTATCCCGCCCAGACCAGCGGCCAGTATGAGTTTCAGATCCGTGGCTTCTTCAGGGAACACCCCGTCTTCGTGGTGAAGACCTTCGACCGCCACGAGCAGGTCTTCCCCTTCGCAGCCGCCCGCTGCGTCGACGACTTCTACGACGACGACCACGGTCACCACGACGACGGTGACCGCGATGACCACGCCCGTCCGCACGATGGTGTGGCTGCCGAGGGGGGTGGCCCGTCCGGCGCCCCGTCGCCCCAGGGAGGGGACCAGGGGACCAACGGCCAGCCCGCGCCGGATGCTCCCGCCCCCGGCGGCACCAGCCTGGCTCCTCCGCCCGATGGCGCGGCCGGCGGTGGGCGCGTTGGCCGCCTGGGCGCGAAGCGCATCGGGATCGCGGCCGGCGGCTTGCTGGTGGTTCTGGGAGCGCTGACTGCGGCCTGGCTCAACCGCCGCCGCCGACAGCGTGCCACTCGGCCGGAACAGGGACCGGCAGCACCTTCGGCCCCTGACGGCACATCGGATCAGGAGCCCGATGTGCCGCCGACCCGGCCGTAGCGACACCGAACGGCCGCCCTCCCGGCGGAACCGGTCAGGAGGGATTGCTGTTTGCGGAGGGCTCCGACGTGGCCGAGGAACTCGGGCGGGGGTCGTGGGGGCAGATCACGTTGGGGTTCTTGATTCCGAAGCTCAGTCCCCACTCCCGGTCACAGCCGCCCCAGTATTTTCCCACCCAAACGCAGTAGGGGCCGCCGTAGCTCTGACAGGGGCGCACTGATTCCTGTGGGCCCGGATTCGTGGAGAGTGGCCAGGACGATTCGGCCCTGCTCAGCGACGTGCCGGAGGTTCCCACCATGCGGACCCGCGTGGCATCGGAACCGTGGGACGTCCGGTTCATGAGGAAGAGGGGCAGGCCGAAGGCCGAGACGGAAGCCGCCACCGATGCGGTAGCGAGAGCGCAGCGGGTCAGGCGCATGACTGTTCCTCCTGGCTTCGTGGTCTGTGGCAGGTGCGGACGAACTCTGCGCACGAGTGCCGCCGCCGTGAGCGCCGGAGTTGAACGTATGGTCTGGAAAACTCCCCGGCAGCCAGCGAACCGCCAATCAGGCGGCCTTGCCCCGGTTCTTCACTCGAAGGGTCTCCTCCCCGCCCGGAGATCGACCGGGACGGCTCGGCCGCACCCGACGAGCCGAAAGCGTTTCGACCGGAAGAACCGGGTCAGGGCGCTGAGTCGCGGGTCAACGGAGGTGAGAACGCCTCCGGGGGGGGGCGGGGGGGCTCGGCCGGGGCGCTTCCCGGCGCAGATGGGCCATCGCGGCGACGGCCCCGTCCTGCGCCGCCAAGGGGTCGGGCGGCCGGATCCCCTTGACCTGCCGGAGGTAGAACGTGGTGGTGGGAGCCTGGTGGACGCGCCCGTCCTGCCGGTCCACCCGACAGGACTCGCCGCCCATGAGCGCGTCCCGCCGACCACGGGTCCGGGCGCCCTCGGCGCTGTTCGCGGAGACGATCCACCCGAGGGCGTGCTCCTCGCCCCTGCGGGCCACCAACGCGCGCCCTCCTGCGGGGTGTTGGGCCAGCGCTGACTCGACGGGTTCGACGGCTGGCGCTTCGGCGATGCCCATGCCGTGGCAAGGGGATTTCGGGTGGTGCGCAGAGGAGGCCCCGATTGTCCGTGATTCGGGTGACGCCGAAGGAGGGCGACACCGGCCGGGGGTCGTCGGCACGATGGTCGGACCGACGGGGGGAGCCCGCGGTCGGAGAACGCCGGGGATGGCCTCCGTTCGCTGCCCGTCAGGTGCTTGCCCGGCCCCGCCTGTGCGGGGCCGGGCCTCAGCCGTGTCATCGCCGCCCAGCATGTTCCTGTTCGACGGGCCCGGCGGGTGCCGCCGATCGGCCCTCCACCCTTTGTCAGCGCCGGAGTTGGGGCGGGTAGCCGGTCCAGTGCAGCTCCTCCGGGAGGTGGCCCTGGTCGTTGAGGAGCAGCACGGCGGGCGGTCGACCGGGCGTGTAGCGCAGGACGGTCAGTGCCGCGTTGGCGGCGTTGACGCCGAGCCAGCGCCAGGCCGGGGCGTCCAGGGCGTGCCGGACCAGCCAGCCGACCAGGAAGGCGTGGGTGACGACCAGTTGGTGGCTCGCCTCGCCGCCCGGCACCGGCCCGGTGAACCGCTCGACGGCCCGCCGGGCCAGCAGGGCACCCTCCTTCCGTTCCTCCGCCGTGGTGGCCGAGAGACGGTCCAGCACGAACTCGGCGCTGTCCTCGGGGAGTTCCTCCCGCTCGGGAACGTACGGCACGAAGTCGCCGGCCTCCTCGCACTGCCGCGGCCGCACGGCGGTCAGCTGTTCCGCGACCAGCCGCGCGGTCTCCGCCGCCCGGGGCAGCGGGCCGTGGTGCAGCACCGAGATCGGGCGGCCGGCCAGCCGTCGGCCCAGCAGGGCGGCCTGCCGTCGCCCGGCGGCGGTGAGGCCGCTGCCGTCGCCTTCGGAGGCGGCCTCACCGTGGCGGGCCAGGTAGAGGTAGCGGGTGGCAAGGTCGGTCATGTTGGGGGACTCCTCGTGGTGGACGAAGATCGACTTTCCCCGGGGCGACGCGCGGCGGGCGGCGCCCGGTTCCGCCCCAGCCCGTGAGCCCGTGAGCCCGTGAGCCCGTGAGCCTGTCAGCCTGTCAGCCCGTCAGCCCGAGCCCGTAAGCCCTCAGCCCGCGTGGGCCTCGTCCAGCAGCGCCAGCTCCTGCGCCGACAGCCGCAGCGCCCCGGCGGCGATGTTGTCCTCCAGGTGCGCCACGTCCCCGGTGCCCGGGATGGCCAGCACGTGCGGGCCGCGGTGCAGCGTCCAGGCCAGCCGTACCTGTGCGGTGCTCACCCCGCGGGCCTCGGCCACCGCCAGGACCTGGGCGGGCTCGCTCCCGCCGGCGCCGTCCTGCCGTCCGGCTCCGGCGATCGCGTAGAAGGGGACGAAGGCGATGCCCTGCTCCCCGCAGATCCGCAGCAGTTCGTCCTGCTCCGGAGTGGCGCCGATGCCGTACGGGTTCTGCACGCAGACCACCGGCGCGATGGTCTGTGCCTCGGCGAGCTGGTGCGGGTGGACGTTGGAGAGGCCGAGTTGCCGGATCAGCCCGGCCTGGCGCAACTCGGCCAGCGCGCCGAAGCGTTCGGCGACCGAGTCGGTGCCGAGGATCCGCAGGTTCACCAGGTCGAGGTGGTCGCGGCCGAGCTGGCGCAGGTTCTGCTCGACCTGGGCGCGCAGCCGCTCGGGGGTGCGGGCGTGCTCGACCCACTCGCCGTCGAGGCCGCGGCCGGGGCCGACCTTGGTGGCGATCACCAGGTCGTCGGAGTACGGCGCGAGCGCCCGGTTGATCAGCTCGTTGGCGGAGCGCAGCGGGGAGAAGTAGAAGGCGGCGGTGTCGATGTGGTCGACGCCCAGCTCGACGGCGCGGCGCAGCACCCGCAGTGCCTGCTCGCGGTCGCGCGGGACGGCGTGCGGGACGAGCGCCGGGCCGGTCTGCGGCAGGCGCATCGCGCCGAAGCCGATCCGGTGGACGGTGCGGTCGCCGAGCTTCCAGGTGCCGGAGGCGGCGGCGGTGACAGGGGCAGTACCGGCGGTGGCGGTGGCGGGGGTGTGCACGACGGCGTTCGAAGTCATGCCCATGATGATCTCCACTGCACTAGCCTGACCGCCAACGATTCGAACATGTGTAAATCCACGGGGGTGGGGCGGTGGCGGCCGAGCTGCTGTTCACGGTGGGCGACCTGGCGCGGATGCGCTTCGCGGTCTCGCCGATGTGGGAGGTCGGGCCGAGCCTGCGGCTGCTGCGCTCGGGGCTCGCCCACCCCGTCCACCGGCCCTGGACGGAGCAGGTGCGACCCCGGCTGGCGGCGCTCGGCCCGGCGTACGCCCTGCTCGCCGAGCTCGTCCGGCCCGCCGGGTACGTGCCGGACTTCCTCAACCCGGCCCCCGCCGGGCCCGCCCCCACGCTGGCAGACGAACTGGCCGCGATCCGGGCCACCCCGGCCGAGCAGGTCCGCCGCGACCTCGACCGGCTCGGGGCCGGCGACGGCGGGCTCGGCCCCCGGCTGCGGGCGCTGCACGCCGACCCGGAGGCCGGACTGGCGCGGCTGACCGGCGCGGTCGAGACGTACTGGGAGCTGGCGCTGGCGCCGTACTGGGCGAGGATCCGGGCCGTCCTGGACGCCGATGTGCTGCACCGGGCCCGGCAGGCCGCCGAGCACGGCACCGCGCGGGTGCTGAACGACCTGCACGCGGAGCTGCGCTGGACGGAGGACACCCTCCGGCTGCGCCACCGGTCCCGGCCGCTGCCCGGGCGCAGGCCCGGATCGGGCCTGCTGCTGATCCCGTCGGCCTTCACCGGCCCGCGCCCGTACACCCGCCTCGCCGCGGAGGACCCTCCTCAACTCGCCTATCCGGCGCGGGGGATCGGCGGACTGTGGGAGACGGCGCCGGTCCCGGTCGCCGGGGCGCTCGCCGCGGTGCTCGGCCGCTCCCGGGCCCTGCTGCTCTCGGAGCTCGGCGCCCCGGCGTCGACCACCGAACTCGCCCGGCGCACCGGGCTCTCGCCCTCGGCCGTCTCGCAGTACCTGACAGCCCTGCGGGAGGCCCGGCTGGTCAGCGCCCACCGGGCGGGGAGGTGGGTGCTCTATGCCCGGACGGCCTCGGCGGAGGCGCTGCTGGCGCCGCCGGCACCGCTGGGGGAGGGGTGATCGGGGTGCTCCTCCCGCCCGGTCGGAACGCGGTCTGGTCGGCGTCGGCGCGGCCGGTTAGGCTGCCCGGCGTGGTGGAGGAGAACGCGGCGCGGGCCGCCCGGCCGGCGGACGACCGGGTCGTGGCGGAGTGGGTCCGCGAGCGTTTCGGTGTGGTGCCGGAGTCGCGGGGCTCGCTGACCGCCTTCGACGGGCGCCTCGTCGTCGACCTGGACACCCGCCTCGTCACCGTGGACGGCCGCGAGGCGCGGCTGAACCGCTCCGACGTCAAACTGCTGTGCGGCCTGATCGAGTTGGGCGAGGGCGTGCACGAGCCGGAGGCGATCATGTGGAAGGTCTACGGCACGCCGTTCCACACCCACGAGCTGAGGTACCTGACGGCGGTGCTGAGGGTGAAGCTCGGCGAGCCCTCCTGGATCGTGCGGACCGAGGAGGGCTACGGCCTGCTGCGCCCGGAACGGCAATAGCCCGCTCGCAGCGCCGGGCCGCCCGGAGCCGCATACTGACGGCATGACGGGTGGAGACGGCGGCCGGGGCCCGGGGCGACGCGGGATCCTGCGGGCGGGCGCGGCGGCGCTGGTGCTGGGCACCGCGGGGTGTTCGGGAGGCACCAGGCCGCAGCCGACGGCCACGAGCCCGACCACGAGCCCGACCACGAGTCCGGCCACGAGCCCGGCCGGGACTCCCACCGAACGGCCCACCGAGACGCCGACACCGGCACCCACACCCACCCCGCTGCCCCAGCCGCCCCTCTGGCAGCCCGGCCCCGGCGAGATCCAGCCCGACGTCAAGCGCCGCGCCGTCGAACTGGTCGCCGCGCTCGGCGCCTGGCCGCCCGGCGGGCAGGGCGTGGAGGCGGCCCGCGCCCGGGTGGCGGCGCTCGGCCTGCCGCCCGCGCTGGCCGACCGGGCGGGCCCGCTGGCCCCGGCGGCGACCGAGGCCAGCCTGGAGGTGATCGTCGCCCAGTACGGCGGGATCCTCGACGACTCGGCGAGCGTGCTGGTGGTCTGTCGTCAGTGGCGGCGCGGCCCGGACGGTTCGGTGGTCGAGGGCGGCACCACGGTGGACGTCCGGCTCGGCCGGGCCGAGCCGCGCTGGACCGTCACCGACCTGCGTCCGGGGGACGCCGGGCCGCCCGCCGCCGCGCCGCCGCCAGCGGTGGCCCGGGTGCTGGCCGAGCCCCGGATCGAGCTGCCGCCGGAGGCCGCCGCCGACCTGCGCAGCGGCACCGTCCACGACAGCGTGCTGGAGGCGATGCTGCGTTTGGCCGGCCCGTACACGCTCTCGGTGAGCGTGGTGCGGACCGGCCACCCGTTGGACGTCTTCGGGACGACCCGGCCCAGCGACCATCCGCTGGGCCGGGCCTTCGACGTCTGGCGGATCGACGGGCTGGCCGTGGTCGACCCGGGGACGTCCCGGCAGTTGATCGCGTCCTTCATGCGGGACGCGGCCGCTGCCGGCTCGTACAACGTGGGCGGTCCGGTGGCGCTCCAGGGCGCCGGGAACCAGTTCTTCACCGACGACACCCACCACGACCACTGCCACGTGGGGTTCGACCACTAAAACCCTGCAGCACGTCGAACGCACCGTCATTCGACGGCCGCGAGTGGGGGAGGTCGACGGGGGTGAGATCGGCGGCGCTGCCGTTCAGGTCGTCCAGGCAGGAGCCGGGCAGGCCGGGCACCGGGCCGGGCCGTTGCCGTTGCCGCTGCCGAAGCTGGTGGAGCCCCTCACGCGGGATCGCGGGGGAGTCGGGGTCGGGCGGGGTGGGGTTCGGCGGCTTCGGCCGGGCGGGCCCAGGCGGTGCGGCGGTGGGATTCGTGTTCCTGGGCGAGGCGCCGTAGGACGGCGAGGACCGGTTCGAGGAGCAGGACGACGATGGCGGCGTGTTCGGCGAGCTGGAGACGGTCCTTGATGTCCTCAAGCTGGTCGAGGTCGAGCCGGGCGGCGGTGGCGGCGACCTCGGCGTAGGGCAGGAGGTCTTCGGTGCGGTAGTTGACGCCGAGGCGGTCGAGGTCCATCAGGCTGGCGGCGAGGGCTCTGCGGTGCGGTGAGTCCTGGGAGACGTCCCAGTCCATGGCGTCGAGCAGCTCGTCGATCCGGTGTGCTTGCTCGTCGACGGCGTCCGTCTCGGCGGCGTCGACGGGGGTGGGTAGGGCGTAGTGGACGACTCCGAGGGTGGCGAGCGGGTCGAGGGGCTGGTCGAGTGCGGCGAGGACGTCGCGGGTGGCGGCGATGGACAGGCCGCCGCGGGCGGTGAGGGCGCGGATGAGCCGCAGGCGCTGGACGTGCTCGTCGCCGTAGAGCGTGAGGGTGGCGCCGAGGGGCCGACCCGGGGGCAGCAGGCCTTCACGTACGTAGTACTTGATGGTGGCGACCGGGGTCCCGGACTGTCGGCTCAGGTCGGAGATCTTCATGCGCACTCTCGCTCGGACTCGGTGTCTGTGATCAGTCTCGCAGGCCGGCGAATGGACTCCGCTTAGTGATAGTGACACTATCGGGCTAGATAGTGGAGCTATCAGTTAGGTGGACGGCCAGCTGAAACGCTGGAAATCCACGTCCTTTCGTCACTCGGAGCGCCACGACGGCGCGATATCGCAACCGGAGCACTGTTGATGTCTGAGCCACCCCGCGTCCTGAGCGTGAGCGCCCGCGGACTGCTGCGCAGGAAGAGTCTGTGGCTGTCGTCCGCGGTGATCCTCGGCCTCCTGTCGTTCGTCCTGTCGCTGCTCTACCTGGGCGCCAACAACGACCCGGCCGGTTCGGCGAAGGACATGCCGATCGCGCTGGTCAACGCTGACCGCGGCGTTCAGGTGGCCGGTCAGCGGATCGACCTCGGCGCGCAGATCGCCGCGCAGATCACCGGAGCCGACGACCTGAAGGGCAAGGTCTCCTGGAAAGAGGTCGACCGGGCCACCGCCGACGACCTGCTGGGCAAGGACAAGGTGTTCGGGGCGCTCGTCATCCCGGATGACTTCTCCGCCACGGTCGCCGCCCTCGCCGGGCCGGCCCAGCACGATCCGCACCCCCCGACCATCACGGTGCTGACCAATCCCGCGGCCGGCAGCTTCGGCTCCTCGATGGCGACCGAGATCAACCGCAAGGTCGTCCAGGCCACCTCCGCCCAGGTCGGCCACCAGCTCGCCGAACAGCTCGCGAAGCAGCAGGCCGCGCAGCAGACCGGGCGCCAGGCCGCCCCGGGCGCCGCGGCCCAGCTGATGATCACCGACCCCGTCAAGGCCGTGATCCAGGAGGGCCACCCGCTCGGCCGGCACAGCGGCCTCGGGCTGAGTGCGTTCTTCTACACCCTCGTCCTCGTCCTGGGCGGCATGCTCGGCGCGAACGTGATCCACACCCAGGTGGACGCGGCGCTCGGCTACGTCGCCAGTGAGAAGGGCCCGTTCCGCAGCACCGCGCCCGCCCAGCACATCAGCCGCACCCGTCACTTCGCGGTCGCCTCCGTGGTCATGGTCGCCCTCTCCGCGCTGACCTCCGCCCTCGCGATGGTCGCGGCCTTCGGCATCGTCGGCATCGACGCCTCCCACCTGCCGATGCTGTGGCTCTTCGGGACCTGCGCCACGGCGGCGATGGGCATCACGGCGCTGGCCCTGCTCGCCGCCTTCGGCACCCCGGGCCCGCTGGTGTCCATGCTGGTGCTGGTCGGCCTGGCGATCCCCTCCGCGGGCGGCACCATCCCGCTGCAGGCGCTCCCCGGCTTCTACCGGTTCCTGGCCGGCTTCGAGCCCTTCCGCCAGGTGGTCGACGGAGTCCGCTCCATCCTCTACTTCGGCGCACAGGCCGAAGCCGGACTCGGCCGCGCCTGGACCATGGTCGGCATCGGCTTCGCGATCTCGCTCGCCCTGGGGTTCGCCGTCACCCGCCTCTACGACCGCAAGGGCCTGCACCGCAGCCCGGCCCACGCGCCGCAGCCGGCCCCGGCAGCCGCCTGACCGGCACCGACGCCCGTCCGGTGCCGGCCTGCCTCAGGTCGGCACCGGGCCTGCCTCAGGACCGCGAGTCCGCCTGGGCGCGGTCACGGTGCCCGCCGACGAATCAGCGAAGTGAAAGAACGGTCATGATCCAGGACGAGCCCGCGCCCGCGCTTCCGCCGGCCTCACCGCTACGGCCGCTCGACCGCCTGTACCGCGTCATCGCGCTCTGGAAGGAACAGCTGACCCCCGTGCTCAAGCAGCACGGACTCACCCTCGCCACCTTCCATGTGCTCGCCGTCCTACGCCAGGCCGGACCTTCCCACCGCCTGACCACCGGACAACTGGCCGCCGGCGAGAAGGTCACCTGCTCCGGCATGACCGGCCGCGCGGACCAACTCGAACGCAAGGGCCTGATCGCCCGCGAACGCGACGAACACGACCGCCGCATCATCCACCTCAGGCTCACCGAACCCGGACTGCGCCTCGTCGACCAGGTCCTCACCCACCACCGCCTGATGGAACAACAGCTGATGACGGGACTCGACGGCGACGAACGTCAGGCCTTCGCTGAACTGCTCGTCAAACTGGAACACTTCCTCGAAAGAGGTGGGCAAGCTTGATCCCCCAGCGCCGGCCTCTGCGAACTCCTCGACGGTAACAGCGAGTTGTCGGGCCGGATGTGCTCGCGCTGCGCGCAGTGGGGCGTCCGGGCGCGACCGGAAGCCGGCCTGGGAATCCTCCTGCGGGCGCTCGGCGGCGTCGGGCCGCTGTACCGACTGCATCGCCGACCGGCTCCTCGCCCCGTCCTTCCCCTGCCTTGCGAAATCCACGACGGCAGGCCGACCGCCGCCTCGGGGGGGGGGGGGGGGGGGGGGGGGGGGGGGGGGTGTTCGGTCCGGCCCCCCCCCCCCCTCTCTTGCTGTGGTGTT